>NZ_RXNR01000020.1 GCF_003966145.1 Lysinibacillus telephonicus
AATATAATACTCGAAGAGTGTTTTTACCCCAAATAAGTCGGTTAAATACCCAATAATCTATTAAAATTACAAAAGACCTTCAGAATAAGCCCATTCTGAAGGTCTTTTGTCAACAACCTGAGATGCCGTTCTGAAATAGAACGGCATCTTACCAATTATTTCACCGATTTTCGTTTTTCAATACGGTGTGGAATAATAACAGATTGATTTTCTATCGTTTCTTTATTCATAATTTTCGTAAGTAGACGCATAGCAACTGCTCCAATATCATATAAAGGAAATACAACACTTGTTAATTGAGGACGCACCATACGAGCAAGCTTCGAGTTCTCAAAGCTAATCACTTCGATTTCTTCCGGGACATTTTTTCCATTATCCTGTGCTCCATGAATTATCCCAATTGCCAACTCATCACTTCCAGCAAAAAATGCAGTAGGCGGTTCATCAAGAGCACTCAACGTTTCCCATGCTTCAACCCCACTATCATAAGTTCCTTCATCTGAAACGATTAAGTTCTCATCAGTTGAAATATTTGCGTCTTCAAGTGCTTTTTTATAGCCTTCCAGCTTAAACTTTGAGTTAATTGTATTTTGTAGAGGACCTGATACAAACGCAATCCGTTTATGACCATTAGTGATTAACATTTGTACTGCCTCATATGACGCTTGGAAATAATCTATATTAACTGAAGCAAATTGATCTAACTCATCAACAGAACCTGCAAGTACAATTGGTACAGGAGAATGTTCCATCGACTGACGCAATTTAGGTGTAACGGCATCACTCATCATCACAATCCCATCAACTTGTTTACCAAGCATCGTATCGAGAAGGGATAATTCTTTTTCTTCATTTTGGTCTGAGTTCGCTAAAATAATATTATACCGATACATAGTCGCAATATCTTCTATGCCGCGAGCTGCTTCGGCATAAATATTATTAGAAATATCAGGAATGATAACGCCTACTGTTGTTGTTTTTTTGCTAGCTAAGCCACGAGCTACGGCATTTGGTCGATATTCTAAGCGCTCAATAACCTCAAGTACTTTTTTCCTCGTAGCTGGTTTTACGTTTTGGTTTCCGTTAACTACACGTGATACAGTCGCCATTGAAACATTCGCTTCACGTGCAACATCATAAATCGTTACAGTCAAAGGATACGCCTCCTTTTATTTCTATTGTTATGTTTAATCATACGACACTTCCCTTTTCATTTTCAACACAAAGCTTAGATTTAACAAACATGAAAAAATACCGACCAAAATATATTGGCCGGTACTTATAATTATTAAGCTTTAAATTCGTATTGTTTCATAAATTTTTGAATTTCTTCGTAGAAAGCATCAAATTGTGGAATATCCATTTGTTGTTGTGAATCAGACAATGCAACAGATGGATCTGGATGTACTTCTGCCATTACCCCGTCAGCTCCAATAGCAATTGCCGCCTTCGCACAAGGCAATAATAGATCACGACGACCAGTAGAATGAGTAACATCTACGAAAACTGGTAAATGTGTTTCTTGTTTTAAAATTGGAACTGCTGAAATATCTAACGTATTGCGTGTAGCTTTCTCATAAGTACGAATACCACGTTCGCAAAGCATAATGTTTTCATTACCTTTTGACATAATGTATTCAGCTGCATGAATAAACTCATCAATAGTTGCTGCTAATCCACGTTTTAGTAAAACCGGCTTATTCGTTGCACCTACTGCTTTTAATAATTCAAAGTTTTGCATGTTGCGTGCACCAATTTGAATGACATCAATGTAATCCAACGCCTCCTCAATGTGAGCAGGAGTTACAATTTCAGTTACAACAGCTAAACCGTATTCTTTTGAAATTTGTTTTAAAATTTTCAGCCCTTCTAGACCTAAACCTTGGAAATCGTATGGAGATGTACGAGGCTTGTAAGCACCGCCACGTATTAACTTTAATCCTTTAGATTGGATTGAAGCTGCTACCTTTGCTACTTGATCATATGATTCTACTGAACATGGACCAAATACAAATGTAGGTGTGCCTGAACCAATTTTTTCTCCATTAATCTCAATGACAGTATCTTCTGACTTTTTCTTACGAGATACTAACAATTCTTTTTTCTTATCTGCTTCTAATTGTTTTAAAGCAGTTTTAAAAATTTGTTTAAATATATAATCAACCGTCATTTGATTTAACGGGCCTTTATTATGTTCTTTTAATAAATTCAACATATGTCTTTCGCGTAGAGGATCGTATCGGTTAACACCTTGTTTTTCTTTAATTTTACCAATCTCATTTACTACTTCTGCTCTTTCGTTAATTAAACGTAGAATTTCTAGGTTTAATTCGTCAATCTGACTGCGAAGTGCTTCTAGATTTTGCTCACTCATTCCCTTTTCTCCTCTCACTGTACCCAACTCTTTCAGATTGCTGAAATGTATGATACATTTTAAAATAATAATCCTATTATAATCAAGAATATTCAAATTGTCACGCATTTTAATTTAGCGCTTCAACTCGCTAAAGCAAACCTTGTGAAAATGCTACTATTCTTCACTAAAATGAATTTAATAATATTTTATGAAAGGATGTGTTTTAAGTGAGTTCGAAATTATTTGCTTTAGATATCGGTACTCGTTCAGTAGTCGGTATCATTTTAGAAGAGCAGAACGAACATTTTCATGTCATTGATATTATCATGAAAGAACATAAAGAACGGGCAATGGTCGATGGACAAATACATAATGTTTTATATGTGGCAGATCTAATAAAAGAAATTAAGGCTGAATTAGAATTAAAACATGGGCCGTTAACTAAGGTTAGTGTAGCAGCAGCTGGACGAGCTTTAAAAACAGAGCAAGCAAGCATTACAGTTAATATTAAAAATCGCCCAATCTTTACTGAAGAGGATATTAGTCGACTAGAGCTGCAGGCAGTTCAGCAGGCTCAGCAACAACTGCTGCAACATAGGGAAGACGCAAGTTCAAATCATTATTACTGTGTTGGATACTCTGTACTGTACTATCGATTGGACGGAGAGGAAATTGGCAGTTTGCTTGATCAGCAAGGCAATGAAGCAACAGTTGAAGTAATAGCTACATTTTTACCACGTGTTGTTGTTGAATCACTTCTAGCAGCTTTAAAAAGAGCCGACTTAGAAATGGAAGCATTGACGCTTGAACCGATTGCTGCCATTAATGTACTAATTCCATCTTCTATGAGGCGATTAAATGTAGCGCTAGTTGATATCGGAGCCGGAACATCAGATATTGCTATAACGGATAAAGGTACAATTGTTGCATATGGAATGGTACCTACTGCTGGAGATGAAATAACAGAGGCTTTAAGTGATCATTTCTTATTAGATTTCCATATTGCTGAAAATGCTAAACGACAATTAGCAACGGAAGAATCAATATTAATTAAAGATATATTAGGCTTTGATCAGCTTTATCCAAAAAGTGAAGTATTAGATGCTATTCAGCCAGCTATTCGTGCATTAGCAGAAGCAATAAGTAATGAAATTCTAAGATTAAATAATCAAAATCCTCCTAAAGCAATTATGCTAGTCGGTGGAGGAAGTTTAACGCCTAATTTAACGAATGAAATAGCTACAATTTTACAGCTTCCTGCAAATCGTGTAGCAGTTCGTGGAATTGATGCAATTCAAAATTTAACAAAGGAAGATTCAATCCCTGCTACACCAGAGCTTGTAACACCTATAGGAATTGCGATTGCTGCAAAAAAGGCACCAATACAATATATGACCATTACTGTAAATGATCAAATTGTCCGGTTGTTTGAAATGAAGGAAATGACTGTTGCAGACGCATTTTTAGCCGCAAATATTCGAGCAAACCAGTTATATGGAAGGCCAGGACATGGAATATCAATAACAGTCAATGAACAAAATATTCTTATTCCAGGCGAACACGGTCAACCTGCAAGCATCCTTGTCAATGGAGAGATTGCTTCCACAAAAACAGAGATAAAGAATGGTGATGTGATTTCCTTAGTTGAAGGAAGAAACGGCAAAGATGCACAAGCAACAGTCCGCGACATTGTTGATAATGCAACAGTAAAAACCGTTACTGTTAATGAAACAAACTATACTATTGAGCCTACTATACATGTAAATGATAAAGCCGCTTCTCTAGATCAGGAATTAAAAGATTATGATCAAGTAAAAGTAGAGACCGTTGAAACCGTAGAAGAAGTATTAAAGCATATTAATCGATTTGATATTCTAAAAAAATTGCAGTCATTTTATATTTTAGTCGATGGGCAGCCTTTATTTTTGCCTGAGTATTCGGCGAAGATTTTTATTAATGGTAAACCTGGAAAACTACAGTATCCAATTAATGATGGAGATACGATTACAATCCAAGATACAACACTTCCAACAGTAGATACAGTAGTGAATAAATTAGATTTATTATTAGAAGATAAAATTGTTGTAACATTCCAAAATGAACAGGTGGAACTAAGAAAGGTCTGCAGAGAAGTGTTAATAAATGGCGTCGCTGCTCTACCGACAACTACTATTTCAAATGGAACTGCTATTCAAATTATAAATAAAGATACAAATCAATGGATTTTTCAAGATGTGTTTCGTTTTTCTAACTGGCAATTGCCATCGAATTTCAAAGGAAGTTTTACGATTTTAAAAAATGGTATTCCTTCATCATTTGATGCAGAAATCTTCGGTGGAGATTCATTAGAAATATTATTATCGGAAAATCCAGTTACAAGCTAAAAATCGAGAAATAAATATCACATCCTTACCAACAGAGGTACCCAAAAATAAAATTAAGGGTATCTCTTTTTAAAATTTTATTCGAATTTTAATAGATGGAATATCTAATGTTATAAAGGAAAAACTGATAAAGACTAAAAATGAGAGGAGTGTTTACAATGAAGGAACAAAAAAAGCCGCATGAGCAGTTAACAACAAAAGATAATGGATTGACATCGACGCAAGAAGTTTTATACCGAAAAGAATTCAAACGGGCTGATAAAGCAACCACAAAAAATAACGAAAATAAAAAGCTTTATTAGCGATAAGGTTGATTACTATCAAATTTAAAAAGACCAGTTAGATAATTACTAACTGGTCTAGTATTGTATAGAAAGTATTAACTGAAATCCCCTCAGTAAACAGAATAATCATCCAAGTTTATCGCTATTTTTTTCCTTTTATTGGCATCCATATTTCGCTATATACATTTTCCGAAGAATTATTGTACTTTGTAAAAGAAATCCCAGGTAAATCTGCAACTTCATAATCTGAAGAAGGCAACCATTCAGAATAAATTTTAGCGTGTGTTTCTTGAAGTGTAGCAGGAAACGGCCCTTGATTAGGGAAAATTGCCCACAAGCTTTCTTCAATAGAAATTTGCTCTAAATCATCGAATGTATTCTTTTTTGTCGTTGCAAAACCAATCATATGAGTTAAGTATCCTTTTTCTTCTAAAAAACCATCATCAAAATCATACGATACATTCAACACTTGATGAGGATATAAATCAGCTAACCTATGCATTTCATCCCTTTGTTGTCGTGTAATCGACTGAGCCAGTTCTATGATCGCATTATTTTCACCTTCGAATTGAATTGGCACTCTTTTCGATACGCCTACTATATTAAACTTTTCTTTCTTTTCAATTTTGAATTCCATTGATATTCCTCCTTTTACATCTATAAAGAACGTAAATTTAGGAAATGATTTTTGAATTTTGTTCTTAGCTACTTCTGAAGGCAAAAAACCGCTCCATTCACGAAAGGCTCTTGAAAATCCTTCTATAGATTGATAACCATATTCATAGGCAATGTCTGTCACTTTTGCTCCGTTAACTAATTCTTCATTTGCAACTGATAATCTTCTATTTTTGATATACTCTTTTAATGACATGCCAGCCATATAAGAAAACATTCTTTTAAAATGATAATCAGATATTCCTACAATTTTTGATATATCTTCTCCAGAGATTTCTTCCGTCAAATGTTTTTCAATGTAGTCCATTAAATTATTGAATTCTTTTAACATTCATTCCCCTCCTTTACAAATACATCTTATCGGTAAATTTTTTGATTTACTTGATATTTTATATACGGAATATATCGAAATTTGTTCACTAATAAATAATAAAAAGGCCGTTCCAAAATGTTGTTTTTGGGACGGTCCTTTATTTACATATTATTCTGTTTTATTAAATTGAAGATGGGCGTGAAATTTCTGCCATATCTACACCTTCATACGTCTCATCTTCCAATGGCTCTTCGCCTTCAGAAGATACTGTGCCATCGTCAAATACTGGCGGAACTTTTGTATTCTTCGTTTTTACTTTATCTACTAATTGAGTAGATTGTTCTTTAATTTGATTTGATAATTGTACAGTTTTTTCTTTTGCAGTCGATGAAAGTGTTACACTTTTATCTTTTAAATTTACTGCTTGTGTAGCTACATCACTGCGCAAATCTCTTCCTGTTTTCGGCGCCAGCAATAATCCAGCTGCTGCTCCTACAATTCCTCCAACTAAAGCACCAATCACAAAGTCTTTCATGTTCAATGTCTCCTCCTCGTATATTACTTCATGTTTCCCCGAACTTAGAGGTAAATTTGCTATTTCATTTTTTACTTCGTTAAAATTTGGCTTTTCCCCAGTCATAATACCCATCCCCTTAATTCTTTATTTTTTTCTTCTAAATTTCGAAGATTTTTTTACAATTTTTTCAGTAGCTTCATCAACATCATCTTGATCAATCGTTTTTCTTTGTTTCCATTTTTCAGCGATTTCAAGCGCTACATTACTCCATTGTACAACTTGTGCGATTTTTTCTTCATTTTTACTAACTTCAGATGAAATTGAAGTTGTAATTTGATTGATTGAATTGTTTAAACCATTAACGGATTCACCAATATTTTTTACAGCGTCTACAACAGAATTTAATTTTGCAGACTTTTGCGTAATATCCTCAGCTAATGTATTTGTTTTTTCTAAAAGTGAGGTTGTCTCACGAGTGATTCCTTCCATTTGCCCTTCAATTCCTGCTACTGTACCTGCCATACTGTTTAATGTATTTTTAAGTGAGAATAATGTCATTCCTACACTGATACATAGTACTAAAAATCCAATTGCTGCAATAAGTGCTGCGATGTATAATATTACTTCCATTATGATGAACCTCCTACGTCTGATAAATATTACTATTCGACAAAATTTTTAAAAATCCTTCTAGAGTTTGAAAAACAGCCTAAACTTAATGTTTAAGCTGTTTCTTCACTTTTTTTCAGTAAATCTTCAAAAGCATCTTGATACTTATGAACATCACCTGCACCCATAAATAAGAAAACAGCATTGTTGTATTGTTTTAGCAACTCAATGTTTTCAGTTTGAATAATACTACTTCCTTCAATTAACTTTCCTAAATCATCAATCGACAATGCGCCCTGTTTTTCACGAGCAGAGCCAAAAATATCACATAAATAAACAGCATCTGCTTTAGATAAACTATCAGCGAATTGTTGTAAAAATGCTTGTGTACGACTAAAAGTATGCGGTTGGAAAATCGCAACGATTGGTCGATCTGGGTATTTTTGACGTGCAGATTGAATTGTTGCCTTTATTTCTGTTGGATGATGCGCATAGTCATCAACAAGTACATTATTCCCAATTTTCGTCTCTGTAAAACGTCTTTTCACACCTGTATAAGTAGTTAACCGTTCTTGAATTACTTGTGCTGGAATATCCTCGTAATGACATAAAGAAATTACAGCTAATGAATTTAGTACTGCATGATCTCCAAACAGCGGGATGAAGAATTTACTATAAAATTCATTGCGTACATACACTTCGAACGATGTACCTTCAGTTGTTTTCTCGATATTTCTTGCAGAGAAATCATTGTTCTCACCAAAGCCATAGTAAACAACTGGAACATTCGCTTGAATTTTTTGTAAGTGCTCATCGTCGCCACATGCAATAATAGCTTTTTTAACTTGTAATGCTAATTGTTCAAATGCCGAAAATACATCTTCTACATCCGCAAAATAATCTGGATGATCAAAATCAATATTAAGCATTACTGCATAATCAGGTTGATATGCTAAGAAATGGCGTCGGTACTCGCATGCCTCCATAACGAAAAATGAAGCATCCTCCTTACCAGTACCTGTTCCGTCTCCTATTAAGTATGAAGTAGGCATATATCCACCAATTACATGGCTCATAAGACCTGTTGTTGAAGTTTTGCCATGTGCTCCTGTAATTGCTATAGAAGTATAATTTTTAATATATTCTCCTAAAAATTTGTGATATCGGATGATTTCCAGATCTAATTCTTTTGCACGCAATAGCTCTGGGTGGTCATCTGGAAAGGCATTTCCAGCTATAATGGTCATACCTGGCTGAATATTATTTTCGTCAAAAGGTAAAATTTTAATGTTTCGATCTCTTAATGGTTGTTCAGTAAAGAAATATGTTTCAACGTCGGATCCTTGAACTTGCTCACCCGAATCAAACAAAATTTGTGCAAGTGAACTCATACCTGATCCTTTAATTCCTGTAAAGTGATAAAATGTCATATTTGAACCTCCCGAGGTACTTGACCTCATTGAATAAACAATTGTTATTTTAGTTAGTTTGTGCCATATTTTAAAAACTTACCCCATTATAGCACTAATTTTATAAAACGATATATGAAGGATAACTAATATTTGCACATATATTCCTAATTTATCAAGCTTTTTTGTTATCCGATTAGAAAACTTGGCTAATTGCTCAGCATTATTGCTGATTAGCCTAGTTGCACTTATGCAGACAAGAGAGTTTTTTATTTTCTTATTTGCAAAAAAATGAGAGGGAGTGCCCCCTCCAACAAATTCAATATAGAATTTACTGCCAGAGAGTTGCGCAAAAGATAAGTTTTATCAAAAGCACAACTTTCCAAGCATTAATCAAACATTGAAGTTAAATCTGTGTCGGTAATAAAAACTTCTCTAGGTTTACTTCCTCTTTGCTCCGAAATAAATCCGTGACTTTCAAGCATGTCAATTAAGCGTGCTGCACGATTATAACCAATATGATATTTTCTTTGAATAGAAGAAGTAGATGCAGTCCCTTGTTCGTACACAAAACGGCAAACCTCTTCAAATAATTCATCTGTTTCTTCAATCATTTCAGTCTTTTTCAATAATTCATCTTGCTCAAAGAAGTAGTCAGGTTCTCCTTGCTCACGAATGTGCTCGATAATTTCCTCGATTTCGTCATCTGTAACAAATGTTCCTTGTAAACGGATTGGTGCACTCATTCCATTACCTAAATAAAGCATATCCCCTCTACCTAGCAGTCTCTCTGCACCCTGACTGTCTAAAATAGTGCGTGAATCAACTTGAGAAGAAACTGCAAAGGCAATTCTAGTTGGGATATTCGATTTAATTAGCCCTGTAATGACATCTACTGACGGGCGTTGGGTAGCAACGATTAAGTGAATACCACATGCTCTTGCTTTTTGAGCAATTCGACAAATCGCTTCTTCTACGTCAGCTGGAGACATCATCATTAAATCTGCAAGCTCATCAATCACGATTAAAATATAAGGTAATTTATGACCATACTCTCCGTTTTGTTCAGCTAACTTATTAAAACGTGGCAAGTCTCGTACACCAGCATGCGCAAACAATTGATAGCGACGTTCCATTTCTTCAACTGCCCATTTTAACGCAGCTGTAGCAGCCTTCACATCTGTTATAACCGGGCTGACTAAATGAGGAATATGATTAAATGGTGCGAGCTCGACCATTTTCGGATCAATAAGCATTAGTTTCAACTCATGAGGGTCCGCTTTATATAATAAACTTACTAAAATTGAATTAATACAAACAGATTTACCCGATCCAGTAGCCCCTGCAATAAGACCATGCGGCATTTTTCTCAAGTCAATTGTTACCGGTTTCCCTGTTAAATCAAGACCAAGCGCTGCTTCTAACGGTGATTCAGAATCTCTAAATGATTCACTGGATGTTACCTCAGACAATCGAACAGCACGCGAAATACGATTTGGGATTTCGATTCCGATAGAACTTTTCCCAGGGATCGGTGCTTGAATTCGAATATCCTTTGCAGCCAAAGCAAGTTTCAAATCATCTGCTAAATTGCGAATTTTACTTACCTTTGTACCATGACCTACCGTAATTTCAAATTGGGTAACAGCCGGCCCTTGCATAATTGATTCAACCTGCGCTGTTACTTGGAAGTAAGACAATGCTTCAACCAAAACATCCGCCTGGGACTCCATCCACTCACGATCTTCCGTTTTTTCCTCAGGAGGCGATAAAAAATCCAGTGAAGGTTTTTTGTATATTTTAGGTGATGCTTTTTCAATATTTTCTGTTACATTTAATTCACTTATTGTGTCTTCTTTCTCTTCTATATTCTCTAAAATCATTTTCTGTTCTGTGAACGCTGCATCTGTACTTGAATGATGATCTATCATTTCTTGATTGTTTACTTCAGTTGTTTGTTCAATAACAGTTTTTGAAACTACATGAGGTGAGTGCCTAGAAATTTCTTTAATATCATCATTATGTTGCTGCATTTCTTTTTGTGCTAATTTGGCTGCATATTTTTCTTTATCGGATTTTAGCATTAATACGTTAAAAGGCAGCTTACTCCCTTTTGGTTGCTCGCTTTTCTCTAAATTTTCATCCAGCGGTTCAATTATTTTTTTTTCTTCTTCATATTTTTCCAAAGTTGTTACATCAGAAAAGTCAGACTCAGTTTCTTCAGTAATATTTTTTGATTGTTCTGTTAAATCGCCAACCGATTCAGGAGCTTCGACTACTTCTTCGGCCAATATCGGAATTTCTTCGGCGTTTTCGTAAATCACGTTGTTTAAAACAACTGGTTTTTGTTCATCTTCTCTATCAATATCTATGAAACTATTACTTAAATATTGCTCGAAAATTTGCTTATTTACTTCCATATTTTCAGCTTGGGGATTTTGAATTTCACCTAGCTCCTCAGCGATTTCAACTGTATGAATAAATTCCTCGCCAACTTGAATCATTTCATCTATACTTGCTATTTCTTTTGTTGTTTTTTCCATTTCAATAGAACCAACTATTTCTTCAGTTTTTTCTAGTTCAACTCGTTCTAATGTTTCTTCAGTTGCTTGAACCATCTCACTTGGTTCTGTTTTTTCTTCTGCTTCGATTTCAATTGTACTCGTAGTTTCTTCTGCAGCTTGAATTGTTTCAACCGAACTTGCCATTCCCACTGCTTCTTGAGATATTTCAACTGATCTTGCTTTTTCTTCAGTTGCTTGAATCGCTTCAACCGAACTCAGCATTTCCTCTGCTTCTTGAACTGTTTCAACTGATCTTGCTTTTTCTTCAGTTGCTTGAATCGCTTCAACCGAACTTAGCATTTCCTCTGCTTCTTGAACTGTTTCAACTGATCTTGCTTTTTCTTCAGTTGCTTGAATCGCTTCAACCGAACTTAGCATTTCCTCTGTTGTTTGAATCGCTTCAACCGAACTTGCCATTTCTTCTGCAGCTTGGGCTATTTCAAATGTACTCGCTTTTTCTGCTATTTGAATTGTTTCAACTGTACTCGTAATTTCTTCAGCTAATTGAACTGTTTCAACTGATTCTGCTATTTTCCCGCGCGAATTTATCGTTTCAATCGAATTGTTCGTACTCTCTAATGATTGAAAGCTTTCCGTTAAACTAGGTGCACTGATGTTATTTTTTAATTGAACATTTTCAGTTGATGCCTCAATATCATTCTCTTCTTCGTAGTACTTCGTAATTTGTTGTTTATCATGATTCTGCTTTTTTTCTAACAGGTCACCAATGTTACTCGGCTTTTTATAGCCATAAACAGGAGAAGGTACATCCGTTGGAATGAATCTTCGTTTACTTTCCTGTGGGTTATTTGCAGTTTTTACTCGAATAGGCTGCTGTTGTTTGATAACTTCTTTTATTATCCGCTCTTCACTTCTTGGCTTTTCAACTTTTCGAATTTTCGTTGCATTTTGATTTAATACATTGGAATAGCCTTTAATTCGCTGACGTTTTTCTAAAAGCTCTTTAATCCCAGAAACCTCAACATCATACACTTTAGATATCGCATTTGGTTGATAAAAATTTTTAGGTCTATCGATTGGATTTTCAACGATTCTATCATTTGGAAATTGCTTCTTGTTTATTTCACTAGAAGCTTGGACAGTTTTTGTTGAATCTAATTCATCATCTGCAATAAGTGGAAAACGAAAACTTGACCTTTTTGTATAATTTTGTTGTTCAACTATATGGTTTTCATTTATATAAGAATTTGAGTTTTCTTCCTCATAATTTAAATCATCGTAATAATTTTCATCATCTTCTATTTCATTATCAAATAATTTATTTAATTGTTTTTTAAACCAATTCAATATACTCACTCTTTTCTATGGACATAGCTTTTATATTATAATGTAATTATATGTATATAGGTATCTTAAATTAACCTGATTTAGTCATTTCATCTATTAATTTTACAGCTTTATACTTTAAAATTTAACGATTTTTATAAGATATTTTATATCAAAATCATATCATAAATAGATTGCAATTTTATAACAATGGTGAGACATTTAGTTAAAATTAAAACCACCAGTAATATCACTGGTGGTTTTTTAACAGAATTTGTCGCTAAACCTACTATTTCTTAAATAAAACAGCTTCATCAAGAGTGTGTTTCTCACTTATTACTTTTTCATTTTCCTTCCAGGTTACTTTCATTGTTCCTTTACTAAGCATATCTTTTAGTTGTTGTTCATTTGTTTCACCTGTATAGATAATAATTTCATGGTAATGTTCAATTGTGTTATCGTCCGGATGAGGATATTCCCAAATCTCCCCGGTCCAATAAATATCATCACCAAGTAATTCTTTATATGTTTTTGAAAATTCTATTTCTACATTTTGTACATTTTTTGGGTAAGTGACTTTTACAAGTGATTTTAGTAGTTTGAAATTATCTTTCTCCGGGTTTTTAACATATTCCAAACTACCAATGCTGTCATAAGTTTTATCATCTACTGGTGAAATTTGTGTTTCAATTATTACATTAGGATGTGCTTTAGTATTTGATTGATTTAAATACATCGTTAAAAAAACGACTCCGATAACAGCTATTAGTACTGTTACAATCCATTTGCGTCTCATTTCAATCACCCTTCCAACAGGATATTTATTCAGAAAATAATTAATTTTAGCAATTGAGCATCTTTTTACAGTTTATCATACTTCTAATAATTTGAATTGTTGATTTTCCTTTAAATTTACAATTTTACATGTATTTGTTAATCGTTGTTTCTATATAAAGAAAAGAGACTCCAACTATTGTTAGAATCTCTTTGGCTTGTCGATATTATAATGTTGAAGGAATTTCAAATGGTACTCCAACTTCAGTATCATTATCCAATACTAAAATACCTTTTGCAGAAGGCGCATTTGGAATTGCCAATTCACGTGCTGAACAAAGCATTCCTTCTGAAGCAACACCTCGTAATTCAGAATGCTTGATAACTAACCCAGAAGGCATAACTGCTCCTATTTTTGCCACTACTACCTTTTGCCCAGCTTCAACATTCGGTGCACCACATACAATTTGTAATACTTCTTCGCCTACATTTACTTTACAAATACTTAATTTATCAGCATTTGGATGTTTTTCTTTTTCCTCTACATAACCTACTACGAATTTCGGTGAAAAGTCGATATCTAATGAAACTTTTACTCCATTTTCATCCATAGCTTTTTCAATTTTTTGTACTAGCTCAGGTGTTACTTCCACATTTCCTTCCACATCTAAATCTATATATTTACTTGCATTGAATAAATTAAATGCTTTTATTTCCCCTGTTGCCTTCTCTTTTAAAATTGCAAAATCACCAATTTTCTCAACTTCCGTATTGACGATTCTTTCAGATGCTAATTGTACTAATAGTACATCTCCAACATATTTCTTATTGTACGATATTAACATTACTCTTCTTGCTCCTTTTTTACTTTATTCTTCGCTAGTATAAATATCGGTTCTAATTCACCATTTTCATATACAAATGATAATGATGTAATTGGAACGGCACCAACTGTAAAGAAATGCATTGTCATTTGTGCTAATACATCATAACCTACTTCGTTCCGAATATCACCAATAATTAACACATCTTGATGTGGAACTGAAACGGTCATATCACCTTCGATTTTTGATTTCATTTCCTTTAAAAACGATTCGTTCAAAATACGACTTGCATCATAACCATCATTTTCATTTAGAAAATAAAAAATATTTCCAGCAACTTCATCCTTTTTGGTTTTTGTCGATAATTTCCGAACTGAAAAACGTGCGGCTTCCCGAATTTGATTTGCTGAAACATTTAATTTTCCCAATATGGACTCATCAATTAATCGATAGGTTGTCCCTAAGTCAAGTGCATAATAAATCCGTGTTTCAGCAGTATGATCTGTCATAACAAATGGATGACCTTCGTTTGATTTTAATGGAAAAGAGGCAGAACGGATGACTGGATACACTAAAGATAAATCATGGAATCCTTCTGACTGTTCTTTTTTCATTGCATTAAATGTTTGCTCAATTGTGTAGACAACTTCATCAATCGCCTTCTCTTTTTTTGTATGATATTTCGCTAAAATATCTGGGAGTAATATATCCATTCCTCGATTTAATGATTTATGATTAAGTCTTAAACTATCTTTTTCTTTATCAAAAATAAATTCAAATTGTTCGGTTCCTAATCGCAATTTTAATTGCTCTACCAATTCCTTCGATTTCATTAAATCACATCCTTTTCATTTGAGAAGCTTTTTTAACGTGGCTCTGTAACTTGTGTAGGAGCGGGAAAGTCTCGCCTTGTGACACCTTCCATAACCAACATCGTGTTCACCCCTCACATTCACCCAACCGATACTAATTAAAATTCTTCTAAGTATTTTCTTTAATATTTCCTAAACAGCAATAAACGGCTCACATAAAGTGAACCGTACTTTAAAAGCATTTAATTATATTGTAACAAAAGTTTTAATTTCTATCGATTAGTTTGTCTGGTCAGCTTCTTCAACTAATTTAACAGAACGAACAATTGTCATCATATCAACAAGTTTTCCATCTATATTTTTATCTTCAGAAATGGTTGAAATTTTCACGCCACCACAGCTTGCGATTAATTCAAAGCGTTCTTCATCATACTCAACTACTGCTGTAAAACCAAATGCCCCATCAAACTCAACAGTTTCTTCTTTAACGATTTTTTTTGATTTATCATTCTTTAATAATTCATAATGCAAGTTGCTATCTTCTTTTTCATTGCTATTAACAAATAAAATGAAGCTGTCCTTTCCTTTTGTAACTATTAAATTATTAACATCATCACTTTTCTCCACGTTATAGCCAGAAGGCAGATATAATTCAATATCTCCAATTGTTTTATTAGGTTCTTGAGCATTTTCTTCGAATACAGTTTGTGCATTTGCTACTCCTGTATTAATCTGCTCTTCAACAGTTTTGCCACACCCTGCTAGTGCTAATATTAAAACTAAAACAGCAGGTCCGAAAAACCACTTGCGTTTCATATATGTATGCCTCACTTTCTACCAATTTCTTAATAGTTATTTATTGATTAATGATGTTGCATTTAAGTTGCATTGCAATATTTAATTTTTGATATATAAATATTGACCAATTAATAGTTTAACAATATGCTCAAACATTTCAGTACGGTCTACAAGACCAGCAGTAAATACACCAACAGCTCCTAAACTAGATCTCGTATCTTTTTGTTTAGTAAACTCATCCATAACAGGTCCTAATTCTTTGCCAGCCCGTAATTCATTTGCAATTTCTTCTGGGAGCAAAAATTGTGCACCGCTGCATGAGATAATAGTACCATCTTTTAAAGCAACTGCTCCCCAGTTGCAACAATACATTAATCCATCTATTTCGCAGACTCCTCCCTCTAATCCAAAATTCAAATCAGCATTCGATGATTTTAACGTATTTATTGCTCGGTTAATTGCACCCTGCCTCGTCTCTTCATTTGAAAATGGCTGCTCTGATACATTAGAAGGTACTGAATACTGCTCAAAATGTACATCATCAAAAAATGTATTTACTATATTTTTAATAGCTGCAGTTTTTGCTCTATTTTTTGTTCCAATTGCTATTTGCACTAAATTCATCTCCATCACAACAATCCAAATCTACATGGATCTAATATTAAGACGCAAACTTCAATAAAAAAGATGCCGATTTGGGCACCTTCTTTACCTTTACTATTTTACGCATTGTTTAGAATAGTTTCAACCGTTGTTCGATCAAGTGATTTTACCAGCTTAATAAGCAGTTCTTTTGCAGCTGCATAATCATCAATATGAATTATAGAAGCAGCGGTATGAATATATCGAGAACAAATACCTATTACAGTACTTGGAATTCCCTCGTTTGCTATATGCACTTTCCCTGCATCCGTTCCACCATTCGAAACAAAGTACTGGTAAGGAATATCATTAGACTCAGCAGTATCTAAAATAAATTCACGCAAGCCTCGATGTGTTACCATTGTCGGATCGTAAATTCTTAGAAGTGTTCCTTTTCCTAATTGACCAAATTGGGTTTTATCCCCTGTAGTATCATTTGCAGCCGAAGCATCTAATGCGAAAAATAAATCTGGCTTTATCATATTAGCAGATACTTGAGCACCACGGAGACCAACTTCTTCCATTACATTCGCACCAGAATAAAGATTATTTACAACCTTTTCATCTTTTAATTCTTTTAATAATTCTATCGCTAGTCCGCAGCCATAACGGTTATCCCAAGCTTTTGCCATAATTTTTTTCGGATTTGCCATTGGAGTGAACGGGCATATTGGAATAATCGATTGACCAGGTCGAATACCCATTTCAAGCGCATCCTCTTTACTATCTGCACCTACATCAATCAGCATATCCTTTATTTCTGTTTGTTTATTATTTTCAGTATTTCTTAATAAATGCGGTGGTATCGATGCAATGACCCCAGGAATCTCCTTATTCTTTGTATAAACGGTTACTCGCTGTGCTTGCAACACTTGGTTAGACCAACCACCTAATGTTTGAAAACGAATCATACCGTTTTCTGTAATATCCCTTACCATAAAAGACACTTCATCCATATGACCAGCAACTAAAATTTTCGGAGCGCTAATATCCTTTGCTTTTCTAACGCCAAAAATTCCGCCTAAATTATCCTGTATTATTTCATCAGAATATTTTTCAAGCTCACCTCGCATAAATTGACGAACAGCATGCTCATTGCCTGGTGCGCCAGGTAATTCCGTTAAAGTTTTAAATAACCGCAAAGTCTCCTCGTTCATCAATAAACACTCCCTATTTCATTTGTTCTTCATTTTACCATAAAGTGAAATTTCAATCATTGGGGGCATATTAAAGGAGCAACAATAAATTCATATTGTACTGCAAGACTTCTTTAAAAATTGATGTTAAAATAAGGAATACTTAAAGGAGGATGGCAAATGAAATTACGGGATTTTTTAATAGGTGTAGCTACTGGATTAGCTGCAGCAATTATCATTAAAGAAACTTCTGAAAAAATTTCTCCATTTATTTCTGCAAATCAAGTTTTAAATAATGTAAAAGCTGAATTTAAAAAAGAAAGTCCAATTGATGGATCTTGGATTTATATGAAAGCTGAAGAATTTAGGAATGGCATTATGACAATTCCAGTATATCGCGGGGGTATTTCAAGAGTTGTCAATGGTGAAATGGAGACATATGAATTCGCGGCCGATGCACGGTCAGGTGTAGTGGTAGAACTTATAAAACAAAGTTAATATTAAAGCTGTTCGATAATCAAATCGAACAGCTTTCTTTTATAAATTCGTTTGAAATTGTATTTTTGCCTCTTTGCCTCGTTTTAATGAATCAATTACTTCTTTTCCATCTGGCGACCATTGAATCATGCGGTAATAAGCATCATGGTAAAAAATAAATTTATAGCCGTTTGCAAGAGCTTCCTTCATGATTTTTTCCTTTGCAAATACACTTGTCATTGGATAATCATCATAAGCTAGAACCCATAATGGATTTTGGTGAGCATGTGTTGGCATAATGTCAGCCATATGAAGCATAGTTTCATCGTTTTGCGATAATTTTATAATTGCGTGACCATCACTATGCCCACCAGTATGAATCATCTCTAAGCCAGGTGCAACAACTAATGAATTTGTAAAAGTTTCCACTTGCTCTTGAATGGGCTCCCAATTTTCCTTCCAATACGTATTTTTGGAACGGATATTAGGGCTTCTCATTTCATCCCATTCAATTTGAGTCGTATAGATTTTTGCATTCGGGAATGTCGGAACTAGTACATCTCCTTCCCAGCGAGTCAATCCTCCAGCATGATCAAAATGCAGATGCGTCATTAATACGGCATCAATATCCATTGCAGTAAGCCCAAGCTCTTCTAAGCTTTGTAATATTGTCGATTCTTCGGTTACACCGTAGTTTCTAAGTTGTTTTTCTGTTAATTTATTAAAACCGACACCACTATCGATTAAGTAATTTTTCCCCTCATATTGAAGCAAGATCGGTTCACATGCAAGTTCTATCTGATTTTTTTCATTTACAGGATATTTGCGTGACCAAAGAGGTTTCGGCACCACCCCAAACATTGCTCCACCATCTAAAGAAGTTACACCCCCATTAAGCCATGTTAATGACATGTTGTGAAATTGAAACGTATCCATCCATCTCTCCCCTTTACAACTATTTCAATTGAAATGATTCTAATCGATAGATGTTAAGCCCACTTCTTCATCTTTAAATTACACAACCGTTAACTAATCATAATTCCTTATTTGGCAACGAACTGTGCTTCTAGACGATATATCGGCTGGCCCTTAGCTGAAAATTTTTCTTCATATTCCGTCATAATATTGTCTTCCGGCATATTTGCATGTAAATCAAGTGATACATATTTTAGCAGCATACCATATTCAGACATGCTTACAAGGGAATATTCGAAGAGGCCACGATTATCCGTTTTAAAATGAACCTCACCATTATCGATTAAAATCGACTCATATAATTTCAAAAATCCTTCGTGCGTTAAACGACGCTTTGCATGACGTGTTTTCGGCCAAGGATCTGAGAAATTCAAGTAAACACGACTAATATCATTTTTTTGGAAATATTTATCTAAATCTGCCCCATTTACTTTTAATAATCGTAAATTTGGCGGTGTATTTGCATCTAAAACTTTTTCTAAAGCACTTACAATGACGCTATCATATAATTCGATTCCAATATAATTAATAGTTGGATTTGCAAGCGCCATTCCCGTAACAAATTGACCTTTCCCCGTCCCAACTTCTATATGAAGAGGATGATCATTTCCAAATACTTCTTTCCAATTCCCTTTATATTGCTCTGGGCTTGGAATAATAATTTCTGGATGACTATTTATGAATTCCTCTGCCCATGGTTTATTTCTTAATCTCACTTCATTTATCCTCATTTCTAGTTGTACATCAATTACACCTTTGCTCTTCACCCACCTAATATAATTGCTGAATGAAGAGAAATTCCATTTTATTATAACTTATATTTCTTATAATTTCATATTTTCGCTATTTTACATCGGCTAGTTTCAAACTATTCAAACTTACAGTATAAGTAATTTCCGACTCTTTCTTTGTAGTTCCTATTAATTCTCCATCTGCGTGGCACGGCAATTCCTTATCTACACTTAAAATGAACTTGCTGCTGCTTATTTGAACAACTTCCTTTAATCGTGTATGCGCACCGAAAAAAACAGTTATAAAGAGCAGTAATAGTTTAAATCTTGAGAGATTATAGACAATTGTTAACTCTATTAGTCCATCTTTTGAACAAGAATTTGGGGATATTTTCATGCCACCTCCAAAGTAAGGCTGATTTGAAACTGTTGCAAACCATACTTTTTCGTATGTATACTGTTGTCCGTCTTGTTGAATAGTTAATTTAAATAATTTATAGGTAAATAAGCAATATAGAACAAAATATATATAGCTGAGCTGCCCAAGACCTATTTTATTTAATCTTTTCTTTATTTTTGAATTATTTGTTTTATAAGCTATATATGCATCAAAGCCGATTCCAGTATTATTCACAAAATACTTTTTTTAGATTTTCTTTATTCAGCTTTACTATACCGCAGTCCTTCTCTTGAAAAGCTCTCCCACTGTGCATCATAAAGTCATCAATTTGGCGTGCTGTTTGGAAAGAAGCATAGCCTCTTGAAAAATCATTTCCCGATCCAGCACAAACAGCACCAACTAAGACATTACTATACCCTATAACACCATTTACCACTTCATGAATAGTCCCGTCTCCGCCAATTGCTATGATTAAAGCTGTCTGATTAGAAGCTAATGCCTTTTCACAAAAATGTTCTGCAAGCTTACTTGCATGTCCCTCATATCTCGTAAAAGTAAAATTGAAGGAAGGTGTAGTTAATTCTTTCCTTAATTGCTGCCAAACTTTCTTCCCTTTCCCACTTCCTGCAAATTCATTAATAATAAAATATAGCTTCACGCTTACTTTTCCTCTTGTTGCTCAGCATTCCAAATATCTCGGTTAAATGAGGTAGTTTGGACGGATTGCAAAATCGTTTGAGCTGCATGCATTTGCATACGTTTCATAGGGGAAGTTGACCGTTTCATTTGCAGCATCCATTTTGGGTACTCACGTTTATCCACAAACTGTACATTATAGATTGAGCCAGGATAATCAAAATAGCCATTTCTTGATAGTAGTACTTTTCGAATAGGCATTTCAACATCATTATTGATAAACAGCTGCGAAATTATTGATTCCATCCTGTTAAGTTGAATAATTGGATTTAGCACTTTTTTATCGATTTTCCCTACTTTTTTTGTCCAAAAACGATCACTGTTTCCAACAAAAACAGCTGAATTTTCTTCTTCAACAACTGTTATACAAATACATTCTGTCGGTGTTAATAATATAATATCTAATTCAACCGGTGCTTTTTTTACTTTCACAATAGGGTAATAAAATACTAAATAACTATCTGGAAAGCGTTGAAGCAAGCTTCTTAGCATAGTATCCCGCATAAATCTCGGATCAACATAGGATTTTTCACGTAATGTCGAGCTTGCCCATTTTATTTGAAAATGAAAAAATTGATCAAAAAACATTCTTTTTAATTCTTCCAACGTACTAGGATAATACACTATTTTTGGCTCAAAGAATAATGTAGTCTCTTCTTCTTGAATTTCATCTTCTTGATTAATTAACTCATTCGAAACATCAACTTTTTCGATATCTTCCTCTTCCAGTTCTTGTTTTTTGAACTTAAATTTTTTTAACAGGGAAATACGTCTTTTTGGTTCTTGAATTTCCTCCTGATTATCAATATGTTCCCACTCAGGAATTTCTTCTCCCGATAACCATTGATGCTTCACTCTCTCCCACTGGCTTTTCTTTAAACGTACAAACTGAGTTGGATACCTAGTTAAATTCATTTGATATCTTGAAATATAATCTTGAAGCTTTACTAATTGAGCCAATTAAAACACTCCTATCTAATCTATAGCCGATGGTTCAATTTTACATGAGGGAAAGAAAAAAAAATAGGGGCTAACCTGCATCTCAATATGACTATCAACAGAAGTTCAGACTGTCGACATTCGCTTTTTATACTTATGTTGTACCTAACACTGCTATCTTTGCAGATAAACTTCTGACAAGTGTTTGCTAGATCGTCAGAACAGCTGCTTTTAAAAGGTCATAAATAGAAAAAGGAGTGTAGTCAAAAGTGAACTGTACTCTTAAAGTCAGTTTAAACTTTGCCTACACTCCTAATTTTTCTATCATTTAATGAAACTATGTTATTCTAAAAAAGTTTCTTTCTTATTTATTAGAATGTAATGGCTGTGGAATTTTTGTTGTAAATTGTTCTTGTAATTTACGAGTCCATTCGCCAATAACGCTACCGTTAATTTTCACTCCATCCACTTCTACTACTGGTGTAATTTCAGAAGTTGTTGAAGAAACAAATAATTCATCCATATTCAATGCTTGTTCTGTCGTAAATGCTTCTTCTTTAATAGGTAGGCCAATTTCCTTCGCACAAGTTAAAATAACACCACGTGTAATTCCGCTCAAAATTAAATTGTTAGCAGGATGAGTATATAGCACCCCATCTTTAATGCCAAAGACATTTGTCGAAGAACCTTCAGTAATTGTTCCATCACGATGTAAAATTGCTTCATAGCAGCCTTTATCATGTGCTTCTTGTTTAGCTAAAACAGCACCTAATAAGTTTAATGATTTTATATCGCAGCGCAGCCAACGAATATCTTCAAGTATTGTTGCTTTCACACCATTTTGCATATTTTCTACTGAACGAGGCGCTTCTTTTACATTTCCAGTTAGTACTGGCAATACATCATCACCTGGGAACAAATGATTACGTGGAGAAGTACCTCGTGTAATTTGGAAATAAAGATTTCCTGTATTTAAATTATTTGCTTCTATTAATTCATGAAGTAGTTTAATTAATTTATCTTTTGTATAAGGAATAGTGATTTTAATTTTATCAGCACTCAAATAAAAACGATCAATATGTTCTTGTGCTGTAAACATTTCGCCATTGTATACTTTGATTACTTCATAAACGCCGTCGCCGAATTGATATCCACGGTCTTCCTTATCAATAATAACCTCATCATCATTCACAATCTTATCATTCCATAATGTATAACCCACTTTTCCCACGTCCTTCTTATTATTTTTCACTAGCTAGTTCTACAATTGCTTCAGCATAAATAGCAGCTGCTTTAATTAAATTTTCAATGACAACAAATTCATCTGCTTGATGCGCAACATCAGGTTCACCAGGGAATAACATACCAAATGCAACCCCTTTTTCCATTGTACGTGCATACGTCCCACCACCAGTAGATAGCGGCTTTGATAAGTCGCCAGTATGCTTTCGATATACCTTTAGTAATGTTTGAACGAGCATTTCTTCTTCAGCAACATAATGCGGAGCTGAGTTTGATACAACATCAAGTGCAAATCCATAAGAGGATAAGAGATCACCTGCTTCTGTAATTTTTTGCTCAAATGGATATGAAACTGAATAACGCATACTAACTTGAATACGTCCGCCATGTTCATTATGAAACAGAACGATACCTGGGTTTAAGGTTGTTTGACCTGACATTTCATCAGCAAAATTTAACTTTAAATTTGTCCCATAATGATCGTTGTCGAAAGCATTTACCATAAATGATACAAACTGCTTACTTGCATTCGTAGTTATAAATCCTTGTAAAAATCTTGAAAGCAATACTGCTGCATTTTTACCTTTTTCTGGTTCCAATGCATGTGCTGACTTTCCTTTAATAGTTATTATATATCTATTTTCCTCTTTCGTTAAAGTACCTTCCGTCATATTTTTTTCTAAAAATTTCTGAAATTCTGATTCAATTTCATTTGGTAAGTTTTGAACAATAGCCTTTGCAAAGTCCGGCACCATATTTGTACGATGACCAGATTGAAAAGCAACTAATTCCTCATCTTTACTTATTGGACCCTGCTGTGAAAAATCAAGCACCGCGATTCCTTTTTCAGCATTAATCATCGGAAAATCTGCATCTGGAGCAAAACCAATAGCAGGCATCTCTTCTTTTTCAAAATAACGCTCTACACAGCGAAAGCCGCTTTCTTCATCTGTTCCTATAATCATTCGAACACGTTTGGTTAATTTGACCCCCGCATCCTTCACCATTTTCATCGCCAGCCAGGCTGCCATCGTCGGTCCTTTATCATCTATTGCACCACGACCATAAATTTTCCCATCTGCAATTTCACCTTTAAAGGGTGGATATGTCCATGAATCCCCAGCTGGAACAACATCTACATGACATAAAATTCCCAGTATATCTTGTCCTTCTCCCATTTCGATATGGCCAGCAATATTGTCTACATTTTTTGTAATAAATCCTTGCTGTTCCCCTTTTTGAAGCATAAATTGCAATGCCTTTAACGGACCTTGACCAAAAGGCGCTGACTCAGTAGCTCCATCCTCATCAAGAACACTTTCAATTTGAATTAAATGTTGTAATTCTAAAATTAACTCATCTTTTCTAGATTGCGCGATTGTAAACCAATCCATTTTATACCACCTCAAATTGTAATTACGATTATTTTACTCTTAATAAAATAAAGTACAAGCACATTTGACATAATCTAATACTATTTTTCGTATTATCACATTACAAACATTTAAAAATTATATTAATTAATTGAGAATTATGGAAAAATTAATAGTTTGCTGATATAATGGCGTTGTCATAGTTATTTACTTGACAAAAAAATTTAAAAAAGGGGATGTCTAAGGCAGAAATATAATACGCCTATGTGCACCTCTGCACTAATTGTCGTCCGCTAGTCTTTGCCATGAGAATTAAGATCGAAGGAGTGGTTCATAATTATGAAACCAACTACTGACAGAATGCTTAATCGTATTAAAGACGTGTATATGTTTATCCTTGATAAAGGGACGGTGTCTACACAGGATTTAGTCGAAGAGTTCAACATCACTCCTCGCACCATTCAAAGAGATTTGAATGTGTTAGCCTTTAATGACTTGGTTGTTAGCCCAAGCCGAGGCAAATGGACAACGACGAAGAAAAAAGTAAAATTAACATCTTAGATATAAAGGCAATAAGCGCATTTTTGCCAATAATTTATTGAAATATATTTCCCTAAAAATACGACTTGCAGCTTTCATTTTTAAGTTGCTATAGGCAAGCGTTAATTGCTAGACATAGAAAGTATTAAATCAACAGAGAATGACCTGTCGTCGTGGTCATTCTTTTTTTTGCGTTTATCTGGATCTTTATATTATTATCGCAAAGTTAATTTTTCAAAGTGCTTTTCACAAAATTTACGCGAGTTTACTAACCTTTTACGCGATTCCCTTTCTTATTCACGTAATTTTTTTATTATTTACGTACTTTCACTACTTTTTACACACTAACTAATAATTACGTGGATTCGACTATTTTTACGAATTTTACAGAAAGATTTACGCACTTCAGAATATTTTTACGTGGAATTCCATGTTTTTTTCACCCTTTAAAATATTTACGCAGTTCTATATTTTATCAGTATTGCCTCAAATTCACTTAATAAGTCTAATTAAAAAATACCTTAAAAGAGATTGACTCACTCTTTTAAGGTATTTTTGATTACTGATTAATATTTTTTGATGCAGCCAGTTCTTCCTCAGTTAGTTCACGGTAATCCCCAAGCTCTAATGTTTCATCTAGTTTCAAGCTTCCCATCGACAGACGTTTTAAATAGACTACTTTCTTATCAACCGCTTCAAACATCCGTTTGACTTGATGAAACTTTCCTTCGCGGATTGTTAATTCAATTTCGGAAACAGTATCCGACTTTAAAATAACAAGTTCGCCAGGCTTGGTTTTATAACCATCATCAAGAACTACTCCATTCTTAAATGCTTCAATATCTGCTTCCGTTACTACCCCATCAATTCTTGCATAGTAAGTTTTAGGCACATGTTTTTTAGGTGATAATAAGTTATGAGATAACTGTCCATCATTTGTAATGAGAAGCAACCCTTCAGTATCTTTGTCTAAACGTCCAACAGGAAAAGGTTTGAAATGTTGTGCTAATGGATCCAATAAATCAATTACCGTTTTATCATGCAAATCTTCTGTTGCAGAAATAACACCGGGTGGTTTATTCATCATTAAATAAATAAATTCTGTATAGTGCACCCGTTCACCAAAAACACTTACATGTTGTACTTCAGGTTTTACATGCATTGCAGCATCCTTTACAACAATTCCGTCAACAGTTACAGCTTTTTGCTTTAACAGCAGTTTTACTTCTTTTCTACTTCCATACCCCATATTCCCTAACAATTTATCTAAACGCACTTAAAGTTGATTCCTCCTATTTCAACCCTATTTTGCTTGCTATTTTGGTAATACGATCACCTAAAAGCTTTTGTGCAAGCCCAAGTCTATATGCTAAGGCTCCATAAGCCGCTGCTCCAACCCCTACACAAATTAGTAGATAAATACTTGTAATCACCTTATTTTCTGGCTCAGCAATGAAGTATAGTAGTTTATTTACAGCAAATACAGCAATCATCATAACCGCAGTTAAAATACAAATTAAAATTGTACGTCTAAAGACCAGCTTCGAACGGTAATGCAGCACTTTATGAATTACTACAATATTAATCAAAATAGTAACCAAATAACCAATTGCAGTTGCTAGTATAGCACCATCTACCTGCATTAATTTTACAAGAGGCGTATTTAACATGAGCTTTATTAATAAACCAGTTAATAAGCTGAAAATTATCCACTTTTGATAATCGATACCTTGTAAAATAGCAGCTGTCACTGAAAATAAGGCAAATAATATTGCCGTAGGTGCATAATGAGCTAACACTTCCGCTCCCATTTCACTTTGCTCATATAGAACGTGATAAATATCAGGTGCTAAAATAGTGATGCCCATACTCGCTGGAATTGTAATAAATAACAGCACTTGATATGTTTTATCCATCGCTCCACGAAGTACATTGAATTCTGCAAGTGTAAAATGCTTTGTAATAATCGGAATTAATGCCATTGAAAATCCAGTTGCAAGCATAACTGGAATAATAACGATTTTATGTGATAAAAAATTTAACATTGCCAAATACGTATCCGTAACCTTAGCTAGTCCGATAGAAGTCATCGCATTGTTGAACGTTAACATATCGACTAACTGGAATAATGAATTTGACATCCCAACAAATACAATTGGAATAGAGGATTGCAAAATTTCCTTATAAATATCTTTATAAGACAATTCTCCTGAAGAAACACTGCCCTCAAGAAATGTATTAAACTCAGGTTTAAATTTCTTCCAATAATAATAAAGAACAACTAAACCACCAAGAGCACCAACAAATGCTGCAAATACTGCAAATTTAATAGCTGTTTCTGGAGTACCATTTAGCAGCACAACTACCAGGAAGGAACCACCAAGCAAGACAATTATACGAACAATTTGTTCAACTAATTGGGAAACAGAAGTTGGCATGTATTGATTGTAGCCTTGGAAAAATCCTCTAATTAAACTCATGAACGGAACTACCAGCAAAGCAAAGCTAACCCATCTAATAACCGAAGAGATTTGTTCAACTGTAAAAATTTGCTCATCATCTTCAATAACAACGTTTGCTATCGGATTCGCTAATAAGTTCAAAGCAAGAAACGATAGTAAACCGGTGATTAGCATGACCACTACACCTGATTTAAATAAACGTCTCCCCGCTTCATAATCGCCTAATGCATTATATTTTGAAACAAATTTCGAGACAGCTATTGGCAGCCCTGAAATAGCAATTGAAAGCATAATATTATATGGAACATAAGAATATTGATATAACCCAATATTTTCCTCCCCAACAATTGAGTAAAATGGGAATACATAAATTAATCCAAGCACTTTTGATAAAAACAAACCAATTGTTAATATCGCCGTCCCTTTCATTAATGAAGACATATAAACATTCCAATCTTTATGAAATTGTAAAAGTATGTATAGAAATCTAAAAAATAAGAGTCGACCTATTTAGTCGACGATTTCTAACGAATGTTGTTGCGAAAACGAATCTACATGTTAGTTTACATGTGAAAGACGATTTACTCAAATAGTTTCTCTATAATTTATGTATAATATGAATGGCAAGGTAGCACTTTATTTAAAATTTTTATAAAACCACGCTGCTTAACTCATTCAAAATAAAATTATTAACGGCAGTTAGTGTAGAAAGTGAGAAGAATCAATGATTGATGTAATTGTTATCGGTGGAGGTCCTTCAGGATTAATGGCCGCAATTGCTGCTGGAGAACAAAAGAAAAAGGTTTTATTAATTGAAAAAGGAAATAAACTCGGCAAAAAGCTGGCGATTTCTGGCGGAGGGCGTTGCAACGTTACAAACCGCCTATCGGTAGATGAAATTATAAAACATATTCCTGGTAATGGGCGTTTTTTATATAGTCCATTCACAGTATATAATAATGAAAATATTATCGATTTTTTCGAAGGACTTGGCGTAAAACTGAAAGAAGAGGATCACGGTCGCATGTTCCCTGTATCCAATCGCGCGCAGGATGTTGTCGACGCGTTAATCAATGAATTAGAACGGCTTCATGTCGAAATACGGCTTCAAACAACAGTAAGTAAATTATTAATGAATGATGAAAAAATATTGGGAGTAAGATTATCTGACGGTACTGAAATATTGGCTAAAGCTGTGGTGGTAGCTGTTGGAGGTAAAGCAGTTCCTCAGACGGGATCTACTGGAGATGGTTATCCATGGGCCGAACGTGCAGGCCATACCGTAACAGAATTATATCCAACAGAAGTACCAGTAAAATCAAACGAGCCCTTTATTCAGTCTCGTGAATTGCAAGGTCTTGCATTAAGAGATGTTGCAGTATCTGTTTTGAATAAAAAAGGTAAAGCAATTATCACACATCAAATGGACATGCTCTTTACACACTTTGGCTTAAGTGGACCGGCAATTTTACGCTGCAGCCAATTTATCGTGAAGGAGCGGAAGAAAAATGGCGGCGCTCCTGTTCAGGTTCGGATTCAAACATTGACAGATTTCAACATTGAAACTTGTGTACAATATTTAAATAAATTATTAAAGGAAGACCCAAAAAAGGCTGTTAAAAATGTTTGGAAAAACGTTGCGCCAGAACGGTGGCTGTTATTTTTAATGGACCGGGTTGGTATTGATGCATCCAAAACAGCCGCAGAACTATCGCAGGAAAAAATTCGTCAATTAGCAAACGAGCTTGTTGGTTTTACAATGGATGTACATGGTACATTGCCTTTAGAAAAAGCATTTGTGACTGGCGGTGGTGTATCGGTAAAAGAAATCGAGCCAAAAACAATGGCATCCAAAAAGAAATCAGGCCTATTTTTCTGTGGTGAAATTTTAGATATTCATGGGTATACCGGCGGCTACAACATTACAAGCGCCCTAGTAACTGGACGTATAGCCGGCATGAATGCTGGAGCTGTAGAATAAATTTTTAAAAGGAACTCATTTCCTATTACCAAACAACAATACTTTTTTAGCATATTAGAGTAACTTAAAAGGCTGTTCAGAGTTTTTACATTCTGAGCAGCCCTTAGTGTCTTGTTATACTTTAGTCTTTCTACTAAAAAACTAAGCTATTAAGTTTACAGTTTGTTTCACTTCAATAAAATGAATATGGTGTTCTTCCTTTTCGTAAATCGAGAATGAATAGCCTCCATAATCAATTATATTTTCTTGATTTAGTTCCATATCTTGCGCAAAATACCAGCCACCAATAGTATCTACATCAGGGTTTTCTAGTTCTATTTGTAATAACTTTGATACATCCTCTAACAATACCTTCGCATGAATAATGTAATGACCGTCTTTCACCTTGCGAATATCTGCAATTTCATCATCATCAAATTCATCGCGAATTTCACCGACTAATTCTTCTAATATATCCTCTACTGTTACTAAACCTGATGTGCCACCGTATTCATCTAAAAGAATAGCAATATGTGTACGTTCTTTTTGCATTCTTGTTAATAGTTCTTGAATCGGGGCTGTTTCAATTGTTTTAATAACAGGATTAATAAAACTTTCTATATTAAAAGTTTCTGCAGTAATTCGGTTGCTTAAGCCCTGTGTTAAAAAGTCTTTAATATTAATAAAACCGATAATATTATCACGGTCTTCTTCATAAACAGGGTATCGAGTGTAGCGTTCTTCTTGAATGGTTGTCAACACTTCACTAAATGAGGCGTTCTTATTAAAGCCTACTATTTCTGTTCGTGGAACCATTATTTCTCTTGCTATTCGATCATCGAATTCAAATACATTATTTACATATTTTAATTCGTTATGGTTAATTTCACCGTTTTTATAGCTTTCAGTTAATAATAAGCGCAGTTCTTCTTCAGTATGTGACAGTTCATGTTCTGAAGCAGGCTTCATACCAAAAATCCCCACCAGTATACGGGCAGATCCATTTAAGAACCAAATAAATGGATACAAAATTTTATAGAAAATCATTATTGGTTTTGCAAATATTAATGTAATTGTTTCTGATTTTTGAATAGCTGCTGTTTTCGGAGCTAATTCCCCTACCACTACATGTAAAAAAGTGGCGATGATGAAGGCTGCAGCAATTGTAAAGTAATGAACATAATTACTTGAAATACCTATGGCTTCAAACATTGGGTGTAAAATAAATTCAAATGTTGATTCTCCAACCATACCAATACCAAGTGCTGTAACTGTAATCCCTAATTGACAGGCTGATAAATATTCATCTAAATGGGTGGTAACATGTTTTGCTGCAAGAGCACCCTTCTTACCTTCTGCAACTAACTGATCAATTCTCGATTGCCTTACCTTTACAATCGCAAATTCAGTGGCAACGAAAAATGCAGTTAACGCTATTAAAATAGTAAAAATCGTTAAATTTAACGCGGTCAATAAGTTGTCTTACTTAAAAAAGTAAGACTTCACCTCCTAGGTTATAAGTAATAATAAAGATTGCATTAATGCAACACTTTCTTTTGATACATTATTTTTAATCGTAGTTTGTGTTGTTTGCTCTTGTTGCTTCATTTGTTCAAGTAATGTAGTAACTTCATTTTGTAGAGTTTGCATGTGTAAACGAAGCTCTTGAATATCAATTTCTTCATATTGATGCTCTTTTTCAAATGAATTTTTAATGTCTTTTAAACTCATTCCACTTGATTTCATCTCTTCAATTTTATAAAGTCGCTCAATGGCATCTGACTTGTAATACCGGTAATTAGAAGTAGAACGTTCAGCTTTTAAAAGACCAAGGTTTGTATAATAGTCAATTGTTCGCTTTGTAATTCCTGTAATTTCAGCCAATTCACCAATTCTTAATTTCTCGACCCCATTGTTCATACCTCCAAACCATCACGTGATACTTTTATTATATGTGAAGCCCATATTAAAAATCAATTATTCTCAAATTCTAAAAAGATAAACTATGTAAATTTAAGTACAAAATATGACGAAGTATTAATAAAAGCTTCGTTAAACCTTTATAAACGAATTCATAACGTTAACCTTTACTTAAAATATTTTTACTGAATAGCGATATTTCTACAGAGTATGTTCAAGTTAAATTTTTTCTTATAACAACCCTATCCTCATTTACTACATAGTCATTTTTTAAATAAAACGCTTCTGCAAGTCCTCCAGTGGCTGTTAATAAATAAAGGCTTTGCACTCCTCTATCCCTTAACTCTTGTTCTAGATAACGAAGCAGCTTTGAACCATAACCTTTGCCTTGAATCTGATTATTAATACACAATTCAGCTAAATAAAAAGTTAATCCTGAAAAGGATCGTTTACAATTCCCAGCAATGAATCCAATTAAATCGTCGTTATCATATAGTATAAAACCAAGAAATTTTGGTGTTTGTATTAAATCCGAAAGTCTTTCTTTTGCATCTTGGTGTGTCCAACTTTCATTCCAAGGTTCACTATTAAAAACATGAATATATAGTTCGCTGCATTGTTCTAAATTTTTAGTTGTAATTGGTACAAATTTTTCACCCATATTAACTGCTCCTGTCCACAATGTTTTGTAAATTTGATTAGATGTTTTTCATAAAAAGTTTTTGCGTTGTTCGAATAACGCCTTAGGTTACATCAAAAAGATTATAAAGGTTTTATTCTACTTTTTAATTTTAAAGTACAAGACAGTACAATAAATATTATTAGAGTATTTGCTGCCAATAACCAACCATCAAAAAACAAATGGTTTACACCTAAATCAAATAGTTGGAAAAACGATATTGTTTCTTCGCCTTTATATTGAATCCATTTAAAAGGAATTCCAAAAATAAATGCTATTACGAAACTGACTAAAATATATTTATTCCTTGTCATCTTATCCCCCACTTTATATACACCATATTTTAACATATTAATTTTGTTATTATATTAGACACTTTCTTTAATAATCTACACCTGTTTGTACTAAAAAAGACGCATTTGTATAAACACGTCTGTTTTTTTATTATAAAATATCAATCCATATTTTAACGGCTGTTCCTAGTATTAAAATAGCTAAAATACCTTGCAATGTCTTCGTGTTCATTTTTTGGCTGATTTTTGCACCTAGAGGAGCTGCGATCATTCCAGCGATAATTACAATAATTGCAGGGAGATATTCTACTTGCCCTGTTACAATTTTACCGAATGAGCCAGCAAGGGAAGAAATAAACGTAATTGCCAAACTTGAAGCGATTGTTATTCTTGTGGGGATGTGAAGAATTAATAACATGCTTGGAATTAATAAAAATCCTCCTCCTGCACCTACTATACCAGAACCTATTCCAATAAAGAATGCAAGTATAGCTGCAAGCGGTTTGTTATATGTTACATTGTCTAAATCAATTTGTTTTTTCGGTATAAACATCATAATTGCTGCTAATAACGCTAAAATTCCATATACAGTATTTACTTGAGTTTCCGTTAAATGCTCTGATTCCAGGGAGCCAATTAATGTACCGATTAAGACAAATAAACCCATCACGGTAATTAGTGATTTATTTAAATACCCTCCCTTGCGGAAAGTAAGCACACCAGCTATCGATACGAATAAAACATCGAGGGCACTTATTCCAGAAACCTCATGTGCTGTTAACGCTTGAAATCCAAATAATGGCGGTATCATAAGCAGCATAGGGTATTTAACAATAGCACCACCGATTCCAAGCATTCCAGATAGAAATGAACCGACGAATCCTATTATGAAAAGGAGCACCATATAATATAAATCCATGTTGTTTCCTTCTTTCTAAGTTGTAAAACTAAAGATAGTTGTTCCACATTGACATAATTCATCCCCATACTCTAGCATCGACTTTAAATGCTAATGTCATTAAAACCATACCTTACTATAAACGTAATTTTAAATGAAAGAAATTGTTCCGTACTATTCTTTTACATAATCTCAATAAAAAACTTATATTATTTACAATTAACAAACAACATAGTTGGTTGATATAACCTGCATTTAAGCAGCCCAAATTGATGAAAAAACTTCCTTACTTAACGAATAAAAAAAGAAGTTGTTCAGAAGTGAATTTCTGAAACAACCCCTCTTATAATTTAAAATAGGCATGAAAAAGACCGTTCCAAATAAGTTTTTTGGACGATCTCTCTTTTTTATCTCTTTTATTAATATATAAGTGAATCTAGTTAATATTTTCAAGAAAACGTTCCCGTTCGACTTCATTTTTACGATAAAAGTCATACATTATTTCATTCAATAAATAATTTTTTCTTTCTTCATCGTGTACAGTTTCTTTAATTTTTTTACGTGCTTTAAGTAAAAATCTTAAATAGTCCTCATAACCATCATCAAAAACTTCTATTAAATCCCGCTTAATTTTCCTCGCTAACGTAGGACTTGCCCCTTCTGTTGAGATGGCAATTTTCAATTCTCCGCGTTCTACAACTGCCATATTATAAAAATCACTTGTTTCTGGTGCATCGACAACATTTATCAGTTGTCCTTCCGAGCAGCTTTTTTTCACCAACTCATTCACGCTTCGGTTATTCGTTGCAGCGATTACTAAAAAAGCATCTTTAGTATCTTCTTGTTTAAATGTACGATTAATCCATTGAATTTGTCCATTTAAGACATAATTATGTAGAGTGTCTGTTATTGTGGGACTTACAACGCATACATTTGCATTTTGCTCTAGCAACTTATCAATTTTTTGTGTTGCCACTTTTCCCCCACCGACGATTAAAACTCGTTTTTGTTCAATTTTTAACATAATTGGATACATCTATATTCTCTCCTTAAGCGAAAAAAGGCTGCAATAAAGCAACCTTTAATCTTCTTATTATGCTCGATTATGGAAATAACGCCCATCCGTTACTGCTTCCACATACTCAGTACGAATAACGAAATCACCAAAGTGTTCACCATCTAATCGTTCTTTAGCATAATGTTCAATAATCGGACGAAGGGATGCTAAAATTTCTTCTTCTCCTATGTTCTCTTTATAAATTTTATTTAATCGTGAGCCTGTATGACTAGCACCAAGATATAAATTATACTTGCCTGGACCTTTTCCGATAAAACCTATTTCCCCCATAGCCGCACGGGAGCAGCCGTTAGGACAGCCAGACATACGAATTGTAATATCTTGATCATGCAAGCCATTGTCATCTATAATCGCTTCAATTTTTTCTAGCAAAGATGGTAAATAACGCTCTGCTTCTGCCATCGCTAATCCACATGTTGGTAATGCTACACAAGCAATTGAGTTGCGGCGAAGAGCAGAGTAGTTATCACTATCTGTTAAATGATATTTTTGAATAATTTCATCAATAGCCTTCTTAGATCGAGATCCGACGTTTGCAATTACTACATTTTGGTTTCCAGTAAAACGGAATTCACCTTTATGAATTAGTGCAATCTCACGCAAGGCCGTTTTTAATGGATAATTATCAAAGTCTTTTACACGGCCATTTTGAATAAATAAAGTGAAATGATATTTTCCGTCCTCGCCTTTAATCCAACCGTATCGATCTCCAGTATGCTTAAATTCGTATGGTCTAGCCTCTTCAAATTCATAACCTAAACGATTTTCAATCTCTTTTTTTACATTTTCCAACCCTAAGCGATCTACTGTATATTTAAAACGCGCATTTTTGCGGACGGAACGATTGCCATAGTCACGTTGTACTGTCATAATTTTCTCGCATACATCGACAACTTTGTCTTTGGAAATATAACCAATTAAACGAGCTAATTGAGGGTAAGTTGCTGTATCACCGTGCGTCATTCCCATTCCGCCGCCAATCGCAACGTTAAATCCTATTAATTCATTATTTTCCACCACTGCAATTAAACCAATATCTTGTGAAAACACATCCGTATCGTTGGCAGGTGGAATTGCCATGCCGATTTTAAACTTTCGAGGTAAATAAAGAGAGCCGTAAATTGGTTCTTGTTCTTCTTGTGTGTCTACAACTTTTTCTTTATCTAACCAAATTTCATAATAAGCATTTGTACGCGGCAATAAATGTTCACTTATTTTAGATGATAATTCAAAAATTTCTTGATGCAAATTTGATTGATATGGATTTGCATTACACATTACATTACGGTTTACGTCACCACAAGCTGCAATTGTATCAAATAAAACACTATTCAGTTCCTGCATATGTTTCTTCATATTCCATTTTAAAATACCGTGGAATTGAATGGTTTGCCGTGTAGTTATTTTAAATGACTGATTGCCGTACTTATCAGACAACTCATCAAGTTTAAGCCATTGTTTTGGTGTTGCTACCCCACCTGGCATTCGTACGCGCACCATAAATTGATAGGCAGGCTCTAATCTTTTACGTTCACGCTCTAATCGTTGATCACGGTCATCCTGTAAGTAACTTCCGTGGAATTTCATCAAACGATTATCCCAATCCGGAATGCCCGAGCTAAGCTCCTCCTGCATAGTTTCTGCTAATGACCCCCGCAAGTAATTACTTTCCGCTTTTATCTCCTCTACATCACTAGGTTTACCTTCTTGAGGTGGTAATACAATTTTCCCTACCATGGTTACTTCCCCCTTAATAGACGTCCCGCTGATATCGCTTCTGTTTTTGTAAATTCTCTAAATATTCTTGTGCCTCTTGTTGTGATTTGTTGCCCTGCTGTGAAATAATATCTAGCAATGTATTTTGAACATCGTCAGCCATATTATCTTTATCACCACAAACATAAACAACCGCACCTTGCTCCAACCATTCATAAATTTCAGCCGCATGCTCCTGCATCTTGTGCTGTACATAAACTTTTTCATCACGATCTCTAGAGAACGCTACGTCTAGCTTTGTTAATACACCATTTTTCAACCAACCTTGCCACTCTGTTTGATAAAGGAAATCAGTTACAAAGTGCTGGTCTCCAAAAAATAACCATGATTTTCCTTGAGCTCCCCGTTCCTCACGCTCCTGAATAAATGAACGGAAAGGTGCTACTCCTGTACCAGGTCCTATCATAATAATTGGTTTATCATCTTCAGGTAATTTAAAGTTAGGATTATGCTGAACATAAACACGTATTTTATCGCCTATTTCTAGTTGATCGGCAACATATGTTGAACATACACCTAAACGTTGACGATTATCGACTTCATATCGAACAGCACCAATTGTGACATGCACCTCATCTGGATAGGCACTTTGGCTGCTTGAAATAGAATATTGTCTCGCCGGTAATTTACGCAATAGATTAACAAAGCTTTGCGGATCCCATGAGAAAGGACCAAAAGCTTCTACAACATCAAGCAGATCACGGCCATGTATAAATTGCTTTAACGCTTCTTTGTTTAGCAGTAGTTCTTGGAATTCTTTATTAGTTGTAAATTGCGCTATTTTTTCCATTAAAGGTTTTGACAACACTGTAATCTCAAGCAAATCTGTTAATGCTTCTTTTAATGATAATGAGATATCTCCAACGTTAATCTTAGCCTGTTCCTCGAAACCTAAAGCACTAATTAAAGAAGCAACAAGATTCTCATTATTTGTAGGATAAATTGCTAAACTATCACCAGGTTCATAGGATAGTCCCGAATTTTCTAGAGAAATTTCTAAATGAATCGTTTCTTTGTTTGAACCTCTGCCATTTAAATTAATCTTTTCTAGAATTTCAGCATGAAATGGATTTTTTCGGGAATATTCAGTTGTTGGAGCTGCTACTGTTGGCGCAGCCTCTTCTTTATATAATTCTTGTACTGCACCATCCTCTTTAAGCTTTTCTTTTACTAATTCAAACCATTTCGCTGCCGGCTCATCAAAATCTAAATCGCAATCAATACGTTCAACAATACGCTTAGCACCTAGTTTTTCAAGCTGTTCATCAAAATCCTTTCCTGTTTTGCAGAAATATTCATATGAACTATCTCCCAATGCAAGCACCGCATATTTTACATGCTCTAATTTTGGTGCACGTTTTCCATATAAAAAGCTATGAAAAGCGATTGCGTTATCAGGTGGGTCTCCCTCTCCATGAGTACTCGCTACAATGAGTAGATGATCTAGTTTTTTTAGAGCATTCGTTTTAAAATCATTCATCGAAGAAACACTTACTTCGAATCCTAAATTTCGTAATTGTTCACCATATTTTTTTGCTAGTCCTTGTGCCGTACCGGTTTGGGAAGCATATAAAATCGTTATTTGTTTTACAGCTGTCGGACTAGACGCAACAGGAGCTGTATTAAAACTAATTTCCTTTTGTGCTTCGATTCCTTGTAAAGATGCAGTTGCACTTAAATAACCTGTTAACCAAATTTTTTGCTGTGATGTTAGGTTAGCTAATACTTCATTTAATTGCTTTACTTGTTCTTCACTAAAAGGACTATTTATTACTTCTAGCTTCAATACTTACACCTCATCTTCAATTATTTTAATCGAATTTTTTCATTTTTTTCGATTTGTACAACGACATTATCTTGAACGATTAAAGTGATGGAACCATAATTCATTGTGCTAATTAGTTTTTTTAAACTTTCAATTGCCTGTTCAAAATTTTGTTGCTTTTTATCCATTACAAACTTCCCCCTTTACGATTAAAACTTGATTAACTCGCTCAATTAACACTTGGCGTACATTTTCGTCATATCCCAAACATTCACAAAGAACCACTTTATTTTGTAGAAAACTATGTTGTGCTATTTTTTTTTGAATTCCAATTTTTAAAAACCCTGTAAATAGAATATATGGAATTATATATGTTTGATTTTTTTGCTCGATGTTTAGCTGATTTAATGCTGATTCAAATGACGGACCTTTTCCATATAAAAAACAGATATCAACATTTGCGTAGTTATATTTTCGTTTAAGGTAATTTGCAATTTGTTGGAAATCAGCATGAACACATGGATCACTGCTTCCACGCCCAATTAGCAAAATGTCTGTTTCTTCACTTAGCGATGTACTTTTTTCTAAAACTCGATCATGTAAGCTGTTAATTAGCTTTTCATGTATCCCGAAAGGCTTTCCAAACGAAAATGTAACAAACGGATATAGTTGTTTTGCTTTGTTAATTTCTTGTGGTATATCCTGTTTAGCGTGGTTTGCTGTCAATAACAGGATTGGAATAACAGCAATATTAGTTGCTCCTCTATCAATGCACGCCGCAACTCCTTCTAAAATTGATGGCTTTGCTAGTTCTAGGAAACAAATTTCTTGAATATCGACATCAATATGAGGTTTTACTGTCTCAATAAATTGAACCGCTTCTTCGACACCAGCTTTTACACGGCTTCCATGGGCAACATATAATACTGCTTGCATTCTTCGCAACCTACCTTCTTCAAACCGAAATCTCTTGTAAAATTTGATTTGATTGCTCAAACCATGCAATTTTTTCATGCATTTTTACAACTTCACCGATAATAATCATACTTGGATTTTGAATTTTTTCTTTATGAGCAATGTCCACAATCGTACTTAAAGTTCCTACAATTGTTCTCTGTTGCTTTGTTGTACCCCAATGGATTAATGCCACGGGTGTTTGTGGATCACGTTTATATTTTAGAAGCTGCTCTGTAATATAGGGTAAATTTCCAACACCCATATAAATTGCTAATGTATCAACAGATTCAGCTAATCCCTTCCAATGAATGTCATCTTCCTTGCCTTCACGCATATGGCCAGTGACAATAGCAAAGCTTGAGCCAAAATGACGATGTGTAACAGGTATGCCTGCATAAGCAGGAGCTGCAATTCCAGCAGTAATACCTGGTACAACTTCAAAGGAAATCCCTGCCTCTACTAATACTTCTGCTTCTTCAGCTCCTCTGCCAAAAACAAATGGATCTCCACCCTTTAATCTTGTTACAATTTTCCCTTGATTCGCATTTTCTACTAATAATTGGTGAATTCGATCCTGGATAACGCCATGTAATTTCGGCAGCTTCCCTACAAAAATCAATTCAGCATTCGGTTTTGCGTATTCTAGCAGCTCTTTATTAATAAGTCGGTCATACAAAATAACATCTGCTTGTTGAATACATTTCAATCCTTTTACTGTAATTAAATCCACATCTCCTGGACCTGCCCCAACAATATAAACTTTTCCCATCTCGAATCCCCCTGGTGTAATTTCCATTTTCTAAAAACTCCAAATGTTTATTTTATAATAAACAATACAATTCTTATTGGTCAACTATGTTTTTAAAGTTTAAGAGAATTCTGTATATAAATAGTCCATATATACCGCGGCATCAAGGAAGCTAATCATAGGCTATATACTCATTAATGGAATTCACGCCAAAAATTCTATTGCTCTTAAAACATTAAAATTAACAAAACCCAAGCTGATTAAAAATATTACATAAATCAAGTTAATTAACCTTTCAGTTTCTGTCATTTCCAGTACATTAGATTAATGTCTAAGAAGCCTTTGTACTTCCATTACCTCTATCCCACTCCTTTAACTGACAAAAAGCCCCAATAAACTCTTTGAATCATTCAAAACTTAAATAGCTTTGAGATAAATTCAATAAGAGTTTATTGGGGCCTCTAGTTTTCTAGTCAGCACATTTAATTCTTAGTAATCTGATAAAAATAATATAATTCTAGGTAATATAAGTCAATACCCTTTTCAAAATATTTCTATAAATTAAACTAAAAAGTAAATTGCAAATAAAAAACTGTCTCAAAATATGATATCATCATCATTTTGAGACAGCTATATACCTTATTTCACAACAATATTTACAAGTTTTCCTGGAACAGCAATTACTTTAACAATTTGTTTTCCATCTGTAAATTCTTTTACTTTTTCATCAGCTTGTGCAATTTGCTCAAGCTGTTCTTTCGATGCATCTTTAGCAATTTTTACTTTTGAACGCAATTTACCGTTTACTTGGACAATTACTTCAATTTCATCATCTACTAATTTTGATTCATCGTAGGTTGGCCATGCTTCATATGCAATTGTTTCTGAATGTCCAAGAATTTCCCAAAGCTCCTCTGCAACATGTGGTGCAATTGGAGCAAGTAATTTCACAAATCCTTCTGCATATTCTGTCGGAACCGTTTCTGCTTTATAGCAATCGTTAATAAATACCATCATTTGAGAAATTGCAGTATTAAAGCGAAGATGCTCGAAATCCTCTGTTACTTTTTTCACTGTTTGATGATAGGATTTTTCAAGCGTTGTATCTGTAGTATTCTTCACTTTTTCAGCTAAAGTTCCTTCATCTGTTGTAAATAATCGCCAAATACGATCTAGGAAGCGACGTGCTCCATCAAGACCATTTGTAGACCAAGCAACAGAAGCATCAAGTGGTCCCATAAACATTTCATATAGTCTTAATGTATCAGCACCATGACTATTAACAATGTCATCAGGGTTTACAACATTCCCTTTTGATTTTGACATCTTTTCATTGCCCTCACCTAAAATCATTCCTTGATTGAATAATTTTTGGAATGGTTCTTTCGTATGAACAACGCCTAAATCATAAAGGACTTTGTGCCAGAAGCGAGCGTAAAGCAAATGAAGTACTGCATGTTCTGCTCCCCCAATATAAATATCTACTGGCAGCCATCGTTTTAACAATTCTGGATCTGCAATTGCTTGTGAATTGTTCGGATCAATATAGCGTAGGAAGTACCAGCTTGAACCTGCCCATTGCGGCATTGTATTTGTTTCACGGCGACCCTTTTTGCCTGTAACTGGATCAACAACATTAACCCATTCTTCAATGTTTGCAAGTGGTGATTCACCTGTACCAGAAGGGCGGATATTAGATGTTTTCGGTAGTACTAATGGCAGCTCCTCTTCAGGTACCGTCGTCATCGTACCGTCTTCCCAATGAATAACTGGAATTGGTTCACCCCAGTAACGTTGACGAGAGAATAGCCAGTCACGTAAGCGATAAGAAATTTTCTTTTCACCTACGCCATTTTTTTCAAGCCATTCAATTGCTTTTGCAATTGCTTCAGCTTTTCCTAAGCCATTTAAGAAATCTGAATTGATATGTGGACCGTCACCAGTAAACGCTTCCTTTTCAATATCGCCGCCCTCTAAAACGGCTTTTATAGGTAAACCGAATTCCTTAGCAAATTCATAGTCGCGTTCATCATGAGCTGGAACTGCCATAATAGCACCAGTTCCATATGAAGCAAGTACATAGTCTGCAATCCATACAGGTATCTTTGCGCCGTTAATTGGATTTACAGCATATGCTCCTGTAAATACACCTGTTTTTTCTTTTGCTAAATCTGTACGCTCTAAGTCAGATTTTAATTTAACTTTTTCAAGATATGCGTCAACAGCTTCCTGCTGCTCTGCAGTTGTAATTCGAGCTACTAATTTATGTTCAGGCGCTAGTACACAGTATGTTGCACCAAAAAGTGTATCAGGACGAGTAGTAAACACTTTAAATGATTCATTTGTCCCGTCAACTGTAAACGTAACCTCCGCCCCTTCTGATCGTCCAATCCAGTTGCGCTGCATATCTTTAATTGATTCTGGCCAATCCACTTCTTCTAAGTCATCTATTAAACGATCTGCATAAGCTGTAATTTTCAGCATCCATTGTTTCATAGGACGGCGCTCTACAGGATGTCCGCCACGTTCTGATTTTCCATCAATTACTTCTTCATTAGCAAGAACTGTACCAAGAGCTGGACACCAGTTTACAGGTACTTCATCAACATATGCTAAACCTTTTTTATATAATTGAATAAAAATCCATTGTGTCCATTTATAATAATTTGGATCTGTTGTATTAATTTCACGATCCCAATCATAAGAAAAACCTAATTCTTGAATTTGTCGTTTAAACGTTGCAATATTCTTTGCTGTAAACTCAGCAGGGTCATTGCCAGTGTCTAGAGCGTATTGTTCAGCTGGTAGACCAAATGCATCCCAACCCATTGGATGTAGAACGTTATAGCCCTGCATACGTTTATAGCGAGATAAAATATCTGTAGCAGTATAACCTTCTGGATGGCCAACGTGTAATCCAGCTCCAGATGGATAAGGGAACATATCTAGTGCATAAAATTTAGGCTTTGATTCGTCATTTGTCGTTTTAAATGTGTTATTATCTGCCCAATATTGTTGCCACTTTTTTTCAATTGTTTGATGATTAAAGCTCATTGGATTCTCTCTCCTCCTTATTTTGTAACAAGCATGCTGAAAGCGACATGAAGGAACGTTAAATTAGTAAAAAGCTGTCTATGAAGTAGATTATCCTAATAACGGTAAAATTAACAAAATATTTAAAAAATAAAAAATCCCGTCCCATTCCAATAAGAAGGGACGAGAGATATTTGTAAACTCCCGCGGTACCACCCAAATTAGTGACACATCACTCAGCTCAATTCCTTAACGCGGCATACGGTTTTAGTTACTGTGGTTCACTAAAACTGACTCCAAGGCGAGTTCGATTCGTCTACTTGCTAGCTTACACCAACCGCTAGCTCTCTTAAAAGCTTCAAAATCTACTATTCCTTCTCTTAGTCGTCCATATTATTAATGCATTAATTTTAATGGAAAAATTTAAAATATACAAGTCCCTTGTAAATAGAACTCGTATTTCCTATATCTTTTTATACTGCTATATCTAATTAATTTCATTATATTGCTCTTTTTCTTTTTTTAATGGGCTATCATAAAGTAAACACGGTACAATAGAAATAATAAACATCGCGCACAAAATAAGCATTAAAACATTCATACTATAAAAATCCACAATCATTCCGCCAAATAACGGTCCAATCATTCTACCGATTGCCCCAATACTATTGACAATCCCTTGGTAAGAACCATCTTTGCCTTTTGGAGCTAACATACTGGCGATTGTTGGTACTGCTGGCCAAACAAAAATTTCCCCAATTGTTAAAATCATCATAGCAACTGCAAACATTTTAAAATTATTTGCAAAAATTATTACGATAAAGGATACCATCATAACAGACATACCGAACACTAATTGTGCTTTAATCTGCTTTTCATACTTTTGTACAATGGGACTAATGATAGGTTGAAGAATGATAATTAACAAACCATTAATTGTCCAAAGTAAACTATATTCCTTCAGACTTATACCTAGTTGTTGAATATGAGTCGAAAGTGTAGTGGACCATTGAGAATAAGCAATCCATGCTAATAAGAAACCGCCACTTAGTATAAGCAATGAATATAAACTAGCCTTTGATGAGTTATCATTAACGATTTTTTCTCGATTCTTTTCATTCTCTTTATTTGGAACCATGCGGCGATAACTAAAAGCTGCTATTATAAGAAATATTACATACAAACCTAAGTTTGATACAAATAAATAATCAAAGCTCTTTTCAGCTATCGGGCCTCCTAAAGCAGGACCAACTGCAACTCCCAAATTTTGAGCTAGGTAAATTGCGTTAAATCCTTTTCTTCCACCCTCAGGCCACACCGAGCCGACTAGAGCAAACATTACGGGGATAACGATTCCGCTGCCAAAACCCATTATAGTTAAAAACCAAACATAATGTGGCCAGCCGTGCCAAAAAGTAATCCCTATTAATGACGCAACTGTAATTAAAATTCCAAACATGATGGATTTATATCCACCAAATTTATCAAATAAATAGCCTCCAACCAAATTACCTAAGACAGTTCCACCAGCGTTAATCATTAAAACTAGTCCTGCGATTGATAAAGATTGCCCTAAATGATCATGCATGTAAATAGTATTTAATGGCCACAATAGTGAGCTGCCTGTAATATTGATAAATGTCCCAATGACTAAAAGCCATACTTTCTTGGGCATACTCTACTCCTCCATAAAGTGAATCTTCCATAAGTGTTTTTTGACTTGCAAGAGTGCTAGTGACAATACCAACTTAGCACTTTTACCGGTGTTAAACTACCCACCATTGATTAGTGAAATAAATCGGACTTTTACGGTGAGTTAATCTCCAACTTTTACCGTCTTGTTCTTCGATAATCTGAAGTGGGGGTCTTATCCACTGTAAGAGTGGATTAAAGATTAATCACAAAATATAATAGTATTCTTCTTTCAATTTAAGTACAAGAGAAAGATTTAAGAAAAGTGGACAATGAATAAATCAAACAAAAATGCATAATGCAAAATCACATGTTAGAATAATCGTTAGAGGAGTGAAACAAATGTCAGAACAACAATTTCCTTTCCCATCCGATGGGAAACGTTATTATACATGGAATCGCTATTTGCGAGACGAATTTGGAAAAAAGGTTTATAAAGTGGCTCTTGATGCTGGTTTCGATTGTCCTAACCGGGATGGCACAGTTGCATTCGGAGGCTGTACATTTTGTAGTGCTGCCGGCAGCGGGGACTTTGCAGGAGATCGCGTAGACCCGATACCTGTTCAATTCGAAAAAATAAAAGAAAAAATGGAACATAAATGGAAGGATGGCTTAACAATGGCCTATTTCCAAGCATATACAAATACACATGCCCCACTTCCTGTACTAAAAGAAAAATTTGAAGCGGCACTCGCTTGTGAAGGAGTTATGGGGTTAAGCATCGCGACTCGCCCCGACTGTTTACCAGACGATGTCGTTGAATATTTAGCGGAATTAAATGAACGCACATATCTATGGGTGGAGCTTGGTCTTCAAACTGTACATGAAAAAACAGCGAATTTAATCAACCGTGCTCATGACTATGCAACATATGTTGAAGGCGTTGAAAAACTTCGCAAGCACAATATTCGTGTATGTACTCACATTATTAACGGCCTTCCCTTAGAAGATTATGACATGATGATGGAGACTGCTAGAGAGGTTGCTAAACTCGATGTACAAGGTATTAAGATTCATCTTCTACATCTATTAAAAGGAACTCCATTAGTAAAACAATACGAAAAAGGAATGTTAGAGTTTCTTGAAAAAGATCAATATATTAACCTAGTTGCAGATCAATTAGAAGTAATCCCACCAGAGATGATTGTCCACCGCATCACAGGCGACGGGCCAATTGATTTAATGATTGGGCCTATGTGGAGCGTGAATAAATGGGAAGTATTAAATGGAATAGATGCGGAGCTTGAAAGACGAGGCAGCTGGCAAGGTAAACTATATGTTCAATCAGCAAAAATTACTGATTGAATATTTGATAGAGTGGAAGTGAAAAAATGAAGCTACAACGGGTTTTACAATATGCACAATACCTCCTATCTTCTTCTATCGAAAAAGGTGAGATAGCAGTAGATGCAACTGCTGGCAATGGCCATGACACATTATTTCTTGCTCAATTAGTTGGAGAAACGGGACATGTCTATTCCTTTGATGTTCAGCAACTAGCAGTGGATACTACCATAAAGCGGTTAACAGAACATGGTGTTTTAGATCGTGCAGATGTAATTTTAGATGGCCATCAACATATTTCTAAATATATTCATAACGAAATAGCAGGGGCTATCTTTAACCTTGGGTATTTGCCTGGTTCTGACCATCAAGTTGTCACCAAGGGGAATACTACTATTCAAGCAATCGAACAACTGCTGAATCTATTAAAAATTGGTGGAATAATTGTTCTTGTTGTTTATCATGGTCATGAAGGTGGAAAAGCTGAGCGCGATGAAATAATGAACTTTGTCAGCTCGTTGCCACAAAAATATGTACATGTACTTCGATATGAATTTATTAATCAAAGAAATGATCCACCTTTTGTAATCGCATTGGAAAAAGTTAAGGAATTTCCTAAACAATAATGAAGGTGCCTTCCTAAAAGTAATTAAGGAAGGCACCTTTTGTATTAAAATAGAGGACTGCCCCTTTTCAGGACTGCCCTCATATTTTAGATTATTTTTTTTCTTTATTATAAGAATCCCAAAAATCAGCATTTTTTATTCCTAGTTTTTTAGGTTCAAATATTGGGTCTTTTCCTTCTTTTACTTGTTGCTCGTAATCTTTCAAGGCAACTAATGCTGGCTTCATCAAGATTAATATGGCGATAATATTAACCCATACCATTAACCCAAGCCCTAAGTCACCAAATTTCCAAGCCAAGTCTGAAGTACGTACAGCACCATAGAAAGTAGATATAATTAATACAAATTTTAAAATCCAAGTAACAATTCCTTCCGTATTACCTGAGAAAAGATATGCTACATTTGTCTCAGCAATATAGTAATATGCCATAATTGTTGTGAAAGCAAAGAAGAATAAGGCAATCGCAACAAATGCTGAACCAAAGTTATTAAATGCAGGGAATGCGGCATTTACAGCCAATTGGGTAAACTCAGAATACGTAGCACCAGCTACATTTTCCACTATCAATTCACCTTCAGCACTGCCAACATTTGTATTATATGTACCCATGAATAAGATCATTAATGCTGTAGCTGAACAAACTAGTAATGTATCAATGTAAATTGAAGCAGCCTGTACTAAACCTTGCTTAGCAGGATGGGATACTTCAGCTGCTGCTGCAGAGTGAGGACCTGTACCTTGACCTGCTTCGTTTGAGTAGACAGCACGTTTTACACCCCATGCAATAGCTGCACCAATCATACCGCCAAATGTTGCGTCTGCATTAAAAGCACTTCGAATGATAAGACCTAAAACCTCTGGTACTTGAGAAATATTCATAATAATTACAATAGCTGCTAATAAAATATAAGCGACTGCCATAAATGGAACGATAATTTGCGCTGCATTTGCAATACGTTTTACTCCACCTAAAATTATAAATGCTAGGATTGCGATAACTATAACACCTGTAATCCACGGTTCAATATTAAATGCATTGTTAACTGCACTTGAAATAGCATTTGATTGTACACCAGGCATTAGAATTGCAACCGCTAAAATCGCTGAAATTGCAAATACTACACCAAACCAACGTTGACCAGTACCTTTTTCAATATAAAAAGCTGGCCCCCCACGATATACACCGTTCTTCTTTTCCTTATAGATTTGAGCTAAAGTTGATTCAATATAAGCTGTTGAAGCACCGATAAAAGCTGTTATCCACATCCAGAACACTGCACCTGGACCTCCAAAGGCAATCGCAGTCGCTGTTCCGACAATGTTACCAGTACCAACACGCCCCGATAATGCCATGGACATCGCTTGGAAAGAAGATACACCCGCTTCTGATTTTTCTCCAGTAAACATTAGAACAATCATATCTTTAATTCTTCTAACCTGTACAAACTTTGTTAGGATTGAAAACAATAGACCTACCACTAAAATCCCATAAATCATTACTGGACCCCAAAGCAAATCATTTAACCACGTGACAATGCTATCAATCATAAATCTACCCCTTGTCTTGTATTATTTTTGGAAAATCTCTAACTATCGGAATATTTTTTATATTACATAAATTACTAGTCCCGTTCAAGCTAAATTTTGTTTTTATGTATAAAATTAGAATAGGTGCTTTTATTATCGAAATCTTCCGAATATTACAATACCTATTCTCCCGTGATCAATATTATTACTTATGAACTAAAAAAATAAAACTATCCAAATATAATTTAGGATAGTTTTATTAATCAAAATATCAATTTACTATATAACCAAGAGATCGAATGACATTATTTATAAAATCTCTTTTATAGATAAATACTTCTTCACGTTCATTATCATGAAATAAATTATGGTGGCTATTTGTCCATTCTTTATATTGCATTTCAGATGTCCCTTGATTCATAAGCCATTTTTTTGCAGCTAACGGATCTGTTATTTTATCCTGTTTTGCTGTCATTAATAAAATTGGAAGTGTTAAATGGCTCTCCTGTTCTGCTGTAATATTTTTTGTTAATTGCTGAACATCTTTATACCATCTAACTGTTACATTAGAATGATATGGGATGCTATCGTTGATTTCGTTATAGCCTTCCATATTTCCCGTTAACATTTTTTTATCGAATTCTAGTGAGATTTTTTTACTTGAAGCTATTGTCCCTAAGCTAGTAATTGCATTCGTAAGTAAATTCGTATTCTTTTTTAAGTGTAGCCAAGGAGATGTTAATATTAACCCCGCACACTCTATTGACTTTTTCTTTAAAAATTCAATTGCTAGTGTTCCTCCAAGCCCCTGACCGATAACAAATACAGGCAGCTCATATGCCACTGCATTTTGCATTAAATGTTTAATATATACTAAATATTTGTTTATTGATTCATCATGTACTCTCGAATATTTCGAATCCTCCCCATGCCCAGGCAAATCTCCCATAACTACGTGATGGCCTTCCACCCGTAATTTTTCAATTAGCCAAGCATACCAACGATGATGTTCAAATGCACTATGTATAATAACAACGACAGCTTTTGCTTGTCCTTCTGCTTCCCATTTCCACATAATTTACCCTCCTACCTGACACTTGAAAAATGGGCATTAATACCACTTTAATTTTCATTTATTAAACTTATTTGATACGATATTTATATATAATACTTAGAAATGAGGAGATTTTCGATGATTTACCCTTTTAAAAATAAAAATCCTAAAATAGACCCATCTGTTTTTATAGCGGATAATGCCGTAATCACTGGTGATGTCATAATAGGGGAAGAAAGTACAATTTGGTTCAATACTGTCATTCGAGGGGATGTAGCACCTACAATAATCGGAAAACGTTGCAGCATTCAAGATTTAAGTTGTTTACATCAAAGTCCAAATAACTCTTTAATTATAGAAGATGAAGTAACTGTTGGCCACCAGGTCACTTTACATGGTTGCGTTATTAGAAAGCGAGCTTTAATAGGTATGGGCTCTATTATTTTAGATGGGGCGGAAATTGGTGAAGGTGCGTTTATCGGTGCTGGAAGCTTAGTCCCTCCTGGCAAAAAAATTCCCCCTAATTCTTTGGCGATTGGGCGACCTGCAAAAGTAGTTCGTGAAATTACGAGCGAGGATCGTGAAGATATGGATCGAATCATTCGTGAATATGTGGAAAAAGGTCAATATTATAAATCACTTCAAAAATAACCATATTAAGAAAAGCGGCAGCGACCTGATTAGCCCCGACAGCGCTGGCTGGCAAAAATGCTATTAGTTGATTTTCGGCACTTGCACATCTATATGCGGCGGTGGACCCGAATCGAAAGCGTCCTTCCAGCATTCGACCAAAGCGGTGGGCGCTGGAACCAAACACTGCTTCATATTTTATACTTTATATTAATATAGAAGAAAAAAATGCAGGTAAAATTAATTTTCTACCTGCATCTTCATTTATTTCAATTTCCCTACAAAAAGTTGGTAGTTTATCAATAGAACAAAGCCTAAGAATTCTAGAAAAAAACTATAGCCCTGCTCTTTCTCTTAACTTTTCAGCAATATCTGTATTTTCCCATGGTACATCTAAATCTGTTCGGCCAAAATGTCCATAAGCTGCTGTTTGTCTGTAAATTGGTCGGCGTAAATCAAGCATTTTAATAATGCCTGCTGGACGCAAGTCGAATAGTTCACTTACCCATTCAACTAATTTACTTTCTGCAACTTTACCTGTTCCGAATGTATCGATTGAAATAGACACTGGGCGAGCGACACCAATAGCATAAGCTAGTTGGACCTCAGCACGTTCAGCAAGACCAGCAGCAACGATATTTTTAGCAACGTATCTAGCTGCGTATGCGGCAGAACGGTCCACTTTTGTTGGATCCTTGCCTGAGAATGCACCACCACCATGGCGTGCATAACCACCATAAGTATCTACAATAATTTTTCGTCCCGTAAGACCTGCATCTCCTTTAGGCCCTCCGATTACAAAGCGACCTGTTGGATTAATGAAAAACTTAGTTTTTTCATCTATTAACTCAGAAGGTACAACTTCGCGAATAACTTTTTCCTTTAAATCTTCTTGAATTTGCTCTAATGATACATCTTCGTCATGTTGTGTGGAAATAACAATTGTATCAATACGTTTTGGATGGTTGTCCTCATCATATTCAACTGTTACTTGTGTTTTGCCATCTGGACGTAAATATGCAATTTCTTTAGATTTACGAACTTCCGTTAATCTTTTTGATAATTTATGAGCAAGGCTGATTGGTAAAGGCATTAATTCAGGAGTTTCGTTACAAGCATACCCAAACATTAATCCTTGGTCTCCTGCACCAATAGCTTCAATGTCCTCATCTGACATTGATCCTTCACGTGCCTCTAATGCTTGGTCAACTCCCTGGGCTATGTCAGGTGACTGTTCCCCAATCGCCGTAAGAACAGCTAAATTTTCAGCATCGAAGCCATATTTTCCACGAGTATAGCCGATGTCAGCCACAGTATTTCTAACAACGCTTTGAATATCAACGTATGTAGAAGTTGTTATTTCACCCGCAACAAGCACTAATCCAGTTGTAACTGTTGTTTCGCATGCTACACGTGCATTTGGATCTTCTGTTAAAATTGCATCTAAGATTGCATCGGAAATTTGGTCACAAATTTTATCCGGATGCCCTTCTGTTACACTTTCTGATGTAAACAGTCGACGGTTTGTCATTTGGTTTCCTCCTAATTATCTTAACGAGACAGTTTCTCGATTTTGATACGGTACTCATTACCCATGTTAAGTCCGCTTATCAATAGGACTCCAAGCCGTTGCTGCTTTTTAACACGAGGATTTAGAAAGGCACATAAAAATAGGTAGAATTACTATCAATTTTCATTGTGTTCTATATTGAAAAAAAAAATTCCTCACTCACGTTTATTTACATGAGTAAAAGGAATTGTCGTTTCATTACCTTTCACTCTTATCGTTCAAGGGTATGTCCCTTGCATCAGGTTGGCACCATCGCATTATAAAATGCAGGTTGCCGGGCTTCATAGGGCCTTGACCCTCCACCAGCTCGGGATAAGAGTATCCGTTCATCTCAACATGTTACGTAATGTAAGAGCTGTTGTCAAACCTTTTTTCTCTATTTCTTAAAATGTTTAAAAATTAAAAAATAATTTATTCATTAGTATAGATTATTTAATTCAATGTGTTATACTATTTTTGATATATAAACAACCTCCCGTCAGAGTGGGAATACTTAAAAAAGGATGGTATTTAATCGATGAATTCAGTAGAAATTGCAAACGAACTGAAGGAATTATTAAACGGTGGTAATGTTAAAGTTCAACTTTCAGTACCACAATTAGTGGAAAAATCTACTTCCCGCGGAGAAGCTATTTTAACTGTTGATGGTGCTATCGTTGCTGAAACAGGTAAATATACAGGCCGTTCTCCTAAAGATAAATATATTGTAACTGAAGAGAGCACAAAAGACAAAATCGACTGGGGTAATGTAAACCGCCCGATTTCTGCTGAAGTGTTTGATAACCTTTATGTAAAAGTTGTAAACTATCTAAAAGAAAAAGATGAACTTTATGTATTTAAAGGCTTTGCCGGCGCAGATAAAGATTCACAGCTTTCTATTCAAGTTGTGAACGAATATGCTTGGCACAATCTATTCTGTCATCAATTATTCATCCGTCCAACTGAAGAAGAATTAGCTTCTCATGTTGCAGAATTTACTATCGTATCAGCACCAAACTTTAAAGCAGATCCTGCAATCGATGGCACAGCTTCTGAAACATTCATTATTGTATCATTAGAAAAGAAAATCATTTTAATCGGTGGAACTGAATATGCTGGTGAAATGAAAAAATCTATCTTCGGTATTATGAACTACTTACTGCCGGAAAACGGAATTTTCCCTATGCATTGCTCTGCAAACGTAGGTGAAGCTGGAGATGTAGCTTTATTCTTCGGTTTATCTGGTACTGGTAAAACAACCCTATCTGCTGACGCGAATCGTAAATTAATTGGTGATGATGAGCATGGTTGGTCTGATAGCGGTGTGTTCAATATTGAAGGTGGCTGCTATGCAAAAACAGTTAATCTATCACGTGAAAAAGAACCAGAAATTTATAATGCAATTCGTTTCGGAACAGTGTTAGAAAATGTTGTTGTAGACCCAGAATCTCGCATTCCTAATTATGATGATATTTCATTAACTGAAAATACGCGTGCAGCATATCCAATTCACTATATTGATAACATTGTTACGTCTTCTGTTGCAGGTCACCCAAAAACAATCGTATTTTTAACTGCTGATGCTTTTGGTGTGCTACCTCCAATCAGCAAATTAACAAAAGAACAAGCAATGTACCACTTCTTAAACGGTTTCACTTCAAAATTAGCAGGTACAGAGCGTGGAGTTACATCACCTGAACCAGTATTCTCTACTTGCTTCGGTTCACCATTCTTACCACTTCCAGCAACTCTGTATGCTGAGATGTTAGGGCAAAAAATTGATGAACATGGTTCACAAGTATTCTTAGTAAACACTGGTTGGACTGGTGGGGAATATGGTGTTGGCAGTCGTATGAAGCTTTCTTATACTCGTGCAATGGTACGTGCTGCTATCGATGGTAAGTTTAACAATGTAGAAACTACTCAAGATGCAATCTTTGGCTTACACATCCCAACGGCAATCGAGGGTGTACCAAGTGAAGTATTAAATCCTCGTGCTGCTTGGTCAGATAAAGATGCATACGATCAAAAAGCTCAATACCTAGCAGATTTATTTAAAGAAAACTTTAAAAAATTCGCCAACGTTTCTGAAGATATCCTGAAAAAAGGTGGACCTTTAGTTTAATTCAAAGTTAGACATATCCTATTTAAGTTTATATCATAGATAACAAAAGAAAATAGCTCCTATTTACTTGAGCTGTTTTCTAGGAGTATAGAAAAGTCAATTTTGACTTTTCTATACTTTTTTTCTATAAACATTAATACTGTCTGATAAGCATAGCGGCAAGTACAGTGCAGTATTAAAGCGTTTGTCAACATCTGGGCAAATTCTCATAATTACATGAGCAATCTGCTTTTTATTTTTATAAAAAAAAACGGGCTCAAAATGTGAAGCCCGCTCCTTAAATGATACAATTTTACAGTGCAACTTATAAAATGTTATTCAGTAAACAAATCTGGTGCTACTTTCTTTTTGATTTTCATTGCGACTAAGTATGCAGCCATTGAAGCTAGTAGAGATTGAATAGCCGGCAGTCCCATTGGATTAATATATTGAGTATAATAGCCAACGATTACCGAAATAACTACTGCTATTGTTGCCATCCAGTTCCAGCCCGGAATTTCAACCCACTTTTGTTTGCGTATAAAGAAGAAGTCAGAAAATAAAACGCCAGCAATTGCAGGGTATAATAAAGCAGTTAAGTACAGGAAGTCCTCAAAGTAATCTAGGATTCCTAAAATTGCAATGATGATCGCAATTATTGTACCTATTAAAGTTAAAACTGCACGTCCTTTACTTGAACTAATATTTAACACATTTGCAAGGGCTAAGCCCATACTGTAATTATTTACAATTTGTGAAGTCCATGTAGCTAACCATAAAATTAAAAAGCCCCAGATAGGAAACCCTAAATTCATCATTACATTTACTATATCGGCATCACCAACGCCTACAGACATAATCGCCCCAACAATAAACAATGGGAAGCCAACAACCACAATTCCACTAGGTATTAACAAATTATCTTTCCACGTTGGTTTAGCATAACGAGTATAGTCAGAAGCAATTACCCATTGAGAAACGTTTACACCTATTACAAGGCTAATAGCAGCTGCAATTGTCATTGTCGGCTCAGGATTCCAATTAGCTATTGTTGACCAACCAATATTTTTTAATGATAAGTAAATCCCACCAATAATTAATATCAACCCTGCTGGTACTGCTAAATAGTCTGTCCATTTCATTGAGTTATAGCCAATTATTGAAGGTAAAGCAAACAGTAAACCAGCAATTACAGTTATTAAAACCCAGCTCCAATATTGTGTTGTATAATCAATGCCAAACATGGCCGAAATTGCGTTCCCTGCAACTGCTGTTTGTAGTGCCCACCAGCCGAGAGATACGACAAATATCGTTAACCCTACAATAACGCGTGCTTGAGTAGTGCCGAAGCTTGTTTTCGCTATAACAGATGAAGATCTACCCGTTTTCGCACCAATATAACCCGCAACAGTATTGCCAACCCATTGAAAAACAAAAAGCGCTATTATTAAAATTAAAAGGATTTTTGATAAACCAAAGCTCGCTGCTAATGAAGCACCGACCATTAATACTGGAATTGTAAATTCTAATCCTCCAAAAATCATCGCTGGTGTAAGCCAATGTTGTCGATCTTTTAGCGGAATTTCAGTCAGAGCAGGATCATTACTTAGAAATTTTATTTCCTCTTCTTGTCCTAAACGTGTAGAATCTTCAACTTTATTCAATAAAAATTCCTCCATTCATTTATTTTACAAGGGCATAGACTAATTGAACCGGTTCATTGCCTTCGTTTACACACCAATGTTGTTCGCCAGCTGGAATTATTGACGCTTCCCCAGCTTTGATAGAATAAGGGACCCCCCCTGATTCACCACTAAGAGTTCCTTTCATAATATAAGAAAATTCGTTTTCCTCATGGCTCGTTAAACCTTCATTTGGCAGTCTTTCACCTGGTTGAATCGTTGCAATGCCAAATCGTACACAAGTATTTTCAAAGCTTTTGTTAAATAAATCTTCTACAGTTCCAGATATTTCAATATTTTTCTGAATTTCCATTATTAATAACCTCTTTTTCTATATTTCTATTTTTCTAAAGCTATAAGTTTCCGAATCAATTTCTACACCAAAATATTTTCGTGCTTCTTCGATTGTAAAATAGCCATTTTTTACGTCCTGTGCAACCTTTTCTGGCGGTCTTAAATTTGGGTCTCCATAACCTCCACCTGCTCCAGTCATTAGTTGTACAACATCACCCTTCATGAGCTTATATCTTGGGTAAACTCCAAATGGTCCATCTTCAGTACCATCTGATTTTTTAATAATAAATTGATTTGGAGATCCTTGATGCCCTCCATTTACACCCCAAGGTAAAAACTTATTGCGTCCAAAAGTAACTGTAACGAGTTGATTATCAGTCATTGCACGATAGGAGCGAATAACACCTTTACCGCCAACATATTGACCAACACCAGAGCCGTCTCCATCGATTCGCAAACTATATTCATCAATCATAACCCCGTATCGAGTTTCTGCTACTTCTATAGGAACGTTGTAAGTTTCACCGTCTGAGAAACAAAACTGTCCTGATGCACCATCCATATTATTTGATGCTCCCCACCCACCGACAGAAGGCTCTACTATTAAGAAAGATTCCCCATCTTCATGGTGAGTTCCTGATAAGGTAACCGCACATACGGATAAAAATTGGCCAGCTGATAATCGATTTGGGATATGTGGAGCAAGTGCTTGCCAAATTAAATCTAAGCTGCCTAATAGTGTTTCAAAATAATTTGATACTGGCACCGGTCTTTCAGCAGACATAATCGATTTTTCATCTACAATAATTTTTAATGGTCTAAATACTCCATCATTCACGTCAATATCTGGGTTTGTAATTGCCAAGAAAATTGCTCGAACAGCAGAGGCTAACCCTGTAAACGAACAGTTCATAGGACCAGGTACTTGAGGTGAGCTGCCTCTAAAATCACAAATAAACTCTTCATCTGTAATAGTAACTTTCACTTTTATCGGGAATGGGCCATTACCTATGCCATCTGTATCAATAAAGTCTTCTGCATAAAAATCACCCTTTGGCAATTTAGTAAGTTCTGCTCTAGAAATTTTTTCTCCGTGATTTAAGTGATACGTAATCGCAGATTGAATAACTTCAGACGAATATTTTTCACATAACTCCTTGACGCGCTTTTCTCCTGTTTTAAGCGCCGCTACTTGCGCATACATATCTCCTAATGATAAGTCCGGGAAGCGTACATTGGCTGAAATGATTTCCACTAATGCCTCATTTACAACTCCCTCGTTAAACAATTTGATGCACGGGAATTGCAGCCCCTCCTGGAAGATATCTACTGCATCATTTGTAAACGAACCTGGGTCTTTTCCTCCAACTTCTGTCCAGTGAGCTTTATTCGCTGCAAAAGCAATTAATTTATTATCATGGAAAATTGGCATTACTAGACCGACATCAGATAAATGGGAGCCTCCACCTTGGTAAGGATCATTAATGATAATAACGTCTCCTTCTTTTAAGTTATCTCCCGGATATTTTGCTAATGTCTCTTTTACCATAAACGACAACATCCCGATAAATCCTGTCACTCCATTGCCTTGTGTCAGGAGATTTCCCTCTGCATCAGTTAAACCACTTGCATAATCTAGCACTTCATAAATTATTGGACTCATTGAAGTTCTTGCTAAAGCAATGAACATTTCATCGCCTGCTGCAAGTAAAGAATCTTTAACGATTTCTAAAGTAAATGGATCAAGCTTCACTGCATTTGCTGTCATTTATTTTTCCTCCTTTTCGATAATAAGATTTCCAAATACATCTTTCATTATCTTTTGAGATTTATAAACTACTGTTACAGCAGCCTTTTCTTCAATAATGACCGGTCCTGAAATTACTTGTTCTGTTGGCAACAAATCGCGGTCATAAACTGGAGTTGACACCCAACCTAATTGTTCAAAGTAAACATCTCTCACTTCTTTTTTTGCTTCCTCAAGTTCATGTTCAATACGAGATTCTTTAAGTTGCGGCTTTTTCACCTTACCAAAGGCTGTTAAATGGAAATTCACAATCTCAGTAGGAGACTCTGGTAAATTAAAAGTATAGTTTTTCTTATGAAGCTTATGGAATTCATTAATGATTCGCTCTTTATTAAATAAATCGCTAAGCTCAACCGGCACTTTTACTGTATGTTCTTGACCCAAATACCTCATGTCTAAATATAATTTGAATTCTACTAAACTCTCATCAATACCATCTGCAGAAAATTCCGACAAAGCCTTTGCTTCCATTTCCTTTACATGTGAGTTGAGTTCCTCAACTGATAACTCGTCCATTTTTTTAATATAAGTTTGAATATAATCATTTCGCAAATCAGTCATCAACATTCCCCACGCAGAGAAAACAGGAGATGCTACTGGGATAACAACTTTTTTCACACCAAGTTCTAGTGCTAATGCCGGTGCATGCATTGAACCACCGCCGCCAAATGCAATCAAAGTAAAGTCTTGTGGATCATATCCTTTACGAACAGAAATTAATTTAAGTGCGTTTAGCATATTGGAATTAGCGATACGAATGATTCCTAAAGCAGCTTCTTCAGCTGAAATATCAAATTTTCGGCCAATTTTACTTTCGATTGCGCCACGAACGGCATTTAAATCAACCTCATAATCGAAGTTTTTACTTGATAGACGGCCTGTTAATAAATTAGCATCTGTAGTAGTAGGCTCTGTTCCACCTAAGCCGTAAGCTACTGGTCCTGGATATGCACCTGCTGATTGTGGTCCAACTTTTAATGAACCTGCATCATCAATCCATGCAATAGAGCCGCCGCCATTACCAATCTCTACAATATCAACAACCGGTGTTTTAATTGGATAGCCAGCATTTCGGTTGTCCTTTTCAATATAGTAATCTGTTGAAAGCTTTACTTCTCCGTTCTCAATTAATGAACATTTTGCAGTTGTTCCTCCAATATCAAAGGCAATAATATTATTCTCACCTATAAATTCACCTAAAACTGCTGCACCTAAAACTCCTGCAACCGGTCCTGATTCAACCATAGTAATTGGTGAATTTTTCGCTCGATTAAACTTTGAAGTTCCACCGTTGGATTGCATAATATAACTTTGTTTGAAGTTTGAATTTTCGGAAATTTTATTTTCCAATCTTTCTATATACTCACCTGCTATCGGCTGTACGTATGCATTTAGAACAGCTGTGTTCGTACGTTCATATTCGCGCCACTCTTTAGTAATCTCACTTGAAGCAGTTACCTTTACTTCTGGCCAAAGTTCACGAATCCATTGTACTGTTTGAATCTCATGGGTAGGATTTACATATGAATGCAAATACGCTACAGCTATCGCTTCTACTTGTTCTTTTTTAAACTCTTCTATGATTTCTTCAATTTCAGAACGTTCTAGTGGAGCAACCACTTCACCTTTAAAATTTAAACGTTCAGAAACTTCTTTTCGCAAATAGCGCTCAACAAATGGTTTCGGCTTCTCATACTTCACATTAAACAAATCAGGACGATTGCCGCGCGCAATTTCTAATACATCACGGAATCCTTTTGTAGTGATTAAACCTGTTTTTGCTCCTTTACGTTCAGTCAATGCATTGATAATAACCGTTGTTCCATGAATAAACATGTCGCTGTTTTTACCTGTCTCACCGATTTTATCCAACACATCAATTACACCATTTTCAAAATGCGGCGGCGTTGTACTACTTTTTGCAATGCCAAAATTCCCTAAATCATCAACATATACTAAATCTGTAAAAGTACCTCCAATATCTGTAGCTATTCTCATTTGAATCCCCCTTTAAAAAATAATCGGTATAACAATACTAATAACTGTTGAATTTGTTTCTAGTGGATTTTCCCATTGGTGCTCCACGGATGATGGGAAATGGATTGTATCTCCAACATAAAGATGGTGTTTTTCGTTATTTAAATAAAAAATAACTTCCCCTTCTAATACATAATAGAATTCCTCTCCGTTGTGAGAATATTGCTGTTCCTCTTTAATCTTTGGAGGGAGGGTAACTAGTAGAGGTTCTAATTTTCGATTTCCGAAGCTTCCTGCTAACCTAGTGTAGATTTGACTTCCGAAATTGGTTGTAAACTCATGTCGTTCATTTTTACGAACTACATAATTCTCTGCCCTTACTTCTTCCTCAAAAAAGTAATTCATATTTACTTCAAGGGCAATTGCAATTTTTTGTAAAGATGTTATGGAAAGAGAAGTAGCTCCGCGTTCTACCTGTGAAATAAAACTCAATGACAAGCCAGTTTTTTCTGCTAGATCTTTTAATGTCATATTTTGTTTTACACGAAGCTCCTTAATCTTTGAATAAACCTCTTCCAATTTTGCACCTCCTTTTTTTAGCATTACTGTAATAATTACAATATATCATAATTAATTTTCTGAATAAATAGATAAATAACAAAATATCGGAAAAATTTTAATATTTTAAAATTTAAAAGAGAACCGCCCATTATTTTGTTTGGACGATTCCCTATTGACAAGGATCTTAATGCAAAAAAATAGAAGGACTGTCCAAGTTTCTAGACAGTCCTCGCATTAAAAGATTAAATTGTTTTCATCCATTCACAAAGTGCTTTAACCGTTTTTCTGTTTACTTCAGGAGGATAATGGTGAGAAAGTCCAGATGCATACCATGTTTCCACCTGTTTCTTTTCTTCCATCAATTTTTGTTCAAGCTCATATGATTGATCAATGCTGACGTTGTCGTCTTCTGTTCCGTGAATAATAAGAACTGGTGCATTAATTTTATCAACTTTATAAAGTGGTGTTCGTTCATCATATTTTTCTTGTTCTTTATTCGGTGATCCACCGATTATTCTCTTTAATGTTCTACGCATATCTACACGTTCCATATACATTGAAGTTACATTTGAAACGCCGGCCCATGTTACGACCGATTTAATATCATTTCGTAAAATAGCTGTCCATAGTGCCATTAATCCGCCACGCGAAAAACCAAACAGATGTACATCATCCACATTTGCAATTTGTTTCAATAGTTCTACACTATTTACAGCATCGCAGCGATCGTCACCAGCAAATTCATCCCTTCCTTCCCCTCCCCGATTTCCTCGATAGTAGGGGGCAAAAACGACAAACCCATGACTCGCAAATTGAGCAATTCGACTCGGTCGAACCATTCCGATAGATTGCAATCCACCGCGCAAATAAAGAAGAGCTCTATATTTCCCTTGTGCTTTTGGTTTTGCAAGTAATCCCTTTACACGATATCCTTGTGACCAATATACAATTTCTTGTAATTGTACAGTTGAATTGGGTGACGGATAGCTTCTTATAGATTCAATACTACCATTGTCTTTCATGATACTTCACTTCCTGTAACATCTTTTTCATTCCATCATCCTTCATGAAGAAGCTTAAATTTGAATGATTCATTAATTCTTCAGTTGAAAGCCATGTCATACCGATTGTTTCATACTCTCCGATAAAGGGATCTACTTTTTCCACTTTCCCTGTAAATACCGCCTTACAAAAAGGTACTTTATCATGCACGACATAGTATGCAAACCATTTTAAATCTGTTATATGTACAGCTGTTTCCTCATAAACTTCACGGATAGCTGCCTGTTGTAAGGTTTCACCAGGCTCAACTTTGCCTCCAGGAAATTCTACACCGCGTTTTTTATTAATTGTACAAAGCCATTTTCCTTGATAAAGCACAAAAACAATTACATGCTTTGGCTCAATATCAAATGGACCTTCATCAAATCTTAAATTCACCTTACATCCATTATTATCTATAAAAGTAAACATCCCTTTGCTCATCTCCTATACTTATTATAGTCTAGCTAAGGGATGCACTGTAATCAATGGAAATATGGCAGTTGCTTGACAAATTCTTTTGTATGGTCATCTCCAAATTCATGGATAAGAGCATAAATTTTTTTTAATCGAGTATCAATTTCATCGTTAGATGCATCTAAATGATATGGGATATAAGGAAGATGTGCGCGTACAGCATTATCAAATTCTAATGAATCGATTTGCATAAATAGTCTTTCGAATATTTGTGCTTTATTTTGATCCAATTGAAGTTTAAATTCACATGGCAACCCTAAAGGAATATAACTAAAGGACTGGTTTAGGACTGAAACGTAAATTGTTGTTTGATCTATGATAATCACTCCTTTTCATTAAGTATGGTACGAAAAAATAGTAGTTATTCAAAAGTGTACAGCCACAAAAATTGTTAAAAGTTTTCTAGTTAAAATAAAAAATCCGCCGTTAAAGCGGATTTTTCTATGATAAATAAAAAGTAATTGATTTATGATAGTCGTTTTTCTTAGCAGTCCGATTGCTTTACCCTTTTCATTGTAAAGCTTTAATTTTTATTGGTTATTCCCTAAAAACGCTGACAGCATCCATGTATGTTTTTCTAAGCTCTGAACAACCGCATTTAGCATATCCTCTGTGCGGTCATCACCTTCTTCAGCTGCTTTTCCCATTGCTTCTTTTAAAGCAGTCATAATTGTTTTAAAGTCAGAAATTGTCGTTTGTACCATTTCTTCAGTCGACTCTGTTCCAGTTGCTTCTTTAATGTGTGACATTTGAAGATGCTCTGATAAGGTTGCTACTGGCTTTCCCCCTTTTGTAAGGATACGCTCAGCAACTTCATCTAAATTTAATGTTACTTCATTGTACAGCTCTTCAAATTTTGCGTGAAGTGTGAAGAAGGAAGGGCCGTTTACGTACCAATGATAGTTGTGTAATTTCGTATAAAGTACGGACCATGTTGCAACTAAATCATTTAATTGTTCAATTAATGTTTTGTTTGCCATAAAAATCACCTCAACCGGATAATGTAATTAGGAAATGCTATAAATTAAACTAGTTGTTGCATATAATTCAAAAAATAAAATGATAAAATTTTTTAATCTTTAATACATCTTTACTATAACCGTTCTTCTAAAAATTAAACATCCGGTGAACATAAAAGCATTTTGTTACTTCTATTTAAGAGAAGTGGTATATTTAGAAAATAAATAGATTTTAATATAAAAATCAGGAGTAAAAAAAATGAAATATCCCTTTATTTGGCTCATTCAATTTTATCGAAAATTTATTTCACCTATAACGCCTCCAACTTGCCGTTTTCACCCAACTTGCTCTCAATATGGCTTAGAAGCTTTTCAAAAGCATGGAGCAATTAAAGGTTTAATATTAACGATTATTCGCATATTAAAATGTCAACCATTTCATCCTGGAGGATTTGATCCGGTACCAGAAAAATGGCCTTCGAAAAAAAAATAAAATCGGAGGCTTTTTTTTATTGTTATTTTTTCATTGTTCATGTATTATTGAAAATGTTGAAAATACAAATCGTAATTATTACTATTTAAAAAGGTGTGATTTAATGAAAAAATTATCATTTTTATTATTGTTTGCACTAATACTTGTTTTAACAGCTTGTAATAGTACAAACATTGATACGAATTCAGTTAGTGAAACTACTTCGAATCAAGAAGAATCTAAGAAATTAAATATTTATACTACAGTTTATCCATTAAGCTACTTTGCAGAACGTATTGGTGGAGACTACGTAAATGTTTCTTCCATCTATCCTCCTGGAGCAAATGAGCATACGTTTGAACCAACTCAGCAAGATATGATGAAATTGGCTGACTCTGACTTATTTTTCTACATCGGTCTTGGATTAGAAGGCTTTGTTGAAAATGCAAAAGAAACTTTAGAAAATGAAAATGTTAAACTTGTTGCAGCAGCTGATAGTGTTTCAGATGAAAAGTTAAATGCAACAACAGAACATGAACATGCACATGAAGAAGTAGAGCATGAGCATGCAGAAGATGAACATGCACATGAAGAAGGATCTCATGATGAGCATAACCATGGAGATATTGATCCTCATATTTGGTTATCTCCTACTATTTCACAAGATTTAGCATTATCAATTAAAAATGAACTTGTTGAAACTTTGCCAGAACAAGAAAAAACATTCAATGATAACTATAACCAATTAGTCTCAGAGCTTGAATCATTAGATCAAGATTTTAAAAAAATGGCTTCTGAAGCTGCAACAAAAACATTCTTTATATCTCATGCTTCATTTGGCTATATTGCCCAAACATATGGATTAGAGCAGGTTGCAGTTGCTGGGCTAAACTCGCAAAGTGAACCTTCTCAAAAAGAATTAACGCAAATTGTTGAGCAAGCAAAAGAATTAAATATAAAATATATTTTATTTGAACAAAACGTTTCTTCTAAACTTGCTTCAGTTATTCAAAAGGAAGTAGGTGCAGATACACTAACATTGCATAACCTAAGCGTATTAACAGAAGAAGATATCAAAAATAATGAAACTTATTTTACATTGATGGAAAAGAATATTGACACGTTACAGAAAGCTTTAAATCCATAAAGTAGCATATAAACAGCCTTTAGCTATAATATTCACTTCTTTTGAATCAAAAAGGCGTATACAACGAGTGGAACTACGACCTTTATCTAATAAAAGACCCCGAATAATTGACAAATATACAGTCAATTTTCGAGGTCTTTTTTATAATAATTCTTTTAGCTTTCTTCTTAATAATTTATTAGAGCCATTTCGCGGAAGTGCTTGTACAAAGTAAATCTGTTTAGGTACTTTATATTTTGCTAATCTCGTTAAACAAAACTCTTTTATTTGCTCTTTCGAAACATCATATTTTAGGACAACAAATGCCGCTGGTACTTCTCCCCATGTTTCATCCGCCATACCACAAACGCCCGCCTCGCGAATTGCATCATGGCTCATTAACACATTTTCAATTTCGGCTGGATAAATATTTTCTCCACCAGAAATAATTAAATCTGAACGGCGATCTATAACAAAAAGATATCCTTCCTCATCTAAATATCCAATATCGCCTGTATGAAGCCAACCATCCTCAGTTGCACTTTTTTCTGAAAAACGGCCTATATACCCAGGTGTAACATGTGGTCCACGTATTAATATTTCGCCTTCATTTTTAGGGCCACTTGCATTAGCAATTTTTATTTGATTGAAAAATAAAGGTTTCCCGGCAGAACCTATTTTTCTAAATGCATCTTCATAAGATAATGTTGCTGTTTGTGATGAGGTTTCAGTCATTCCATATGTTTGAGATACAGCTAACCCGAGACGTTTTGCCCTCTCAAGATAATTTACTGGCACAGGGCCTCCTCCAGCAAGTATGATTTTAAACCTTGGAGAAGCTTTTAAGTTTTGCTGCTCTAATCCATGTAAAATTCTCTCTAATGTGAAAGCAACAACTGACATATGCGTTACTTCACCATAAGCTATATCATGAATAGCCTCTTCTTTATCAAACTTTTTATATAGCTTTACTTGATTCCCATATAGCAATGAACGTACTAAAATTGAGAAACCACTAATGTGAAATAATGGAACAGCGCACAGCCAAACATCATCTTCTGATAATCCGATATTTAAAACGGATGATAGGGCGCTTGCTTGATGGTTTCCAACTGTTTGTCGAACCCCTTTTGGAAAACCAGTTGTTCCCGATGTATACATAATCGATGTTGTTTGTTCTAAAGACCATTCTTCATTAATGGATATTTCCTGCACCTTAATTTTCTCTACATCTGAAAATAAAAGGAATGTTGTTTGTTCTGGAAGTAATTCAAGATCTTCATCGTCAACTAACACAACAGATACTTCCGAATCTTGTATTTGGTACTGCAGCTCACCTTTTGATAATTTACGATTAAGCATCACCATCTCACATTGCAAATGCATACAAGCATACATCATAAAAACAGATTGTGGATGATTAGGTCCTAATATCGCAACTCGCTCTTTTCGTTTAATCCCTAAAGCAATAAGCTGCTGAGCTCTTTTTACAGAGATATCTTTTATTTGTTCAAAAGTCCATGACTCTTGTTCAAATTTAAGTGCAATACGTGTTGGCGTTAAACGTGCACGTTGTAAAATCCAGTTAGGATACATTTTTCTTCCTCCTACTACTTGCAATAGTACTATTTTAACGCTACAACCTATAGTCTTCAAAAAAATTATATAAAAAAGAGGCGATTAGAAATTTATTTTTCTAACCCCCTCCTTTTAAATAAAAATTAAACTTTCGAAAAGCTTAATGCCCTTGCATTAAGGGAATCTTGGGAATTGACCAAAGTCTGGCTTGCGTTTTTCTTTAAATGCATCGCGGCCTTCTTTTGCTTCATCAGTTGTGTAGTAAAGAAGTGTAGCGTCACCAGCCATTTGTTGAAGTCCTGCTAAACCATCTGTATCCGCATTCATTGCTGCTTTTAGGAAGCGAAGAGCAGTTGGTGACATTTCAAGCATTTCTTCACACCATTTTACTGTTTCATCTTCTAATTGCTCATAAGGTACAACTGTGTTAACTAGACCCATTTCAAGTGCTTGTTGTGCATCATATTGACGACATAAGTACCAAATTTCACGGGCTTTCTTGTGACCAACGATACGTGCTAAATAACCTGAGCCATATCCAGCATCGAAGGAACCTACTTTTGGTCCTGTTTGACCGAAGCGGGCATTATCCGCTGCAATTGTTAAGTCACATACTACATGTAATACATGTCCACCACCAATTGCATATCCAGCTACCATTGCAACAACTGGTTTTGGAATTACACGAATTAAACGCTGTAAGTCTAATACGTTTAGACGTGGGATGTTATCATCACCAACATAACCGCCATGGCCGCGAACTTTTTGGTCTCCGCCTGAGCAGAAAGCCATTTCACCTTCACCTGTTAGGATAATTACTCCTACATTTTTATCATCTCTTGCTCGCGAAAATGCATCAATCATTTCCTCAACTGTTTTAGGTCGAAATGCATTACGAACCTCTGGACGGTTAATCGTAATTTTTGCAATTCCATTATAGAACTCATACTTAATATCTTCGTAAGTATGTAAAGTTGTCCATTCACGCGTCATTGAATTACCCCCTTATTTCTTTTTAAAGCGTCCTCTACTATTGTAGCAAATTGCTTAGGATTTTCCACATGAATTGCATGTCCTGTATTTTCTACTAGTAAATGTTCTCCATTTGGCAATTCCTCAATCATTTTTTGTGCGATAAAATAAAATTTTTCATCCAATGAACCAGTTATTAAAGTAACTGGTAAGTTGATGTTATTAAGTTGAGACCAAAGCTCGTCTTGTGCCCCTGTTCCCATTCCACGTAGACTATTAGCTAGTCCAATTTCTGTTTGTGCTAATCTTTCTTCCCTTACAGCTTGTTGAATAGGGGCAGGTAAAGTTTTTTGAGTAGCAAATAGAGCAATGTTTTCCCACATTTCTACAAAGTCTTTGATGCCTTGATGTTCAATTTTATTTGCAAGTGCTTCATCAGACATTCTTCTAGCAGCCCGTTCTTCCTCTGTTTTTAAACCGGGAGAAGCACTTTCCAAAATCAATTGTTTTACTCGTTTTGGATACGCAACAGTATAAAATAATGCCACACGTCCTCCCATTGAGTAGCCCAGCAGTACAAATTGTTCTAAATCTAATTGAATAAAGGTTTGCTCTAATAACTTTATTTGCGCCTGCATTGTGTAGCTCGAAACATCCTCAGGAGCCTCAGTTTGTCCATGACCGATTAAATCAATAGCAATGATTCGAATATTGGGCAAGTATGAAGCAACCTGCTCCCATGTCCCAACAGTTCCTGTAAATCCGTGAAGCATGACAATTGTCTGTTCTGCAGCTTTATTCCATATTCGAACATGTACTTTTATTCCGTTGACAGATAATATCATTATTCCAACTCCGTATGAATTCGTTGCCAAAGATTACGATGGGCAATCACATTTTTTTGACGGTCTGTAAATATTTCAATTAAACGCAATGGATTTTCATTTTCTTTGTTGAATAATTGATTCAATTCATTGAACTCTTGAATTCGAACATATTCCATATTGTACATATTCGCTACTGCTTCAAACTGTAATGATGTTGGTGTTCCAAATAAATCCTCATAATACTCTTTTACTGTTGACTGTGAAAGATAAGAGAAAATGCCACCCCCATCATTATTTAATACAATTACAGTAATTTTACATGGCTGATAACGAGTTGTAATAAGTGCATTCACATCATGTAAAAATGCTAAGTCGCCAATTAACAGGAAAAGCTCCCGTTCTTTCCTTCCTTGACTAAAGCCAATTGCCGTTGACATAACACCATCGATGCCATTTGCACCTCGATTTGCAAAGATTTGAATATCTTTAGATGTTGGCAATAAAAAAGTATCAATATCACGAATTGGCATACTGCTGCTTACAAAAAGATCACTTTCGTTCGGTAAGTTCTCTAGCAAATATCGAACAACGGCACCTTCATCTGATTCAATTTCAGCATATTCCTTAATATGCTTCACCGCTACCTCTTCGCTATTACGCCACTTATTTAAATAATCTTTATCAAAATTGCTGCTATCAATGTTCAATTCATTTAACCAGTTGCCTACATTGGCGTGAATAAAATGAGTTGAAACTGCACTTGAATCTCGGAACATTGGATCTTCGTCAATGACTATATAATTACTAGGCAGCGATTCTGTTAAAAATATTGTTAAAAATTTTGATACCGGTTGGGCTCCAAAGCGAATTACAGTATCAGCTACGACTTTTTCTTTAAAGTTACTGTTTTTTAACAATGCATCGTATGTAGAAATTATATAAGGTGTGCAATCCTCAGGTACATTTGCTCTAAGATTGGACAAGCTTTCAACAAGAACAGGCCATTTTAATTTGCGGATAAATGACCAAATTTGCTTTAAGTCTGACCCAAGCGCTAGTTCACCGACAATAATAAACCCTCTTTTAGTTTGATTAATAGCCGTTGCAAGTACATCTTTTGCCTGTTCTGACGGAGCTATTTTGCCAACAAAGCTGCTATGAAAGGTTTGTGCTGGAAGCTCTTCTTGAAAATCAATAAGCAATGGTTCTCGAAACGGAACATTAAAATGAACAGGACCAAATGGAGGGGTAGTGGCAATATTAACTCCACGTGCAATATGACGTTCAATATATGGCAATGTTTGCTTTGCCCCATCTGGAATCGGAAACTCTGCAGTCCATTTAACCTGTTCCCCATAAAGCCTTATTTGATTAATAGCTTGAGGTGCACCAACCTCACGTAATTCATGAGGACGATCCGCTGTTATAACAACTAAGGGTACTCGAGCATATTTTGCTTCTACGATTGCAGGGAAATAGTTTGCTGCAGCGGTACCAGAAGTACATAAGAGTACAACTGGTTTTGCTTTAGCTTTTGCTATACCTAATGCAAAGAATGCTGCTGAGCGTTCATCTACTTGTCTATAAACATTAAGATTTTTTGTTGAAGCAAACGCATATGCTAGCGGCGTCGAGCGAGAACCAGGACTAATTACAATATCTTCAACACCATTTTGAACTAAAGATGCTACAACTTGATATACATATCTCGTTAAAATTTCACGTTCATTCATTCAATTGTCCTCCTAAAGCGCGCAGCATTGGACGGAATTTCACTAACGTTTCCTCATATTCAGAAGTTGGCTCCGAATCAGCTACAATCCCACCGCCTGCGTATAAAAATGCCTTATTATTAATTTGCGCAGCAGATCGAATAGCTACAGCAAATTCACCATTTCCCTCTGCATCAATCCATCCTAACGGAGCTGCATACAATCCACGATTCATCGATTCGTATCTACGAATAACAGCTAATGCTTCCTTGCGAGGGACTCCGCCTAAAGCAGGCGTGGGATGTAAGTGCTTCACCAGTTGCAAAATTGTTGCATCTGGCGTTAATTTTCCCTCAACAGGTGTATAGAGATGTTGGATATCACGTATTTTTAATAATTTTGGGTTTTTAGGCACTTTGTAATCAAGGCAATTCTTTGCAAACGTTTCCGCAATCATCTCAACTACATATCGATGCTCACCTAAATTTTTGGCATCGTTTAATAAGCTTTGTCCAAGCATTTTATCTTCTTCTGCAGTTTTACCACGCTTTATGGATCCTGCTACACAAGATGAAAAAGCATTCCCATCCTCTACTTTTACTAATCGTTCTGGTGAGGCGCCAAAGAATAAAAGGTCATCACGTTCTAAACCAAATAAATAGCTCTCGGGTTGTTCATTGATTACATGTGATAACACTTGTGGAGATGTTAAAGTATCACTAAATGCCATTTCAAGAGCTCTAGCAATAACAACTTTTTCTGCCTTGTTTTGTTTAATTAAACTTGTAACTTCATTAATTGAATTTAAATAGTCTTCCTTATAAAGCTCAAGATAATTTGCCATTGCTGGTTTTTCATACATTTTTACTTCTCTTACTTGAGCTGCATGAATTAAATGATCTCGTTCTTGGCGTAATGCCTCAAATTCCTCTAAGCTATCTTCCTTATCTGTCACTAAATGAATGCTTACATATGCATTATCATTCCGGATGACAAGTTGAAAAGTAGCTACTGCAAAAAAGCTTTGAGGAAAATCTCCCCATACATCTTTTTTGTCATTTTCCGGATCGAAAGTAAATCCACCAAAAAGTATAGGTTGTGGTTCACTCTCTTCCTTTACGATATTTTTCGTAAGTTCTTTCCACTCTTCTTCAACAAGGTCAAAGCGATTGTTATTCGCATTATTTTCAATAACGTAGGCATGACCAAGACCTACTAAAGTAAACGTCTTTTCACGATTTTGCCAGAAAAATCGTTGTCCTTTATATTGTTTTTCACCTGCTGCAAAAAATGCTAACGCAGATAATCGGTTAACTTCAATCGTTTCTATATAGAAGGATAATTTTGAGTTAACTGTTCCCACTTCTACTTCAGTGGTCTGTAACCACTTCTGATGCATGAAACTTCCCTCCGTCAAAAAATCAATAATTCGCATAAAAATAGCAGAAATATAATTCTGCTACCTATAACAACTATTATTGAATAACTAACATCGAATTATTTATTATCATTTCTATCATATCACTTTTTTCTCACTTACAATATCGATATCACTTATTCCCTTAGATTTTTTATATGTAAAAATAACAAAACTCTCCATAATAAAAAGCGCAAAATTATTACATTTTGCGCCCTTCAATAGTAGATACAAAATTAACTAAACCTGAATAAGCCAATAAATTAACTTCATCTTCAGTAAATTTTTCTAATAAAGCTTGAATTAAGTTTGGAAATTCAGATGCATTTGATAATTTCTCTACAAACAATGGCTCAATTCCATCAAAATCGGAGCCAAATCCAATATTCTCTATCCCTACAAGATTTGATAAATGCTCTACATGTTTTACTAACGTTTCTATTGTAGCATGGTCTTCTCCTTTTTGAATAAATGGCGGATAAAATACGACGTGGATTCTTCCCCCATGGTTAACTAATTGTTTTACTTGGTCATCCGTTAAGTTTCGTGGATGATCACATAATGTTCTTGCATTACAATGACTAGCTAAAATATATTTTGATAATGGCAGCAAGTCATAAAATCCCTTTTCATTTAGATGAGCTACATCGATAATAATATTACGTTCATTCAATAAATCGATAACATCTTTAGCAAATGGCTTTAACCCTTTTGAGCTATCTTCTAATGTTCCATAAGCGACTTCATTTTCGTAATTCCATGTTAAACCGACTAATTTAACACCTGCATCTAAAATCACTCGAAGTTTTTCAAGATCGTCCCCAATACAATCACAGCCTTCCAAACTTAATACAGCACCAATTTGTCCATCCTCTAGGTCATTAATTTGATTCCATTCCGTTATATGAATCATTTCAGGTTCACTTAAAACTTTTGTATGAAAGGCTTCAATTTGACGTGCAGCTTCTAAAAATTTTCGTTCTTGTGGAACACTTGGATGAATAAAAATTGCAAATACTTGAACTTTTACATTACCGGCCTTTAAGTTGTTTAAATTGGCATCGAGCCTACTATCATTTCGAAAATCTACATTTTCCAATCGAGTTAATTTTTCCAATACATCACAATGTAAATCAATAATCTGCATGTATCCACCACCATTTAAGTCTTTTATACATTGTATAAAATTTGGCAGATACATTCCATATTTATTTAAATATCAGTTTTCCGGTTAATTATTGTAGCCGATCACGAATTGATGTTTCTTGGTTATTTTGATGAATAATCTCTTGTGGTACATCTTGTGGACTATCTGAAGAAGGAAATTCTCCAGAACCATCTTCGAAATCTACTGTTTTTAAAGATTTATGTGTTAGCTCATCCATGATTACCTCTTCTACAGGTCTTGTTTCCATATCAATTTTCTCCTGGCTATGCTCTTTACAAGTTAATGTAGACGGCACAGCCTCTAGTCTTTCAAAAGATATTTCCTTATGACAAACCTTGCATTTACCATATGTCCCATCGTCAATTGCCTTTAATGCTGCTTCTATTTTATCTATACTTTCTTGTTTATAGTCATCCATTGCATATTCTGTTAGCTGGATAGTTAAATCAGAAGCATTGTCTCCTGGGTGATTATCATAATTCGATAATTCAGTTCGGTCTATATCATCATGTGTTTCTATTCCCTCTTTTAAGTCCTTTAATTCTTCTAATAATTGGTTTTTCAATTGTTCGATTTGTGATTGATTCATGTCATTTCCTCCTTCTACGTATCATTAATTTTTGCTTAAATTAGTTTTTTCAAACGTAGAAAAATTGAAAACTGCATAAATTCTGAAATACAGTAATATCAAAAAGCTAATTTAATTCTCTTTAGTGATGAAACGTATCATAATAGTTTATTAAAGAGGATTAAAAATCTTTTTAAATTTATATTTTGTACAAATTAAGTTTTTTAGACTCTTTGTCAATAGGCGGGGCTGACATCATTTCCCACCCCTATCCAATAACGTTTTCAATATTTTCATAGTGATGTGTTAATAGTAATTTTGCACGGAAACGCTTGAAACTTCTAAAAGCCAAAAGCGTTTCGTTTTATTACCTTAGTTAAACTCTTACACAAATCTATTTGAATAATTAAATACAAAGCTATTTATGATAAGACATATATTAAAAACGGTCCATAGTAAATAATTCGGTAGATTAAACAATTTTACAATAAAAAAATCTCTAAATATATTTTACTAAAGTTGCTGTGGCAAAAGATTAAGATAGGAGTTAAGTGAAATATGAATTCTAACATAAATTTACCTGGACTTAAAGAAACAAAGAAATAAGAGAAGGACAATATATTATCTATTTTGATATCTTTGAAAAAACATTGTCGTCTTACATGGGGGAAAGAAACGCAGCGTTTTCATAATTATCGAATCCAAATAAGCATTTAAAAGTCATGGTGTGAAAAACTATATTTATTAAAAACGCCGTTATATCTATACCCCATTGGTAATCAGGTATAGGGATACATCTTGCTTTTCTCTTATTCTTCAAAAAAAAAACACTCTCAAGATATTTAATATCTTGAGAGTGTTTTTTGATGACCCGTACGGGATTCGAACCCGTGTTACCGCCGTGAAAGGGCGGTGTCTTAACCACTTGACCAACGGGCCAAACAACAAACTATGTATGGCGGAGAAGGAGGGATTTGAACCCTCGCGCCGGTTACCCGACCTACACCCTTAGCAGGGGCGCCTCTTCAGCCTCTTGAGTACTTCCCCATATGGCTCCGAAGGTAGGACTCG
>NZ_RXNR01000021.1 GCF_003966145.1 Lysinibacillus telephonicus
ATGGACTCATGTCCATTTACATATCGTTCAACCGCTTGAATTCTTTGTTTAACTGTTAATTTTGCCATAAAAAAACCCCCGTAAAAATTAGATTAGTGTCTAACTTTTACGGGGCAGTTCACATCCCCCTTATTAATCTATAGATTATAGCAAGCGAATGATGATTCATTCATTTAAAGAGCGAATTAGAAAATCTTTTCATATTAATAAAATACGCTAAAAGAATCCGCTATCCTTCTTGTATGTGTATAGCATAGCGGAAGTAATGCGGATTCTTTATATGTTAGTAAAGAGAGTATTTTATTTTGAAGAGTCTTTATAGACGTTAGATAAAGAATAAGCTTCTTATATGTTTTCTCCAGTTTCTATATCATAATGTGCTATCCAGTCGCTGTAGCTGCCAACATATAAGCGAATCTTTTCGTAGCCAGCCTCCTCAAGAACTGCATATAACGGAGAAGCAGTTACACCTGAGCCGCAGTATACTACTATTTCTTCGTCCTTGCTTACTTTCTTTAACAATTGTTCATTTGGGTGCAATGAAGTTCCCTTAACTAATTGCTCCCAATCAAAGTTTTTTGCTGTTGGAATATGCCCTGCAATATGATCAATCGTCTCATTTTCCCCTCGATATCTTTCGGCAGCGCGTGCATCTAATAATGTTGCTTTTTCTTTGTTATCAACAATATTTTTCACATCTGAACGTGAAGCATAAATAGATTCATTCCAAGTAATTGTAATTTTTGACGGAGCAAAAGTCGGCATTTTATTTGTAACAGCAAATCCAGCTTGTTTTAGTGCATCATATCCGCCATTGACAATAAATACGTTTGGAAAGCTCGCATATTTTAGCATCCACCACGCACGAGCAGCAAAAGGCGCAGCACCTTGGTCGTAAATATATATTGTATCTTCCAATTTCAAGCCAGATTGTTCAAACAAAAGTTGTAATTGCTCTTTTAAAGGTATTGGATGACGTCCCTCGATTCTTGATAAATCCGATAAATCACGCTCCAAATCCCAATAAATTGCCCCTTGAATATGCTCTTTATCATATTCAAGCTGTCCCCATTTTTTATCTTTTAGATTGAACCGCGCATCAATAAATCTTCCATCTTTTACTTCCTTTGCATCAACAAAAACTTTAGCCATTTTTTATACCTCCGTTTTTTGCAAATCTGAATAGATTGATTTCCAAGTTGCCAATCGATCCTCTTCTTGAAGTAAAAGTCTTTCTGTTTCAATCTGATTCATTGCTTGCTTGAATAAATGTTCATTAAGATTATTCGCTTCATTTTGAATAAAGTTAATCGACCATTTTACCAGTTCTTCTTTTTGTGCATCAACATAGCTTTGTGCATCAGGCTTTGTTAGTTCTTCAAGTGCACTTTTTAGTTGTTCCTTTTCATTTTTTTCGAAAAATGCTTTCGCGTTTTTAAAATAGGACTTCACTGAAGCATATTTAGTAAATTCTTCAAACGGACCTGAGAAGTCTAGTAAATTTGGCTCATCAGGCTCGTAAGCAAGGAATGAAAAGCTCGCGTTTAATTCTTTTAATGAGCGCACCTCATCTTTAAAACGTTCAACCATTTTCTTTTGTACAAATTGTGTTAATCGGAAGTTAGTTACACGAAGCTCTTGTGCAAAATCAAACTTCAGTGCATCTAATGTCTCCTTTAATGCTTGCTCAAGTGCTGTTTGAGCCGGCATTGACGCAAAAGTTGAAGGATTGTAGCCTTCTCTAAAGAAATCAGGATAGCGGTAATATACACGCTGCATCACATAGTAAAGTAATTCATCTAATTCTTGTTTAACGTCACTTTCAAGAATACTTGTTGAAGCAGTCGTATATTTGCTTTGTATATGCTCCTCTAATTTTTTAAGTTCTGCTAGACGTTCATCTTTACGCTTTAAGTTATCTTCTGTTTGGGTAATTAAATCAGAGAAGCGTTGATGTGTTTTCTCTACTTCCTCATGAAGAGCTTGGATTGCTATTGACGTTAGTTCTTCATTTAAGAAGCAATGGAACGCCTCTTCAAAATCATGCATTCCTGATTGATAATCTTTAATTTCCTCTTTTTCACGCAAAGCAAGTAGACTTGAAACACCATATAATTTTGGGAAGCGAATGCCGAAACGTTGTAATTCATTCCGAACATAGTTTTTCACTTCTTCTTCTTCATCTGATGTTGCAGCAAGGTCAATTGCATTTACAATAAAGAACATTTTATCCAGCTCAAATGCGTCCTTCACACGACCAAGTTGAATTAAAAATTCACGATCTGCTTTTGCGAAGGCATGATTATAGTACGTAATAAATAAAATTGCATCAGCATTGCGAATATAGTCAAATGCAACACCCGTATGGCGGGCATTGATTGAATCTGCTCCCGGTGTATCAACTAGTGTGACACCCATCCTTGTTAAAGAGCAGTCATAGTAAAAGTCAATATTATCTACAAAGCACGAACGACTTTCTTCTGCAACAAAACGCTCAAATTCAGTACGACTAACGCGTATTGTTTGACCAAGTTGAGATTCATAAGTTTTAAATCCCTGTGAAAATGCACGAATAAATGACTTATGAACATTTAATCTCTCATCCATTAATTTAACCTGTAATCCTTCTTCCGCTCTTTCATATGCCTCAGATAGAGAATTAACTGTAATGCCAATAGCACTATATGAACCTTGGATATCCTCCAATAGCTGTTGTGCTGTTTTTAATTGAACATCTGCTGTTTCATGAGGATGTTCCTCACTCACTGGTCGAATTTTATTAATCGCTGCAGTTGTCGGATTTGGTGAAACCGGTAAAACTTTCGATCCCATTAATGCATTAGAAAAACTTGATTTCCCTGCACTAAATGCTCCAAATAAAGCAATAGTAAAATCTTTTTGTTTGAGTCGTTCTACTTTTTTAATTAAAAAGCTTGCAACTTCTTCAAATCCATCAATTTTCTTAACGGCATTTGCAGTTCTTATTGCCGAATGAATAACATCTTCGCCCTTTACGTTGATGCTCAATGATTCTTTCTCAGTCTCAATGAAGTCTTCGTATTTCGTTTCTTGTTTAACAATCATAGATGGATTAAAAGGACGAATTTCCTTTAGAGATTGTTCAAAGTTATCTACCCATAGATTTTGCTGAGTTTTTGCTTCATTACGAGTTTCCTTCGATGTAAACGCCATTTCCCTTTCAGAAAAATGTTTGCTTTCATCCAATTTAATAATTGATTGGATTGCTCTTACCTTTGTTGAAATGCGGTTTAATTTTTCTGTTACTGGTGCTGATAACTGGCTAGCAGCACTATTTAACACTTCAATTTGCTGATCTTTCCACTCATCTGTAGCTTCAATAAAGAAGCGTTTTGTCGCTTCAGCAACTCGATTTGCAAAGTTGAGAACAGCATCACCTGTTATAACAGCATCGGCTTTTACTTGATCTTCAATTAATGAGAATGGAGCATCGAATGGCATCTCGTCAATTTGTGCAGCACGCTCATCTGTTAATGCACCAACATCTCTTAAAGATTGCTTCATTAAGTTTTTCATATGACCAATAATTTGAGATTGTAAAATCGTTTTATATTGCTCATTTACTTCTTCTTTGCGCAGATTTTTTTCTTCTTCTGTTTTCTTTTTAGCAGTGAAAAGTCCACCTACTTTAAAGCCTTGCTGTTTACTTTCAAGATAGGAACGCAATTTTTCACGGAAATCAGCTGGAATAAGTGCAGCATTGTCCAATAAATTTTTACGTTTGTCTTTATAAGTTTCAATCCAATTTTCAACTGAAAATAAATCTGTTTGAAGCTTAAGCTTTTCATATTGCTCAAGAATATCCTCATGATTTTCCCATTCTTCAGCAGTTAAAACATCTTCAAATTCGACAAATGCATCTTGCTTCTCTTGCTCTAAATAATCTAAATGCTCACTTTGAAGTTTTTTCAATGTACTTTCAGCAGTAGCAATCAGTTGCTCTTCCCAATCGTTCATGGAATCCATAACGATTTTTTTAACCGTTGAAAAATCATTATTCGGATGATCAAAGGCTCTTAAGGAAGTAAAGAAAATTCCTTTTGGTTCAACTCCCCATGCTGCAAATGATTGATGAACCGATTGTTTAAACTCCTCAAAGGATAGCTCTTGATCGTTATGCTTATCGATTTGGTTGACAATTAAGTAAACATTCGGGTTATATTTCATTAATTGTTTTGTAAATTGAAAGTTTAATTCAGATTGGACATGATTGTAATCCATCGTATAAAAAACAATGTCTGCCAAATGTAGAGCAGATTCTGTTGACATTGCATGTGCGTCATCCGTTGAATCTACCCCTGGAGTATCCATTACAGTAACCCCTTTAGGAAGTGATGAAGCTTTGTGGCCTATCTCAATTTGAGAAACGAGCTGTCCATTTTTGCTAAGTTCCTTTACCGTTTTAAAATCATATCCTGCTTCAAATTTGACAGGTTTATCATCGTGCATATAAACGATGGCATAATCCTCTTCAGATTTATGAACCTTTACAATGTTTGCACTTGTTGGAATTGGGCTGGCTGCAAGAATGTCCTCTCCCGACAAAGCATTAATCATACTCGATTTCCCTGCTGAAAAATGTCCGGCAAAACCGATCACATATTCCTTTTGCAGCAGTTTACGAGCAAATAAATTAAGCTTTTCCATTCTTTCTGTATCATCATTTTTTTTATAAATTATGTATTGAACAGCAGATTGCTGTAATAGTTGCTGTAGTTTTTCATCAAAAGAATTCATTTAAATAAATACTCCTCTGCCTCATTTTTGTCACAATTATATATTCTATACTACCATGAATTATCAACAAAATCGGCTAAAAAATGTGAAATTTAGAGGATTTTTTTCATTTATTAATATTTGGAAAAAGTTTTATGAAAAAGAAGTTCCTAAAAGGGTGGTCAAATAAATTGAGGAATGGCTTATGAAAGAGGTTATGATTTTATTGTTTTCTTAAAAACATAAGTGCCTATACCAACATAAATAAGTAAAGCTGCAACAACAAATAAGTAAACCATTTAGTTCACTCTCCTTTTTTTTTAATGAGAATCGTTTTCATTTTACTTTATTATATTAAAAAATTCAGAATGTAGTCAATTCAAATTAAATTTTTTTAATGTCTATTATGCTAATTTAATGGTAAGATGGAAAAAAGTCGAAAAAGGGTGTATGCTATTGAATAATTCCAAACATATACAAACTATTTTAAATAGTTCCATTCATTCTTTAAAAACTATACTTCCTATGGAGTTGAATATACAATCACCTTCTATGCTTTCTGAACCATACATACAAAAAGAGATAGGCGTTTTAATCGGCTTGTTCGGAGATATTAAAGGAAGGGTTATTATTGATAGTACATCTTCAACATTTAGTTCCATTGGAGAAAAAATGTTTGGCATGCCACTTGAAGGTGAAATGTTGGAATCATTTACAGGTGAGTTGGGAAATATGTTTGCAGGTAATTTATGTACACATGTTGGCGAACAATCTTTTAATGTCGATATTACTCCACCGACAGTTCTAGTTGGGAATACGAAGCTGCTTGGATTTGAAAAAGCTTTTAAACTACCGACATTAATTGATGGCATTGGCCTGCTTACAATATTATTTACTATAGATGAAGACGAATAAATTAATAATATGTTCATTTCTACATAGGGCTTATCAGAAATTTCACATCTGATTAGCCCTCTTTCATTTATCAAATATATGTTTTAATTACATTCCTCCTGCGGTACTTCATATCCTTTACGCAAGGTTTCGACTCAAAAATACCTTTGAGTCGAAACCTTTTTGTTGTTTGAATAGGGATGAATACCTTTCACATTAATTTCACATTTGAATTGTCGAACTGTGATTTTTATCACATCTTGTAGTCACTATTTCTTATATGATGGGTTCGTAAATTAATATTTGTATCTCTAGGAGGGAGAGACATGTCAAACCAAAAAAAATCTGACGACAATTTAAAAGGTACTCTTTACGCAACCTTTGGAATTGGCATCGTCATTATCGTCGTTTGGGCACTATGCTTCAATTTATTTATTGATCGTTTTTAAAAAGTATTTCAAGGAGGGGATCTCTATATGCACATACACAAGTATGAGAAATGGTGGCTTGTATTTGGAACTGGCACACTGATCGTATTTCTTCTTATTATTGGTGTCAGCGCCTTTCATGCAGGTACGCATCCAAATAATTCAAAATGGACAATTAACTATGAAAAAGTTAATGAAATTGCTCCATTTGATAACCCAGGTGTTCACAAAGTTGAGGGTAAAGACTGGGATTACGAAGTAGTATTAGTTGCTTCTGCATTCAGCTATAATCCTATGGAAATTGAAATACCCGTTGGATCAACAGTAAGATTCATTGCTACAACTACGGACGTTGTGCACGGTTTTGAGGTTGCAGGAACTAATATAAATATGATGTTGGAACCTGGCTATGTTTCAGAAAAAATTACAACCGTCGATAAAGTTGGCGAATATACAGTCGTTTGTAATGAATATTGCGGTACTGGTCATGCAATGATGTATTCTACATTAAAGGTGGTGGACTCTGATGACAACAGCAGTCACTAGTAAAGAAACAGTAAACAAAATAAATAGCTCGAATATATCTTTTACTAAAAATAATCTTTCAAAAGTTGATAAAAAAGATGCGAAACTTTCATTAGCACATATTTATGTAGCATTTACAGCCTTATTACTTGGAGGCTTAGCAGGTTTACTTCAAGTATTTGTTCGCTCAGGACAATTTAAACTTCCTTTCGGCATCGGTTATTATCAAGTTTTAACAGTCCATGGCGTGTTATTAGGTCTTATACTAACTACTTTCTTTATTATGGGTTTCCAATTTGCAGCAATTAGCCGTACAGCTGGTGCATTTTCCAACACTCAACGTAAATTAGGCTGGATTGGTTTCTGGTTGATGACCATTGGTACAATATCTGCTGCTGTAATGGTTCTGTTGAATGAAGCATCTGTACTTTATACTTTCTATGCCCCACTCCAAGCACACTGGATTTTCTATTTAGGTTTAACTTTAGTTGTTGTTGGTTCTTGGCTAGAATGTTTAGCACAAGCAATGCGCTATGCACAATGGCGTAGAGAAAATAAAGGTCAAACTTCACCATTATTAACATTTATGGTTGTTGTAAACAATTTAATGTGGTTTGTAGCAACTTTAGGTGTTGCAGCAGAGGTTTTATTCCAACTACTGCCGTGGTCTCTAGGATTCGTAGAACGTATTGATGTATTATTATCACGCACTTTATTCTGGTATTTTGGTCACGCACTTGTATACTTCTGGCTATTGCCTGCATATATGATTTGGTACGTTGTAATCCCTAAAGTTATTGGCGGTAAAATCTTTTCTGATGCACTGTCACGTCTATCATTTATGTTATTCTTAATTTTATCAGTTCCAGTCGGTATTCACCATCAGTTTACTGAACCTGGTATTGATGGCTTCTGGAAATTCTTGCAAACTGTTTTAACATTCTTTGTTGTTGTTCCATCATTAATGACTGCATTTTCAATGTTTGCCACATTTGAGTTGCGCGGTCGTGAACTTGGCGGAAAAGGTGTGCTCGGCTGGTTTAAAAATTTACCTTGGAAAGATAGCCGCTTCCTAGTTCCTTTCATCGGTATGGTTGCATTCATCCCAGGTGGCGCTGGCGGTATCGTCAACGCATCTTATCAAATGAATGAATTAATTCATAATACAATTTGGGTTACTGGTCATTTCCACTTAACCGTTGCGACAGCTGTCGTATTAACTTACTTTGGAGCAGCATACTGGTTAATTCCACATTTAACTGGACGCAAGCTAACAAACAAATTGAACAACTATGCAAATGTTACAGGAATAATGTGGGCTATAGGCATGTTTATTATGTCTGGCGCAATGCACATCGCTGGTTTACTAGGTGCACCTCGTCGTTCTGAATTTTCAACTTATGGAGGATCTGAACAAGCAACTGAATGGATCTCCTACCAAATTGCTCAAGCAGTTGGCGGTACCATTCTTTTCATTGCAATTCTGCTAATTATCGGCGTTGTTGTAAATTTACTTTGGTTTGCACCAAAAGGCGAAGAAGAATTCCCTGTTGGTGAAGTAGCAGAAGGTGCTGGAAAAACTCCAGCTATTCTTGAAAACTTCAAGGTTTGGGGTGTAATTTTAGTAGCATTGATTTTAATTGCTTACACTATTCCAATTATAGATATCATTCGCAATTCCCCACTTGGCTCAGTAGGCTATAAATTCTGGTGACAAGAAAAGCACAGCACGTTTGCTAAACGGAGAAAAATTAATTTAGAACCCTTCCTTCTTGGAGGGGTTTTTACAATTACCACATATAAACAATTTTAAAATATTCAAATTTATGATTCAATCAGTTTAATCTCCTTAAAACATTCTTTTTAAATACCTCTTTGGATTGATAGTTAATCCTATCATAATAGAAGTATAGGATTTGTTTATAAGATAAAAAAGCAAAAGGTCGTCTGTATTTGACCTTTTGCTCTTAAGTTATTTAGGTTGTACTGGTAGAATATCGATAAACTCTGGAATGAGTTTACTTTCTTCTTCGTTTAAAAGTATATGAATATCACCATAGTCATTTGATGTACGAATTAGACGTCCTATTCCTTGCTGTAATCGAAGTTGCATAAATGGTAGTTCTACTTCTTCGAATGGATTTTCAGCAAAAGCTCGTTTTGCATCAAATAAAGGATCGTGTGGTGGGAATGGCAAGTCAAAAATAATTACACGGGTTAATGCTTCTTCCGGTAAATCTAACCCCTCCCACAAGTGATATGAACAAAGAGTTTTTATTGTACCATCCTGGAAGTCACGAATAATTGCTGATAACTCGCGATCCCCTTCAAAAGCGACTGTTAAACGAGCCACCATGGATAAGCTCGATTTAAACGAAAGCATCGCCTGTTTAGATTTAAATAAAATTAAAGTCTTCTGATCGTCTTTTAGCAGCTGCTCTACTTTCGCCACTTTTTGTTTTTGTTCTGATTCATGCAAGTAAATTTTCATTACCTCTTCATAATCAAATGGTGAAGGAACGCTAAAAGACTGATATTTTTTTATACCTAGACTATAAGCAATATAAGAAAAGTCTTTGTTAACAGATAATGTTGCTGATGAGAACACAATTGGAATTTTCTTTGAGAATAATTTTTCCTCAAGCACATCTGTAATTAACCTTGGCATAATTACTAAAGTTTCTTCCCCATCTGTTTCTTCCAGCCAATCTACTGCATCACCTTGAGCAATAAAAATTCGAATAGCAGCTTCATATTGTTCTAAAAATTCTTCAGCCATGTTTAATTCATATTCAGGAATCATATACAACTCAGACTCAAATACAAATTCCTCTAATAATTGCTCCACATCGGCAATTAACTGCTTGCCTAATGATAATAATCGTTGTGATTTTTGAATGGTTTTGCGATCCTCTTCAGAAGGAACAACATCATCACGAAGCTGGTCAAAAAATAATTCATGATCATCTTGTAACTTTTCCATCGCGTATAATGTTCTCTCACGAACACCATCAACCATAAGACGTTCTAATAGATTAACAATCGTATAACTTTGTACCTTTACAGTCATCGCTTTTTGTGCTGCATATTCTAAAAGATGTCCCTCATCTAAAACAATCATTGATACTTCGGGTAATAACGGCAATTGACCTTCTCGTTCACGAGACTCCTTCGTTGACAAATGTTCCATTAAAAAGTCTTGAGAACAAATAATTAAATCCGAAGATTGTCTATAATGTGCACGGTGCAACGTTAATCCACAACGATTACGCATTTCACAAACAGAACATTGCATAATGGCATTATAATTAACTTTTTGCCAATCTTCATCACTTACAGTTGGGTAATCGCTTCTTACCCCAAAGGGTTCTACTGTAATCATTGAGCCTTGACTATAAACGCCGTCTGGAATAGACATTGCTATATCATCAATCCATTCCTCCGTTACTACCTTTTCAGTCTCTTCAAATCGCTTTAAGCATAAATACTGATTACGCGATTTTGCTAAACGAACATCAATCGTTAAACCAAGGTGCTCAGTTAGTTTGTAAATATCCCCGCCTTCTTTTACAAGCTGGTCGATAAGCGTCTCATCAGCACATGCAATTAACGCTGGTCTTCCAGTATAGCGGGCATATGATATTGCAGGTAATAAATAGGCAATAGTTTTACCTGTTCCAACACCTGCTTCAGCAAATAAAACATTTTTCTCTTTTAATGCCTGCTCGATTTGATACGCCATGAAAATTTGTTCGTCGCGGCATTCGAATCCTTTTTCAGGCAATTCATCATATAAAACATCGCCCAACCAATCTCCTAGTGATTCAAAAAAAGAGCGATCTTTAGATAATTCAAATGGTAAAGACTGTCTCATTATTTTTAACTCCTTCAACTCACATGTCTATTTTATAGACATTCGAAACGGAAGGATCATCTCATCCTTCCGTTAAAAGTATTGTATTCAGTTTGTATCCGTTTCTTTCTTGTTACGATTTTTGACCCCAAAATTGATAAAGGTCAGTACGAATAAATCCATTAAACAATTTCCGTTTTTTCGTTGCTTTCTTTCCGTAAAGTGCTTCTAGGTTTTCCATCGAAGAAAGCAAATATACAGACCAAGTCGGATATTGATTCATGACTGTACCTAATTCACGAATTACTTGTTCAATTATTTCTTTTTCACCGATACGTTCTCCATATGGTGGATTTGAAATAATGACACCATCTGTTAGCTTCGTCGTAAAGTCAGTAGCTTGCATTTGTTTAAATGTAATTAAATCTGCAAATCCTGCTTCCAACGCATTGTCTTGGGCAATGGTTATCATACGATGATCGATATCTGAACCGATTATTTCAAGAGGTTGATCGTAATTAGCTAGATCATCAGCTTCATTCCGAGCTTCATCCCATATAGTTGAAGACATCCAATTCCATTGTTCCGAAATGAAATCCCTATTATATCCCGGTGCTATATTTTGTCCAATCATAGCAGCTTCCAATGGTATTGTACCAGACCCGCAGAATAAGTCGATGAACGGTCTACCTGGACTCCATTTGGAAATTTTGACCAAGGCCGCTGCAAGTGTTTCCTTCAAAGGAGCTTCTCCTTGTAATTGTCTATAGCCGCGTTTATGTAGGCCCGCTCCAGATGTATCTATAGTTAATGTAGCAACATCCTTCAAAATCGAAATTTCGATTTTAAATGTTGCACCAGATTCATCTAAAAAACCTAGACGTTTATAATGTAATTTCATACGCTCTACTATCGCCTTTTTCACGATTGCCTGACAATCCGGAACACTAAATAATTTTGATTTCACAGATTTTCCCGATACAGGAAATGCAGCATCTACAGGTAAATATTTCTCCCACTCAATTGCTTTCGTACTCTCAAATAGTTGATCAAATGTATGTGCAGGAAATTCTGCTACGACAATTTTTACTCGATCTGCAACACGCAACCATAGATTACATCTTGCAATCGCAATCTCATCCCCTTCAAAATATACTTTTCCATTTTCTACTCGAGTTTCATACCCTAAATCTTGTACTTCCTGTGCAACAATTGATTCAAGACCCATTGCAGCAGTTGCTACTAGTTGGAATTTTGTCATTACTCAATTTCTCCTTGATGTTCATATTCCCATAGTTGTAAAAATTCAATTAAGCCATCCATAGATACCGGCTTACTATAATAATACCCTTGAATATAATCACAACCCATTTCCCGTAAAATATTTAGCTGTTGTACACTTTCAACACCTTCAGCTATTACTTGCATGTTTAAACGATGTGCCATTTGAATAATCGCATCAACAACAGCTTGTTTATCATCTAAAGAAACGATATGTTGTATAAAGCTGCGATCTATTTTTAAATAATCAAGTGGAAAACGCACTAAATAACTTAAAGAAGAGTAGCCAGTTCCGAAATCATCAATGGATAGTTTAAATCCTAATTGCTTCAGTCGAACAAGCTTTCGAATCGTATCTGAATCATTATTCATTACTGTTCTTTCAGTAACTTCGATTTCAAAATTTTGTGCTGAAGTATTATTTTTCTCTAATATTTTTTGAATCGATTCTAAAAAATTTTGTTGTTGAAAGTGTATACTTGATACATTAAAAGCAATCGATATTTTTGAATATCCTGCTAATCTTAGTTTTGCCAGATCTTCACAAGCTTTCTCCAAAACAATCTCACTAATCGGTATAATAAGCCCAGTTTCCTCTGCATACGGGATAAATTCAGCTGGGGAAACGGACCCTAATTTTTCACTTTCCCAACGAACTAGAGCTTCTAATCCAACAATTTTATTTAACTGCGTACTTACTTTCGGCTGAAAATTTAATGTGAAATCACGGTTTTCAATTGCTTTTCTTAGTTCTGAATCTAGTACGATGACACGCTTTGAATCTATATTCAAATCTTCAAAATAAAATGAGAAGCCATTGCGTCCATTTTGTTTTGAGAAGTACATCGCTTTATCGGCTCGATTAACAAGATCTTCTGTTGTATCCCCATCATGAGGATAAATGCTTATTCCTATACTTGTTGAAACAAAGATTTCTTGATTATTGATGAAAACAGGCTTTTCAATTTCACGAATGACTTGTTCTGCGAATTTTGCAGCTTCTCTTGGATGGCGAATATTTGTTAACGTAATAACAAACTCATCACCACCATATCTAGCAAGTAAATCTTTTGAATTTAATAATCTTTTTATACGTTGTGCAATTTCAACTAACAGCAAATCTCCTGTTGTATGACCTAATGTATCGTTTACTTGTTTAAATCGATCCAAGTCTAAAAAAAATACTGCATGTTGAACCTTATTTGATATAATCTCGGAAGACTCGAGAAGAGAATTCATTTTCTTCAGGTATGCAAATCGATTATTTACTTCTGTTAACGAATCAGTTAATGCACGTTTTTCTAATTCACTTTCTACAATCTTTCTTTCAGATAAGTCAGTAAAAATACCACAATAGTTGGTAACGATGCCATGTTCATCTTTTATACTCATAATCGTTAGCCACTCAGGATAAATATCACCGTTTTTCCGACGGTTCCATATTTCACCTTGCCAGACACCATGATTTTGGATGCTTTTCCACATTTCATTATAAAAAGCTCGTTCATGAACGCCTGATTGCAAAATTGTAGGGTTTTTGCCAACTACCTCTTTACTTTTGTAGCCAGTAACTTTTTCAAATGCGGGATTTACGACTAAAATTTTCTTATTTACATCTGTTACCATAATTCCTTCAGATACATTTTCAAAAATTTTCATCACAACATGATTCGGATAATAACTATTCTCACTAGTTATATCTTGGTATACTTCCCTCATTTTTACTCTCCCTATCGCTAAAAGAAAGGCTCTCCAAATTGATGGAGAGCCTATCAAGATAAGCATAACGCTCTTATTGTTTATACTTACTTAAATGCCCATTCATTTCCATGGACATTATTATAGAACATTTTTTTACTTATTTTTTAAATAGAAGTTTAAGTTATTATATATCATAGAAATTCATAAGCCATGTTTTGTTCCCGAGTACTCAAACGGTTAAAAACCTCGTACAAAGCGGGTAGTAATCATCTATCTACGAAAGAAATCTTTCGTCCCTCCATCCGTTCATTTCCTTCAGGAGAGTGCCCCTACCATAATTTGGGTTTCTCACTCGTGGGGTTTACCTCGTTCCACCTTCACTGTTTCCAATGAAGCTACGTCACTGTGGCACTTTCAGGAAGTGTCAACCATATCAAAAGACTTAGGTTTTCCTTCCGCCGTCAAGGCGAGCCTTGCCTTACCTTATTTTTTCAGTAAGCACGAACACTACGGTCATCTCAGAGCCGTGTGAGCATGGACTTTCCTCTACAACTTCGTAATGAGTTGCAGCGATTACTCGAATTTGACTATGATAAAAGTATTATACTAAAAAACATTGATAAATTCAATAACCTTTAGAATTTTATTCGTATAGTTTACTTCCAAATACATGTTTTTCTAAGTTTGAAAGTCGTTTTAATATATCAAAATTAGTGTTTCCTGCTGACTGTTGTACTTGTGGTCGTCTAACAGTTGTATTTTCTAATTCTTCTTTTAAACGTTTATTTTCAGCACGCAATTCTTCAATAGTTTTTTCAAATGCGTCATAATCTTCCATAATTTGATCTAAAAACTGATCTACTTGGTCAATACTATAACCTTTTACTGATTTCTTAAATTCTTTCTCCAAAATAATTTTTGAATTTAATTTAATTTCCATTCACATCGCCCTTCCATCCGATACGTACATATTTCGATTATACCATATGAATGATTCAAAAGGGATTGAAAGCAACTTATTTTATAGATAATAGCGACATAATTTTGCAAAATATGATTTTTTTAATCATGATTCTAATACAATGTCAAAAATTGCGCTTCCCCGGGAAATTATTTTTATAATTTTCAATTAATTACTATTTATTTCCCTAGTTTTTTTTCAATCCTTGTATATCTTTTTTTCCACTCTTCTAGCTTTTTAACTTGCTGATCCTTTTTGAACAACGTACTTGAACTAGTAATTCGCAAACCTTCTTCGGCGTAAAATAACGCCTGTTTAAACTCTTTAAAGTGATGTTCATGTAAAATTGCTAACTGTTCAAGTACTTTTAGCTTTTCTCGAGACTTTAAAACCTTTAATGCCTTTTCAAAAGAATGCCTAGCCTCTTCATATCGTCTATTTCTTTTATGCTGAAAAGCTAGAAAATAATATGCAAGTCCTGCTTCTTCATCATCGAATTCATTCGTAACATTAACTAAAATTTGTTTACTTTGCTGCTGTTGTTTCAAGTCTCCATACCATTTCCCTATGTTTGTATAGGTTGTAGCAGCTTCTTTCAAATCATTTTCAAGTAGTAGATTTGTAGAATGAATATAGAGAGTTACTAGTGACAATAAGTCCCATTCATTATGATAAAGTACTTTCATTAGATTAGTCGCATCTCCACTTTTAACCGCATCTGCATAAATGATTGGTGCTAAAAAACCTGGAATATCTCCCTTTCGTTTAAATCCAAGTTTCTCTTCTTCTACTTGTGTTAATTTCATTCTTTCCAAATTATTTTTCCATATTCGTTTTGAACTGTGTAATAAATCAATTTGTTTTTGAACACGGAGTTTCGGTAAGAATTGTTGATTTAATGTCCATCTAGTTTCTAATTGAGGCCAATCGAAACTTTTGCCATTATATGAGACAACGGTTTTTGAGTGCTGCCAAAATTTTGATTCAAACAAGAGGGCAGCCTCATTAGATGGGTCTGCTAATACATATTGATTTAAAATAAAACTTTTATCCGTAGGTTCTAATAGTCCTAATAAAAATATGTTAGTCCCGACACCTTTTAATCCTGTCGTTTCTGTATCAAAGAACAGTACTTCTTCATCTATATCAATTAAATACGGATGCTCTGCACCTGTTGATTGCCATTTTTCAAGCGCCTTATAAAATAAGCCCAATTCATAATGGCCGTGCTTATATTGCAGAGGGTATTCAACCTGGCGTTTAAATAAAACACCAAAGTCATTTTCAACAACTGCTAAACCAGCCTCTTGCCATTTTGCAATATAGACTGGCTTATCTGGCTTTTGAAAGACAGGCTTTTCCTTAACATCTGTTTTCTTTTTCCCAAGCATTTGTTTCAGCTGCATTACTTTATTTTCATACGACATGACATCACTCTATTTCACTAAGTAAAATTGATAATACTTTTAATACTTTATTTTTACTTTCATTGAGACTATCCTGCGCGCCAATACAAGATGGACATCCTGTTTGGCAAGGGCAATTTCGTACATGCTTTATCGTCTGTTCAAGAATTGGAACCAGAATGTCATACACTCTTTCACTTAAGCCAATTCCACCTGGATAGCTGTCATAAACAAATAATGTTGGTTTCTCATTATGAACAGATTTTACTTGTGGTACTACTGTTAAATCATTGCGGTCACATTGTAAATATAGTGGAATAAATGAACTAATTGCATAGGCAGCCCCTGTTAACGCATCTGTTAACATTTCCTCTGACCAGTTTTCAGGCAAATCAAACGACATCCATGTGGCATTCGTATGCATTTCTAATGGTGGAATATGAATCTTGCCTGAGCCGATATTTTCATGTGTTTGGAATCTTATTTTTTTAAATATTGTTGGTATTGCAAGTAAGCTTATATCTCCATAGCTAACAGTTGCCGTTTTGTATTTTGCACTTTTATCTTCATTTAGTACTTTTAATTCAACCGCTAAGTTTGCATCTGTAAAATAATCTACATCTACTTCTCTTACATATGCCTTTTTTTCTTCCCAATCAAGCTTTTCTACTTGGAATTGGGTTCCTTGATGAAGGTAAATTGCTTCTTCATGGAGCAGCGTCATGGCACTATAAGTATCCATTTCCCCAATCACTTTCGTTCCTGCTGGAATTGATTGGTCAATAATGACGACATTTTCTTGCGAAGCAGAGCGCAAACTAATTTCATGTGCTGGGAAACGCTCGCTCATCCAATACCATTGTGAGCTCGTCTTAACTAAGACTCCCTCATCTTGTAAGAACTCCAGTAATTGCTGTACTTCAAATTCCCCATAGCCATCAGTCATCGAAAATGGCAATTCAAATGCAGCACATTTTAAATGGTCCATTAAAATAAGTATGTTTTCAGGATTAATTAACGCCTCTTCCGGTGAACTTCCCAATAAATAATTTGGATTTTGTACAACGTATTGATCCAACGCTGTTGAATTTGCGACATAAATGATTAACGCAGAATCTTGTCTTCTACCCGCTCGTCCTGCTTGCTGCCAAGCGCTTGCAATATTCCCTGGATATCCTGTCATAATACATGCCTGTAATTGGCCAATATCAACGCCTAACTCTAAAGCATTTGTACTGACAACTACTTGTATTGTGCCATTTCTTAATCCCTTTTCAATTGCCCGTCGTTCTGTTGGCAAATAGCCCCCCCGGTATCCGCGAATGGATTCATCCTTAATTTTATTCTTTGTAAGACTTTTTAAATATGTGACAAGCATTTCTACTCGTACACGTGATTTCGCAAAAACAATGGATTGAATACCAGCTTCATATAATCTGGTTGCTAAATCACGAACTTCTAAAATACTGCTCCGTCTTACTCCAAATGTTGGATGGATAATTGGTGGGTTATAGAATAGAAACGTTTTCTTGCCTACTGGGGCTCCTGAGTTAGCTATTAACTCATGCTTCGAATTCGTTAATTTTTCTGCTAGCTCTTTAGGGTTTTTAATTGTTGCAGATGTGCAAATAAAAATAGGGTCACTCCCATAAAAAGCGCAAATACGTTTCAGTCTTCGAATAACATGTGCTACGTGACTTCCAAATACACCTTTATATGTATGCAATTCATCAATCACAATATATTTTAGATTTTCAAAAAGAGATACCCATTTTGTGTGATGCGGTAATATACCAGAATGAAGCATATCAGGATTTGTCATTACAATATGCCCTGCTTTTCGAATTTTTTGCCGAATAGCAGGTGCAGTATCTCCATCATATGTGTAGCTTAAAATTTCTTCGCCCATCAGCTCGATTAATTCATTTAAGTCGGCTTTTTGATCCTGTGCCAAAGCTTTTGTTGGGAATAAATAAATAGCTCTGCTTGATGGGTCTTCTAAAATTTTTTGCAATACAGGTAAATGATAGCAAAGTGATTTCCCTGACGCCGTTGGGGTTACAGCAGTGAATGATTTCCCTTCCTGTGCAAAATCAAAAGCTTCGCGCTGATGAGTATACAGCTGCCCTATTCCTCGAGCTTCCAATGCCTTCTGAATGGAAGGATGAAGACTTTGTGGAAAAGGTGAATAATGAGCAGGCTTCGCTTCTAGTGTTTGCCAATGGATAATGTTTTGTTTTAGTTCTTCATCATATTGCCATTCTTGCAACAATTCATCAATCGTACGTTTTTTACTTAACACCATTATCACTCTCCTCCAAGTATCGCAAAAAAGTAGATAAGGTATAATGTACAGATTGTACAGACTGTATGAACCTTTTTTTGCTAGTTTCCTTATAAAAGGATTGTACAACAAATTGGTTCATCGCATCGACAGCATTATTAATTTGGATTTCATGCATATATTTTGGTCTATTTTGTTGTATCCAAGAAAGAGCATTTTGCTGCCATTCTATTAATAAAGATTGTATATAATCAGCATGAGGCTTTACTTCGTCAAAAAAGTGAGGTGTTGCGTCAAGTTCACGCTGTCTGTAAAAGCGACTAATTGACGCATCACACTCTTCTATTAAATGTTTAGTTTGTTCGATTAGTTGCATTTTTTGTTCCTCTTAATATTTTTAATCTACTTTTAGTGTACCAAAAACTAATCTAATTCACTAGTAATAGGCGAACAAGCATTCTTTACATGAACTTGCTTTTCTGCTAAGCTTACTTTTTGATAAGTTGTTCCTAATTGAGAGAAAAATAGGTCATTCATCATGGCGCGTTCATTCTCGATTTTAGCTGTTATCATACTATCAACACAGTCAATTTGCGAAATGAGCATTTGAATTTTGTTCATTGTCATTCCTCCTTTTGACTGTATAATTCATTTGAAAATGTCAAATCCCTTTTCGCATGTCAAAACTAGACAATGGTTGATAAAACAAGAAAATTTTCGCTATATTTTTATGTTAAACTTAACTTTGGAATTGGGTATTATTTTAAGAAAAGCGCAAGCGCCCGCTTAACCCGCGTCGACATGACTCACATCCTGTGAACCCCAAGTGTTGGGCCGACCAAAAACGCCACATTGTGTGGCTTTGTCGGCACTTGCACATCCATATGCGGCGGAAGGCCAGAATCGTTAAGCTTTTTCAGCTTTCAACCGAGAGGCTAGCTGGCTTGCGCTAGGTATTGATTAAAAAAGTTTTAATACTTTCTGATTAAGAAAGAAAGGGTGTTTCTGTTGATTCATTATCCTAATGGTAAACCGTATAGGCCAAAGTCAAACGAAATACCAAAAATAAAACATACAGGCATTAAAAGAGAAAAGGATGTTTCGTTTAGTAACCGGGGAAAAACACTTGAAGATGAAATAAATGAAACGAATAGTTACTATTTAAATCATCAAATTGCTATAATTCATAAGAAACCTGTTCCGGTACAAATCGTCAAAGTTGAATATCCATCCCGCAGCGCCGCGGTTATACGAGAAGCATACTTCCGCACTCCATCAACTACTGACTATAACGGTGTATGGAATGGATATTATATAGATTTTGAAGCAAAAGAAACCGAAAGCAAAACTTCTTTTCCTTTAAAAAATGTGCACCAACATCAGGTAACCCATATGGAAATGGTTACGAATCAAAAAGGAATAGCATTTACTATTGTACGATTCTCTTCATTAGATCGATATTTTGTCGTCCCTTTTTCAGTACTGCAAGAAGCGTGGACAGTTATGGAGAATGGAGGAAGAAAATCCATTCCACTAACAATTTTTGAAAGCAAAGCATATGAAATTCAGCCAGGATATAATCCACGAATTGATTATTTATCAGCAATAGAAAAAATTATCGTAAATGAGGAAGAAAGATAGTTTGTTAAAGTGAGGAGATTAATTTGACAGAGAAAAGACGTACACGTGAAGAATTAAAACGTCAACGTGAACAACAGAAGAAGTCCCAAAAAAAGCCTATCATGGCATGGATAAAAAGAATTGTAATTGCAGTTTTAATAATAGGAGTAGTTGGTTTAGTTGGAGGGGCTGGACTTTTTGCATATTATGCTAGTTCGGCACCCGAGCTTGATGAGGAATCATTAAAGGATCCAATTTCTTCAGAGTTTTATGATATGAATGGCGAACTTTTCGCTACAGTCGGTGCAGAAGACCGAACGTATGTTGAATTTGATGATATACCAGACGAAATGGTAGACGCAATTCTTGCAACTGAGGATGTTCGATTTTTCGATCACTTCGGAATCGATATTTGGCGACTAGGTAGTGCGGTAATTGCCAATGTCCGACATGGCTTTGGTTCCCAAGGTGCTAGTACGATTACACAGCAAGTAGTTAAAAACTCATTTTTGAGTAATGATAAAAAATTAAAACGTAAAGCCCAAGAAGCATGGTTAGCCATCCAGTTGGAAAAGCATTATGAAAAAGAAGAAATTTTTGAAATGTACTTTAATAAAGTGTTAATGTCAGGTACTATTTATGGTTTCGGTACAGCGTCAAAAGCTTTCTTTGGCAAAGAATTAAATGAATTAGAGTTGGATGAAATGGCATTGCTGGCTGGTATTCCACAAAGTCCAAATAACTACAATCCTTACCGTAATCCGGAAAGAGCTCAAAAACGTCGAGATTTAGTTTTAGACCTAATGGTTCAACATGGAAAAATTACTGAGGAAGAAGCAGCAGCAGCAAAAGCAATAGACGTTACATCTCGCTTACTTCCAGATGAGGAACGTCAATCAGTTGGTGGGACAAAATATAATGCATTCCTAGATGTTGTAATCAGTGAGCTTGAAAAAAATGGTGACGGAGAAGCTCTTGCTGAAGGTATTAAAGTTTATACTACATTAGACCCTAATGCTCAAACAATTGTTGAAGATACGATGAATAACTCTGCAAACTTCCCTACAGAGTCAATTCAGTCTGGTGTTTCAGTTATCGATACAAAAACAGGTGAAATTAGAGCAATTGGCGGTGGACGCAACTATGGTGCAGAACGAGGATTTAACTATGCATATGATTTAACAACTCGTTCTCCAGGTTCAACAATTAAACCGCTTTTAGATTATGGTCCAGCCATTGAAAACTTAAAATGGTCTACAGGTCAAACTACTGTTGATGAAAGAATGACCTATACTGGATCAGATAAAGTTATTACAAACTGGGATAATAAATATTTTGGCACTATTACTATTCGAGAAGCACTTTACGCATCTCGAAACGTACCAGCAGTAAAAACTTTACAAGAGGTTGGAACAGATAAAGCAAAAGAGTTTATTTCAAAATTAGGAATTAATGCAGAAAATATATATGAATCTGATGCAATTGGTGGAGGTAGTATTACATTAACACCGATTCAAATGTCCGCATCCTTTGCGGCTTTTGGTAATAATGGTATTTATAATGAACCAACAGCTATTAAACACATTGAATATCGTGATGGTTCTAAGAAAACTTATAAAACAGATCCAGTTGTTGCCATGGAAGAATATACTGCATATATGGTGACGGATATGTTACGTGATGTTTTAAGCAACAAACCAGGTGCTTCTGGTTCTGCGGCAAATGTATCTGGATTAGATATCGCTGGTAAAACTGGTACAACGAACTATGATGCAAAAGAATTTGATCAATATGATTTACCAAGCAGCAGTGTTCCTGACTCATGGTTTGCGGGATATACAACGAATTACTCCATTGCTATTTGGAGTGGGTATTCAAAACGTTCGGAGCCAATTACAACATGGGATGAACGCCGATTACCGCAAAATTTATTTAGAACAATTCTATCTCAAATTTCAACAAATGTTGAAACGGCTAATTTTACAAAACCAAATTCAGTTGTTGAAGCAACAATAGAGGTTGGAACAAATCCACTTAAGCTTGCAAGTGAGTTTACACCAAATGAATTGCGTCGAACAGAATTGTTCGTAAGAGGAACTGAACCTACTCAAGTTTCAAATGAATATGAACAAATTGAACTAGACGCACCAACTAATCTACAAGCACCTTACAACAAAGAAAGTAACTCAATTGATTTAACTTGGGAGTTTAATCAAGATCTGAAAGATACTAAGGTTTCATTTGAAGTGGCAATGACTGTTGATAACGGAGAACCGATTGTAATAGCAACAACTGAAAATAAACAAACATCCGTTCCAAACATTGAACCTGGTCGAAATTACACATTCTCAGTAACAGCTGTAGCAGAAGATGTTCGAAGTGAACCAGCAACGGTTTCAATATTTATTGAAAATACGGTTGATGAGCCTGAGATTGAAATGCCAGACGGAGAATTCGGAGAAGACTTTGATATTGGCAATGAAGGCAATGGCAATAATGGGAATGGTAATGGAAACTGGAATAACGGTAACGGTAACGGAAATGGTAATGGTAATGGTAATGGCAACGGAAATGGTAATGGAAATAATAATGGCGATGAAGACTGGTTTAATCCTGAAGATGGTGGTGGAGAGATAGAATACCCTACCGATCCAAATTATCAGTCATCAACAAATGAATGGTAAAATAGTGGGAATTCAAAAAAAACACAATTCAGATTCAGTTCTGAATTGTGTTTTTTATTATAATGATTTATTTGACCTTTATACATTCTAATATTAAATAAGCCATCTCATAAGGGAGATGGCTTATTTTAGTTCGATTTAATTCTTAAACGGGCAAGACGCTTTTTCAGTTCTTTAAACAATTCATCTAATTGCCGATAGCATGCATATTGCCCTGGTCTTGCTTTAATAAATAACAATCTTTCCATGCCATTGATCGGCATTACTTCATATTGTCCGGCTACATTGATTGTTGGTTCTTCAATTTCTGAACAGTCAATAATACATTGCTCGAATAAAGCAATCCCCTTTTCCATTAGTTTTTTCGCATCGTCATTTCGTTGATCATGTGCATGGTGAATTTGTTCGCTTAAATGATTCCATTTTTCAAAATAAGGCTCAACTTTTTCTTTTTGAATCGCTTCATTTCTCGCTTTGATCAATTTTCACCAACCCCTTTTTCATGCGCTTTTGCCCTTCTCTACAATCATCTAGCAAAGGACATACATGACATTGAGGATTTTGTGCTTTGCAATGATAACGTCCGAAAAAGATTAATTGATGATGCGTTTTTGACCATTTCTCTTTCGGTGTTTTTTTCATCACTGTTTCTTCTACTTCTAATACAGAATCTTTTAAACGGCATAAACCAAGTCTTTTTGTAACTCGTTCAACATGTGTATCAACAGCTAATGCAGGTATATTAAACGCTACAGATAAAACTACATTAGCAGTTTTGCGCCCTACTCCTGGAAGTGTAACTAACTGCTCACGACTTTGTGGAATTTCACCATGAAAATCTTTGATTAATATTTCACATAAAGCCTGAATGTTTTTTGCCTTATTTCGGTACAAACCTATTGAACGTATATCATTCTGTAATTCTTCTAAAGAGACGGCTAAATAATCCTCTGGTGTTTTATATTTTTGAAATAAATTTTTTGTTACTTTGTTTACAAGTGCATCTGTACATTGTGCTGACAATAGTGTTGCGATTGTTAATTCAAACGGGTTGTCATGGACGAGCTCACAATGTGCATTAGGAAACATCCTATCCATTTCTTCTAAGCAATGTTCCCATTGTTTTTTCGTAAGCACAGCAAAACCCCCTATTCCCTTTCTTCTAGCCAATTATAAAATGAAACTTTATGTGTATTTTCTGTTGCTGGTTTTGTTTTAGGCTGTACAGTAGTCGTTTTATTGTAAAATTGCTCTGTATGCTTCTCAACTTGTTTAATTGATGTAATGTTTTTCTTTTTCCACTCAAACAAAATGCGGTCAATGTAACGGAAGGAGAGTTTACTTGCTAAAACGGCTTCTTTTAGTGCTGCTTTAATAATAGATGGTGAATGACGATCAGCATCCAACCACATTGAAATCGTTTCAATTTCCATTGGAGACAACAGCCGGCCAAATTCCTGTTCAAATATTTTAAAAATTTCACCTTCCTCATTTTTTTGAGCTTGAATTTCTTCATTGATCGTAGAACTTTCAATGAAATCCATTATTCTTTCCCAAAGAGGATAAATAGAGTATTTTTCATATAGCTTGCCATGTATATCGACACCTTGAGTAATTTCTAAAAATCCTTTTTGCATAAGACGTTGTAGCTTTAATGTTATATCGTTCTCGTTAAAGTGTAGTCTCTGCGCGAGATCATTTGGGGTTGGAAAGTCGTTTCTTTCTGATTGAAAAGCTAACAGATGTAACAAAAGAAGCGCTTCATCATCTTGTATATTTAACTTTTTATAATGCTGAAAAAAAAGCTGAGGAATTGCAACATTCCCCTGCTCTATCCATAAATGGAGTCGCTTATTTTTTTCATTCAATGCTAAGACTCCCTTCTTTTTTAAACTAGTCTTGATGTAAGTAAAGCTTCTTAGCTAGAATACCCTTTACTCTAAAGGAAAACGTCCGCTGTTAACGGACGCTTTTTCGTTATGAAAGCGCAGCGACAAATATCAAGGCGCTTCCGCTTATTATTATTATGGATAAAGTCTATTAAGAAGTCTAGGGAATGGAATACATTCACGAACGTGCTCTGCTCCACTAATCCATGCAACAGTACGTTCCAATCCTAAACCGAATCCAGAGTGAGGAACAGATCCCTGCTTGCGTAAATCTAAATACCAAGCATACGCATCCTCATCTAGTTTATGTTCTTCTAATCGTTGTTTTAATAAATCAAAATCGTGAATTCGCTCAGAGCCGCCAATAATTTCACCATAACCTTCTGGCGCAATTAAATCTGCACATAAAACGACATCCTCACGCTCTGGATGCGGTTGCATATAAAATGGCTTAATTCCAACTGGGTAGCACGTAATAAATACAGGTTTATCAAAGCTTTCAGCTATAGCAGTTTCATGCGGCGCGCCAAAATCGTCGCCCCACTGGATGTCAGTAAATCCTTTTTCGTGTAGGAACTTAATCGCATCATCATATGAAATACGTGGGAATGGCGCTTTAATATTCTCTAATTTTGAAGTATCGCGGCCAAGACGCTCTAATTCGATTTTGCAATTTTTTAGTACAGATTGAACAATAAAGGAAACATATTGTTCTTGTACTTCTAAATTCTCTTCGAACTCAACAAAGGCCATTTCTGGCTCAATCATCCAAAACTCAATTAAGTGGCGTCGAGTTTTTGATTTTTCTGCACGGAATGTTGGACCAAAAGAAAATACTTTTCCTAAAGCCATAGCCGCGGCTTCCATATAAAGTTGACCTGATTGTGAAAGGTACGCATCCTCGTCAAAATATTTTGTATGGAATAGCTCTGAAGTTCCTTCTGGAGCAGAACCTGTCAAAATAGGCGGATCAATTTTAACAAAACCGTTATTGTTGAAAAATTCGTATGTTGCGCGAATGATTTCATTTCGAATTTTCATAATTGCGTGCTGTTTACGGGAACGCAGCCAAAGGTGACGGTTGTCCATTAAGAACTCTACACCGTGTTCTTTAGGCGTAATTGGGTAATCCACTGCTTCATGAATTACTTCGATATTTGTAACAGCAAGTTCACAGCCAAAGCTTGAACGTGTGTCCTCTTTAACAACACCTGTAATGTACATCGAAGTTTCTTGAGTTAAACCTTTTGCTGTTGCAAATAATTCTTCCCCAACTTCTTCTTTAACAATTACCCCCTGTACAAAGCCAGAGCCATCTCGTAATTGTAAAAAAGCAATTTTTCCACTTGAACGTTTGTTTGATAACCAAACACCTAATTTTACAGTTTCGCCAATATGATTTGGCATTTCTTGAATCATTATTTTTTTCATATTGTTCCTCCAACAAAGAACTAATTATAGTAGATTGTAAACAAGCTAAATTTAGCTTGTTTACAATCTATTTGTATTTAACAAAAAATTAGTCTTGCCATTTTGATTTCACATAATTGTCCATTCGTCTCACTGCTTCTTCAAGTAATTCTAAAGATGTCGCATAGCTTAGACGAATTGTTGATGGTACACCAAAGCCTGATCCAGGTACTACCGCAACATTTGCTTCAGTTAATAAAGCACTAACAAAATCATCTACAGAATCAAAGCCTGTTTTTAAAGCAGCCTCTGATACATCAGGAAGCAGATAAAATGCACCTTGTGGTTTTAATACTTTAAATCCAGGAATCGCACTTAATTTTGGATAGATTACCTCTAAACGAGATTCAAAAGCACGTCTCATCTCTTCAACAGAATCCTGTGGTCCATTATATGCTTCAATTGTTGCATATTGAGAAGTAGTTGTTGGGTTTGAAGTTGAGTGAGAGGCTAAATCCGTCATAGACTTAATAATTTCAGCATTACCTGCTGCATATCCGATACGCCATCCTGTCATAGAGTGAGATTTAGCTACACCATTTACAACAATTGTTTGCGTCTTTACTTCATCAGAAAGCTGTGCAATGGAGAAATGTTCTAGTCCATTGTATAAAAGCTTTTCATAAATTTCATCTGATACGATTAGAATATCTTTTTCAACTGCAACTGATGCCAGTTCTGTCAGTTCTTCACGAGAATAAACCATACCGGAAGGATTGCTTGGTGAATTGATAATGACAGCTTTTGTTTTATCCGTAATCGCATTGCGTAATTGTTCTGCTGTAATTTTGTAATTCTGTTCACTTGTACTTTCAACGAAAACGGGTATACCGCCTGCTAATTTTACCTGTTCAGGATAAGAAACCCAATAAGGGGCTGGAATAATTACTTCATCACCCTCGTTTAAAATAACTTGGAACAGCGTGTAAAGAACATGCTTTGCTCCTATCCCAACAATAATCTCATTTGGTTTATATGATAAATGATTATCGCGTGATAATTTGTCGATTATAGCTTGCTTTAATGCCGGAAGACCTCCAGCAGGTGTATATTTTGTAAAGCCTTTCGCCATTGATTGTGCTGCAGCATCAAGGATATTTTGTGGTGTATTAAAGTCAGGTTCACCTGCACCTAATCCGATAACATCAATACCTTGTGCCTTTAATTCTTTTGCTTTTGCAGTAATAGCTAGTGTTGAAGATGGTGTTAAAGTTTTTACACGATTTGCCAATAAATCTCTCATCAAAATCTACTCCTCTACAAGTTCAAAATGCGTTTCCACCATTGTCCATCCTCAAACAAAATATAGACATAATTTAATTTTTCGGATCCATTTTTATACGTAATTTCCCAAACTGGACCTACATCCTCAAAGCCTAATTTTGTATGAAGAATTTCTTTTACTTCCTCTTCATTATTCAAAACCGATAAAGCTTGTTCCTCCGTAATGCCGTTCTGCATAAATACTTCCTCAATTAAGTTTTCTTCTAAACTCGTTGGAACAAAAACTGCTTTTTCTTTACCATTTTCGTCTACCCCGAAAACAGTAACATACGGCTTATTACCATTATAAACATAGCTTTCCGATACCTCAGCAAGCGAACCTGATGATATTGCAAGTTCTTCTGCTTGCTTCTCGATTTTATTAAATGGAGCATCGGCTTTCCAAATTACGAGAACTGAAATAACAAGTGACAAAGATAGAATAAATACGGAAATGAAAATTATCCAGTTTTTCATTGAATCACCTTTATATAAATAACTTGATTATATTTCATTTTTGTCTACCTGCTTTCTTTCCTCATCTTTGATATTATACCAATGTTCTATCTCTAAAACCATATCTTGAAGGGGTAGTTTATGCACAGAAATGTTAGGTAATGCACGTAAAAATTCTACTCCATACGATTTCGTTTCAATTCGGCGATCAAGTACAATAAAAACTCCTTTGTCTTGGGAGGATCGAATGAGTCGTCCAAAGCCTTGTTTAAAGCGTAATATTGCCTCTGGTAATGAAAGTTCTGTAAATGCATTTCGACCTTGCTGCTGCAATATTTGCGATTTTGCTTTAAAAGTTGGTTCTTCGGGAGCAGAAAATGGCAGGCGTACAACAATAACTGAGGACAACCCCTCCCCTGGAACATCTACCCCCTCCCAAAAACTATTTGTCCCAAATAACACAGAATGACTAAACTTTTGGAAAGATTTTAATAAACGCATGCGGCTACCGCTCGTAACCCCTTGTGCAAACAGCATATAATCATGAAGAAGCTCGCTTTCTTGTATAAGTTCCACCGTTTTTCTTAACATATCTTGTGAAGTAAATAAAACAAAACAGCGACCCTCAGTTGTGCGTACGATTCTTGTAATAGCCAATGCCACGGATTCTATATAATTAGTCTGTGATACTGTTTGAATGTCTGGCATATCATTTACGATAAAAGCTCGAGCACCTTTATAGTAATGGGCAGGAGCCTGAAGCTTAAGCAATGGCACTTCATTATGAATACCTAACTGATTTGCAATAAAGCGATCATTATTTGGCACTGTTAATGTTCCAGACGTCCAAATAATGGCGTTATTTTTTCTAATCGGATCAAATAGTTGCCGAATAGTTGCTGCTAAATTAATTGGTTTTTTCAAAACACGGATACTACCTGGGACATTTCGACGATCTAACTCAATCCAAGTTGAATAGTCTTCATTTGCTTTTAGGAAAATTTCTTCCCACTCTGCTAGTTTCACTTTAAATTCTCGAACCCAGTATTCCCATTGCTCTAAAATCAATTGATGCTCTGGAGCTATTTGCTCGATATCTTTTTTGAAAATGACAGCAGCTTGTTCAGCTAAATCAATCCAACTTTGCATCACATCTGATACATTTCTTAATAATTCTTTATTTAGCGATAGTTCTGATAAAAAGGCTGTTTGCTTTGTGTCACCCATTGTATTGCGAGGGATTTCTTTAATGGAAACCAAAATTTCCTGCATTGATTTATCAAACAATTCACCCATACGAATAAAATTCTTTTCTAGTTGATGAAAAAATGATAATGGGACGCGCTGCTTCTTTAAAGCAATTTTTTGAAATACTGATAATAATTGATTGTCAGTAGACAGTCCAATTTGACCGAATAAATACTTCCAATTTGTAAAAGAAAATATCGATTCATCTCTGTTTACAGCTGCCTGAATAAATTGATGTGCTTCATCAATTACCCAGCCATCAATATGATGAAAGATTGGCTCGTGTCGCACAAGATCGGCTATTAGCATCGAATGGTTTGTCACGATGATATCGGCGTCTTTACTTTCATCAATTGCTCTCTCATAATAATCAAATCGGTTTTTCTTTTGATGTTGAGTATCTGAGCTTTTTCGAATTTTATCGATAAATAATTGTCCGCCGCCAGAAACATTTAATTCAGACAAATCACCTGTTTCTGTTTTCGTCAACCATACTAATACTTGTAAAATCGTTAAAGTCTCATCATAGGAAGAATCTTTTGATCTCATTAATTGCTCAAAGACACCGACATCTATATAATTTTTCTTCCCTTTTAGACGCGTTACGTTAATTTGGGTGCCTAAAATTTTTTCCGCCTTCGGAATCTCACTTGATAAAAGCTGCTCAAGCAAATGGGATGTATACGTACTAATACATACTTTTCCTTTATTTTGTTTTGCATAAATAATAGTTGGTATTAGGTAACCTATTGTTTTTCCAATACCCGTTGACGCTTCAATCAAAACTTCAGATTTGTTATTTAAATTTCTCCATATTGCATCCATCATTTGAAATTGTTCTGGACGTTCTTCAAAATTTGGAACCTTTTTATTTAATAAAGAAATTTTTTCATCAGTTGTAGTTGGATAGTTTAATTCCTTTTGTTCAATTTTTTTATGAGTGGATTGTTTTCTTAACGCTATTTTTTTGTAATAAATGATATTTGAATCATCCTGAACTTGATTTCTTCGCAATTGCAATGCTTCAAAAAATAATTGCGATAAATTTGTTTTTAGCTGAAATGATTTTTTATGCAGCTGCTCCAACGTTGAAAGCGGTAATGTTAACAATTCCTCCCAACATCTTTTTAGAAGAAATGCACAAGCTTTTGCATCATCATCTGCACGGTGCGCATTTTCTAATGGAATATTTAAATCTGCTGCCAAGTCCCCAAGTTTATAACTTAATGAATTGGGAAATAAAATTTTTACCAGCTCCACCGTATCAATCTTTTTGCCATTCCATTTCGGCATGCCGGCACGTTTGAATTCAGCTTGCAAAAACGATAAATCGAAATCTGTATTATGTGCTACAAAAATCGCATCTTGCAACAATTCATATATATAGTCAGCATGTGCTTCAAAAGGCAATGCATCTTTTACGTCTGCATCAGTAATATTTGTTAAATCTTGAATAAATAAAGGAATTGGTTTTCCTGGATGAATGAAAGATGTAAAAGTCTTCTCTATACACCAATCTTTCATAATTACAATTGCTATTTGAATCATTCGATCGCCAGTAGCTTGCGAATGACCCGTCGTTTCAATATCAACAATGGCATATTTTTGACTTTCCATCTTTTTTCTCAACTCACAATTTAAATAATTATAATGGAATTTTATCATATTCAAATGTAGCGGTCATGCTTTACCTAGGCTTTATAATTGATAATTTATTTAGCAATTAAATACAATTCAATTACTTCTTGTTTGTTTTTCACTAATCAGAAAAAATGCCACTATAATTTTATTTAAATTGACACGGGAATGTAAATTAAATATATGTGTTTTAATTCTGTCAAAAACGCTGCAATACAAAAATACGAAAATTAAAAACTCACTGAATTTATGCATAAAAATATAAAGCATGTATCAAATGATTGCCATGTAATCATTGATACACGCTATTTTTTTTAAGTTATATCAGATTTTTCAGAAAACTAACCACTTATTCATCCCACTTTATAAATATTTCTAAACCTACAGAGATAAGAACACCCATTATAAAACCATTAGATAGTAATGGCTGAAAATATACAGGAAATATTTTAAAAAGGTCAACGTCTAAATTCATAATACAAACACCTATCAATACCGGTGCGGCTAGGCGATGTATTGTAACCGAATTAAAAATGTAGCCATTTAAACTTTTTAAAGATGTTCCAAATAATTGTAGGTAAGCCACGAATAACACTGCATTACCTACTGTAACGGGCAAAGTAGCTAATAGTGATCCTAAAAAAGGGATAATCCCCAAAACTGCCATTAGTCCGCCACCTATAATAAACGGTTTTCGATCAAAAATTCGAGTACTTTCCAAAAATCCAATTGAAGAAGCAAATGGTGCATAAGAGACAAGTCCTAATACGGCGGCAACAATTGAGTAGCTGCCTGTAAGTAAATAAGATCTATCCAAGGAACTTTGAGAAATCTTTTCTTCAAGAAGATTTGACGCAGCTTGAACAGAAGCAATCGTATTACTTAAATTAATAATACTTGCTAAAAATGTAATCGCAATAATCCCAATATTTAAATTAGGTGTACCTAACGGAAATAACGTTAAACTTAAAGAACCTTGAGTAGATATTGCTTGTTCTGTAGGAAATAGGAGTAAATATAAAATCCAACCGACAACCATTCCTATTAATATAGCAAAATTACTAATAAGATTTTTCCCTTTAATCTTAATAAAACTTACTAAAAGTACAATACCAACAGAAAATAAACTTATCGGTATATCAAGTTCACCCTCTGGAGAAACCTTTAGCATCCCGGTAAAAAATATAATTATAAGTTGAAATGTTAATAAAAATAAATATACAGTCATGACCATTGGAGTGAAAATCTTTTGTATGTAGCTTACAAGCTTAAAAGCACCTAAAATTAATACAACTGCCCCTGCTAACAACATTCCTGTTGCGATACCACCACCAATAGCTGGAAGACTCATGCCCATTGCTGAAGCCGACAAACAAAGGTTTAACACCAATCCCCACATAACCCCTGAATGCCCTTCCATTAATGGATAACGGTGTCCAATATATCCTTGTAGCATACAAGCTATTCCAGTAAAGATTAAAGAACTTCTAAGGATAGTTGCAATCTCGCTTTGTGGTAAATCAAAAGCAGTCCCAACTGAAATAGGCACAACTATCGTATTGGCAAAAATAAAAAATAACCACTGCAACGAAGCAAAGGCTGTTGTTAAATAAGATAACTGATTCAAAAGACTCCACCAGCCTTTCGCATTAATTTACAAAAATACTGGATAGATCCTTTACTAATAAAATGAATTTGATTGTTCAAAGTATATCCCCCCATCTATACTTTAATTTACCGGTTGAAAGATTTGCCCCTTACAAACTCCCACCGATACATAATAAAAAACATGGTTTCCATATTATTGGAAACCATATCCATATGGTAAAACAAATTACTAAATATTTCTATATATAATTATAAGTTATTCCTACCTAATATTTAGACTTAAGATTTACGAACGATAGCTCATTTAAAGCTTAAAAACCTCAAAAAAGGCACTTTATTAAAGTAACCTTATTCGAGGTTTAGTTCAGAAATTATGTAAAGAGAATATTTATCAATAAAATAAAAAGAGCAGGGGCTCATCTCCCTGCTCGCTACATAAGCATTCCGACAAATCCGTGTCGTAATGAATGCTTTGTTTGTAAAGTATATACTTTACTTGGTTTGGCACCAAAGAACATTATAACTAATTTATGAAGAAAAAGCAATAATAATTTTTATTTCACCGTTGCTTCTGGCTCGTAATGAATCATTTCTTTAATCGTATTACGCTCCCCCATTATTGCTACTGTCGGTTGATGATTTGCTGCTTCCTCATTCGTGACGTAGACATAGGAAATAATTATTACGATATCACCTTTTTGAACAAGTCTCGCAGCAGCACCATTTACACAAATAACACCACTTCCTCGTTCTCCTGCTATAATATATGTTTCAAATCTTGCACCATTATTGTTATTTACAACATGAACCTTTTCATTTGGCAGCATTCCTACAGCATCAAGAATATCTTCATCAATTGTAATGGATCCTACATAATTTAAGTCTGCCTGCGTTACTTGTGCACGGTGTATTTTACTATTCATCATCATTCTAAACATTATGCTTCCCCTTTTAATGAAAAAATAATATTATCTATTAATCTTGTTTTTCCGATATAGACTGCTGCCGCAATTAGATATTGTTTTGTTTTATCAGTAACAGGTTTTAAATCTGGATAAGCTAAAATTTGCAAATAATCGATTTTACCGGATGTATATTTTTCAATATGCTTCGTTGCAGAATCAATTGCTACCTCACTATTTTGATTTGCTTCAAATTGTTCCTTGGCAATGAGCAATGCCTCATAAATGGCTGGTGCTTCTTTGCGCTCGACCTCAGTTAAATAAACATTTCGTGAGGATTTTGCCAACCCATCTTCTTCACGTACAATTGGAACCGTACGAATTTCTAATGGGAAATTGTAATCTCTAACAAGTGTTTGTATAATAGCAACTTGTTGTGCATCCTTTTGACCAAAATATGCTCTAGTCGGTTCTACTATATGAAATAATTTTGATACTACCTGAAGAACCCCATCAAAATGTCCCGGTCTTGAGGCGCCGCATAAAATCTCCGCCTGTCTTCCCGCACGAATTTTAATGCCTCCATCTGTCGGATACATTTCCTCAATGTCCGGCGCAAAAATAATGTCTACCCCCGCTGATTCAGCAAGTTTTTTGTCACGTTCTAAATCTCGTGGATAAGATTCAAAATCTTCATTTGGTCCAAACTGTGTTGGATTGACAAAAATACTCATCACTACAACATCATTTTCAAGCCGCGCATTACTGGCTAATGTTAAATGTCCTTCATGCAAGTAGCCCATTGTTGGAACAAGCCCAATTGTTTTCCCTTCTGATTTTTCTTTTTTTATAATTAATTTTAGTTGCTCTATCGTTGTAATGACTTTCAATATTTAACGCCCCCGTAAATTTGCGCTAATGCTTCTTCCTTCATCGTGAAGCTATGTGCAATAGTTGGGAACTCTTTTTTTCTTACTGCATCTGTATATGCTTTTATGCCGCGCTCGACCTCATCACCTACAAATGCAAAGCCTTCTACAAATTTTGGGATATGATGTTTCCCAAAATGAAGTAAATCGTGGAAAACAAGCACTTGCCCATCTGCATGAGGGCCTGCTCCAATTCCTATTGTTGGTATTGTTAATTCCTTTGAAATTGCTTCCGTTAACTGGTATGGGATACATTCCAGAACGACTGCACAAGCTCCTGCAGCTTCACAAGCTTTTGCATCTTGTATTATTTTCGTTGCTTGTTCTGCCGTCTTTCCTTGTACTTTGTAGCCCCCTAGGACACCAGCTGACTGTGGCTGCAAACCTAAATGTGCCACTACTGGAATTCCTGCGCTCGTTAACTTTTTTATCGCTACGCAGACTTTACCAGCACCTTCAAGTTTTAAAGCATTTGCACCTGTTTCCTGCATTAATCTTACTGCGGTATTTAATGTGCTATTTACATCTCCGTGATAAGAACCAAACGGCATATCGACTACTACAAATGTATCCTTTGCTCCCCGCCGAACCGCTTTTGAATGGTGAATCATATCTTCAACAGTCACTGGCATTGTTGAATCATAGCCGAGAACAACCATTCCTAAAGAGTCGCCGACTAAAATCATATCGACACCCGACTCTTCTGAAAATTTAGCGGCTGGGTAATCATATGCTGTAATCATGACGATTTTTTCCCCTTGCGCCTTCATTTTCAAAAAATCACTTGTACTTTTCATCTGTTTTTCCTCCTTTTAGAAAGAAGAAAACAAAGATTAATTACGCATTAGTGAAATTTCCCGCATTTTGCTTCCAACTTCCTAAATTGGAATTTCAATAATTAGAAAAACTAAATTTTTGCCTAATAGCTAAAATCCTTGTTTTTCTTATGCGAATACCCAAAAAACTATCCTTTTCTATTCGCAAATAAAAATACCCTTCTGCTCAAAATGGACAGAAGGGTAGCGTCATACGAAAAATTACAAATTTAACGCGTGTTGTTTTCTTCCGTCCCTGTCTTTGTTTGATCAAGGCAGATCTTTTTAGTAGTTTGTAAGGTTTTTCGGTACAGTTCAATGAAATCAATTACGTCTTGGCAAACCAGCGTCCGGATTTAGGACTCGTGTTTACACGAGACAACTCCTTTACGAAATCGCATGACTCGCCGGAGGCATTATCTTCATTCAGTTGGGGTTTAGACCCCCACTGAATGAAGATTGTTGATACTGTCCTTACCGCTACTATAACAAGTTTTGAAGAAAACGTATAGTAATTTTTAGACTAATATTCTTTTTTATATTATGGCATTAACACGGTAGTAATTTTTATACTTAAAGACAAAAGTTAGGTACAAGAACCTACCGATTAAAGATCATTTTATTTCAATATCAGCAGAGTAGACATTTTTTATTTCTCCATTTGCCAACTTGATTTCCAGAACCCCAGAATCCGTTATCCCAATGGCTTTACCTTCAATCACTTCACGTAAAGTAGTTGCTTTTATTTGCTTTCCAATTGTACCAGAGGCCTCTTCCCATAAAGTTTTTATTGGGGCAAACCCTTCATGAATATATTGATCAGAATAACGTTCCAAATTATTTAATATTGCAGCAACTAGCTGAGCACGATCAATTGACAGCCCTTCCTCAATTGAAACAGATGTGGCAATAGTTTGCAGTTCTTCTGGAAACTCAGCAAGCTGCTGGTTAACATTAATGCCAATTCCGATGAGCAATGCTTGAACACGATCCATTTCTGCAATCATTTCAGTCAAAATCCCTGTACATTTTCGACCTTTAATTAAAATATCATTTGGCCACTTAATATATGGAGTGAAATTTGTATACAATGATTTCATAGCATTTACAATTGCAACAGCAGCTACTAAAGTAAATTGTGGTGCCTGATGCGGCAATACATCGGGTTTGATGATTACCGTCATCCAAATACCTTTACCTTCCGTTGATTCCCAAGGACGAGCCATTCTGCCTTTGCCAGCAGTTTGAGTTTCAGCAATAACAATTGTTCCATCAACAGCACCTTGCCGTGCTAATTCATGTGCAATCGTTTGAGTGGAAGTACATTCCTCTAAATAGTGAATCGATTGGCCAAAGCGTTTAGTGGCAAGAAATGAAGTAATTCTAGCAGGATCCACTTTATCAGGCTTCGCTGTTAATATATAACCCTTTTTCTTTATTGTATCAAATGTATAGCCTTCCTCTTGCAAGGTTTGCAGATGCTTCCATATAGCTGTTCGGGATATTCCTAATTGTTCTGCTAAATATTGGCCAGAAAGCGGCTCTCCATTAGCAAAAAGGAAACGTTTCAGTATTTCATCCTTCATTGATAAAGTCATTTAAAAACCATTCCTTCAACATTACTTCTTCATTTTTTACTGCTCCACTTAACACAGCCATCGTTGCAGCATCTAAAGCTACTTTAATCCATGGCCCACTTTTTTTGGACGACCAATTCATTAAATGGTTGCCATTAATCGCCAGCTGATCGATTGATTGGATTGGCAAACGTGCTTTTGTTTGTGCAATATGTTCTTTTTCAAAAGGTACATTGTGCTTTTGCCAAATTGCAAAGTCATAAGCTGTCTCTAGTACAAACAAATCATATGAAAAATAATCCATAACTGTCCATTTTTTAAGGAAACTATTATATGCATTTAATACATTTCGGACAAACGTTTTTTCCTTTTTCGATAATCGGTAAAAATCGAATATCGTTTGAATGTCAGTTCGATTAATTAAGCATAAATATGCCCAACCAACTTCAGACTTAGTAGTTTGAAAGTCCTTCCAATTGCTTAAAGTATTCTTAAAGTTGCCATACAAATATTTTGCCAACTGACTTTCGATTAAGGTTTTAATTCCGACAAAGGAATTTTCACTTTTCCATATTTTTGACAATTCCATTGAAATTCGTTCTCTCGCAATAAACTCGATTAAATCACTGTCTTTTTGTATGGCCTTCATCGTATTTTCTTCAATGGAAAAGCCTAGCTGTGCACTAAAGCGAATTGCCCTTAACATACGTAAGGCATCTTCTCGAAAGCGCACATTGGGGTCACCAACTGCACGAATGACACGTTTTTTTATATCATCTATACCGCCAAATAAGTCAATAATGGTCCCATCTTTGGAAACTGCCATTGCATTGATGGTAAAGTCTCGACGTTGTAAATCTTGTTCAAGGCTTCGAACAAATGTAACTTCTTCTGGTCTACGATAGTCAATGTATGTACCCTCTGTGCGAAATGTTGTTACTTCGATTGGCTGACCTTCATCTAGAACTAAAATTGTACCATGTTCGATACCTACATCAACTGTTGATGAGAAAATTTGTTTTATATCAGTAGGTAATGCACTTGTTGCTACATCGACATCATTGACTTTTTTGTTTAATAGATGGTCCCTTACTGCACCGCCCACAATGTAAGCCTCAAAACCCGCTTTTTCAATTTTATCAATTACGCGCAGTGCAACGTGCCATTCCTGACTTTTTATCATACTCGCAGTGCCACCAATCGTTCATATAGTTGTTCATAATGGTCAATAATCGGTTTTGTTAGAAATTTTGTTTGAACTGTATTAATCGCAGCTTGTCGGAAACGCATTAGTTTTTCTTCATCTGTTAATAAATCAAGAGCATAGATGGCTGCTTGATCAACATCTCCAAGTTCTGCTACATAACCGTTGACGCCATGCTCTATTACTTCCGGTATTCCTCCAATATTCGTACCGATTCCAGGTACACCACAAGCCATCGCTTCCAGCAGCACTAATCCAAACGACTCTTTTTCAGAAAGTAATAATTTCAAATCACTTATACTGAAAAGCTCTGCAACATTCTCCTGTTTTCCTAAAAATAGCACATCATTTTTTACAGAAGACAATTTTACTTGTTCCATAATACGATGCTTTTCTGGACCATCACCTACAAGCAATAATTTCGCAGGCATGTTATCCCGTATTTTCATAAAGACACTTAAAATATCAGGCAAATTTTTAATTTTACGGAAGTTTGAAACATGAATCAGTACTCGTTCGTCTTCTTTAATGCCAAATTGTTCTTTTAAATTTACTACTTCAATAGGTTTAAAAACAGATTCATCAACAAAGTTATAAACCGTTTCTATTTTTTTCGTCGTACCAATTAAGTCATAAGTTTGCTGCTTTAAAGAATTTGATACAGCGGTCACAATATCTGATTTCTCAATGCCATATTTAATGGCCTGAGCAAGTGTTGAATCTTGCCCTAAAACGGAAATATCTGTTCCATGTAAAGTTGTTACTATCCCTATATTTTCTCCGCACATTTCACGGGCAAGCACCGCACATACTGCATGTGGTATTGCGTAGTGAACATGTAGTACATCTAATTTTTCATCTTTAATCACATCCGCCATTTTACTTGCTAGTGCAATGTCATATGGCGGGTATTGAAATACTGAATAATTATTTACTTCTACCTCGTGGAAAAATACGTTCGGATAAATTTTTTTCAGTCGAAATGGTACGCTTGAGGTAATGAAATGAATTTCGTGACCTCTTTCTGCTAGCATTTTTCCTAGCTCAGTAGCAATAACCCCGGATCCTCCAACTGTTGGATAACATGTAATACCAATTTTTAACTTTCTCATCCGACGTTCATCCTCTCTTTACATTATATTTAATTACCTAAATCTTTTATTGATTGCCAATAAAATGAAAGAAGAATTAAATATGTGTAATTCATTTTGCTTTATTTTGTTCTTTGCCAAAACGAAAAGAAGCATCCGCCAGAAGTTCTCGTTATTCAGCTTAAATAAATTTTTAACTTGTTTGCGTTACTTTCTTCTTTCCTGAATTAGTCTCCAATCGACAAAACCTTCTTGTAATCCTTTAAGTAGGATTTCAGCAGTTCCCATATTGGTTGCTAAAGGAATATGATAAACATCGCATAAACGAACAAGAGCCGTTACATCTGGTTCATGAGGCTGTGCTGTCAATGGATCACGGAAGAAAAATACCATATCCATATCATTATTCGCAATCATGGAGCCAATTTGCTGATCTCCACCAAGTGGACCAGAACGGAATCTTGTCACCTCTAACCCGACTTCATCTTGAATACGCTGTCCAGTTGTACCTGTTGCAAATAGCTTATGTTGTCGTAATATCTCTTTATATGCGATTGCAAACTCAACTAGACTATCTTTTTTTCGATCATGAGCAATTAAGGCTATTTTCATTTTAAATCTCCATTCTTAAAGGATGTTTTCTAGTCCATAAACAAGTTCTTCCAATGTCATAACAGTTTCTACACAGAACATTACGCCACCCATGAATGATTCACGATTATAAGAATCGTGGCGAATTGTCAGCATTTGCCCGTCGCCGCCAAATAGTACTTCCTGATGTGCAACTAACCCAGGCAAACGTACAGAATGAATACGCATTCCTTCGAAGTCTGCTCCTCTTGCACCAACCATTGTTTCTTCTTCGAATTCATGCCCTTGTTTTCTCTCTTCTCGAACTTCTGCAATCATTTGCGCCGTTTTCTTAGCAGTACCAGATGGAGCGTCTAGCTTGCGGTCATGATGCAATTCGATAATTTCGATATTCGGCATATATTTTGCAGCTTCTTTTGCAAATTTCATCATTAAAATTGCACCGATGGCAAAGTTTGGAGCAATAATACAACCAATTTTATTTTCCTTGGCAAGGACTGTTAATTCTTCTAATTGTTCATCCGTAAAACCAGTAGTACCAACAACTGTACGAACATTATGTAACATTGCAACTTTTGTATGCTCATAAACTGACTGAGGATTTGTTAAATCAATTAATACATCTGGATTCGTTTCTGTTATTAATTGCGTAAGATCTGTAAAAATTGGAACATCTAAGTTAGGAGGAAACATTTCCAGCTCCGCTAAACTTTCTCCAACATGCTTATAATCTAAAGCAGCTACAAGTTCCATTCCATCGCGATTACAAACTGTTTTTACTGCTTCTGATCCCATCTTGCCTCTTGCACCTGCTATAGCTACTCGGATTGTCATTCTAGTTCGTCCTTTCTTGTCCAACGATCTTTATCTCTCGTTTCAAATTTATTGATTACCTTTAATAGGGCTTCGTCTAATCGGATATTTTGTGCATTTGCAAAACATACTAATACAAAGAATAGATCTCCTAACTCTTCTTCAATACTATTTTTCGATTCAGTAGCTTTTTTCTTTTTTTGACCATATACATCCTGTACTTCACGCGATAATTCCCCTAGCTCTTCTGTCATTCTTGCCAGCAATTCAAATGGAGGAAAATATCCTTCTTTAAATTGGCCAATATAATTATCTACTTTTTTCTGTAATAGTTGCAATGAAATATCATTCGACATCATACCACGCTCCTACCATCATCGTAAATAATTTGACCTATAGTTGTCAAAAGATGAAAAATGCAACATAATAAATCGTACAGTACAATGGTAGAAAAGAAAATATTTTTTCACTAGAGATTGGAGGCATCTTTTTGTTTGGACTAAAAATCCGTAATATTCTTGGTATATTACTTGGCGCTGCAATCTATAGTTTCGGTTTTGTACATTTTAATATGCAAAATGAACTTGGTGAGGGCGGATTTAGTGGTATTACCCTAATTTTATATTTTACACTTCATTGGGATCCAGCTCTAATGAATTTAATTCTTAATATCCCTATGTTTATAATAGGCTGGCGACAATTTAGTCGTAAAGAATTTATATATACGATTATTGGCACTGTAGCTGTTTCAGTTTTTCTAAGAGTCTTTCAGCATTATGAAGTTGCACTTAACTTGCAAAATGATTTACTACTAGCATCTTTGTTTGCAGGGGTTTTTGTTGGTGTCGGACTAGGTATTATATTCCGTTGCGGTGGAACTACGGGTGGTGTTGATATTATTGCTCGTGTTGCACACAAGTACCTCGGCTGGAGCATGGGGCGAACTATGTTTATGTTTGATGCCTTTGTCATTACCGTATCATGGATTACTTTCTTAGACGCACGTTCAATGATGTACACACTAGTAGCAGTATATTTAGGAGCAAGAGTAATTGATATGGTTCAAGAGGGGGCTTATTCTGCAAAAGCTGCACTGATTATTTCAAATAAACCAGAAGAAATTGCCAATTATATTTCTGAAAAAATGGAGAGAGGCATTACAGTTTTTCACGGCTATGGGCATTATACGAAACAATCGAAAGATGTTTTATACTGTATCGTTGCTCGTAATGAAGTTGTTCGTTTGAAGTCCATCATCCGTTCAATTGATCCAAATGCATTTGTTTCAATTGTTGATGTAAATGATGTAACGGGTGAAGGATTTAGAATTGATGAATAAATTAAGAAGGGATCGTTCAAAAAGCCTTTTGTTCTTGATGTGGCAAAGCTAATTTGATAATTAACATCAGCACCTCCCACTCTCGAGGGAGTGCATTGTTTTATTACCGTAGAAGCTGTACATTTAAGCACCGATAGACTAAAGAAGCAGAGGCAAAGTGTTAAATGCTTTGCCTCTTCATTTTTTAGTCTTCATCTGCTTTTGTCAGCACTTCGTTGACATAACGAGCAACTGCCTCGATTTCTTCTTCTGATAAAATCGTTCCAAATGCCGGCATCGTTGTATCACCATTTTTAACTTGCTCTACTACATTATTATAGTTTTCAGAAAACACACTTTGTTGTAAATTAGGTCCATTATGACCGTTTGCCCCCATATTTCCATGGCAGGATAAACAATTGCTTTCATAAACTGATATTCCTAGTTCATACGGATCTGAAGTACTGCCGGTAGTATCTTTTTGCTCAGATTCCACTTGTTTACCCTTACTGTCTTGAGAAGCATCAATTGGCGTTCCATTCCACGTTCCGTTTAGTTTAAAAGTATATACTTTGTCTCCATGGGCAGAACCTGCTAGAGAATTACCTGCAGCAAAAATTGAAAGGTATTGTTCACCGTCAATTTCGTAAGTAACAGATGGGGCGTTTCCACCGGCATCCATTTTATAATTCCATACTTCATCACCCGTTTTAGCATTGAATGCGATAAGTCTACCATCATTGTGACCTACAAAGATTAAATCTCCTGCTGTTGCAAGAACACCTGAATATGCATTATCCTCCCATTTTACTTGCCAAGCAATTCTATTCGTTTTTACATCCATTGCTGTAATTGTTCCACGTCTTGGTGCACCACTCACTGGTACGAAAATACTTCCATGCCATTCTCCACCCTCTTCATATGCCTGTTCGTCCTGTCTAGTTAATGCACTGTAGGAATCTGTACCTAATACATAAAAGTATTCAGTTTCAGGTGAATAAGCGGAAGGCGGCCAGTTTGCACCACCAAATGCTGATGGTTTTAAAGTAACCGGTTCATCCCAAAATGGAGTAAAAATTGAACCAGTCTTCCCTTCAAAATTTTCTCCTAAATCACGTTCAATATCTTCTGCCGTAACCTCCTGCGGCACAAATGAATCTCCTACAGGGAATGGTTGTGTTGGAGAAGTTTTTTGTTCCGCAAGCTGAGGAACAGGCTTTTCTTCAATGCCAATTAAAGGCTCTCCATTTGTTCGATCCAAGAAATAAATCCATCCGGTTTTTCCTGCTTCCCCAAGAGCTTTTCTCGTTTCCCCATTAATTTCAACATCAAACAAAATGACAGGATTAGTCGGATCCAAATCCCATATATCATGATGTACTTGTTGGAAATGCCAAATATACTCGCCCGTTTCTGCATTAAGAGCTATTATGGAGTTTGCATATAAATTGTCACCCTCGCGTTTACTTCCATCTAAATCTGGTGCAGTATTTCCTGTTACAAAGTAAATGTATCCAAGCTCAGGATCAACTGCCGGCGTATTCCATATTGGAGCACCCCCATGCAGCCAGTTTTTGTCCTCATCATCTGGCCAAGTATCCCCGTTTTCTTCATACGGTGAAGGAATGGAATACCATCTCCATACTTCATGACCGTAATCTGCATCATAGGCCATAATTCGACCTCGGATTCCATATTCCCCTCCAGCAACTCCTGTATACACTTTACCGTTATAATATAATGGAGCACTTGTAATTGTATAGCCTTCTTCCCAATCAGCAACCTCAGTTTCCCACAACACTTCCCCAGTTTTTTGATCTAATGCTACTAATCTAGCATCAAGAAGCCCTGCAAAAACTTTACCATCTGCAACTGCTACCCCTCTTGTAGTCCATCCACAACAAACTGTATCAAGTTTTTGTTCAATTTCTGGTCGGTATTCCCAAATTTTTTGACCTGTTTTTGCATCTAAAGCTAATACATCGTTTTCTCCAGTAGCAATATACATAACTCCGTCAACAACAATCGGTGTTGCTTCACCAGAAAACTTCATGTCTAAACTAGCTCCTAAGCTTGTTACCCATTGAGGTTTCAAATTTTTTATTGTATCGATGTTTATTTGTTCGAGTTCTGAAAAGCGACGATTAAAATAATCTCCACCATGGGTAACCCATTCGTCTTTTGCATAACTTACATCAATATTTGGCTGTGCAGGATTAATACCATTCGTTACATTTTCTTCATTAGTTGAATTGAGCGAAAATCGCTCAGTGCCTTCTTCTATTTGATCTAGGGTAATGAAATGTTTCGTTAATGCCCCTGCATAAAAAGCAATGCCGAGTAGAATAATTAATACGATGAAACCAAACACTAGCACCTTTGAAGAGCTACTTTTCATTGTCTCACCCCTTTAATTTATTTATGTTAAGCACTTTCTTAAGCGCTTTCATAATGAAACTTTATTTCTACATCATATTACCGACATATAAAATGTAGTATTTTTTACAGATAAAATTTTCACAGAATTTACATATTTTTTTACAAAAATAAAAAGCCAATCATTTCGATTGGTTTCTACCTGTTTTCATATATAATTGTCATTAAATTCGGTGCAGAAATAATGATGATCTTCACAGTTTTGATGAAGGAGTAAACTGTTTGACTAGTTGCTTCTAATTATTTTTAAAATGAAAAAGTGTAGATAAGTCGTTTTTGACTTGTCTACACTCTAAAACCAATCCTATTAATTGTTTCTTTCAAACACAAGCTAAAATTTGCTAAGGCTTGCCTCCAAATTATTCAATTAAACTGATTAATATCTATTCAATATTATTTCAATTAATCATCAGATCTCATATTTGTATAAATTAGGATTAATCGAACCAACTCAAGAACTGCAACTGCTGCTGCTGCAACATATGTCATTGCTGCTGCACTTAAAACCTTTCTTGCACTACGTTCTTCATTATTTGAAATAATCCCTAATGAAACAACCTCATTCATTGCCCGTCTTGATGCATCAAACTCAACTGGCAATGTCACAATTTGGAATAATACTCCTGCAGCAAGTAAAACAATACCAAGCAACAACATATTTGTACTAGAAGCAAAGATACCAATCATTACAAAAATCCAAGATGCATTAGATGAAATATTTGCAACAGGTACTAATTTTGAACGCAATGTTAAAAATGAATAAGCTTCTTTATGTTGAATTGCATGTCCGACTTCGTGTGCTGCAACTGCTGTACCAGCAATTGTATTATTATAATAATTATCCTCAGATAAAGCGACCGTTTTTGTAGCTGGATTATAATGGTCAGATAATACTCCTTGTGTTGGTACTACTCGTACATCCGATAATCCATGTTGATCTAATATCAAGCGTGCAACCTGGGCACCTGTCATACCTTTTGATGCTGAGACTTGTGAGAACTTTCGATAAGTACTTTTCACCTTAAATTGTGCATAAATCGGTAAAATTAAAATAATCAGAAAGTAAATAATATACATGCTAAGTGACAATTACTCTCTTCCTCTCTTTTAATTACTATACTAGTAATTTTAATGTTTTATTGAAGTTTCTGCAAATATTCACGCTTATTATAAACTAGAAATGCAATAAAAATGCATACAATTGATAACCAAAATGTAAAATATCCAATATGGTCAGCATATTGTTGTAAACTTCTATAAATAGGCATTTGACCATAAACATAATCAATAATGTCATTATGCAATGTCCAAATAGCAGCTATGGCTATATGAATTGGTTTAAATCGATATTTGCTCATGTAAAGGATCCCTTCCACTGCCATAAGGAAATGAGAGCAAACTAACATCCAGCCATCTGGACCGATCGATCCATTTTCGACTAAAGTTAATAAATTCATAACTACAGCCCATAATCCATATTTTACAAGCGTAATTAAAGCTAAAGCTTCAATCAATTTGAAATGCTTTCCTAATAACCACCCTACAATTGCTAAACAGAAAAATAAACTTGCAGTAGGGCTGTCCGGAACAAAAATCAGAAACTGTGGTTCAGTGATGGATAATTGACTCGAATACCAATAGTAGCCAAAAATTGTTCCAAAAAAGTTAATGATTAAAAGTAATGTTAAAAATAATCGGCTAGTTAAAATATACCAAGCCTGTGTGAACAATATCCTCATACCTTTTCCCCTTTATATAGCATACCAAATAATAATTTATGTATTCTTTATTAAGTAAGAGCATATGTAATAAGAAAAAAATAGTAAATCTAAGAACTGAAAGCAAATCCTTTACTCTTGTGACTAAATATCCTATACTAAGAACATTATTTTCAATTTTAACTATGTAGAAAAATTATCTTTAGGTGCCGTAGGATTACTAGAAAAACTATACAGCAAAAATATTAAAAGAGAAGAGAGTCAGTTTCCCGACTCTCTATAGAAAATACGTATTATTCTTCAGCTTTTAAACTAGCAATAAACTCAGCTAAAACTTGAAGTTCTTCATCAGTACCTGCAAATTGGCCACCTGGCATTGCACCACGACCATTTTTAATTACTTCTGCAACCTCTTCAGCTGTTAATTCGTTACCTAATAAAGGTGGTGCAGCTGAACCACCAGCCATATCTGTTCCGTGACATGCGATACAAGATTTACCTTGTTCACCAGTGAAGATTAAATAACCTTCAGCGTTTTCATCAAACTCAATATCAGCAACTGGTTCTTTAATTTCACCTTGTTTTGCAGCAGCTTCCCAGTCATGGTTTACAACAGATTCCCAAGTTAAATAAACCATTGAAGCAAGTGCCAATAACATAAACGCTGTTGGTAGTGGACGTTTAGAAGGACGACGTTCTGGTCCTTTGTCTAAGAATGGCATTAATGCTAATGCACCAATTGTTAAACCAGGAATAATAATTGCACCAATAACATTGTATGGACCTGATGCATAAGTGTATTTTAATAATTGGTACAAGAATAGGAAGTACCAGTCTGGTAATGGAATATATGAAGCATTTGTTGGATCTGCCGGACCTTCAAGTGGTGAAGGGTGAGCGACAGTTAATAGTAAATATCCAATTAAGAAAACAGCACCAACCATCCATTCTTTTAATAAGAAATCAGGCCAGAAAGCTTCTGTTTTACCTGGATACTCGGAATAATCTTTAGGCATATTCACCATACGATCATTAGCTTTAACGCGTGAATCGCCTACGAATTTCATCCCTTTTCCGCGATGCATAGTGTCCCCTCCTTTAGAAAAATCATAAAAAGTACGCGCTAAATCATAGCGGTCCTGAAATACCTTGACGACGAATCATTATAAAGTGCGCTGCTAGCAATGCAAATAATGCTGCAGGTAAGAAGAATACATGAATTGCAAAGAAACGTGTCAACGTTTGAGCCCCTAAAATTGCAGAATCCCCAGCGAGTAAAACCTTAATAAGGTCACCGATAAATGGAACAGAGGCTGCAATTTCAATACCTACTTTTGTAGCAAATAATGCTTTCATGTCCCAAGGAAGTAAATATCCTGTGAAACCTAAACCTAACATTACGCAAAAGATTCCAACACCTACAATCCAGTTTAACTCACGAGGCTTTTTATAAGAACCTGTGAAGAACACACGAAGTGTATGTAAGAACATCATTACGATTACTAATGAAGCCCCCCAATGGTGCATACCGCGAACGATTTCACCGAAAGCTACTTCGTTTTGTAAATAATAAACTGATTTCCAAGCATTCACTACGTCTGGCACATAATACATTGTTAAGAACATACCGGATAAAATCTGAATTACTGTAATGAAGAATGTTAGACCGCCGAAACAGTATACGAATGCTGAAAAATGATGTGCAGGGTTAACGTGCTCTGGCACTTCGTGGTCGGCAATATCACGCCAAATCGGAGTGATATCTAATCGCTCATCGACCCAATCATAAATTTTATTTAGCACTATTGTCTACCCCCTAACTAATTAAACTAAAGTATTTGGCATTTTTTTCCCAAGCAATAAAAATCCATCTTTTTCTGATACTTCATACTCGTCCAATGGACCTGTAGGTGGTGTTCCTGGAACGTTTTTACCTGTTTTCTCATAACGTCCACCATGGCAAGCACAGAAGAATTGATCTGGGTGAGCTGAATCCCCTGCCCAGTTTACAGTACAACCTAAATGTTTACATACTGGTGAAAGAGCTACGATAGTATCTCCACTTTTATACACCCATGCTGCTTCAGTTACATCAGATTTGTACCAAGCATCTACTTGTTCGAATGTAAAATCAACTTTAATAGGCTCTTCCGTAATATCTGCAATTTTTTGGCTAGTCTGTACAAAATCTCCAGCAGCTTTTGTTTGTAATGCTGGATCGATTGCAAAGCGAATCATTGGCATTAACATACCAGCAGCCATAAATCCACCAACACCTGTTAAAGTGTAGTTTAGAAATTGACGTCTTGAAACTCGATTATTACTCATCCTTTTCCCCCCTCTAACTAAAAGGTCAGTCCAACGGACATACTTTTACTAATAGTAATACTAGGACATTTCTATGATATATCAATAAAATAGGTTGGTCAATATTGCATTCAGATGAATCGACAAGTTTGTGAACATTTCATGAAACAATTTCTATACTTGTGTCCATTTGGAAGAAAGTATAGGAATTACTAGTTTCAATTGATCTTCAAGCACCTTTTTTTTCACTTCTCTATCCATTGATTCTAATGGAATTGACGGCAACCAAATAACATCAATTTCATCGCCCAAGCTTGTCCAAAAATGATCGCAAGTTATAAATAAAACATGCTTAAATCCTACCTTTTGTAATTCCTCTTTAAGCAATGAAACCGATAATCCACCCCTGGTCCCCTCAGTATAGGAAAAAGGAGGCATTAGCATTAACCTCCCTTTAAATTGTTGTTCGATAAAAGAAGTAAGAGACATTAGAAACTCTGTTGATGAACTGCTTTGTACAATGCCTGCTTCACTGAGGTTAATCGAAAGTAATGGAACAATTGCTGTATCGATATATTCCTTTTGTGATTGAAATTGTTGAACATCCTTAGCATTAAAAAACATTAATTCTCCTCCATATATATCAATATTTACTATTGCCAAAAAACAATAAAATTTAACATGTTAAATTTACACTCATATGTATATATTACCAACTTCAAAATGGTAATGGCTATTTTATAAAATATACAAAATTATCCGAATAAATGAATCTCATTCAGTCGCTAGTTTCGACCGAATGAGATTTTTTAAATATTTTTTGATGTCTGTTTTAATGCTTGCAGCAAGTTGGATAGCTTATAAAATCTCTCTTTATCCCCTTTATCTAATGCATCATCAATTTCCTTTAGAAGCTTTTCTTCTTGAAACGCTAGCATACTGTTATTTAACATTTCTTCTGCAATAAGCCGATCCTTTTCACTAATATGAAGATATTTAGGCATATAAGGATTTTCCTCTAATACAGCTAAATATTGTTGACTCGGTGGTATATTTGGAAAATTTAATTGAATATACATACTATCATTTGGGTGTAGTCTTAAATCATGAAAGGATTTTTCCGCATCACTCGTCATAATATTTTCTTTGTAAAAACGAAAGGGTACACCGTTGGAATCGACGGATGACATAACGATTGCCCGTGGACAATAATGTGCTTCTTCAACGAAGTGAATATTTTCAAGTAAATTATCATTACTTAATAAATAATTCAAAATCCAAACGCACTCTCTTCTTTTCAATTGGAAATTTTTAAGGAACCACCGAACAAACGTTTTTTTATCAATAATCGGAACGGAAGAAGTCATTAGCTATCCCTCCTTTTGTCTAGCTATGGTGATACACCCTCAAAGTCGGTTCAATCCACAGTCAAAAAATAAGATTGCGTTTCCTTGACTGCGGAACGAAAGCAGCTTGCCTGAGGCAACAAGCACCTCCGTTTTTTTCTTATTCAAGAGTATAAAGCAAATCTAACCACTGTTGCTCTGTAGGCTGCAGTTCGATTAATCGGTTTACAATCGTTCTTGCTTCATTTCGTTTACCATCTTCTATTAAGAAGTAACAATATTTTCCTAAAAACGACGGATCATCTTTAAAATCATTATATGCTAGCTTATAAATTTCGTATGCGCGTTCATACTGCTCATCTTTCGAATATGCCTCTGCAACGAATGGATATAGCGCGCTCCAATCAAAATCATCCCTTTTTAAATTTTCATATAAATCTATAATATCCTCATATCGCTCTTCATTTGCATAAATTGACATTAAAATTAAAATTGCTTCCATATATTCTGTATCTAATGCAATTGCTTGCTGTAAATAGTCCACCGCTTCTTGAGGAAGACTATTTTTTAATGCCATCTTGCCTGCGAATAAGTAAAAGGATTTATCATATTCATCCCGTCTTAACCCTTCTTTAATAACGCTGTATGCCTTTTTATTGTCTTCAATCATGGCATAGCTTTCGGCCAATAATAAATATGCACTAAAATAATCCGGATCAAGTTCTTTTAAATCTTCTAGTTGTTTAATTGCTAGCTCATACTTTTCTGACTGAAATGCTGCATAACCGGAACCAAAAAGTAAATCAGGTGTAACGCTCTCCTCAAGAGCTTCCATATAATAATCAAGTGCAGTTTCATACCCTCCACCTGAACGGTAAACTTCAGCAAGTCGCTCTGCTAAAACTACTCCCGCAATCGTTTTGTTTTTTTCATGTAATTCCTCGTAAATGCGTACAGCCTCTGTGAAACGACCCGTTTCAAATAAAAGCTCTGCTTTTGCAAATTGTAATAATGATTCATTTGGTAGCAGTTGTAATGCTTCATTAATACGCTGCTCTGCAACTTCGTACAAGCCTTGCATTTGATAATAATCTGCTAATAAAAGAAGACTCTGCGGATATTCGGGCGATTCTGAATCAATCCCCATCAGCAATGCAAGTGCCTCATCTTCATCGCCTAGTTCAATTAAGACTGATGCTCGGTCAATTGACAACTGTGCTTCATCAGGAAAGAGGAATTGTAAATGTTCATAAACGCGGTTTGCTTCATTTAAAAAACCAAATTGCATAAATAAATCCGCAATTTCATATTGAACTTCGGGTTGTTCGTTTAATAGAAAGGATTCTAAAAAATTATTAATTTGCTGCAAGTCTCCATTTTGTATAGCTTGTATCATTTCATTTGTCGTATTTGTCAAATTGCTCACCTTTTTATTCAGAGTCATTACTATGCTACATGACTTAACTAACAAAAAACAAGGAAAAGGAACTGTTTTATTCAAATTAGAAGAGAGTTAATTACAGTAACAATCAGAAAAAATTTTTTCATCATTTATAGATAACCATTAAAAATAAATGTAAAGCAAACTTGATATACTGTAAAATCAATTTTACTATAAGTAAAGAATAGTTAACCTACAATAGGTGGTGTAATTTAATTTTGGATGTAAAAAATATTGTTTTATCAAATCGACTTCATGTTTTAAGGGCAGAACATAAAATGACCCAAAAGGATTTAGCTGAAAAAGTTGGTGTTAGTCGGCAAACTATTATTTCTATTGAAAAAGGAAATTATACTCCTTCACTTTTGCTAGCCTATCAAATTGCAAAAACTTTTGGTAAAACGATTGAAGAAGTATTTACTTTTGAGGAATAAAAATATAGGAGGAAGTAAGATGATAAATAGAAACAGAACATTTGGGTATGTAGTAATTTTAGTAGTAGGTGGATTGTTGTTTGTTCCTTCAATAATATTAGAAAAAATCGATTCTTTTTGGGGAGGATTAGGTGCCGCATTAGGAATTCTTGCGATCGTACGTTTGCTGCAAGTAGCTCGTATAAACAAAAATAAGAATTATGCTAAAAAATGGAGCACTAATAATAATGACGAAAGAATTATCCATATTTCAACTGAAGCCCGCTCGAGAACTTTCTATTTTACTGTAATTATTGAAGGAATACTAATCGTATTATTCACTGCACTAAATATGATGGAACTTGTTAAGGTTTTAATTTGTTTAATTACGGGACAGTTAATGATTTATTGCTTCATGTTCTATGCTCTTAGAAGTAAATATTAATCTCTCAATACTACTGTAACATTAAAATGGTCATTTAAAACTTTTGGCTAATTATTATATGCATGTAAGATGGCTCTAGTTTCCTACTTGAGCTGAAGCCATCTTTTTTAAACTCCAGTTTCAACACCGTTTCAAAAATACCTTCATTCATTTTGATTTAAATTTCCTCCTTTCTTTTTAAGGAATTTGGTTTTGTGAAAATAAAAAAGACCCCAAACAGATTCACTATTTGAAGTATCTATTTGGGATGCTTTTTCTGCACTTTTGATATTTTTCTTAATAAAATAATGGTTAACTATAGACGATTTGAATTTATTTTATCAAAAGCTCCTCCACATGTTCAAAAAAAGTTGGATATGAAACTGCAATACATTCTGCATCATCAATTTCAATAGGTGAAGAAGAGATTAAAGCAGCGATGGCAGACATCATACCGATCCGATGATCTCCGTATGTTTTTAAATTAGCTCCACGTAAATTTGTCGGACCCTGAATAATCATACCATCATTAGTTGCTTCAATATTCGCACCTAGCTTTTTCAATTCAGTTACAACTGCAGTAATACGGTCAGTTTCCTTTACTTTTAGTTCTTCTGCATTACGAATGACAGTCGTCCCTTCTGCTTGAGTGGCTAAAAGTGCAATAATCGGAATTTCATCAATTAGTCGAGGGATAATATCCCCTTCTATTGTAATTGCCTGAAGCTGAGATGACTTAATTGAAATTGTTGCAGTTGGCTCTGATGCATTTTCGTCTTCAACTTGAACAGACATGTCTGCTCCCATTTTTTCAAGAACTTCAATTATTCCAGCTCGTGTAGGATTTACTCCAACATTTTTCATTTCGATACTACTATTCGGAACGATTGCACCTGCAACTAAAAAGAATGCAGCTGATGAAATATCACCTGGAACATCAACATGGGTCGCTTTAAGTTGTTGCCCGCCCTTAAATGATACAACTCCATCTTGAACGTCAATAATTGCTCCAAATTGCCTTAACATACGTTCTGTATGATCTCGAGATACCTCTTGTTCCCTAACAATTGTTGTCCCTTCTGCTCGAAGACCTGCAAGTAAAATTGCTGATTTTACTTGAGCACTTGCAACAGGCATCGTATAATCAATCGCAGTTAATTGGGTGCCTTGAATTGCTAACGGGGTAAACTGTCCATTGTCACGACCAGAAATTTTAGCTCCCATTAATCGGAGTGGATCTGCTACTCGACGCATTGGACGTCTTCCTATCGACGCATCGCCTGTCATTACGGTATGTAATTTTGTACCTGATAAAATACCGAGCATTAACCTTGTTGTAGTACCTGAATTTCCTGTATAAAGGACCTCTTTAGGCTCTTCCCAAGAATCCATTCCAGCACTATTAATTGTTACGTTTGTTCCGTCCACTTCAATTTCTACTCCAAGTTTACGAAAACAGTCGATTGTACTTAAACAATCATCTCCTAGGAGAAAACCACTTACTGTCGTTTTTCCCTTCGCTATCGAACCGAACATTACTGAGCGATGTGAAATGGATTTATCGCCTGGAACAGTAATCGTTCCTTGCAGGCTAACATTTTTATAATCTAATTTTTTTGCAGAAGACATTTGGCAAGTTCTCCTTTCAAAAAGCAAAACCCTTTTGAAATATTTATGAGATATACATTTCAAAATTTGTACGCTTGCTAATACAATTTTTAGCTTTTTCACGATCATCGGCATTTTGGAAGCTTATCACTAATATACCGAAAACATCTTCTCGCGCCTCGACAACGCGAATATTTGTAATACTAATTTTTTCTTCAGCTAAATATCTAGTTATTTGAGAGATTACACCAGGATAATCTGGAATATCTACATATAAATCGTAAGTAGTATAGAATGCCCCCGTTGTAATTGGCAGTTCATCACGAACTTGTTTTGCAACCGCAAAATATTGCTCTATAGACTCTTCATCATTATTTAATAATAGAGTCTTTACACGATTCATTTCATTGAGCCAGGAATCTAATTGTCCAATCAATTCTTGACGATTTTGCTGGACAATATCCTTCCACATAATCGGGTTAGAGGAAGCAATTCGTGTAATATCGCGGAAACCACCTGCAGCAAGCAATCTTGTCATCGGATGTTGCTTCTGCTCAATATCTAGTTGATGTACGAGTGATGCTGCAACAATATGAGGGAAGTGGCTGACAACAGCCGTCATATGATCATGTTCAATTGCATCAACCTTCACAACTTTTGCTAGCGTAAATTTTAATAGTTGTTCAAGTTCGTTTACTTTTTGTTCATCTTCATCTTTCAATGGCGTCAACATATAATAAGCATTTTCAAATAAATGAGGTTTAGCTGCACGAACCCCACTTTTATGAGAGCCTGCCATTGGATGACCGCCAATAAACGAAATACCATACTCTCGAAGTTCAACAGCCTTTTCCATGATCAACCCTTTTGTGCTTCCTGTATCTGTCACAATAACATCCTTTTTTAAAGGCCATTGCTTTAATCGCTCCAACCATTCAAGGGTTGCATTTACGGGAGTACCAAATATAATGACATCGGCTATGCTTGCTGTTTTAATGACATCATCAACAATTTCATCAACAATATTCAATGATTCAGCAAGTTCTCTCGTTTTTTCAAATATATCGTAGCCGAATACTTTCGTATTAGGGGCTTTTTGACAAGAAAGTGCGATTGAGCCCCCGATTAAACCAAGTCCAATGACAAAGACGTTCCGTGTCATGCAAATACTCCTTGCTCAGTTAACACTTCTTCTAGTAATGCTAAGAACTTGCTATTTTGTTCTTCTGTGCCGATTGTTACACGGATGAATCCAGGAGAACTTAATGCATTACCACTTCGAATAATAAAGCCGCGTTTCAACATTTCTTGGAAAACAACATCACTATCAGCTTTTACCTCAAATAATATAAAGTTTGTTTGTGAAGGATAGTATTTTAAGCCGTGTTTCTCACAAAACTCAACATATTGTTTTCTACCAATTTCATTTTTCTCTTTACATTCTTTTATAAATTGTTGATCTTGAAGAGCAATGATTGCAACCTTATGGCTTAATACCGTGTTATTAAATGGCGGACGAACTGGATCAAGCTTCGCAATTACTTCTTCTTGCGCCACTGCATAGCCAACTCGGAATGAAGCTAAACCGTATGCTTTTGAAAACGTACGCATAATAATAACATTTGAATATTCATTTATATAATGTAGCGTATCTTTGTATTCCGGTGCATCGATATATTCAAAATAAGCTTCATCTAGTACAACTAGCACTTCAGAAGGCACTTTCTTTAAGAAATTTTGAAGCTCATCATCGCTAACAATAGTTCCTGTTGGATTATTTGGATTACATACCCATACAACAGATGTATTTTCATCGATAGCCTCCAACAATGCATCTAAGTCGTGTTTCCCATCAGTTAAAGGTACTTTGCGCACTTCAGCACCTTCGATTTCAGCATTATGGCTATATTGTGAGAAAGAAGGGTCCGCCATAACAGTATTTACTCCAGGATATAGCAATGCACGAGTAACAATCGCGATTAAATCGTCGGATCCATTACCGAATAGTAATTGCGACTCCTTAACCCCAAGATGGTTAGCTACTGCAGTACGAAGAGATTGCGCATACCCGTCAGGATAAATAGCGTGATTTGTAGAATCAGATTGTAAGAACTCTTTTACTTTTGGTGAGTAACCATATGGATTTTCATTTGATGCAAGTTTTATAACTTCATCTAATCCAAACTCCTTTTTTACTTCTTCGATTGGTTTCCCTGGTTGGTATGCTTTCATTCCATTAATTTGTTGTTTCCATTTCACGTTCAACATCTCCTCTTAAACCGGTAATCTATTATTTTATTAGGTCAGGGCGCAAGCTTACTGCGTTGTTTAAATAAACATGATGTATATCCTTCTGATGAACATCTGTGTTGACATGCATTAATACACGAATACAAAGCGGCAATGCTCCTGGTACATTCATTTCATGCATACACATTGTCGGTACATACTGCCAGCCTTCAAGCGAACGCACCGCTTTAGCTGGAAAAGCAGAAGTAATATCTGGAGTAGTAGAAATCAATACGGAAATGATATTATCTGGCAAGATATTATTTGCTTTCGCTATTTCCTGTACTAATTTAGCAGTTTCTTCTAAGACAAGTTCAGATTGATCTAGTTCGATTGTTGTTGCTCCTCTTACGCCACGAATCATTTGCATACCTCCATAAGTAGTGATCGATATTCGATATCTACTTCTCTACATTCTGATAGTTCTATTGGCTGAACAAATGGTTCTCCAATTTTATTTAATAAAACAAATTTTAACTCGCCATACTCAGCTTTTTTATCTTTCAATAAAAACTGCTGTAATGTTTCAAATGAATACTTTAAAACTTCATGAAATGGATATCCATTTTTATATGCAAAAGATAAGAAAGCTCTTGTAAATTCACGGCTTATTTGACCATATCGTTCGCTTAAAAGTAAAGCGTAGACCATCCCAATCATGACTGCTTCACCGTGTGCTAGGCCACCATAGCCAGCAGCTGCTTCTAGTGCATGACCATATGTATGGCCAAAATTCAAATATTTTCTAACAGATTGTTCAGTTTCGTCTTGTGCAACAATATTAGCTTTCACTTCAATTCCTGCTTTTAAATGAAGAGCAAGCTGCCCACTTTCGATATTTGTGATTGATGGACTTGCCATCAATTGCATTAGCCAATTTTCATTTGAAATGAGCGCATGTTTTATTACTTCAGCCATACCAGAACGTACTTCACGTTTGCTAAGAGATTGTAAAAACATTGTATCGTAAATCACAGCTTCTGGTTGATAAAATGCACCTACTAAATTTTTTCCTAGCGGGTGATTAATAGCTGTTTTTCCTCCAACTGCTGAATCATGAGCTAAAATAGTTGTAGGAATTTGAATAAATGGGATGCCACGCATGAAGGTAGCTGCTGCAAATCCAGTTAAGTCTCCGACTGCACCGCCTCCGAAAGCAAATAAAAATGACTTGCGTGTACAATCTTTTTCGATTAAAAATGTATGTGCATTTTGATAATTTTCAAAGCTCTTACACGCTTCACCACTAGGCATGATAAAAACTTCAAATGAATAAGGGAAATGCTTTTTAAAATAATCACCTTGTGCATTCCATACATTTTCATCTGTAAAAACTATTAATTTATCTGCTTTTTTTAGCATCGCATCAAAAGAATCGAATGCTGTATGGAGTATATTGCTACCAATAATCACTTCATAACGATGAGACGCCGTATTTACTGGTATTCTCATTTTAATACTCCTTTGCGTATTTGCGCATTTCATCTATTTGGGCTTTTAGCTGCGGCAGTTGGTCGCTATGGTATTGGTCTATAATTGCACTTGCAATTTCCCAAGCAATTACGTTTTCAGCTACTATAGATGCAGCAGGTACTGCGCAGCTGTCAGAGCGTTCAACACTTGCTTTAAACGGCTCCTTCGTTTCAATATCCACACTTTGTAATGGTTTGTAAAGGGTAGGAATTGGTTTCATTACCCCACGTACAACGATTGGCATTCCTGTTGACATTCCACCTTCTAATCCCCCTAGGCGGTTTGTAGCACGAGTATAGCCATTTTCTTTATCCCATAATATTTCATCATGTACTTCCGAGCCTTTTCGACGAGCCATTTCAAAGCCGATTCCAAACTCCACACCTTTAAATGCATTAATTGATAGCATCGCTTGAGCGAGTCGTCCGTCAAGTTTTCTATCATAATGAACGTAAGAACCGATACCCGCTGGAAGCCCTTCAACAATTACTTCTACAACGCCACCTATTGAATCGCCAGCTTTTTTTGCTTCATCAATTGCCTGCACCATCTTTTCAGAAGCGGACTCGTCAACACAATAGCAAGGATCCTGTTCAACTATTGCTCTAATTTCATCTATTGATTTTCCCTCAATTTTTGATGTATCAGCTTTGATTCCGTAAATTTCAGTAACGTGCGAAACAATAGTGATGCCTAGTTCATTTAATAAAGCTTTTGCAACAGAACCTACTGCAACTCGAACAGTCGTTTCACGTGCACTTGAACGTTCTAAAACATTACGCAAATCTCGATGGCCGTATTTCATTCCGCCGACTAAGTCTGCATGACCGGGTCTAGGTCTAGAAATTTGGCGTTTAATTTCATTTGGATCCACGTCTTCTGGCAATGGATCTGCACCCATTATTTTTGTCCAATGCTTCCAATCGTCATTTTTTACGACTAATGCTACAGGGGAACCTAACGTTTTTCCGTGACGCACACCACCAACAATCTCGACAGTGTCAGTTTCAATTTGCATACGTCTTCCACGGCCATGTCCGCCTTGGCGACGTTTTAAGTCATAATTAATTTTTTCTGCTGATATTGGTAGAAGAGACGGCAACCCTTCGATAATTGTAGTTAATTGAGGTCCATGAGACTCTCCTGCAGTAAGGTAACGCATAAAACACTTTCTCCCTTCAACTCGCTAAAGTATGTATTTTTTACTATAACACATTATAAATTAAAAAACAGCGTCATTTTTGAACTATTTCTCTATAGTACCGAATATTCTGACACACTATTTTTCACTTTTTCAAAAACAATTAAATTAAATGTATACTACCATACTAACGTAATTTCATGTAGAAAAATACGCTTCTCGCTAAATATACGAAAAGCGTTTGTTATTCTAGAAAATATCCATAATTATTTAATTGCTTTGCAAACAATTTTCGCTATTTTTTTCGGTAAAAAAATGTATCTTCCACTTCAAATCCATAACGCTGAGGATTAAATATTTGTTCGGTTGAGCCTACAAATAGTATTCCTCCTGGTCGCAACGATTTACTAAAATTCTCATATATTTGATCTTTAGCTTCTTCTGTAAAGTAGATCATGACATTACGACAAACGATTAAATCAAAATTCGATTCATACTGATCTTTTAGTAAATTATGCTTTTTAAAAGTAACTGTTCTTTTTATCTCATCCTTTACTTTATAGAAAGGTCCTTCTTGCATGAAATACTTGCCCTTAATATCAGAAGGAACTTCAGCAAGGGAGCGCTCTGGGTACAATCCTAGCTTTGCTTTTTGAAGAACATTTTCATCTAAATCAGTAGCCAGCACCTGGATTTGTGATAGGGGTACATGATGGGATAATACCATCGCAAGTGAATAAGGTTCTTCACCCGTTGAACATGCAGCACTCCATATTTTTAAGCGGCGATTTGATTGAAGAAGCATCGGGAAAATTTTATTTTGCAACACTTCCCAACGCTTTGAATTTCGGTAAAATTCAGAAACATTAATCGTCATTCGATCTAAAAATTCATTCATTAAATCACGATCTTTTTCAAGTGCATGCAAAAAATCAACAAAATTGCGATAACCTCTTTTTTCATAAAGAGATGTTAAACGTCGCTTCATTTGGGCTTCTTTATATAGTGCGAGATCGATTCCTGTTTTTTTCTTTATTCCATCTATAAATTGTTCGTAATCAGACATTTATCTATCTTTCCCCTCAACTATCTTAAATTTATTATAGCGGAATTTATAGAAATTCGAAACCTATCATTTCACCATAATTTGGGTGATTTTATCCTATATTCTAATATCGAAATGCTAGTTCGTCTTATTCTATTTCTTTTATTGGGGAAGTAATTGGGGAAGTACTTATTAGAATTTTAAAAAGGTATGTTAATGTTGAGCTGGCTAAGCACACAAGCCGCAGAGCCACGTTGTGCCTCTACGACTTGTCTTTGTGCTTTGTGTAAGACCAGCTCACAGTTATATTATGCTTCTAATACTTCTTAAATAGTACGCAGCTTACAGTGGTAGGCTGCGTCTTCTTAGTTTAGTTAGACTTGCTGGAAAAAAATATCTAGTTAATGAACAATATCTATAATAAAAAAGTAACTATCACCATTAGCAATAGTTACTTTAAAAGTTATTTTTAAAAAATGAACTAGTTTAAATTAAACTAAATCTGCGCCAAACCATAAGTTAATTTCACGTTGTGCAGAAGCTTCTGAGTCAGAACCGTGGATTACGTTTTCAGAAATTGTTACAGCATAGTCACCACGGATTGTACCTGGTTGAGATTCTTCTGGTTTTGTAGCACCCATCATGATACGTGCAAGTTTAATTACATTTTCGCCTTCCCAAACCATTGCAAATACAGGACCAGAAGTAATGAAGTCAACTAATTCACCGAAGAATGGGCGCTCTTTATGCTCAGCATAGTGCTCTTCAGCTAATTCGCGAGGCACCATCATTAATTTTGCACCTTTCATTTCGAATCCACGACGTTCAAAACGATCGATAATATCACCAATTACTTGACGTTTTACTCCATCAGGTTTTACCATAATAAATGTTTTTTCGATTGCCATAAATTAACACTCCCTAAAATTATATAAGGTTTTTCACCTACCGATAAATATTACCAAAATAACACCCATACATCAACTCTCATAGTTTATTCCTATAATCCTAAAATTTACGCTTCCCAATAAATAATGCTACATCACGCAATTTTTTCTTCATTGGATGATCCGGTAAAGCGTCTACTTCTTTTAGAGCTTTTCTTAAATAACCATTGCTAATGGCAATTGATTGCTTAATGGCATCAGAATTTCTCACAACATTTAACATTTCTAATCGTTGTTGTTCTGTTACTTGTCCCTTCGATGCTTGAGCGATAAAATGCTTGATTGTAGGATGGTCTTTTAATAATAGGATTGGCAACGTTATATTTCCTTGCAGCAAGTCACTTCCGGCAGGTTTTCCGAGCTCTTTATCAGTTGAGGTAAAGTCTAAAATATCATCGACTATTTGATAGCTCATGCCGACAAAATAGCCAAATTGTTTTAAATGTCTTACATTTTTCTCGTCTACACCAGAAACAACTGCCCCAAGTTCACAGCTAGATTCAATTAGCAAGGCAGTTTTTCGCTTTATTCGACGAAAATAATCTTTTAAATTTTGGTTATTACGAAACTTATCTTCTATTTGAATCACTTCGCCATTACAAATTTCAACCATCGTTTTGGCCAAAATTTGATGGACTTTTTTGTTTTCGATAGATGTAACATACTCTAAAGCACGCGCAAAAATAAAGTCGCCCGTGTACATGGCAACTCTATTATTCCATTGTGATTTAACAGTATGTCTACCTCTTCTCAAATCTGAATCATCAATAACATCATCATGTACGAGTGATGCCATATGAATTAATTCTAACGGCACAGCAATATTCTTTATGTTTTCAATGTTATATTGCCCAAATTTTGCACTAATTAAAACAAAGACAGGGCGAATTCGTTTACCGCCCGCTTGTAATAAATGGAGAGAGGCATCATTTATCAAGTGCGAAGACGAGTTTAACGCTTTTTCTAATTCTTTTTCGATGATGTCTATATCCGCTTTTAAATCGGAATAGAGTATTTTTAACTTCATCTTTTCCACGCGTGAAACCTTCTCCCCCTAGTTTTCTTTTTTAAATCCCATATGCATCGCAGCAGCTCCACCACTATATCCTTTGTAAGATACATTGTGAAAATCTGCATCTTCGAACATTTTTGCAAGTTTTTTCATGCCAGGGAAATCATTCGCGGATTCCTGCAGCCAAGAATATTCTTTATAGCTTTTCGCAAATATTTTTCCAAATAACGGCATAATATAATTAAAGTAAAAACGAAAAAGTTGTCGATATACCGGAATTTCAGATTGAGAAGTCTCCAAGCATACTGCCATGCCGCCCGGTTTTAACACACGGTTCATTTCACGTAGTACTTGCATATAATCTGGAACATTCCTTAAACCAAAACCAATTGTCACATAATCAAAAGTATTGTCTTCAAATGGAAGCTCCATCGCATTTCCATGAATAAGCTCGATTTGTGGGAATGGTTTTACTTTTTCTTCACCAACTTTAAGCATGTTTTTACTGAAATCAAGACCTTTTACTTCACCCTTTTCTCCTGTAGCCTTCGCTAATGCAACTGTCCAATCAGCAGTGCCGCAGCAGACGTCAAGACATTTAGAACCAGGCTTTACGTTCATTCTTTTCATCGTATCTTCACGCCATTTAACATGTAACTGAAAGCTTATAACGGAATTCATTTTATCGTAGCTTTCAGAAATATGTTCAAAAACCTCATGTACGTGCTCTTCTTTTGATTTTGCCATTTTTTCAGAACCTTTCTATGCCACTAACTACACTCTACTTGATGTCTTATGTATCGTTTTAATTCGTCATTTAAAGTTGACGAATGAAGATATTCATGAAGTAAATCTTGTAGCATATCTATTTTTTCTACTAGTAATTGTTCTAAAGTTTTTTCTTCGTTTGAAACACTCTCAATCATCTTTTTCATAATTGAGGAATTATGTCCATTCTGAAGGTTGCGAACTTCTTTTTTTAGTTGAAGCAACAATAAGCCTGTATGCATAAGTGAACTATATTGTTCGAAATTAAAAACTAGATAAAATCGTCTAATTAACTCTGTTTGAATTACAGAAATCGTATTAAACCATTGTTCTAATGAATTTTGATTGGATTCATATACTTTTATTTGATGCTCGCAGCGGTTTACAATTCCTTCTGAAAGTTCTCTTATCAACGTGATATTACCCAAATGGGCTAATATTTCATAGTAACGGCCGCTATAATAATCTCCGGATAAAACTGTAAGCTGCTGCTCTTTACTCGTTGCATTTGTCTCATTTATTTTATCATGTTCATAAAGCGATGCATGTACAATTCCGACTGTAATTGCACTTTTATCGATATGTTCATTCCATTCTTCGCCGTTTAAAAAAGGCAATAATAAGTAAAACAATTGATTTTCATTTATCACCGGTGCTCCAGTATATTGCAGTAATGTTCTATGACGAACATGCATGAAAATATTTGTTTTTAATTGTTCAATTGATCCTTGAATGTATGTTGCATCCATAGATATTACTCCATTCCACTATTTGCATCTTATGATTGTTTACCAATCAAATTAATTATTTCTTAGAACCGCTTTCAATAACACCGTGTGCAGAAAAGATTTTTGCTTTCCCTCTAATTTTCATTGCAGATGTATGTTCAGTAAATTGCGCAATCATTACTTCTCCAGCATCCAATTTTTCAGAATGGTGGAATTTTGTATCAGTACCACGTGTTAAACCGATTACATGCACACCGTCTTCTTGTGCTTCAATGATAATATAATCTGGTTGAGTCATCGTATCTTTTCTCCTTAAAATCAAATTCGACTTGGCGTATTTGTGACTGTCGCTAAAGCTTTCGTCACAGTCAAAACATTTGCGCCCAGATTTTATCGAGCTAGCTTGATAAATTTCCTCTTAAAAATCTGTGACATCCACCGGAGGCATAACTTCATTCAACAGAATGAAGTTAAAACATTTTCTTGTACATCATATCATAATAAATAGTCTTATTTAAGACATTTGAATTAATGAAATTACTTCTCGACGTAAAACATCATCGTTTTCATAATTTCCACGAGCTGCAGATGTAATTGTTTTTGAACCTGGCTTTTTAAGTCCGCGCATTGTCATGCACATATGCTCAGCTTCAACAACTACATAAACTCCATGCGGTTGCAGCATCTCCATTATGGAATCGGCAACAGTCGAGGTGATACGTTCTTGTAGTTGTGGTCTACGAGCAACCGATTCAACACAACGACCTAATTTACTTAATCCTGCTACTCTACCGTCTTTAGGTATGTATGCAACATGAGCTTTCCCATAAAAAGGTACTAAGTGGTGCTCACACATTGAATAAAAAGGTATATCTTTAACAAGTACAACTTCTTCATGCTCTTCATGAAATACAGTACTGAAAAATTCCCTTGGATCTTCATTAATTCCACTAAACATTTCCTCATACATTTTTGAAACCCTCTTAGGAGTATCAATTAAGCCTTCACGATTTACATCTTCTCCAACCGCTTCTAATATCATTTTCACGGCTTCCTCTATTTTTTTTAAATTTACTTCAGACATTATTATATCCTCCTAAACCACTTTCACTACATTATCAAATTGAATCGTAGCACATACTGACTCTAATCGCAAAAAGGGTTTCATTACTTTAAAAAAAAATTTGTTTAAATACAATTTAAATTAATATCTCTTCTAGAATAATTTTTTTTGAAAAAGCATTTGCTCGTGAACATCGTTGTAAAAGCTAATGCTCGGTGACCATCTCTTGCTTCTTCAATTTGCGAATTTGCATGAAAGATTCCATTAACAAAATTAAATCACCTATCTGCAATCTAATCAAAAAAGTACTTGCTTCCTTACTTGTCAGTTAATCTTTGAAGTTGTTTTGTTATAAATTAGATTAGGCTTATCTTCTATGTAATTTGGGTTTATAAGTATGTAAAAAAGAGCAGTCATCATGCTTGTCCATGACGACTGCTCTATGTAACTGCTAGATGCTTTTATTTCACAGCATCTTTAAGAGCTTTACCTGGTTTAAAAGCAGGTACTTTGCTTGCAGCGATTTCGATTTCTTTACCAGTTTGTGGGTTGCGGCCTTTACGAGCAGCGCGCTCACGTACTTCAAAGTTACCAAAACCAATTAATTGTACTTTGTCACCCTTTGCAAGAGCATCTTGAATTGTATCAAATACAGCTTCAACTGCTTTAGAAGCATCTTTCTTAGAAAGACCTGCAGCTTCAGCAACAGAGTTTACTAATTCTGTTTTATTCACACCATTCACCTCCTCTCAAAGGGTCATGAACCTAAATCATGTAAAAAGAGTAACATATAGAAAACCTTGGTGCAACTGTATTTATCCATGTTTTTCGATATATAATACTATTTTTTATAAAAAAACATAAATAACAGGACTTTTCACCTGGAAAATGAAAAGCCCTGTTATTATTTTGTGCCATATTTTACGAAATTATACAATACTAGATAATGAACGTAACCAAACCACGTTCACCTTCATTAACCATTCTTTCGATAGTTTGGCGCATTCTTTTTTTAGCATTTAATGGTACTGCATTCATTTTATAGCGAATGCCTTCTTTTAACACTTCGTGTAACGTTGTACCAAATAGTTGTGTTTCCCATAATTGCTCCCGATCATGATTATAGGCATACTGTAAATCTTTTAAAAGTTGTTGGCTATAAAATTCAGTACCGATTAATGGTGCAAACTCAGTTTCCATATCTACGCGAATAATGTGATACGATGGCGCTGAAGCTTTCATACGAACTCCGTAGAAATTATTTTGTTTAATAATTTCTGGTTCACTTGGCTCAAACTCTTCCATTGTAGGTAGAGTAACACCATAGCCATGTTCCCTTGCCTCTTCAATTGCTTCTCGGAAGCGTCTATGTGCTTGCTTTGCCTCAGCTGCTTCTTTAATGAACAGCAACCAATCTTTTTTCGTATCAATTGGGGAATCCAACCATTCATTGCAAACAGCTTTATAAATTTCCGGTTTTAGCGTAATACGGACTGTTGCAATTCCTAAACCAGCATCGACTCTTTCAATTTCACTATCTTTTACAAAATCAATTTCACGTAATTGTGCGGCTGCTTGGGAAACATCACGAATTTTTGTTACAGAATTCAGCACATTCCCTACAGCATCTGAAAGAGTTAAATTTAATGGATGCATGTGATCTAATACATCAAGCCAATCTGGTTTTTCTACTTCAATATCCTCAATTGGAAACTCATAAAGTGCTTCTTGTAAAATGTACTCCATATCATTTCGAGACATTTGATCGATCGCAACAGGAATAACTGGAACACTGTATTTTTCAAGCAATTCATTACGTAATGTTTGTGTATTACTATGACTTGGCATTTGGCAATTTAATACGATAACAAAAGGCTTGCCAATTTGTTTTAACTCGTTAACAATTTGTTCTTCAGCTACTTCTGCAGCAACTCGGTTAATGCCATTTACTGAACCATCCGTTGTAACAACTATCCCAATATTTGCATGGTCGCGAATAACTTTATCAGTTCCGATTTTTGCTGCTTCTTGGAATGGAATAGCATCTGTACTCCACGGTGAATTTACATAGCGTGGTCCATTTTCATCTTCATACCCTTTTACCCCATCAATAATATAACCGACACAATCTGCAAAACGAATGCGGAATGGTATCTCGCTTTCCCCAATCGTAATCTCAGTCCCTTGAGCAGGAACAAATTTTGGTTCAGCTGTCATAATAACTGGGCCTGGTGAGCTCTGTGGCAGCTCGTCCAGTGCTCTTTTACGGTCTTCTTCATCTACGATATTTGGGAGCACAATTGACTCCATCATTTTTTTCACAAGAGTAGACTTACCAACCCTAACAGGCCCTACGACACCAATATATACGTCACCATTCGTTCTTTCTGCTATTTGATGAAAGATTTCTTCGCCTATTGTAGCTCCTCCTTTACGTAATTCAGTCTATGTGCGATATTCACCAAATATGAAATACCTTGTACGAAAATTTATAAAAATATATGCACATAATCAGATAAGTATTATCCTGTCACTTTCGACAAAGATGTCCACACAAGGACAGTACTTTAATTAGTGTTTTATATATAGTAGATGTATTTGAGCGGGCTAAGGGCCAACACGATGTTGGTCATGGGAGTGATGTCTCATGGATGCGACGTCTTCCCTCCCCTCACAAGCCGCGAAAGCCATGTTGTACATGTCCTACTCGAATATCAGGATTAATCTAAAAGTAAAATACTTCTGTTTAAATTATGATTTACAAAACTAAAAAACCCTAGTAAGTATTTAAACTCACTAGGGCAAAATATTTTAATTTTATTTTTCTTCTTTAGATGGTTCATACATAAAAATAGGATCATTATTATCATCCACTGTATATGGCAATGAGTAAGCAGGGACAACAGGATATGCTTCGATTAAATAGTTTCGAATATCCTCGCCAGGAGTAGGTGTCAAATTATTTTCCTTTAAAAAAATATTTAAATCGATCGAGTAATCGACATAAATGTCTCCTTCTGTCGAAACAACTAATGGAAGTTCATTATTTGTATATGGACTCGGTACAGTTAAGTCATTTTTATATCCGATTTTCTCGAAATCAATTGAGTAGACATAATCCGCAATTTGTTCTTTAAATGTAGGATATTGTGTTCCGATAAACCGAATATTTAATTCTCGAATTTTCTCTGCTGAGCGTAAATCTACTAGCTTTACTGTCGGGTTTTCCTCAGCATCCCAAATAATATATTGGAATATACCACCCTTTTCAAAAGAGTTGGCAGGTGGGTTGGCCATATATTTTGGTACTAGTTTTTCAAAGTCAATCGGGTACTTTATAAAAATATCTGTTTCCATATCTCGAGTTTTGATTGGTAGTACACCTGTTTCAGCTTGAAATTCTTCAACTGCTTTTTGAACTGCGGCTAATTGAACATCATCTGGAATTTCGTTACCTGCCATCTCTTCCTCAGGAAATAGACATCCAGATAATAGGACTGTTGTTAAAGCGAATATGAAAATCAAGCCCCATTTTCTTTTCATTTATTTTTTCACCTCATTAAATGCCCACGTTTATATTTATCTACTTTATATTTATTGCAAGAAAGTTAATTTGGCCATGTAAAGACAACAAGAACCATTAGTATTGAACCAATTGTAAATAAGGCGAAGGCAATTAGTCGTATAATGAACGATAAAAATCCGTTTTTTACCCATTTGCGTACTGCTGAAACGATTAGAACTGATATTAACATTGCTCCTATTGAATAAAAAGAAACCCACATAACATCTAAAGCATGCATACTAGCAAGTGGTCCTCTTGCTGATGCGAGTACTAATTGTTCCATTGAAAATAATGGATTTTGCAAATCAAAAACCACCTTTCAAACTCCGTTATGTATAAGAAAGCGCAAGAACCCAATTTAAAGTATTGATGTGATTCGAGGGGCTGGGCGCTGGTCAAAATTTAATACTTTTCCATTCAGTAACAATAGGAGGTACAAGTTCATACCTCCTCTTTTTTCTTGCAAGCTAAAAATGTTTCTACTTTAAAGTAAATTATCAATTTCTCGCTTTTTCATTCGAATCATTAATTCATCTACTGCGACTTTTGGTTCTTTATGATTAAATAGAACATTGTAAAGTTCTGTTGTTATCGGCATAGGGACATCATATTTTTCTGATAATTGATATGCCGCCTTTGTTGTTCTTACTCCCTCTACAACCATTCCCATTTGCTCAAGAACCTCGTCTAATTTCAACCCTTTGCCAAGCATATTGCCTGCTCTCCAGTTGCGAGAATGGACACTTGTACACGTAACGATTAAATCACCCATTCCTGTTAAACCTGAGAAAGTAAATGGGTTTCCACCCATTTTTACACCTAAACGCGAAATCTCCGCTAAACCTCTTGTAATTAGAGCTGCTTTAGCATTATCTCCATAATTTAAACCATCTGAAATTCCTGCAGCTAATGCAATGACATTTTTTAATGCTCCGCCAAGCTCAACTCCAACAACATCATTATTTGTATAAACACGGAAATAACCATTCATAAATAAATCTTGTACTTTTTCCGCAGCCTTTAAATTTTCACAAGCCGCAGTAATTGTAGTTGGGTGGCCCTGTACAACCTCTTCTGCATGGCTAGGACCTGATAAAACAACGATATCCTCAATGACATCAGGTGAAAGACTTTGTTCCAATATTTCTGAAATACGTAATAAAGAATCAGGTTCTATTCCTTTTGATACATGAACAAATAAGATTTTCTTATCTAGAAAGCTCATCATTTTTTCACATACTTCTCGAATAGCCTTTGTAGGTACTGCCACAACAATGGTCTTTGAATGATGGACTGCCTCTTCTAAGTTGCTTGTAGCTACAAGTAGATTAGGCAATTTTATGTCTGGCAAATACCTATTATTTGTTCGTTGTTCATTAATTTCTTCTGCCTGGTCTTCACGATGTGTCCAAACTAAAGTATTATGTCCGTTCTCAGCTAAAACAATTGCTAAAGCTGTTCCCCAGGACCCTGCACCTAATACCGTTACATTTTCCACTTAAATTTCCCCCTTAATTCGATTATTCACGAGCTCGCGCAATTAAACGAATTGGCGTACCTTCAAAATCAAACGTTTCACGAATACGATTCTCGAGGAAACGTTCATAAGAGAAATGCATTAGTTCAGGATCGTTTACAAATGTAACGAAAGTAGGTGGTTTAACTGCAACTTGTGTTGTGTAGTAAATACGCAAACGTCGACCTTTGTCTGTCGGAGCAGGGTTTCGGGCGATGGCATCTTCAATGACCTCATTTAAAATTGATGATTGAATACGCATTGCATGGTTTTCACTTACACGCTGTACAATTGATAAAATCTGATGTACCCGTTGTTTTGTTTTAGCTGAAACAAAAATAATCGGGGCATAATCTAAAAATAAAAAATGCTCTCTTATTTGTTGTGTATAATGGTTCATTGTCTTTTCATCTTTTTCAACTGCATCCCATTTATTCACAACGATAATAACGGCTTTTCCAGCTTCATGAGCATACCCAGCTATTTTTTTATCTTGCTCTTGAATACCTTCTTCTCCATTTAATACAACTAAGACAACATCGGAACGTTCAATCGCTCTCAATGCTCTTAATACAGAATACTTTTCAGTGGATTCATAAACTTTCCCTTTTTTCCGCATTCCGGCTGTATCAATGATGACATATTCTTGTCCATCATAGGAATATGGAGTATCGATTGCGTCGCGAGTTGTACCCGCAACATCACTTACAATTACACGTTCTTGTCCTAGAAACGCATTTACTAACGAAGATTTCCCAACATTCGGACGACCAATTAAACAGAACTTTATCGTATCATCAGAATATTGAGGCTCGCCTTCTTTTGGAAAATGCTTTGCACATTCATCCAGCAAATCCCCCAGCCCTAAACCATGAGAACCTGATATAGGGAATGGATCTCCAAATCCTAATGAATAGAAATCATACATCATTTCGCGCATATCCGGATTATCAATTTTATTTACAGCAAGCACAACAGGTTTCTTTGTTTTATATAAGATTTTTGCTACTTGTTCATCCGCTAATGTTACACCTTCCCGTCCATTTGTCATAAAGATAATGACATCAGCTTCTTCAATAGCAATCTCTGCTTGCGCACGAATTTGCTCTAAAAATGGTTCATCTCCTATTTCGATTCCACCTGTATCAATAATGTTAAATTCATGTGTTAACCAATCTGCCGAACTATAGATGCGGTCACGTGTTACACCTGGAATATCTTCCACGATTGATACGCGTTCTCCAACAATACGATTAAATATTGTTGATTTTCCAACGTTCGGACGACCTACGATGGCGATTACTGGTTTTGTCATCTGTACTTCATCCTTCCAAATTCTTATCTTTTGTATTATACACGAAATTGCAATTTATATCATATTTTCACTTCAGATTCGGTATTTCATGCGTTTTAGTGTTCACAATATTGATGAACAAATAAAAAACCCATGCTTTTTATAAGCATAAATGACTCAAAACTCGTATAAGGCCTAAAATTGTATAGCTAGGGGATAACATAATATTGGTCTTGGGAGTGATGTCGCATGGACGTGACGTTCTCGCTCCACACACAAGCCGCAGAGCTACATTGTGTCTCTATGATTTGTCTTTGGGACCAACACGACGTTGGTCTTGGTGACAATCCACACGATGCAATGTTTTTGTCACCATCATTGTGTAAGGCCCGCTCATGATAGAGCGTTGCTTGTTTACTGCTGTAAGACTATAAAAAATTTATGAAAAAAACAAAGACAAACTCAATCTAAACTTGAGTTTGTCTTCATAAGCTTGTATTTATGCAAGTATTTATATTAGTTATTCGTAAAACCTTTTAGTTTATCTCCAATAACATCACTGAATGAAAATCCCGTGTTTTCTTCTGGCAATTCATAATCGAACTCTTCTTCCTTCTCAGGATTGTTTTGAAGTTCTTTTATACTAAGTGAAAGACGTTTGTCTTCTGCATTGACATCTAAAACCTTTACTTCAACTTGCTGTCCTTCTTTTAATACTTCATGAGGCGTATTAATATGCTTGTGCGAAATTTGTGAAATATGCACTAAACCTTCAATGTTAGGGAATACTTCAACGAAGGCACCGAAAGAAACTAAGCGTTTTACAGTTCCTGTTAGCACCGATCCTTTTGAAACACGATCTTCAATGTTTGACCAAGGACCTGGTAATGTGTCTTTTATTGATAAAGAAATTCGTTCATTTTCAGGGTCAACTGATAATACTTTCACTTTTACAGACTGCCCTTCAGAAAGAACTGTACTAACATCTTCCACATGCTCATGTGATACTTGCGAAATATGAACTAGTCCATCAACTCCACCGATATCTACAAATGCCCCAAACGGTGCAAGTCGCTGAACAGTACCATCTAGTACATCTCCGGCGTGGATTTCTTCAAAGATTTTTTTCTTATTATTTGTTTTTTGTTCTTCAATTACAGCACGGTGAGATAAAATTAAGCGGCCTTTCTCTTTATCCAATTCTGTAATTTTAAATGACAATGTTTTTCCTTTATAATCTTCAAAATCTTCAACAAAATAATCTTCCACTAATGATGCAGGAACGAAGCCACGTACGCCTAAATCAACAACTAGGCCACCTTTCACAACATCCTTTACTTCTGCTTCAAAAATTTCACCTGAGGCAAATTGTGCTTCGAGCTTATCCCATGCTCTAAGCGCGTCAACTTTGCGTTTTGATAAAACAAAGTTTTCCTCCTCCACTTTCGTGATCATCAGTTCTAGCTCATCACCAACTGAAACAACGTCAGACGCTTTTTCAATATGCAAGCTAGAAAGTTCACTGATTGGGACAATACCATCGAAAGGTGCACCTTCTATAGTAACTGTTACTGCTTTGTCATCAACTTGTGCAGCAACACCCTTCACAATATCTCCTTCACGAAATTCTTGGTTTGATCCTAAGTTCATTTCTTCAGACATATGTAACCCTCCTTCGCATCTTCCAATTTCTATTTTATTCGAAATTGTTCACAAAAACAAAAAATTTTCCTTTAATATCAAAAATTTCATATTATTTTGATGAAAACGCTAAAAAAGAACAGCTTATATCATCTTTTGATTAGCTAATTGCAAAATTTCATTTGCAGCTTCTTCAATTGATAAGTTTGTTGTATCAAGGTAAATTGCATCTTCCGCCTGGATTAGCGGAGATGCTTCTCTCTCGCTATCTAATTTATCACGGAGTGCAATTTCTTCCTGCAGCTTTTCAATCGTTGAAGGAATCCCTCGTTTTTCATTATCGATAAACCTTCTTCTTGCTCTTTCTTCTACAGAAGCTGACATAAATATTTTAAGCTCTGCATCTTTTAATACATGTGTTGCAATATCTCGTCCATCCATCACAATTCCGCCGTTTGCAGCAAGCTCTTGCTGTTTTGCAACTAGAATTTCACGAATATTAGCATGAGCAGCAACCTGACTTACATTTGCTGTTACTTCATTAGAACGGATCGCTTGCGTAACTTCTTCTCCGTCTATAAATACAAGTTGTCCATTTTGAGAAGGTTTTAAAATAATTGAAGTATTCAATACCATTTTTTCTAAAGATTCTGCATCACTTAATTCTATGTCCTGTTTCAGCGCTTTATACGTAACAGCTCGATACATTGCTCCAGTATCGATATATGTGAAGCCTAAATTTTCTGCTACAATTTTAGCAATCGTACTTTTCCCTGCACCTGCTGGGCCATCGATTGCGATTTGAATTTTTTTAACCATGAAAAATCCCTACTTTCCTTGCACATTGTACCATACTTGACCGCTAATTGCTGTTATGAACGATAAGTCAAAACCACCAGTATAACTGGTGGTTTGCTCTTCGCGTGAAACGCTGGGTTACTGGCTCCTGTCTAAAGACATTCTGAAAGGTCCGCCAACCGCACTTCGCTTCCTCACTTTGCCGC
>NZ_RXNR01000022.1 GCF_003966145.1 Lysinibacillus telephonicus
AAAAGATTAGAAGCCTTTTACCGAAAGGTAGAAGAAGCAAATATTCCGGCATTTTTAAAGGCTATTCAAACGCTAAAAAATTGGCAAGTTGAAATTTTAAATAGTTTAAGTTTTGGATATTTTATTAAATAATTTATATAAGAAAATTGGGGTTCATTTAGGATAATCGGGGTGCCGTGTAATATCACTTCACTCCAACATTTGACATAGAACCTATTTTACTAAACTTGAATTGTTGAGAAATAAGTTAGGTATAGATGAGTTGTGTTTATTTATTGGGCAAAGGAACGAACTCGTATCCGAATTCAAAAGGACTAGAATGACTAAGACTGAGATGGTAAAATGAAGCGTTTTGTCTTCCTAAAAAAGTCGTAAAAGTTAACAAAAAAGGAAAAATGGTATTCAGAACGATATTTCTCCATATCAAAAAAATTGGAGATCGCTTATCAAATCCTTCTGTCGGTGATTTACTAAGACAAAAGAAAATGGTTAACAAAATCCCAAGCAAGTAAAAGGATAATGGTGGAGTTGTGCCCGCCCCTAACTTTCGAAATACTCATTTAAAAGGATTACATGAGAGAATATCCAAATACTAATACTTCTACATTAATCTCAACTTGTTCACCATCACTTGTTTCATAAATTCCAATCCTTCTGTGCTAATTTTCCCACGTTTGAAATCGAATGTCGTTATTGTTTATACAAAAAAACATGCTCACCTATATCAATATAGCCTTTAAATTCTTGTGTATTAGAAATATATTTACGGAATGTTGACTGCGCAAATTTAGACTATGATTATCTTTTAAATACTGCTAAAGGTTACGTTGGTAATAAAACACTTGCTATAATTCGGGTATACTCACCGATTTTAGATAGTTTACTAAACTATGTTTTTAGAACAAACCCATTTATGAATTATCAATTGTTAGTCGATCTACCCTCATGTCTCTTAGTAATTTACTTTTATCAATTATCATCTTTACTCCATTACTTGTTTGAATCTTGTTAAGTCTAACAGACTATTAATTACAAAATCTGTTATTATGCACATATAATCAACCAAAATTAGTCTGAGTTTTAAAATCAAATTTCTACATCTTTATTCAACAAGAAATGTACATTTTAAATTAGTATTTATACTCTTGTTTTTTTGTAGTGTACCAGTAAGTAAATAGATTATCCAATTATTAAGGAAATCGTTATATAATTAGTGTATAATATTAGGGTATGAAAAAAGTCGAATAAAGGATGAGGATTATGCAGTTAAGAGAATCCACAAGAAGATATATATTAATAGGAATGGTGGCATTTATAGTAATAGGATTGTTTGTAGCTAATGTATTAGCAAAAGGTCAGGACGAGCAGTTTGCAAACGAAGATCTCTTATTTCAACAAGCAACTCAGTTAGCAAATGAAGGTAATTTCGAAGAGGCGTCTGTCTATATAAATGAACTTATAAAAAAAGAATCAGAATCAGAGGATGTCAATTATTTAGGTGGTTTAATTTCTGCAAATGTTGGGGAAATGAAACAAGCCTCTATACTTTTTCAAAAGGTTTTAGATATTAATCCTTATAGGGTTGAAGATCCTATGTTTATGTTACAGTTTGGTGAAACTCTTTATAAAGTAGAACGATACGAGGATGCAAAAACTGTATTAATGCGTTGTCAAGAGGCTGGATGGGTACCAGAAGATTATCCAAACTATCAAGCTAAAGTTGCTGATTTATTAAGTTCAATAGAAAATATGTAGTAAGGAAGGTATACATAGATGACTTCGTTTTATGGAGAATATCGAGATCGACAAAAAGATATTATAAGTGATGAAGAAGAGAATCAAGTTTCACGTGCGAATGTAGATAAGTGGATTTTTAGGCTATTCTTAATTTTAATAGGTTTCATGCCACTAATAGTTTTAGGTCATACAAAAGATGTTATTAGTCCACTTGTTTCTGATGTTAGTCTTCTAACATCAGGTACTAAAGGCGATTTATTCACTTACTACAAGGCATTTTTAGTACTATTAGTTACAATTATTGCAGGGCTACTTTTGCTAATAAAGATTTTCTTTATGAATGGGAAAATTAAAAAAACAATATTGAATTACTTCTTAGGAATATTTACTTTTGCAATTGTCATGTCTACTATTTTCTCTCCAAACATTTCAATTGCATTGAGTGGTCAATATAACCGAAATGATGGGGCTATTAGTTGGTTATGTTACATAGCATTAATGTTTATTGCAATGAACATTAATTATCCGAAAAAAGCGGTTAACTATATTATGTTTTCACTGTATCCATTTGTATTTATTAACTTGTACATAATCACAATGAACTTTACAGGTAACGACTTAATGCAAAATAAATGGGTGCAAACATTGGTTTCGATTGCTTTACCTGATGGTTCGAGTTTTTCAGCAGGCTCACAAATAGTAGGTACTCTTAACCAGTGGAACTATATGAGTGGTATGTTCGCAATTTTGACAGTAATGTTTTTAGTGTGGGCCATAGTTGAAGGGACATGGATAAAAAGCATAATTAGTGTTATTGTGGCGACGCTTTCAATCACAGTTATGTTCATGTCTATTTCGACAAGTGGATTTGTAACTTTGTTAGTAATGGTTCCAATTATAATCGTATCAGTAATTAAAGCGGTAAATAAGATTAAGGGTACTGTTATATTGGCTTTATTTCTTTTAATTTCAGCTTCTGTTTTACATGTATTAGCAAGCGAAAATTCGAGAGTGTGGGATGAATCACTTGGCTTCTTAATTAAAAATAACCCTTATTTAGAAGAACAGGCATTTTCAAAAATTACCTCGAGTTTTGAATTAGGGTATATGAATGAAGTATCAGCAGCAGATAACTCATTTGTATTACCAGTTTTACCAGAGAGAGGTGTTTCAGCTGGTACTGGCCGTCTTTATATTTGGGAAAAAACTATAGACGTCTTCAAAGACAGACCGATTTTCGGATATGGATTAGATTCTTTAATGTATAACTTTCCCCATTTTAATATCGATGCTAGATCTGGAAACTGGGATGAAAATATAATTACCGATAAACCACATAATATTTTTCTCGGTATTTTATATGGTACAGGGTTAGTAGGATTTATAGGATTCTTACTTCTTTTTGTATCTGTTGTAGTTTATAGTGTTACCAATTTATTTAAGAAAATTTATATTCAGAACATCGTACTTGTTGCAGCTGTATTAGCGTATTTTGTTCAATCTATGTTTAACGATTCACTTCCGGGTACTTCAGCTATCGCATGGATATTAATTGGCATGGTGTTTGGGATTCATTCCAGAAAAAAGCACTACGGTAGAAATATACATGAGTAGCAGCATTATGAATGCAAACAAAAATATTAAAAAACGCTGGAACTTTTTGGTTTTAATAGAGTAAACATTTTGTTGAATACCATTAAGTATTTTCATAATGAAATTAGTTAGGGTAACTTTACAAAAAAACGGTTAAGGAAGAGAAAACTATAACTACAGGAAGGTTAGTTCATACATGAATTACTTAAGTAACTTAATTAAAGATCGTAATATAATATTTCAACTTGCAAAAAATGACTTTAAAGTAAAATACTTAGGATCCTATTTAGGTGTTTTTTGGGCTTTTTTTAATCCTATTATCTCAATTCTAATTTATTGGTTTGTCTTTCAAATTGGCTTTAGAGTAACGCCCATTGAAGATGTTCCATTTGTACTTTGGTTAGTGGCAGGTATTATCCCTTGGTTTTTTATTACAGAAGCTATTTCAAATGGCACAAACTCAATTTTGGATAATAGCTATTTAGTGAAAAAAATCGTATTTAAAGTAAGTCTTCTACCAATAATAAAAACATTATCGACTTTCTTTATACATGTTATATTTTTAATTGCATCAATTTTACTATTTTTTCTTTATGGTTATAGTTTAAATATTTACTATCTACAGATATTATATTTCTTAATTGCTTCAGTCATTTTGGTTTATGGTATTTCATTGATTACCTCATCTTTAGCTGTTTTTTCAAGAGATATTGGCCAAATCGTTGGTATGCTATTGCAATTTGGTTTTTGGTTAACACCAATTTTTTGGTCATTTTCAATTGTTCCACCACAAATACAATTTTGGTTTAAACTTAATCCAGTTTACTATATTGTAGAAGGGTATCGTAATACGTTTATCTATCAAAGATGGTTTTGGGAAGACCCGCTACTAACAACCTATTTTTGGATTGTTACGTTATTCATATTAATAGTAGGTAGCATCATGTTTAAAAAATTAAAACCACATTTTTCAGATGTATTATAAGAAGGGATTTATGATGACAAATTTAAATGAAGACAATGCTGTCTTAGTTAAAGATTTAACAAAAGTATATAAATTATATGATAATCCAAAAGACCGATTAAAAGAGTCATTAAGTTTTATAAGAAAAAAGTATCATTCAGAATTTTATGCTCTCAATGGGGTATCATTTAGTATAAAAAAAGGTCAAACACTTGGAATTATTGGGAAAAATGGTTCTGGTAAATCAACCTTATTAAAAATACTAACAGGGGTTCTGACACCGACATCAGGTTCAGTAATGGTAAATGGAAAAGTTGCCGCTTTATTAGAATTAGGTGCGGGTTTTAACGTTGAATATACCGGTATTGAGAATATTTATTTACAGGGAACAATCATGGGCTATTCTAGAGAACAGATGGATCAAAGATTAGATGGTATATTAAATTTTGCAGATATTGGAGAATATATTTATCAGCCAGTTAAAACATATTCTTCTGGTATGTTTGCAAGATTGGCATTTGCTGTAGCTATTAATGTTGATCCCGAAGTATTAATTATCGACGAAGCGCTTGCAGTAGGAGATATGAAATTTCAAGCTAAATGCTTCAATCGATTAACTGAATTAAAAGAGAATGGTGTAACAATTCTATTTGTTGGCCATGATGTTTCGAGTATTAGAACTTTTTGTGATTTAGCTCTATGGCTTCATGAAGGGGAAGTAATAGAATACGGTAATACATTAGATGTTACAGCTGAATATATGAAATATATGAATGATGATGTAAGTACATTGGAAGCTTCAGCTGCAATAGAAATGTCTTTGAACAAAATTGCTACAGACTTTGATCCTATTAATCGCTGGGGCTCACAACAAGGAATTATTAAATATGTTGAAATGTTCAACTCAAAAGGTGAAAAATCCACAGTTATTAATTTTGGTGAAACAGTTTCTATTAAGATTATTACAGAAGTTCCGAAAGAAGTGGATTTAAAATTCGTTAGTATTGCTTTTTCAATTAAAAATAAAGTTGGAACTGACTTAATGGTAAGTACTACCTATGATCACAATCATCGATTTACCAAGGCTAATACGAATGCAATAGAAGTAACCTTTGAATTTGAAAATTATTTGCGAGACGATGAATATATATTGGTTGTTGCGATTGAAGAACGAAAAAATTTACAGCCAGAGTACTTTGACTATATTGAAGGTGCTAAGTATTTTAAAGTAATAAGTGAAAAGAAAATTTTTGGTTACTTCCATCCACCGGTTAGTCAAACAATTAACTTTATGAAGGAGTAGCAAAATGAGTGAGCTTAAGGTAAATAGTCTTGAGTATTGGAATGATAGATTTCAAACCAATTGGGAAGATTTTTTAGGTAGAGAACAAACTACTTTTTTTATAGATTTGCTTTTAAAGAATTTACCAACATGGCTATTGAATGAAATCGAAGATAATAAATTAACTATTTGTGATGCTGGTTGTGCCGAAGGTGAAGGAACATATCTTTTGTCAAAAAATTTCCCCAAATCAGATGTTAAAGGTATTGATTTTTCAAGTGAAGCCATAAAAAAGGCGAAAGAATATTATCCGGAAGTAGAATTTATAGTTGGGGATATAAATCAAATTCAAGAACAATATGATGTAATTCTATGCTCGAACGTTTTAGAGCATTTTGAACAACCTTTTGATATCATTCCCAATTTAATTGAAAGTGCTAAAAATCATGTTATTATCATGATTCCTTTCCAAGAAGAGAATCGAATTAAAGAACATATGTATACTTTTAATTATGATTCCATACCTTTAGAGATTCAAAATTATAATTTAACTTACTTTAAGGAAATTGATTGTAGGTTTATAGAAGGTACATACTGGAGTGGGAAACAGGCAATTTTAATCTATTCTAATAAAGAAATAGTTAATACTATGGAGCTTACTCTTAATACATTTTTCTCAGATTATAATTTTCATGAAAAAAAATATTTTTTGAAGGAAAATGAAGTTCATGATTTACAATCAGAACTAAAAATTAAAGAAGAAAGTATTAATTGGTACTATCAGAAGTTGGAAGAAAAAGATCGAATAGTACAAAGTTTGAGCTTATCTTTGGAGAAAGCTTTAGGCGAAATTGAAAAATTGAATGAATACTTTATCAAAGAAATAGAGTCAAAAAATAACATCATTGAACAATTAAATAAAGAGTTAGAATTCGAAAAGGATAAAATCCTTAAACAACAGGAAGAAATAGAATCACATAAGTACAATGTTGCATTAGTTAATCAAGAAATATCGAATATGTTAAATACAAAAGCATGGCGTTTAGTGAATAAGTATTATAACGGTGTAAAATCAACTAGAGAATTAAAAGGTCATTCAAAGAAATTCATGTATGTTGCGAAAACAAAAGGTGTAAAAGAAGCTGTTTCTAGATCCTTTAGTTTCTTCAAAAATCGTAATACCAAGCCAACCTATTATTCAGACAATCAACAAGTAAGAAATATATATGATGAATTAGTAACTAAATATCAAGATAATGAAATAAAAGGAATTGCAATTATTCCTTCTGCTTTTGAATTTGACGAACTGTACAACCAAAGAACGATAAACTTAGCAAAATATTTAGCAAATGAGGGCTACGGAGTACTTTATATAGCGTGGCAATGGCAAAAAGGGGAAGATCATAGCAATAGCTATAAATGCTTCCTTGATAAAATATATCAAGTACCACTTTATGATTTTTTAGAAACACAAATGGAACCATTGGTTGAAATAAAAGAAAAACATTTCATTATGACTTTCCCGACTGAACATTTTTATAAACTAATTGTTCCTTTCCGAGAAAAAGGGTTCTATATCACATACGATATCATGGATGAATGGGAAGAATTTTATAAAGTTGGGGAAGCGCCGTGGTACAAACAAAATATTGAAGAAGCGATTGTATTAAATTCAGATTTAGTAGTTAGTGTATCAGAACCTTTAAAAGAAAAATTCTCATCAATTAGAAATGACATCATTGTTCTCGGAAATGGCTACAATGAAAATATTTCAAAAATGAAAAATATTTCTTTGAGAAGTTTAGCAGAGGATCAAAAAATTCATATTGGGTATTTTGGACACTTAACTTCATCATGGTTTGATTGGGAATTAATTTTTGACATATTAGAAAGAAAAGATATATTTATTCACATTATTGGTTACGGTGTAGACGATGCCACGTTAAATCGATTAAAAAGTTATCCGAATATTAAATTCTATGGAAAAGTCCATCCAGGAGAACTCTATGAATACGTTAAGAACTGGCACTTAGGGATTATTCCATTTAAAAAATCGAAATTATCTTTAGCAGTAGATCCGATTAAGATTTATGAATACTTATTCTTCGGCTTACCGACCATTTCAACGGGGATTCCTCATATTGGGAAATACCCACTTGTAGACCATTGCGAAAATACTTCAGAAGTTTTAAATGCGATTGATAAAAGGTATAGTGAAGTATTAAATGAATCGTTAGAACTTCAAGATATAGAGAATTTCTTAGAAAATTCAACTTGGGAAAACAGATTCCAATTTATGATGAAAAGTATAAAAGAGAAAAGTTTTCTTCAGGATTTATATGAAGGAGAGTCAGATTAATGCATAAAGTTTTATACGTTTACAAGTGGGCAACGATGGGAGGCGTCGAAAGAGTTTTACTAAATCGTGCCCAAGCTTTTAAGTCTTCCAATTTACAAGTAGCTCAGGATGTCTTTTTCCTCCATGATTCTGGAGGAAAAAGACTATTAAATAAATATATCAATGATTATAAACTTGGACATTACCTACAAGTAGTTGAAAAGTTTGTACCTGATCAATATGATGTAATCCATTCCATTGATACCCCTGAGATTTTTGATATGATGAAAAATAATGAGAAGATATTTTTTGAATGTCATACAGCTTATACAGAAAATCGAACCTATATTGCAAAACTCCCATTAGATATAAAAGGAATTATCGTTCCATCAGAGAAGTTTAGACAAGATATTATGGATGAAATACCCATTCTATTACAAGAGAATACCTTTACGTTAAGAAACTCGGTTCCAAAAGAATTATTCACAATGACAACAGATGTGTCAAAAAGGTTTAACAAAATCCCTATTGCTTATATAGGGAGAATAGATAAATTAAAAAATACAGAAGAAGTAATTGAGATATTTTCACTTTTACAAAAGCGTTTAGGTGATCGTTTTATCTTGTTGGTAGCGGGACCTATTACATCAGAAGTTAATCTATTTAAAATAATTGAAAATAAAAATTTATCAAATCGTTTCATTTACCTACCACCTCTTCCTTTTGAAAAAATTATTAATTTATTAAATTTCATTAAAGTTAATAACGGGTTATTTATTTCTTCTTCAAAAGGGGAAAGCTTTGGTCTATCCGTCGCAGAGGCAATTATGTCAGGAATACCTGTGGTTGCTTCGCATTTACATAGTCACTTAGTAAATGGTAATCAATTATTTTTATATCAACTTGGGAATTTAGAAGAAGCCGTAAGAAAAATTGAGTGCATTTTAGAAAATAGTAAAACAGTAGAGGATGAATTATTATCTATAAGTGAAAACTTTTCTAATATTGTCTTTCTAAATGACTGGAGTAACTTATTTGAACGAGAATATATATAAAGATATTACAGAATAATAAAAAGATATTATTTTAAAAACTAAATATTTATTAAGATTAGGGGTAATTTTATGACATCATTACTAATTATTATTCCTGCCTATAATGAGGAAGAAAATATACGAAGTTTAATTGATTCAATAAGATCTATAAGTTTTAAAATTAAAATTGAAATTATAGTAATTAATGATTGTTCTACTGATAGAACTTCGTCGATATGTAAAGAATTGGGGATAAAAGTTATTGATTTACCCTGTAATTTAGGTATTGGTGGTGCTGTACAAACTGGTTATAAATATGCAAAAGAAAATAATTTTGATTTAGCAATTCAAGTTGATGGTGACGGACAACATGACCCAGTATATATAGATAAGATTGTAGAGCCAATTTTAGAAGGAAAAGCAGACATGGTAATTGGTTCTAGATATATCGATAAGAGTGGATTTCAGTCTACTAGATTGAGGCGTTTTGGGATTCGTTATTTATGTCTTTTAATTAATACGTTAACTGATTTGAAAATTACTGATCCCACATCAGGGTTTAGAGTTTGTAATAAAAGGATAATTGATCAATTTGCTATTAACTATCCTAAAGATTATCCAGAACCAGAATCTATTATGTACCTTCGAAGAAAGGGGTTTACTATAAAAGAAGAAGCAGTTGTAATGAATGAAAGAGTAGGCGGAACGTCATCAATAAATTTGAATCGTTCTATTTATTATATGATAAAAGTATCATTGGCAATATTTTTTGATAAAATTAGAAAAGAATCATTTTAGAGGATGAGAATATGATAACAATTAGATTACAATTGGTATTATTGGCATTAACTATCATTTCACTGTTCATATTGATTAGAATGATTGCGAGATATAAATTAGATTTGAAATATTCTTTATTATGGTTGCTTTTAGGTGGAGGCTTTATTATATTTACAATTTTCCCTACTACAGTGTATTATATTGCTAAATTTCTAAGTATTGAAACACCTACAAACGCTCTATTTTTATTAGGTATTCTATTTCTAATAGCTATCGTATTTAGTTTAACTATCGCAATTTCTAATGCTTCAAATAATATCAAAAAATTATCACAAGAATTAGGTGTATTGAAACTTGAATTATCAAAGCTAAAAAAATTTGATAAAGATAATATGTAATAATGAACCAATGATAAATTATATATAATAAAGTCAAATTTCAAGGCATTTACGATGTATTAAGTATCCTATTGAGGAGATTTATAAATATAATTTTTAAAATTGATATATTACGCGTATTACTACTGGTGTATTTATGAATAATTTTGCTTTATTATCTTCAAAGAATAGTACTGTGACTTAGAAATAATTACAGTAAGTAAATATAAAACACATTTAAAGTTCCAAGGAACAATTTCCTTGTTGTTGATTACTACCAATAATTGATATTAGTGGAATAACTAGTTTTCCTTAAGTAACTTTTAACTCCTATTAAGGATTGATATTATGGCGAAAATTCAAAAATTATAATAAAAAAGGTGTGGTCACCATGGGATTGAAATTTCGGATTTTACTGAATAAGAAAAACTACTATATTATTCCGATTTTACTTTTTTCTCTCATAATAAGAAATTATACAATGGCTAAGTATGGTATAGGCTTAAGTATAAATAGTGATGATCAGGGATATATTCGAAGTGCCATTGATTTTCTGCATACAGGTGTATTAAGTTATCATATAACTGGATTACCTACAGTTCATATTATGCCAGGAATGACATTTTTTTTAGCATTGATTTTTTATTTTTTTGGGTCGGGAGATTTAGGGTTATACATAGCAAAAAGTGTAATGATGCTATTGGGATGTTTTTCCATTTATGGTGTATACCTTATCGGTAAATACTTACATAATGTTTGGACTGGTCTCATTGCTGCACTAATATTAGCGCTGTCATTACCACATATTGTAATTGACAATCTTATTCTAACAGAATCTCCTTTTACTGTTTGTTTAATATATTTTATCTACTTTTCAATTTTATTAGCAAATAATCAAGATAAAAGAATATACTTTTATTTATTGTTATTATTTTATATTATTGGATTGTTTTTTAGACCTACAATTGGTCTGATTCCTCTTGTGCTTTTAGTATATTTTATTTTGAAAAAATATCCTAGAAAATTAATGATAAAACAATCAATTTTAGCCTTAGGCATTATAATAGTGGTTTTAAGCCCTTGGTGGATTAGAAACTATGTTCAATTTAATGAGTTTATTCCTCTTTCTGGTGGTTCGGGCGACCCCCTACTATTAGGTACGTTTCAAGGGGAAGGTTACCCAAATCATGAGACTTATGAGGAAGTATTTGCAAGAGCAAATGAAATCTCACCTATTCAAGACTTTTATCACGTATTTAAGTATGAAAAAATATTTGCAGAAGAGAGAATGCAACATTGGTGGGATGAAAATCCAAAATCCATGATTAAAAGTTACTTGATATTAAAACCAATTTTGTTTTGGAATTTCCCCTTTTATTGGATAGAAGTTTTTAATATTTCAGTTACTTCAGTCACCTATATGCATCGGTTGTACCTATATTTAGGCATTATTGGGGTTTTCTTAGGACTATTATTATTAAAATATAAACGTCATGAAATAACTTTAATAATCCTTACATTGTTATATTTTACTGTTTTAAACAGCTATTATTACGCTTATTCAAGATATGCCATAACTTTATTGCCATTAGTATATATAGGTACCGCTCTTTTAATTACAGTTTCCATATCTAATTTCTATTTATTATTCAATAAGATTAATAAAATCACCTCAAATAAAAGTATAGAATAAATTTTAGTATTTTTTAGATATAAATAATTAATTAATTAATTAATTTTAATATTAATCAACGATACTTTAGTAATAAGCACTTTTTTGAAGGATAGGTATCACCAAAAAATCGAAAAAATAGATGTATGTTTATTTTATGTATGTTTTAGTTCAATATTTATATGAAAAAGGTTTAATGTTGTAATGGCAAATTATAAAACAACCTATTCAAAAAGGAGTCAGATTATAATTGGCATGAAATGAAACGAATATAGTGAGTAGTAAGTAAGGAAGTAATTTATTTGAAAGAAAACTTTTCTAGTAAACAACTCTGAAATTTTTTACTTTGGATGTGGTTCAGTAATACGTTAGCTGTACAGAAGAGGATTTCCATAAAGATAAAGATGGTCTCATAGAGGATAGTATTTCTTTTTTGTCTTTTTAATATTTTTAAAAAGTTTTCTAACAAAAAGGTAGTATTAAACTAGATTTATTATAGAAATAGATAAAAACTAAATGAATTAATTTTAATTATTATTTCATTTAGTTACATAGTACTAGGTGTAAAGTAACCCCTTACCTTTTTAGCAAAAAGGGTATTTAGGATTAAACAAATATAACGAACATTTTGAAATACTAGATTTAAAAGAAAAAAAGGAAATGAATTTATGAACTGGTTAATTTTAGTATTGAATATCTTGTGTATGGTAGTGGGTCAGATAGCATGGAAAACTGCTGTTAAGGGAGTAATAGAATGGAATCTTACAACTATTATTAATGTTATTTTTTCTATCCCATTTATAACAGGAGGCTTTCTTTATGTTACTGCAACAGGTCTTTGGTTAGTATTATTGTCAAGAATACCTTTAAGTATTGCATATCCCATGCAGAGCATTAGTTACATTTTAGGAATAATTGCAGGAGTTGTAATTTTTAAAGAAACCTTTACTTATCATCAATTAGTTGGGGGGGTATTAATAATTATTGGTGTAATAATATTAACATGGAAAGTTTAATTCTCGTACAGCATACTAGGTTATCACAATGGATGTTCTATTATTGTGTAAATGCAATAGATATTAGATGACTGATAGCCAAACGGTTATAACTATCATGAAATAGTATAGGAATTTAGTTACGAAGGAGTATAAGAAGTATGGATACATAAGATATACTCCTATTTTTAATTCAATAACAATTCTTATTGCCTTTTACCATATTGCGTATAAATATTTTATTCACTTTATATTTGATTACATTCCTTTAATGTTAATCAAGGTGCTTTGTATATCTAAATTGCAGTAATGTATGGATTGGCTTTTAAACGAAAGTTAGTTTTTTTTAAAATTCATAGTATTAATTAGTTTTTAGTTTTTAAAATATTAAGTGCAGTTTTAGTATATAATAGAGATTCTATTTATAAATAAAAGTAATATTCATTTTACAACTTAACACAAACTATTATTTCAATAAAGATAATTTTATAAAGATAATATTAAATAATCTGATTTATAGAATTTTGTAGATTTTCACATGAATAGAGGTTTTGAAATTGTATTTAAAGAAGTATGGACCTTTAATTTTTATTATTTTTGTTTCGATTATTTTACATATGATTTTTCTTATTAAAAACCCAGGGATAAGTTATAATGACCCAACAGTTTATCCTTTTGAAATGAGGGAAGCATATGGGGATTCAATTATAAAGTATGGTGGGTATGATGGTGTAAATTACGGAAAAGCTGCTGAACAATTAGTTTCAGAGGGCTTTTTAGGTTTTGATTCAGAAGAACCTAATGCGTATGTTACACCTGGTCAACCTTTATATTTAGCTGTAAATATTTTAATAAGCAATGTTTTTGGAGTTGACTATATTTTTTTTACAAAGGTTTTTAATCTCATTTTTAGTGTAGGGACAGTTGTGTTACTCTATTTCATTGGCTCAATTTTGTTTAATCATTTTACAGGATTAATAACCGGTTTAATTTATGCGCTCTATTTTCCACCTTTGCATTTTTTCAGATCTTTATTGTCAGAAACACCTTCAATTTTTTTGTTCTGCCTATCTTTTTTATTCCTTGTTTTAGCAATAAAGAGGGATAAGGGAATCTATCATATAGTGTTTGGAATAATATTCTCTATAACAATTATGTTTAGACCAGTTGTAGCGCCAATGATCTTTGTGCCTATATTTGTGGTGATAACAAAATTCGGAGTAAAAAAGAGTTTTATTATCGGTATACAATGGCTTATTGGACCGGTACTTGTAATTGGTTCATGGGTTATAAGAAATGCTGTTGTACTTAATTCTTTTATTCTTTTATCTACACAAGAGAATCCTTTTTTTGCAGGTACTTTCCCATATTTTATAGAAGATTACAATAAAGTTTACCAGCAATTAATTGAGTCTGGGTTAAGTCCAAATGAGTTTGGGAAATTAAGATTAATTAATGGTCTTGAAACTAACCCAATACTTTGGATAAGTTGGTATACAATCGGCAAAACAATGTATCTTTTTAGAAGGCCATCTGGATGGACTGATTATTGGAACCTGTATTCTGAATTTACGACTTTATTTTATTCTTATCATTTTTTAATCCTATTATTTTCAATTTTAGCAGTTTTTCTATTATGGAAACAAAAAACGATTAAATGTCTTGCTTTTACAATATTAATTTATATTTGTGCTTCAAATATTTTTATTGTTGATGAAAGATATGGCTTTTTTGTAATGCCTCTCATAACTTTACTATGCTCATTTTCATTATCATTAATAATAAATAAGGTTTATAGTTTTTTAGTATCTAAAAATCAATTAGTTTAACTTTTTTACATTTAACTGCCGATTGTGGGAGTTTTACATTTTATCACTGACGTTACATAAACAAAGTCGGATTTTATTATATCTTCTATATTTGAGCCAAAATTGTAAATACCTAATTAAAGATGGTCTTTTCATTTAGGATTTATTTACAAATTATTGAACATTTTGATTATTTTTGATTATTAAAAATTTGGATTAATTCAACGCCGATATCATACTAACGATAAAAAATGTAATTACCCGAAAGGTGGAGCTTATTTAATTGGAGGGATTGTATTGAAGCCCAAGGTTTTATTAGCCCAAAATAGTGCCTTTATTGCAAATCGTTTACCACGCGCCGCAAGAGCATTAAAACAAGCAGGGTATGATGTGGAAATATTAAATTGGGATCGGGGCATTAATTCAGAAGTGATCCAAACTGCAAGTAGTCAATTTGCCCAAGAAGGAATTAAAGTACACTCGATTTACTGTGGTGAAACTCCCTATGGCAAGGGAATTTTAACGGCTTTTCAAAAAGGAAAATTTATATATAAAGTCGTGAAGTTTTTATTAAAGAACGGTCACAATTATCAAGTAGTACATGCCATTGACTTTGATTTAGCTTACCCTACCTATTTAGCTAAAAAGATAAAGCGTAAGCTTACTTTTAAATTTATTTATGATATAGCAGATTTTGTAGAAACATTTCATAGTCCCATTCCAAAGCCAATTAGAAGGCAAATTTCAAAATTAAGTGCAAATATAATGGAACACGCTGATTTAATCATTATACCTGATGAAAATCGTTTAATTAATATACCTTCAACTTTCTATTCGAAAATACAAGTGATTAGCAATACGATTGATCCTCCAAAAAAAGTGAGAGAATATCCTATTGATAAGTCTGAGAAGAAAATTAATATTTTATATTACGGTGCATTGAGTAAAGATCGCGGAATTAAACTTTTGTTACAATTAGCACGCTTAGAAAATGTTGCTATTTGGATTGCGGGTAAAGGCGAGCTCCAAGAAGAAATTGTTCAACATGCTGAAAAAAGTGAAAACATTCACTTCCTTGGATATCTTGAATTTGATCAGATTCTGTCAGTAGTCCAACAAGTACATTTAATCTATATGGTGTATGATCCAAGTTATCAACATAACCAGATTGCTTCTCCGAATAAATTATTTGAAGCTCTATATTTAGGTAAGCCGTGTATTGTTACTGAGGGTACATCCATAGATCAATTTGTTGAAAAAAATAATATTGGATATGTAGTAACTTTTGATGTAGCACATTTAGTAGATACGATAAAAAGTATTACAATTGATGAATTAGAATTAAAGGGAGAAAATGCAAAACTCCTTTACCCCCATTATAGTTGGGACAAAACTAGAAAGACGTTACTTAATATTTATTATTCAATTACTAATAACGGTGATACTATATGAAAAAACCTTTAGTTTCCATTATTACACCAACGTATAACGCTTCGAAATTTATTAATGAAACTGTTCAATCAGTATGGAATCAAACTTATCAAAATTTCGAACATATTATTGTAGACGATTGTTCTAGAGATAACACTTGGGATATTTTGGAAGGACTTGAAAAAGAAAATTCTCGAATTAAATTACTTCGAATGGATAAAAATTCAGGTGCAGCGTTGGCTCGAAATAAAGCTATCCAATTATCTAAAGGGAAATACATAGCATTTCTCGATAGTGATGATTTGTGGGAACCGCGTAAACTAGAATTGCAAGTTCAATTTATGCAAAATCATAATATAGCATTTTCCTTTACCAACTATAAAATGATTGATGAAAGTGGACAAGATTTGTATAGAGAAGTGAAATGTCCAAAAGTTATAAACTATAGAGATCTATTAAAAAATACTACCATTGGATGTTTAACAGTCATGCTTGATAAAGATAAAATAGGTAAAATAACAATGCCTAATTTACAACCAGAAGATACAGCACTTTGGTTAAGAATTTTAAAAAAAGGGCATTCGGCATATTGTTTACAAGAAACATTAGCTAGCTATAGACTTGTTTCGAATTCTGTATCTAGTAATAAATGGAAAGTTGCAAAGAGGATGTGGAAAGTATATAGAACTTCTGAAAAGTTAAATATCTTTAGTTCTTTTTGTTATTTTTTTAATTATGCTTGGAATGCGGTCAGAAAGCATTATTTGTAAATTAACCTAAAGCTAATTGAAATTTTTATAATAAATTTATCTAGAAGAGGCTAAAAATTATACTAAGCCATTATTAGATAATAAACTTACCAACTGAGTCTCTACTTTATAACAAACAACTCACCTGGAAAATTTTTTCTTTGTGAACAATGAAAACATGGGAATAATGGAGATAATAATTATACTTTTATGTTACAATACCCCTAGTAGCTTGATTGCTAGGGGGTTTTTTTTTGTCAAATGTTATTAATCAACGAAGCCGTAAATTTACCTTGATTTTTATAGATTTATGCTTAATCATTATAGCCTATATTTTAGCTTTCCAATTACGTTATGATAATATTCAACCACGAAATTGGGATGCATTTATTTCTTTATCACCATGGATATTATTAATTGGCCTATTTTTTATTACCATGTATGAGTTATATTCTCTTGATCAAAAAAGTAAATGGGATGTCATACGGAAAGTAATTGTTTCATCTACTTTAATGATGTTTTTAACTATGGCAGCATCTTTTTTATTTCGTGAGTTTGCTTTACCTCGATCTGTTATTTTAATTTCCTATGTTATTATTAATATATTATTAATTTCTTGGAAGCTACTATTTATTATAATTCTGTCAGGAAAATTAGGTACAATTCTTGTTATCAGTGATAGTCAAGAACGTCAAAAAATTGCCCATCAAATTGATACACAGTTTGGGAAAAGAACAATTGTTAAGTATATATCTAGTAATGAAATAGTAGAAAGTATTCTATATGAAATACAGTTTGTAGACTATGTCATGATGGGTTCAAAAATATCTAGTGATTTAAAGTCAAAAATTATCTATGATTCTATAAAAAACGGAAAAATTGTATATGTTATCCCAGACCTTTATGAATTACTTTTATCCCAAGCTGCTATCACTTCAATAGACGATACGATGGTTATGGCTGTTAAACCATTTGGATTGTCATGGAGTCAACAAGTTGTTAAACGGTTGTATGATACTATCATTTCTTTTATAGGATTAATTATCTTATCTCCATTATTTTTGCTAATAGGATTAATTATTAAGATAGAAGATCCAAAGGGTAGCGTATTTTATAAACAAACAAGATTAGGTAAGTACAATAAAGAATTTACTATATATAAATTTCGTTCAATGGTTGAGGGAGCAGAAAAGTTGACAGGCCCAGTACTCGCAGGAGAAAATGACCCTCGAATAACGAAAATTGGGAATTTTATTAGAAGAACAAGAATTGATGAATTACCTCAGTTACTTAATGTATTAAAAGGCGATATGTCCATCGTTGGACCACGTCCTGAGAGAGAATTCTTCACAAAGCAGTTTGAAAAAGATATAAGTTCATATGTTTATAGAAATACAGTGAAACCTGGTATTACTGGTTATGCGCAAATAATGGGTAAATATACTACGAGTGTAGACGATAAATTACGATTTGATTTATTTTATATACGTAATTACTCTTTTGTACTTGATATGATTATTCAGTTTAGAACAATCATAGTTTTATTTGATAAAACAAAATCTGAAGGAAAAGTAGAAAGCGAGAAATTAGAACCTAAAAAAGACCGTTCTTTAAATTATTAAAGGACGGTTTATTTTACAAGAACTACAATGTTAGTGTAATGAAAATAAAATAACAAAAGGACGATTAGTATGTCAAAAGTGCTAGTTACAGGTGGAGCAGGTTTCATTGGTTCACATGTTGTAGATCAATTAATAGTTGAAGGCCATGAAGTGGTAGTCATTGATAATTTTGAAACTGGAAAAAGAAACAATATAAAAACAAACGTCAATATTTTTGATATCGATATAAATTCGAAAATAGTAAAGAGTATCTTTGAATACTTTTTACCTGAATATGTAATTCATTTAGCTGCCCAAACCTCTGTATCTACTTCTATAGGATTTCCAAAAAAAGACGCTCAAACAAATATAATAGGAACTCTTAATATTCTAGAGTTAAGTAAGGAATATCAGGTGAAAAAAATAATATTCACTTCGAGTGCAGCAGTATATGGGGAAAATAGCAATTTACCAATACTTGAAAGTTATCCTTTATCTCCTTTTTCACCGTATGGTTTATCTAAATTAACCGGTGAAAAGTACATAAAACTATATAATAAACTTCACAAATTAAACTATTCGATTTTGCGTTTGTCTAATGTATATGGTCCACGTCAGTGTGAAAATGGGGAGGCTGGGGTAGTTACAAAATTTATTAATCAAATGATTAAAGGTATTACTCCAACAATTGAAGGTGATGGTAATCAGAGCAGAGATTTTATCTTTGTAAAGGACGTTGCTAATGCATTAGTGAGAGCAATAGTACCAAGTGATCCCCATATATTAAATATATCTTCTGGAACATCAATTAGTATTAATTGCCTATATGATTTTTTAGCTAAATTAATTGAATATAATAAACCAGCAAATTTTGGACCTTCGAGAGTAGGGGATATTTATGAAAGTTCATTAAGTAATGAAAATGCTAAAAGAATATTACAATGGTTACCAGCTATATCTATAGAAGAGGGGTTAAATGAAACTGTTTCTTACTTTTTAGCTTCGCAATAAAAATTACTATTTCATATAATTTTTACATACCCTTACTGAAATTATAAGTAAGGGTTTATTTAGATATAAAAAACGGAGTGGAATGTAAATGAAAAAAATTCGTAAAGCAATCATCCCAGCAGCAGGACTAGGGACTCGTTTTCTACCAGCAACAAAGGCTATGCCAAAAGAGATGTTACCTATAGTCGATAAACCAACAATTCAATTTATTGTAGAAGAGGCTATAGCTTCGGGGATAGAAGATATTCTAATAGTGACAGGTAAAGGCAAACGGGCTATTGAAGATCACTTTGATTATGCATTTGAATTAGAAGCAAATCTTATCGGAAAGAAAAAATTTGAAGTTTTAGAAAAAGTTCGTTTCTCGTCAAATATTGATATTCACTATATTCGCCAAAAAGAGCCATTAGGTTTGGGGCATGCTATTTGGTGTGCACGTAAATTTATTGGTGATGAGCCGTTTGCTGTATTACTTGGTGATGATTTAGTGAAAAGTGAAACACCATGCCTAAAACAATTAATGAATCAATATGATAAAAACTATTCAAGTGTTATTGGCGTAATGGAAGTACCTGATCAAGACGTTCATCGTTATGGTGTGATTAATCCTGAAACAACCGATTCAAAATTAATGCGAGTTATACAATTTGTTGAAAAACCTGCTTTAGAAGATGCACCCTCTAATTTTGCTATTATAGGTAGATATATATTGACTCCAGAGATATTCCGTTTCCTTGATGAAAAGAAAACTGGTAAGGGCGGGGAAATCCAACTCACCGATGCAATAGAATCGTTAAATAGTATTCAGCGAGTATTTGCCTATCGATTTGAAGGAAAGCGTTATGATGTAGGAGAACAACTAGGATTTATTGAAACAACAATTGATTTTGCGTTGGAACGAGAGGATTTGAGTGAATCTGTTAAAAAAATGATTTTACGAAAAGCAAAGGAAATAATTGGGGAATAACTACTTCAATAGCTATGAATTGAATGACCATTATTGTAATTAGAGATTATAAAATTATATAAACATAAAATAAACATGTTTTTATGGAAAAATTTGAGTTAACTTTTTGTGAAGAAGTATCTAATTCAAATATATTAAAGTGTAAGTTGTAAAGCATTAGTTGTGCTTTGAATAGTATATGGGATTACCCGTAAAAACTTCATATTAATTGGATTTAACACTAACAGTATCAAGTTGGCATTTCCTAACTACTATGTAATAATAGAATACGTTAATTTAAATTATAGAAATGAGGTTATTAATATGGTAACCCATTCAGTACACACAACATTATTAAATTATTCATTTGATTATAGTGATATAGATAGATATAGAGAACGGGTCTTAAAAATCCATAATAAATTAGAAAAATCAAATGATTTAATAGGGTGGATTGATCTACCATTAGAAAATCAATCTGTCCTTTTTGAACGAGTCTTCAATGTTACTGAAGAAATAAGAAGAGTAGCTGATGTGTTAGTGGTTATAGGGGTTGGGGGCTCCTTTTTAGGAGCACGAGCAGTACAAGACGCCCTAACGCCTTATTTCGGTATGCATCCAATAGGAGTTGAAGTAATTTATGTAGGTCAAAACATGAGTGGTGCATACATCAACCAATTACTTACATATATTGCAGACAAAGAAGTTTATGTGAACGTTATTTCAAAATCAGGTGGAACAATGGAGCCTGCACTTGCTTTCCGTGTATTACGTTCCTATATGGAAAAACGATATAAAGCAGAATCGATTAATCGAATTATTGTTACAACAGACCCTGAAAAAGGCTTGTTAAAAAATTTGGCAGATAAAGCCGGATATCGTCAATTTGTTATTCCGTCTGATATTGGTGGGCGTTATTCAGTTTTAACACCGGTTGGTCTATTACCAATTGCAGTAGCTGGTATTGATATTAAGGCATTAATGGATGGTGCAAAGACTGCAGCAATTGAACTTCAAGAACCTGATTTGGCTCATAACAATGCATACCAATATGCTGTAATGCGTCACATTTTATATAACATGGGCTATAAAGTTGAACTTTTAGCGTCATTTGAACCTTCTTTAAATAAATTTCATGAATGGTGGAAGCAATTATTTGGAGAAAGTGAAGGGAAAGAAAAAAAAGGTCTATATCCATCTACAGTTAATTTCTCAACAGATTTACATGCAATTGGACAATTTATTCAAGATGGTAGTCCAATATTATTTGAAACATTGCTTCATTTCCACGAAATTGAGGTAGATTACGAGGTGCCATTTGATTCTAGAAATGAAGATGGTCTTAATTATTTATCTGGACGAACTTTTAATGAAATTAATGCTATTTCAAAGCAAGGAACAGCGCTTGCCCATGCAGAAGGTGGCGTTCCAGTGATTCAACTTGAATTGCCAAAGCTTGATGCATATCATTTAGGGTATTTAATCTATTTCTTTATGAAAGCATGTGCGATGAGTGCTTCTCTTCTTGAAGTAAATCCATTTGATCAGCCTGGTGTCGAGGCTTATAAGAAGAAAATGCTTGAGTTGTTGAAAGAAGAGAAGGTGTCAAAATGAGTAGTGTAATGGATAATTATAAATCGTGGACAAATGCAGACTTACCTGAATACTTAGCTGAAGAATTGCAGAGTATCACTGGAGATAAGGCTGCAATCGAAGACCGTTTCTACCAATATCTTTCCTTCGGCACAGGCGGTATGCGCGGACTACTTGGAGCGGGTACAAATCGTATTAATATCTTTATGATTCGTCGTGTTGCGGAGGGGCTTGCACGTTTTATTGAGTCAAATGACGAGGAAGCGAAAAAGCGCGGAGTTGTAATTGCTTATGATACACGTAATTTTTCATATGAGTTTGCCGTTGAAACTGCTCGTGTATTAGGGGCACATGGTATTGCTTCTTATGTTTATAAAGAATCACGTCCAACACCACAACTTTCATATTCAGTCCGTGAGCTGAATGCTTTTGCAGGGGTTGTTATCACAGCCAGTCACAACCCAAAGCAATACAACGGCTTTAAAGTCTATGGTGAAGATGGTGCACAATTAGTCCCATCGGGAGCAAATGCAATTGTAGAGCATATGGAGGAAATTGACAACATCTTTGATATTTCAATAGCTGATATTACTATTTTAGAAGACCAAGGATTATTCAAATGGATTTTAGAAGATTTAGATGAAAAATATATGAAAAGTCTTCTTACATTAAAAGATAATGATGATATTGATTTGAATATGAACATTGTTTATACACCTTTACACGGCTCAGGACTTGTACCAGTTCGAGAAGGGTTAAAGCAATTTGGTTTTAGTAATATACATATTGTTGAGCTGCAAGCTGTTCAAGATGGTGCATTTCCGACTGTCAGTTATCCTAATCCAGAAGAGGCTGCAGCTTTCCAGCTAGCAATAGAACTAGGTGAAAAGGTTGGGGCAGATTTACTGTTAGCGACAGACCCAGATGCCGATCGTTTAGGTGTTGCTGTTCGAAATGATAATAGATATGAATTATTAACAGGAAACCAATTGGGAGCATTATTATTACACTATATTTTATCCACAAAGCAACGTTCAGGTATGCTGCCTGAAGATGGTGCAATGATTAAGACAATTGTTACCTCTGAACTTGGTGCAAAAATTGCAGAACATTTTAATGTTTCAACAGTGAATACTTTAACTGGATTTAAATACATTGCAGAAAAAATTGCGCAGTACGAAAAAACAAATGAACATACATTTTTATTCGGCTATGAAGAAAGCTATGGATATTTAATCAAAACTTTTGCTCGCGATAAGGATGCGGTGCAGGTTGCCTTAAAAGTTGCTGAGATGGCAGCTCATTATACAAAACAAGGTAAAACATTACTTGATGCGTTAAATGATTTATATGCTCAATTTGGCTACTATAGGGAAGCGCTTGTTTCAAAAGTGTTTGAAGGAAAAGACGGCCAAGAAAAAATGAAAGCAATATTAGATAATTTACGTAAAGAAATTCCTTCTGAAATTGCGGGGTTAACAGTAGTTCGAGTTGAAGATTACTTGTCTAGTATCACTACTTTCGTTGATGGAACAACTGAAGCTATTACTTTACCAAAAGAAAATGTCTTAAAATTTGTTTTAGAGGATGACTCGTGGATTGCTATCCGTCCTTCAGGTACAGAACCTAAGTGTAAATATTACTTTGGTGTTGTAGCAGATTCAAATAGAATTGCGGAAGAAAGACTTGAGCAGTTGTTAAACGAGATTTTTTGATGTGCCTGATACAAATTATTTTATAAATTCATACAATTACAAAAGGAGATTACCGTATTTATTAAATCGGTAATCTCCTTTTGTAATTATTTTGAGGTTGGGAGCTTTTCAAATCTCCTTGAAAACTCTTTTTTAATACACCTGTCGTTGCAAAACTTCAGTAATTTTACTAGAATCCAAAGAAGGATGATTTCTCTCCCAATCTGAAATTAGAAGAATATAGGTTTTAAATAATAAAAAGGCCAAAAATTCAGGGTCTTGTTGAATGTTTTCTCCCGTTTTTATTTGCTGCTGAATTAGATTTTTTAAATAATCGATTATTTTCTGATCGATTTTTTCAATTGTTTTGATGACATGAACGGTTTGGATATCCCGAGCTTCTTGAACTATTTTCATGATAAGGGAGTGACTTTGTCTAAATGCTAAAATTGCTTCAAGCACGTGACGGATATTTTCATGAAATGGTAATCCTGGTTTAATTGCTTTATTAGCAACATTCATCATTTGTTTGATGGTACTATCAACGATTTCGTCGAATAAATCTTCCTTATTGTCAAAATAAGTATATACTGTTCCTTTTCCGACCTTTGCAATCTTTGCAACACTATCCATTGTTGTACCTTTGAAACCAAATTGGCTGAACGAGGTAGTAGCTGCTTCAATAATTCTCTCTTTTTTTTCCTCAATCATTTTTCGCATTCCCCTTTATTTTCTTGGAATGTACTCAATGACAAAATCCTGTCTTTTTTCCATTAATTAATTTCTTTTTAAGTTTATATTAAAATGAACTAGAATTCCATTTAGAACTTAAAAATATGAACTAAAAGAAAATTTTTCTAGATTAGTTAAGTAATATATGGTATATTTTACTACGTTCAGAACTGAAATTCATTTTTAGTCATTCGGTATCGTAACTGTTAAGAAGGGGGTTTTAAAGTGATAAAGGCGAGACTTATTTTAGTTTTGTCCCTTATTGCTGGCTTAATTGTTGGTGGTTTTTTCCTGTTAGATAAAAAAGAAGTAGCAGGAAAAAATCTTTTGGAAGGACAGCCAACAGCATATATTGAAGGAGATGAAAGTAAGGTCAGCTTTAAGCTAGATGGACGAATTGAGGAACTTCTCGTAGATGAAGGAGATGTAGTTAAAAAAGGCCAGGTTATCGGAGTTCTACAAAATGATGAATTAGAAGCTAAAGTATCGCAGGCAGAAGCTGCGGTAAGTGTAGCAGATGGACAGATAAATGAAGCAAAAGCAGCTCAATCGACTGCAGTAGCTAAAATAGAACAGGGCAATGCAGCAGTGAATGTAACAGCAGAAACTGCTGCAAAGAAAGTTGCTCAGGCTGAAGCTGCATTAAGAGCAGCAGAAGCAAATTTGGAAGCATTACAAAATGGTGCTCGTCCAGAAGAAATCAAGCAAGCAGAAAGTCAAATGAAAGCAGCGGAAGAAATTCAAAAAGTAGCGAAGGATAATTTAGAACGTCTACAAACCTTACTGGAACATGGTTTAGCTTCCCAGGCGGATGTTGACAAGGCTAATACAACCTATCAAGAAGCCAAAGGGAAGTATGAGGTGGCAAAACAGCAATATGAAATAGCGGTCCAAGGTCCACGTGAAGAAGAGGTAAAAGCTGCCAAAGCACAAGTAGATCAGGCAAAGGCTGCTTATGAATTGGCTGTAGCTTCACAAGATGAAGTTTTGGTGCGACAAGGTGAAGTAAAAGCAGCAGAAGCGGGTATTAAGCAAGCTGCTGGGGCTGTATCTACGGCACAATCAGGTAAATCCCAAGCAGAAGCCGCCTTGGCTGAAGCCAATGTGTACTTATCATATACACAGCTAATCGCCCCAACTGACGGAGTAATTAAAACGAAAGCAGCAGAAGTGGGTGAACTAGTAAGTGCAGGATTCCCAGTCTTTACATTGGAGCAAGCAGAGGAAAGATATTCGAAATTTTACTTCCCTGAAACCGAGATTTCTAACATACAAGTTGGAGATTGGGTTCAAATTGAAGTAATTGCAACCGGAAAAAAACTAAAAGCAAAAGTAGTTTCCATATCGCCTGCTGCCGATTTTGCAGTTCAAAAGGCTACACAAAACATGGATGATACAGATATTCGTTCTTTTAGTGTTAAAGTAGAATATAAAAATATTCCTAATGATGTGAAAACAGGCATGACAGTTAAATGGTTGAAACTTTTAGGTGAACATAATGGAAATTAAAGTTTGGGATATCCTTTATCGTGAATGGATGCATATTGTTAAGAATCCACATACAATTGGGCTATTATTTTTAGTTCCACTAATATATACATTCCTGTTTGGATATTCTTATTCTGGTGCTCAACTAAAAGAAGTAAACACCGTTGTGATAGATCATGATAATAGCCAATTAAGCCGACAAATCATACAAGCGTTTGATGAAAGTCAAACCTTTCATGTGACAAGTTATATGGAAAGTGAGAAGGAATTGAAGGATGCGTTAGCAATAGGAGAGATAAAGGTCGGCATTGTAATACCAGAAAACTTCTATAAACGACTTTTACAAGGTGAGAACCTTCCTATCGTCACTTTGATTGATGGCAGTAATATGATTGTAACTAATTCAACAAGTAGAGCAGCGAATTCAATCATTAGTACTTTCAGCTATGGTTTTTCACAGACGAAGCTTCAACAGCAGGGATTCCGGGATGAGGAAATTAACTCAACTTTTTTTCACATTCCTTATCGTACACGTATTTTATATAATCCAACTTCCAACTACAGTGACTTCATGGTCTATGGCTTAGTTGGAACGATATTGCAGCAGGTGTTATTTTTAGGAGTAGCTTTAACGATTACACGTGAAAAAGAAAATGGGTTATGGGAGCAATTTGCCAAATGGAAGTTAACACCTTGGAGATTAGCTTTTGCTAAAGTCTTTCCCTATTTCTTAGTAAATTTAATTAATACACTTACGACCTTACTAGTTTGCTTATATTGGTTCAAACTACCAATGCAGGGTAACGTCATACCTCTAGTTTTGTTGTCTTGTAGTTTTACTTTTGGTGTATTAGGTATAGGATATTTAGCAAGTTTATTTGCTAAAGATCAACTAAGCGCTACACAGGTGACTATGCTTGTTGCTGTCCCATCTTTTGTGTTATCCGGATTTACTTGGCCATTAGAAGAAATGCCTAATTTCCTAGTTGGACTATCACAAGTCTTACCTTTGACTTATTATTTAGATGGAATTCGCCATGTATTAATTAAAGGGAATGGCCTATCATTTATATGGGGCGATATTATTAGTCTCTTACTAATTGGTCTTGTAACTTTCTTTGTCGCTCTCCTTGCTACGAGTACGATTGTATTTAGGAAGAAAGGTGCTCTTTAATCGGAGAGATTAGTGAAATTGAAATAATTGATGTACCTAATATAAAAGTAAATTAAACATAATATTAAAAGGAGATTACCATATTCGCAAAAATTGGTAATCTTCTTTAGTTTTGTCAAGTGATTGTTATGCATTTTAATGGAAGGGACCCATAACTTTAAAAATCAGAATCTCCTTTAAAAAAATATGCTAGATTTACAATTAATCCCCAATCAATCGCTGAAGTTCCGTTTCGATATTAAACACCCGTTTGTTTAATGCAGATGTTTTATAATCTACATCGGATGCTATTTTTTCGGTGAAGTCACCTAAAGTTCCAATAATTTCATTTCGAAGTTCAGCATGATCTATTCGTAATGCTTTCACTTCTTGTTCGATAGAGTCAAGATGCTGATCCATTCCATGTAGACGTTGTTCAAATGAAACAAAATGCTGATCCATTCCGTGTAGACGTTGTTCAAATGAAACAAAATGCTGATCCATTCCATGTAGACGTTGTTCAAATGAAACAAAATGCTGATCCATCCCGTGTAGACGTTGTTCAATTGAATCAAAGCGCTGATCCATCCCGTGTAGACGCTGCTCAATTGAATCAGAACGCTGATCCATTCCGTTCAGTCGTTGATCCATTGAGTCTAATCGGTTATTGACTGGTTCTAACTCTTCCTTTAAAACTGAGCGTAACAATTCTGCAATTTCGTTATTCATCCTCATTACCTCCACGTTTTTTTATATTATAACATAGAAGTTACTAGAGAATAATCTACTATTTGAAATGTAACTGAATCAAACACCCCAAACTTGAAACCACGATTCCGCTAATATTAGTAGGTATTCATTAAGTATAAATAGAGCCTGCTAAGAAGATTTGACAGGCTCTATTTAAACGACAAAGTAATTATTATTTGAACAACTTAAATTTGCACACTAAGTATTCTTTTACAATCAAAACTCCTCTATCTCCTCACTCGTTATCACCTTATTTCCATGATAATACAATTGGTATCGATTGTTATTTTGATGTAATAAAAGGTATGTTGGGAGTTCTCTCTTCAAATATGGCTGAGCATGATCTGGCCATTGTTCGATTGGTTTATTTATATAAGGATTATAATCAAAGTCAAGATTTGTATTTAAACTATGGTTCATGTAGTCAAAGTTTAAATCATTTACTTTTGCAAAAAGTAAATCGTCTGTTACTTGTACAATTTTTTCAATATTACGAATTACTACGTCATCATAAAAATCCGAAGCAGCAACTTGGAAAATACCATCCTTATAGTACATCCAATTCCAATTTTCTAAATCAAACTCAGAAGGCAAATCTAGACTACTTGGGTCTAAGTCGACGTTAAAGTATTCTTTTACAGCATTTTTAACTGTTTGCTCGGTATAGCCAGCTCCATATTCCCCTGGAGCATCTGATTCAACGATGTTATGCAAAATGACATATGCAATCATCGATTCATAGGTAAGGGTGTCGCGTTTGTCAATATTACCGAAATAACTATAATCTGTAATTGCTTGTTCTAATTCTGGAGTCATAGTTGCTTCCTTACCATTGGCAAAATCGCCCATGTCAGTGGTTAACGTGTTAATAACATTTTCTAGAGAGGATATAGGAGAAAGATCCATTGCAAATTCCTTCGTTCCAATAGAACTTTTTATTATTGGTTGTTCCTCTCCTGCATAAGTATCGAATGCCTTTTCATATGTTTGCTGATCAACTGTATCACCATTGACCCCGTAGAAAAAATTATCCTCTTCAAAGTTATTGTTTAATGCGTAATAAAACTCATCAGTTAAAGAAATTGTTTTATCCTGAAGCGTAAAGAACAGATTGTGCGAATATTCAATCCCTTGTCTAGTCATATCACTAGAATGCTTGATAGCTGTTGTATTATTTTTTAATTTTACTAATGTTACAGCTAAATCAGATGCTGTGCTTGAATCAATCGTATAAAAAGCATCCCATAGAAGTGATGGGTCCGATTCGGAAGCTCCCCATACCTCTTCTATGTATCCATTTTGATTCCGATGTTCCATTTCATCGGTCTGATAGTCATTACTTTTAAATAAAATATACAACTCTTTTTTCGCATCGTTATTAAAATCAATTAATTCAGTGTAGACAACTCCAGTAGAGTATTCTAATTCATGATAGCTATGATTAGGTGACACAACCCCGTAGTTTTCATAAATATCAAGCAGTATAGTTGCTAATTGTTTATTTTGAGCTATTAGATCTTCAACATTATGTAATTCATTTTGTACATTTTTAAGTAAATCATTATGTTTCTTACTAGATTCCTTACTAGAACTTAAAGTTTCCTCCAGCTTTGTTAAAATTCCTTTTGCTGATTGAAATTCATTTTGATTCATTAGTTCAATCGCCTCATCAAATTGTTGATTGAATTGTAACGTCTCTTCTTGCTTACGATTATCATTGCAACCAAATAATACGAATAGTAAGACGAGAAGAAGTAATAAGTTTTTCATTTTAACACCTCGATTAAATTTGAAATCTACTTCATTATCCCAAATATAATCATAATTTGTAATTATTTTAATAAAAAATAGGAATAGGGTTGCAAGTTCAACATTTTGATTATCTATATTACCCTATTTGACTTCACTTACATACTTGAAAAAAATCATATTAATATATTTCCAACCATATAATGATTAAGATTTGCTAAGTTAAAAACCTACATCAATATAAAGGCTCAATTCCTTATGACATTTAACCTAATAATAGTGAATGTACAATCTCTAAAGTTCTTCAAAATAACTATTTTATAGAACTTTTATACTTTGTAAATCGACAAAATATAACAGAAATCTATTAATTACCATCTAATATTTACAATTGTTTCACAAAACTACTATCTTAAATTTACAAACTTTCTCTACTATAAATATTGGTTGATTTACAATTTTAATCCAAATAAAGGGGATGAATTACTTTGAAGAAGAAGAAATATCAAAAGTATTTTACTGCTACGATAGCCGCTACAGTGGCTGCATCAGGGGTGTCGACGTTAGCACCAAATACAACAAGTGCAAATACAAGCTTTTCAGACGTTCCTTCTAATTATAATTTTTATAAGGAAGTGACGAATCTAGCTGAACGTGGAATAATTAAGGGTTTTGAAGATGGTACATTTCGTCCAGGCGATCATGTTACTCGTGGACAAGCAGCAAAAATTATTGCTGGTGCCCTAGGTTTAGATACTAAAAATGTAAAAAATCCGGGCTTTAAAGATATCCCAACAAGTCATCAATACTATGGCGCTATTGCAGCACTTGCCAATGCAGGAATTATTAGTGGTTATGAAGATAATACGTATCGTCCAGGTGAACCAGTTCAACGCAACCATATGGCAAAAATACTTGCTGGAGCTTTTGAACTTAAACCTTCTACTAACTCACTTCCATTTACAGATGTCAGAAGTGATTATAAAAATTATATCTCGGCTCTTTATGAAAACGGTGTAACGACAGGTAAAACAGCAACTACATTTGATGGCTCTTCAAATGTAACACGAGGTCAGTTAGCTGCATTTGTTATCCGTGCAGAAAACGTAAAACCTTCTGACCAACCGGAACAACAAGATCAACAGCTTACTTTAACGATTGAAAGTGTTTCAAATAATACGATTCAAACTTCTGAAGGTGAATTAAATGTCGCTTCTTCTTTAACGCCAATCTTTCATTCTAAAAATGCAACTGCTTTGAAAGGTGCAAAAGTAACAGCAGTTGTTTCGAATGGTGTAATTACAGAAGTTTCATCACTAACATTTAACGCTTCTGGCACTGAAGGAAAAGCTGTTGTATTTGATGGCGGCAATACAACGATCCAAGGAGCTGTTACAGTAAATGCTGATTTCGTTGCTTTAAATAATGTAACAGTGGCTGGTAATGTTACTCTTACAGATAAAGTTGTAACTGACTTTTCAGCTGAAGGTCTTACTGCAAATGGAGAATTAATTATTGAGGAAGGTGCTGCAGACCAAGTAGCATCAGTTAATGGCTTTATAGCTGCAGAATCAACAAAAGGGCCAAAAATTGACTTAAAGAAATCAAAAGTTAAATCGGTTCATGCAAAACGTAACAATATATCCTTATCTTCAGATACAAAATTATCTGAAGTAAAAGTATCTGCTAAAGTATCAATGCTAGAAATCAATGCAGATGCAGAAAAAATAACAATTAACACTACTGTAAATTTAGAGATAAAAGGGAAAGGTGCAATTGACCAAGTCACAATTGAACAGACAATTGATCTTCTTCTGAATCTAGTTGGACAAATTAAAGAGCTAGTTACCAAAAATAAAGATAAGAGTATAGAATTAGGGGCTAATGTTACGATTGAAACTTTAGTAATCCCAACAAGTGTTGAAGTTTCTTCTATTATTAAAAACTACAACAGTGTAAAAGAAAAAATTAAAAAAGTAAAAGATGATAAAGGCTCAGAAGTGAATCCAGGGAATTCCTGGGTTGGCGGAGGCTCAGGTGGATGGTCTGGTGGAGGCCAAAACAAAAACTTCACATTATCAATTATGCATACGAACGATACACATGCTAGCTTAGATAATATTGCAAAAACTGTAACTGCAGTAAAAGAAGTAAGGGCAGAAAAGCCAAGTTCATTATTACTAAATGCCGGTGATGTATTCTCAGGAACACTATACTTCAATGAATTCCAAGGACAAGCTGATCTAGCATTTATGAATCTAATGAAGTATGATGCAATGACATTCGGCAACCATGAGTTTGATTTAGGTTCTAGCGACGAAGGTCATCAAGGATTAATAGATTTTATTAAAGGCGCACAGTTCCCATTTGTAAGTTCAAATGTCGACTTCTCTAAAGATGAAAAGTTCCAAGGCTTGTTCACTGACTTAATTTCTAGTGAACCTGAAAACGGAAAAATCTATAACGGTATTATTAAAGAAATCAATGGTGAAAAAGTAGGTATCTTTGGTTTAACAACTGCAGAAACAAAAGATCTTTCAAGCCCAGGTGCCATCACATTTGAGGACTATAAAGCAGAAGCAGAAAAAGCAGTTAAAGCATTTGAAGGCCAAGGAGTAGATAAAATTATTGCCATTACGCATATCGGTTATGACGATAATGCAGCTATAGACAATGATTTAACTTTAGCTAAAGAAGTTGAAGGCATCGATGTCATTGTTGGTGGACATTCACATACAACACTTTCACAGCCGGTAGTCATTGCTGAAGACGCAACACCGACTGTTATTGTTCAAACAGGAGCCAACAACAGCAATTTAGGTGTATTAGATGTAGAATTCGATGAAAATGGCGTTGTTACTAAACAAGCTGGTGAACTAATTGCAATTGGTGATCAAGTAGAGGATGCAGAAGCAAAAGCATTACTTGCACCATACAAAGAACAAGTTGATAAATTAGCGCAAGAAGAAATTGGTGTAACGGCAGAGGTAGCGTTAGAAAACCCACGTACAGGTGATGTAGGAAATACAACGGGTGAAAGTGTCCGTAAAAACGAAACTGTATTAGGGAATTTAATCACAGACGGTATGCTTGCAAAGGCGAAAAAAGCTACGAATAAAAATGTAATCATGGCATTGCAAAATGGTGGCGGCATCCGTGCTGCAATCGACTCTGGTCCAATTACAGTAGGTGAAGTCATTAAGGTTTTACCATTTGGCAACACATTAGCCGTAATGGATGTAACCGGAGCTGAATTAAAAGAAGCATTTGAAATTAGTGTGGGCAAATATCCAGGTGAAAACGGTGGATTCTTACATGTAGCTGGTGGTCGAGTTCAATTTGATGCATCTAAACCTGCTGGTGAACGGGTTATTTCAGTAGAATACAAAGATGCTGATGGAAATTTTGTTGAAGTGCAAGATGATGTGATGTATACAGTCGCTACAAACGCATTCACAGCCCAAGGTGGAGATGGTTTCACAGTATTTAAGAAAGCCTACGATGAAGGAAGAGTAACAGACTTAGGTTTATCCGATTGGGAAAACTTTAGAGAACATCTGCAAAGCCTAGAAACAATTCCGACTGAAACAGAAGGCCGTATTGTGAATGTGGCTGGTACGGATGTTGAACCAGAACCAATTACAGGCTTCTATAATTCAAATCCAGAAAATTTAATAGTTTCTCAAATTGCTAGATATGACAGCGGTGTAGGTTCAACAGGTACAGAAATTTTAGCATATGATGCCGAACGTCAATTAGCATTTGTGACAAATGGTGCTGTTAGTGGATTCGATATTATATCATTCTCTAGTTTAAAAACAGGAGAATTTACTGATGTACCGTCAACAAAAAGAGTACTTTTATCAGAGTTTGGAATTGAAAATGTCAATGATATTACAAGCATTGCTTCACATCCAACTGAAGATTTAATCGCCATAACTGCAGTAAGTGATCCGAAAACAAATGCAGGATATGTTGTTTTCGCATCAAAAAACGGCGAATATATTTCACATGTTCAAGTAGGCGCACTACCTGATATGGTAACATTCACACCAGATGGTACGAAGGCAATTGTAGCAAACGAAGGTGAGCCAGCTGAGGATTATTCAGTAGATCCTCAAGGTTCGATATCTATTATAAATTTAAATTTCAATAATGAAGCAACATCAAACGAACCATTAATTAAGGTAACAACAGATGATGTAATAACATTAACATTTACAGAATCATTGTTAGACGATGAAGTTCGCATGAATTCCTTCGTAGCTTCAGGCGATTCTGCATTAGTGCAGCTTGAACCTGAATATATAACAGTTTCTAATGACAGCAAAACAGCTTATGTTTCATTACAAGAAAATAATGCCATTGCAACAGTAGATTTAGAAAATGGTGAAATCCTTTCAGTAAAAGGTCTTGGTGTAAAAGATCATTCTGTAGAAGGTAATGAAATTGATGCACACAATAAAGACGGCATTAATATTCAAAAATTGCCGCTCCTTTCGTTCTATATGCCGGACGCAATTGACACATTTACAGTCGGTGGTAAAACCTATATCATCACACCGAATGAAGGAGATGCAAGAGATTGGGATGCATATAGTGAAGAAACAGAGCTTAAGGAAATAGCAGATAAAATTAAATTAAATGCCGAAAATTATCAAGGATATACTCAAGAAGAATTAGACGCATTTATTACTGATGGCGGACTTAAAAAATTAGAAAAAATTAAACTGACAAAAGAAAATGGATTAAATGAAAACGGCGAATACGAAGCACTTTATGCATTTGGAGGCCGAAGCTTCTCAATTTTCGATGCTGAAACAATGGATTTAGTGTTCGATAGTGGCAGTGACTTTGAAAAAATAATCGCAGAAAAAGTACCACAACACTTCAATGTTGATAATGAAGAGGTAGAAGTAGATAATCGCAGTGATAATAAAGGTCCTGAACCAGAAACTGCAGTCGTTGGTGAAATTGATGGCAAACTTTATGCTTTTATTGGATTAGAGCGATTCAGCGGTATTATGGTTTACGACTTAACGGATGTAAATAAACCTGAATTTGTAACATTAATATCAAGCCGTGATTTCTCTGAGAATATTAAAGGGGATGTATCTCCTGAAGGTTTAGTATTTGTTTCAGCCGAAGAGAGCCCAACAGGTAAAGCATTATTAGTGGCAACTCACGAGGTTTCAGGGACAGTTGCTGTTTATGAATTTGGACAAGATGTTCCTGTACAAGAAATTTCTGAAGATGCATTTTCTGGTACTGCAAGTGAACCAAAAGTTTACGAAGGTAATGTAAAAATAACGATTAAAAATGCTGCTAAGCTTGAAAATGCAACCATTAAAGGTGACTTGATTCTAGTAGGTACACCAAGCGAAACATTTGAGATTATCAATGTCAAAGTTGAAGGAAACGCAGATCTATCAGGTTTAGAAGGAGATAGCTTTAATTTCGATGGGTTAGAAGTAACTGGAAATACAACTTTTTAATCATTATAAAGCCTTCCAGCACATCTTTGTGATGGAGGGCTACTCTCTATTAAGTATTTAAGTACGAGTTTGTCCGACAAAATACAAGGAATAAAATATGTACGAAAAGGGAGATAAAAATGAATAAGCGAAAATTTAAAAAAAGTATGAATGCGTTTTTAGTTGCCAGTTTAGTAGCAACTGTTGTAGTACCAGCAACCCCAGCAATTATAAATGCAGAATCAGCTTCAAAGGATCTAAATAAATATACTTTTAAAAATTACTCAAATAGAGTAATTGCAGCTACTGAAACAACAACTCCTGATACAACTACAATCGTCGAGGAATTTATTACAGTAGAAGAAGCAATAGCAAATAATAGTGGTATAGCTACTGTGCGAGGGTATATTGTAGGTATCGCTAATAGTGGTTCAAAATATGATCAAGAACCACCGTTTACTGTTAATACGAACATAGGTTTAGCAGATGACCCAAATGAAACAGATCCATCAAAGATTTTACCTGTACAGTTACCAACAGGAGCAATTCGCAATGACCTTAATTTAGCTGATAATCCAGAGAATTTTAAAAAGGAAGTAATAATCACAGGAAGACTTGAAGCATACTTCTCTGTTCCTGGATTAAAATCTCCATCAGACTATTCGATTGTTGGACAAGACCCAGCTCCAGAAGAACCAGTAGAGATTATCTCAATCGCTGAAGCTCGTACCCAAGGAGAAGGGAAAGTTTCAGTAAAAGGTACTGTTACAGCAATACTAAAAAATACAATCCATCTCCAAGATGAAACAGGCGCCATTGCAATTTACCCAACATCTCTAAATGTTCAAGTTGGTGATGAAATTGTATCAACTGGTACATTAAGCGAATACAATGGTTTATTGCAACTTCAAAGTCCTAAACTTGTTGAAAATAAGGGACAAGTAGGAGTGCCTGAACCAGTTGTTCTAAATGGTTCTGAATTAGTAGAAGAAAACGAATCGAAACTCGCAACGGTTAAAAATGTTACTTTGCAATCAGTTAATGAAGGGACTGGTTGGGCTAACTATATTGCAACAGATGGAACACAATTTACCGTTCGTGATGAAACTGCAACTTTAGGGCTTTCTGTAGGAACTTCCTATGAATCCATAACAGGCATCATTCAAGACTATAATGGGAATTTCCAAATCATCCCGAGAAGTAAAGCAGATATTGTAGAAGATTCATCGAAAGTTCAAATTGTTACAGCTAGTCATCAATCAGGAGTAATTCCTGCTAGTACTGAAGTGACGCTATCCACATCTACTGAAGGTGCGGAAATTTATTATACAACGGACGGTTCTGACCCATTAACAAATGGTCAATTATATAGCGAACCGATAGTTGTCAACGAAGCGATGACGATAAAAGCAATTGCTAAAAAGGAAGGTCTAACAGCTAGCCAAGTTTCAGAATTTAGTTATACTGTTTACAATCAGGAAGATGGGTTGCAAATTCATCATATCCAAAGTGAATCCCATAACTCTCCTTTTGATGGCAAAATAGTAGAAAATATTGAAGGTATAGTAACGTACACTTATAAGATTGGAAATGGGAACTATTTCCATATTCAAACACCCGATCATTTAATAGATAATAATCCTAAAACATCAGAAGGAATTGTTGTTTATACAGGAAACCAAGCTTTAGTTGAATTCGGTGATCTAGTAAGTGTAACAGGGACTGTCGACGAATATCATATCGATGGCTACAATGACACGAAGCAAGATACAGATTTATCTGTAACTCAAATCAATGCTAGAAACGATCGTAATGGTATCGTGCAAGTTCTTGAAAAAGGGGTTGAACTCCCAGAGCCTATTAAAATTACAAGTGATATTCTACCAAACGCAGTAATTGATAACGATGGCTTTGCAGACTTTGACCCAGAAGAAGATGCAATTGATTTCTGGGAAAGTTTAGAGGGAATGTTAGTAGAAGTTGGGACAGTGAAAGCAGTTGCTCCTCAAGAACACGGTGATTTAATAACAGTTCTTGAAGGAAGAGCAACAAACACAATTAACGGAGGAGTGTTATTAGAAGAAAATAACGCAAATCCAGATCGTATTCAATTTAAGCTTTTTGATAACTATGAGGCGAGAGATTTTGAAGTCGCAACAGGTGATAAATTCACTGGTCCAATTCAAGGTGTTGTGAACTATGGGTTCCAAAATTATAAAATTTATGCTGACTATGAATATATGAAAGCAAAACATGTAGAAGGCAGTGCGGAGCCAGAAAAAACAACGATTGTAAAAACAGAGGATAAATTAACAATTGCATCTTACAATCTAGAAAACTTCTCAAATAATACAAACGAAACAACAGAGGACAAAGCTGCTAAATTAGCAAGAGCAATTGGAACAGATATGGGCAGTCCTGATATTGTTGGAGTAACAGAAGTGCAAGATAATAATGGACAAGGTGCTGGAGATGCAGCTGCAAATGAAAGTTATGAACGTTTAATTGATGCAATTGAAAAAGAAAGTGGAGTTCGATATGAATATTTAAATATCGATCCAATTAATAACGAAGATGGTGGTGCACCGAACGCGAATATTCGTGTTGGATTCTTATATAATCCAGATCGAGTTTCTATACCTGAAGGAATGACTCCTGGTGATGCAACAACTTCAGTTGGTTATGTTGATGGAAAACTAACACATAATCCAGGTCGAATTGATCCAACAAATGAAGCATTTGAAGATAGCCGAAAGCCATTAGCAGCACAATTTGTGTTCCAGGGTAAAGAGGTTATTGTTATTGCAAATCATTGGAATTCAAAATCAGGGGATACACCGTTATTTGGTTCAACTCAACCACCTGTTTACGGAAGTGAGGAACAACGTCATAAGATTGCTAATGTTGTTTATGACTTTGTAGAAAAAATCAAAAATGATAATCCTGATGCAAATATTGTATCACTTGGTGATTTTAACGACTTCCAGTTCTCTGAGTCACTGAAAATCCACGAGGGTGAATTAATGACAAACATGATCAATCATGTGGAAGAAAGTGACCGTTATACGTACCTATTCCAAGGTAACTCACAAGTTTTAGATCATATTTTAGTATCTAATAATTTAGTAGACAATACTAAAATTGATATTCTTCATATTAATGCAGACTTTACTGACATGGCTGGTCGTGCAAGTGACCACGACCCAGTAATGGTGCAAATTGATTTGCATGCTGAAGATAGTGAAGAACCAATCGTTGCAGAAAAAATATACAATTTAACAAACTATAAAACAGGTAAATTAATCATCAATAAACCAAGTGTTTCTGTAACTCTGGACCATAATTCAGAAATTAAAAATGGAATAGTATTCACTGGGAAATATGCAGAATTTGCAGGTGAAGGCTTGGCAAATGTTACGTTAACAGTCAAACCTAAACAACCAGGTGCAATCATTGACTTAAAGGATACAAAAGTAGGTCGAATCATTATTGATGGACCAAATGTAGCTGAAATCAGAAACGCTCATGAAGGGCAAATTTTCGAGTATATAAATGGTGCCGGCCCTGGAACAAATCCAGGCGAGGATCCTAATACAACTCCAGACTCGGCTTCTATTAAATTATCTGTTCTATCGGATATTCACTACTATGACACTTCACTTGGCACTTCAGGTGAAGCATTAAATGCCTATCTAGAAAATGATAGAAAACTGTTAATTGAAAGCGCGGCTGTTCTTCACTCAGCAGTAGAAGAAATAAAAGAAAATGACTCTGAAGTCGTGTTAATATCAGGGGATCTTACAAAAGATGGTGAACTTGTAGGTCATCAAAATGTAGTTAAAGTATTAAAAGAATTAGAAGCTGCTGGGAAAAAAGTTTATGTAACACATGGAAATCACGATATCCAAAACCCACATGCAGTAAAATTTGTAGGAGATGCTACAGAGCAGGTTCCAACTGTAACTGTAGAAGAATACAAGGAATTGTATAAAGATTTTGGGTATGGTGAAGCAATCGCTCAAGATCCGAATTCCTTAAGTTATGTTGTACAGCCTAAGGATGGTATTCGCATTATTGTAATGGACTCAGTTTTATACAATACGAATATGGCAGATGGAAAACCGAAAACGTCTGGTGCCATTGATCAACAAAGACTTACATGGATTCTAGAACAAATTGAAGATGCTAAAGAAAACAATCAACTCATTATAGGAATGACACATCATGGAATTGTTGAGCACTTTGAAGTTCAGGAGGAAATCTTCCCTCAGTATGTAATTGAAGATTGGCAAAAAGTATCGGAAACATTAGCTGATGCGGGATTAAATATCGTATTTACGGGACATTTCCATGCACAGGACGCCGTTTCAAAAACGACTGCAGCAGGTAACACAATATATGATATTGAAACGGGTTCACTTGTTACTTATCCATCTCCTTACCGAAATATTGAAATTGCTAATGGAAAAATCCATGTCGATACAGTCACTGTTGATGAAATTAATTTCAATACAAACGGAAAAGAATTCCCTAAATACGCTAGGGAGTTTTTAGAAAAAGGAATGGAAACCCTTGTTCCATCAACTCTTGCACAAATGATTCGTCAACAACAACCAAATCTAACTGAGGAACAAGCATTACTTCAAGCACAGGCTTTAGTAGATACACAATTAGCTCCACAGCTAGATCCATCAATTACTGTAGGCAGCCTAATTACGGATGCATTAATTCAACATTACGTAGGTGATGAAACACTTAGTCCACAAAATCAACAAATTCTTCAAGGAATGCCATCTAGTGATGATCCTATGGTGAAAATGTTGGGAAATGCAATTTTATCTTTATTAAATGATCCATCACAGGATAATAGTTTTGTAATTGATTTAAACTCTTTAAATAAAGAGTAATAAATTTCAAGAGAAAGGACCGCCCGGAAGTTTTTCGAGGCGGTCCTTTTGTTTAGATGTGCAGTGAGTATCAACCAACTAACCGAGGATGATGTTTTAAAATTCGACCTAATTTGTTATTAGGAATATTTTCCTGATTTTATATTGACTAGCTGCTCAAATATTTCAAAGAAATTTTTATATAGAGAACTATTCCAGGATTACTAAAACTTTAGATGGCCTTCTTCCTTAATTTTCGAGGTTTTTAAAGACTTAATAACTATATTTTAAAATAGGACTCCTAGATATTCCTTGGCTTGTTAAAATTATACATGTGACAAACCGTAAAATTGGGGGGATGGGAATTGAAAAAGTGGGTATTTTCATTGTTAATAATTGTTTGCCTCTCATTATTAAGTAATGAGTATCAAGCTAAAGCAGCAGCTAATACTGCAAATGATTCATTTTCTGCAGCTACATCAATAAAGTTTGAGAATGGAACTGCAAGGGTCAATGGAGAATTAACTCGTTTATCAAATACAGACATTTATAAATTTACATTGTCTAATGCAGGTAAGGTAGATATAAGTATCAACCGTAATGTTAATACACAATATCGTGTAACACTGTATAACTCAGCTCAACGAGAGTTGGAAAGATATGAATCTGCACTTAGCAATGACAATGAAATGAAATTACTATTTTCACAAGGTTTAGATGCTGGTACTTATTACGTAAAGGTTGAACCATACAAAGGTGTTACTGATCAAGTATCATATACATTAGGTTTAAAGTATACTCAAAGTAATTATTATGAAAAAGAATTAAATAACGATCGCAATACTGCAAATTCAATTTCAATAAATAAAAAATATTATGGATTTGCAGACACAAGCAATGACTATTATGCTTTTACAATCCCTTCAAATGGTGAAGTGAAAATTGATTTATCTCAGTCGTCAACTACAATTTTTGAGGTCTCTTTGTTGAGTGGAGCGGGGATAGAGCTTGAAACTTATGATAGCAGCTTTTCATCGAATACAAATACTATTATCCATACTGGATTACCACCTGGAAATTATTATTTAAGAATTAAATCAAAAGAAGGGGATTTAGCGAATATCCCTTATGAATTTATTGTTAATTTTAAAGCTAATAATTTGTTTGAAATAGAAAATAACGGTTCAACATCTTTTGCTAATGAAATTTCACCTGGACAAATAAAACAAGGTGTTATAAGTTCAAGTGCTGATGTTGATTACTACCGTTTACAAGTTGAAAAAAATACGAACTTTGATTTATATATAACAGAGCCTAAAAATGCGACGTTCAAGGTTGAAATTTCTGATAAACTTTTTAATGTAGATGAAGAAATTTATACGGAGTATGGTAATGGCAGCTTATCGAAAATTAGCAATATTACGTTGCCGCAAGGTATCTATTTTATAAAAATTCAGCCTAGCCAAGGTGTAAGCAGAAACGTTCAATATAATCTGCGAATAGCAGACACATTTAGTACCGATATTACATTCTATAAGGATTTTCGACCTGGTGAGTATTGGGTAGAATCCTTTACTTGGGGAATTAATAATAATATTTTAACAGGAGATAAACAGTCAAATCGTTTAAATCCAAATAAAAATATTACGGAAGCACAAATGTTAGCGATGGTATTAAGATATGCATTCCCAAATGAAGCCAAGGATTCAACTAGTGGACAGTGGTATAACAACTATTATGAAATGGCTAGCAACAAAAAAATTGAGGTAACAAATAAGCCAAATAGTCCTTTGCGCCGTGGAGATGTGGCCAAAATTTTAGCAAAAGTTTATACTGGCAAAAATATGACTGAACAAGAATCAGTACAATGGTTATATACACACGATATTACAACAGGAATCAATCCATCAAAACCAAAAAATTATAATAACTTCAATCCGGATGGAAAGATTACAAGAGCTCAAGCGATTACCTTCATGTACCGTCTTTCACAAAAAGGAATCAATCCACAGTTGAAGTAGAGAATCTTATCTCTATCATAGTCTTTAGAGTGTAAACATAGTCAGAATCGACTTTGTTTACGCTCTTTTTTATACGAAAAAATTGTCATGCATACAAATTAGAAAGATAGTAATGGAAGGATAAAAAAATAATAATCTAGTAAGAAAAATAGTTGTAGATTTTTGAAATTTTAGCATCTTTTAATATACAATTGTAACAATGGACTTAAGGGACAGATTTCTTTTAAACACATATAATAGTTTAAGTAACATTAAATGCATTTGTATTACTTGGGGGCATTGGAGGCATCGTAGAAATGATGACAGATGATATACAAGAAGAATTAAAACGCATTTTAGAATATGGCATACATAGAGGCAATGAATCTTCTATTACAGTTCAAGAACTAATCCAAGAACTATCTGAAAAACTAAAAGTCCTTTTAGAAAAAAGCGAATAATGTGCTGGGTACACCTTTTGTACCCAGCACACAGACGATTTAAATTATAAAAGGGATTAAAGCGCATATTTTGTGCTTGATTCCTTTTTTGATGATTATGATGTTTGGTGGACAATCATTTCTCGAATTTTTTTTATTAATCGGTCCCGGCGTTTTTTTAAAGTTGAAAGAGGTATATTTTCAATTTTTGCAAGTTCTTTATATGAATATTGATAAACGTATAGATTCATTAGTAAGTTGTACTCTTCAAGCTTTAATTGAGATAGTATATCCTCCAGTTGCCCAAAATCGAAATTTGAACGATTTTTCATTTCGTAATACTGTGCTATATTTACAAGTTCTTCTTTATCGTACGCAATGTTTCTACCATTATATTGGTTATCCTTCCTCATCTCTGTATAGATTGTTGTTAACATCGTTCGATATGCATATGGAGCGAAATCACCTAGGGTTTCGTCGTAGTTTTGCCATGCTTTCCAAAGTGCAATTGCTGCACTTTGTCGATAGTAATCATGATTTTTGTATATATTTGTTCTTTTCAATACATGCGATATCATAGGTGAATATTTCTCAAATACTTCGTCAAAAGTTTGCATTTACTTCTTCCTTAATGACGAGCGCGCAAGTCCGTTATTCCATGGTGGCTCTATCGTACATAAGATTATTTATGGAAGCGAACTCACTATTTAAGAGATTTTCTAGGAGAATTACGGGAATTTTTAATAGTAATTTACAATGTTTTCCTAGTAAGTTATTGAAATAACAACTATTTTTAGGGATGGATTCTGCTAGCAAATTTTAAATGTGATAGTTTTTCGACTTTCAAATTCTAAATATTGATAATTTTAGGAATAATTTTTAAAATATTATCCATAATTACCATTTTTTGTTTATTAGGTGTATGGAAGTTATCAAAGTGAAAGTAATTCAATTAGGGGAGGAGTATTTATGTGTTTTGAAGAAATGAAAATTTTGAAAGAACATGCTTGTCACGCAATTGCTCCTTATTATAATGGGATGCATTCATCGATAATTTACACTGATCAAGGCCATGTTTTTTCAAAGGAACCTGTTCAAAAAATTATAGAAAATCTTTGTTTAGAATATGGTTCTACTTTACTTGGACGTTTACATGCTTCACGTGAAATGCTCGGTTATATCAAAAATCCGCCTATTCTAATTTCTGAAAGCTTACCTCGAGTCGCAATCCAAGCTCCCTGTTACTACACAAAAGAAACGATTTGGATAATTGATTTGAACTTTAAAATAAAGAATGCAACTTACTTTAGTGAGATTATCTTTAATCCCCAAATCAAACTGCCAATCGATCTCTCCTTAGAAGCGATAAGACAAAGAAAACTAAAGGGATTTGAACTATTAGTTAAATTTATGTTGTGATTTTGAAAGCGTTTACTTATGACTTTTTAATAACTACATAAATTATCTTTTATTTATTAAGGGAATGCTTTCAGGAATGAAGGAAAAGTGAATTTGCTTTTTGTTTTAGAGAATTAAAATTTGTAATTTTCTGAATTTATAGTGTACATGATACACAATATAGGCATACAATAAAGTAAGGGGGGGTCTATATTTTTAAATTTCTTTTAGGCATTATTTGTATTGCTTTAACCCTAGTCATTATTCGTTTATTTATGAGAATTGTCGAAGAAAGAAAAAAATCAGACTTCTTGATTACATTTGTTTTATTGATTGTACTAATCATTCTTGCCTTTTTCTATATAACTAGTGGTTAGAGCTGTAGAGTCGGTGTTGTGATAGAAATTAATTTCTTGTAAACTTATGTACTATGAAAAGAAAACGCTTACAATCAGTTCTGGTACAGAGGAAAGAGACTAATCCTAATACAGTTAATCAGGATTAGTCTCTTTTTGTATTTAAATTTCGTAAATATGAATTGAAATTACGTGAAAAAATCAAACCGCGTAAAAAACTAGTGAACCTGCGTAAATCCAACTCGAAACCACGTAAAAATTAAATCAAACCACGTAAATATCAAGTGAAATCGCGTAAAAAAATCAAACCGCGTAAAAAACTAGTGAAACCGCGTAAATCCAACTCGAAACCACGTAAAAATTAAATCAAACCGCGTAAATATCACCCAAAACCGCGTAAATATCAACTGAAAGTAGACAATTAATAACCGCGTAAATATATAGCACAATAAACATCCTATATGTGTATCCTTAATACTAAAACAGTGCAATTGAAAAGACGAGGAGTTCATCCTCGCCTTCAAGTTATTCTAATCTTGTTCTACTGTACTTGCTATTTGGTATCCGGATACGTCTTCATCCAGTAAGAAGGAAGTACCGCGCTTTTTGTGTGCGGCGTTGAAGAAGACTGCTAGAATTGCAATTGTTGCCACTACACCACCAATGAATGAAGCGTTTAATGGGATGCCGAAGCCCATTGTTGGTTCGTAAAGAATATAAACGATTACCATATACGTCATAAAGGTTGCTGGAATTGTTGCAATCCAGTAATTTTTCCTTGCAAGGAATAAATACATTGCTCCCACCCAAAGTGCAATTACTGCGGTTACTTGGTTTGCCCATGAGAAATAGCGCCATAAAATATTAAAATCTATTTTTGTTAACCCATAAGAAATAACGAATAATGGAATTGCAATCCATAAACGACTTAATAATTTTGCTTGCCCAAATTTAAAATATTCTGCGATAATCATACGAGCTGCACGGAATGCTGTGTCCCCAGAAGTAACAGGTAACACGATAACACCAAGAACAGCCAATGTACCGCCAATAGAGCCTAACATTAATAGTGACACTTCACTTACAACAGCTGCAGGACCACCAGCAGCAATTACTTCGTTTAGCCCATCGTATCCGCCAAATAAACTCATAGAAGCAGCTGCCCAAATCATCGCAATAATACCTTCAGCTATCATCATTCCGTAGAAAATTTTACGGCCTTGTTTCTCATTTTGAGTTGTACGAGAAATGATAGGTGTTTGCGTTGCATGGAATCCTGATAATGCACCACAAGTAATTGTAAAGAATATTAATGGGAAAATTGGTAAATTACCTGGATGCATATTTGTAAACGATAATTCTGGAATTGGTGCTCCTGTTACAATTAGTCCAATTCCTACACCTACCGCTGAAATTACTAATAGCGCTCCAAAGTATGGGTATAATCGACCGATGATTTTATCAACTGGTAAAAGCGTAGCTAAAATATAATACAAGAAGATTACTCCTACGATAATACCAAGTGCTACTCGACCATCTAGTAAATTATTTATAAGCATAGCTGGAGAAGTAACGAAAACGGTTCCAACTAAAAGTAATAATAATAACGCAAAAACATTTACAACATGTTTCATAAATTTCCCAAGGAACTTTGAAACTAGTTCTGGTAAATGAGCCCCTTTGTTTCGAATCGAAATCATACCAGTTAAATAATCATGAACTGCACCTGCAAAAATACAGCCAACCACAATCCAAATAAATGCAACAGGTCCGTAAAGAGCCCCTGCAATTGGACCGAATACTGGTCCAGTACCAGCAATGTTAAGCAACTGGATTAATGAATTTTTCGGAGTAGACATTGGAACATAGTCAACTCCATCTGAATTTACATAAGCTGGTGTTGGTCGGTCTGGTCTCTCCCCAAAGACTTTTTCTACGTATTTTCCATACGTAAAATAACCAACGATTAATAATACGATACATACTAGAAATGTAATCATTATAAGTCCCCCATCCCTTTTGAAATATTCGCAATATTCACTACTAAAACGATAATAACATATGATGTTATATAACAACAATACTATTTTTATATAACAGAGCTATTCTTTATTTGGGAAGGATTTTTCCTATGTAAAAGCGGGGAAATTGAACATTTAAAATAAAAACTTGATAGATCTCTCACTAAATTTATTTTTCTACCAAAAGAAATACGCATTATTTTTATGGATGATTGAAAAAGGGTGCAATTAACGATGGATACTCAGAATTTATGAGCGATTTTTCGAGGAATATGTGCAAATACCTATACTGAGATAAAACGAATAAATATCTAAAAAACACGTAAATATAAAGACAAATAGCGTAAATATTACATTAAACTTCGTATATATATATGAAACCGATTAAATATTACAAAGATCATAGAGATGTCTACTTAAAACCATGCAATTTAAAAGACGAGAAACTCATCCTCGCCTTCAAGTACTTCTAATCTTGTTCTACTTTGCTTGCGATTTGATATCGGGATACATCTTCATCAAGAATAAAAGCTGTTCCACGATTTTTGTGGGCGAAGTTGAAGAATACTGATAAAATTGCAATTGTTGCCACTATACCGCCAATGAATGAAGCGTTTAATGAGATGCCAAAGCTCATAGATGGCTCATAAAGAATATAAACAATTACCATATATGTCATAAAGGTCGCTGGAATAGTTGCTATCCAGTGATTTTTCTTTGCATGAAATAAATACATTGCACCTACCCAAAGTGCAATTGCTGCTGTTACTTGGTTTGCCCAAGAGAAGTAAACCCATAAATTACTGAAATTAATTTTGGTTAAACTATAGGAAATGATAAATAATGGAATTGTAACGCATAAACGGCTAAATAATTTTGCTTGTCCCATTTTAAAATAGTCAGCTATAATCATTCGTGCTGCACGGAATGCTGTATCTCCAGAGGTGATAGGTAATACGATTACACCTAAAATTGCTAAAGTACCACCAATCGACCCTAATATTAATAATGCAACTTGACTTACTACAGCTGCTGGTCCACCTGTAGTAAGAACCTCATATAGCCCCTCGGAACCTCCAAATAAACTCATTGCAGCTGCAGCCCAAATTAAAGAAATAATCCCTTCTGCAACCATCATTCCGTAGAAAATTTTACGCCCTTGGTTTTCATTTTGTGTAGTACGAGAAATGATAGGTGTTTGTGTTGCGTGGAATCCTGATAACGCACCGCAAGTAATCGTAAAGAATATTAATGGAAATATCGGTAATTCATTTGGATGCATATTAGTAAAAGATAATTCCGGAATTGGTGCACCTGTTACAATTAATCCGAATCCAACACCCAAAGCAGAAATAACTAACAATGCTCCAAATAGTGGATAGAGACGACCGATAATTTTATCTACAGGCAAAATAGAAGCTAAAATATAATAAAAGAAAATTACAGCAACAATAACTTCTATTGATATTTGACCTTCCAATAGATTATTAATCAGCATTGCAGGTGAAGTTACAAACACTGTACCAATTAAAAGTAATAATAGTAGTGCAAAAACATTTACGACATATTTCATATATTTCCCTAAAAATATTGACACTAATTCAGGTAAATGAGCTCCTTTGTTTCGAATCGAAATCATCCCCGTTAGGTAATCATGAACTGCTCCTGCAAAGATACAGCCAACAACAATCCAAATAAATGCAACAGGTCCATAAAGTGCCCCTACAATCGGTCCGAATACAGGCCCAGTCCCAGCTATATTAAGCAGCTGGATTAAAGAATTTTTTGAAGTCGACATTGGAACAAAGTCAACTCCATCTGCATTTACATAAGCTGGCGTTTGACGCTCACCGTTAGCCCCAAAAACTTTTTCCACGTATTTTCCATATGTAAAATAAGCAAGAATTAACAACGCAATACAGACTTGAAGCGTTATCAACTTAAGTCCACCATCCTTTTAATATTCACTATTGAAATAATAACACACTATAATAGGACAATAATTTAATTTATTTCAGACTTTATGAGCGGATTTCCAAGGTTTATGAGCGAATCTGGGGACTTTATGAGCGGATTTTCAAGGTTTATGAGCGAATTTCGGGACTCTATGTGCGATTTCCAATGTTGGATGAGCGAATTTCTTATACTCTAAAGAATTGATTTAAGTATCAGGGATTGAGGGATCCTACATAGTTTCGTATTCGGTCACATAGAATGTTTTGTGAAATTAAATATGTAGGGGTTTGAACATTAGCATAATAGAATATGTGGAGGAAACCTATATGCAAAGTAAAGAATTTTTCTTCTTAACATGGGCAGCATTTCTTGTATCGTTTAGTTTTGTCCTAATTGCTATTTGGAACACAGACTGGATGTTGGTTGAACGAGGATTTTATACTATTTGTTTAGGTTGGATAACTTTTTCTGCATTTTCATTAGTAAAAGTTTTACGTGATAGAAATGAAGGTATTAAAACAGCCCCTGAATATTTATTTTTGGCGTGGCTTTCTATGATTGTATCATTTAGTATTGGTATGATTGCAGTATGGAACACAGAATGGATTTTTGTTGAAAAGGGCTATTACTGGATGGGGATTTTATTTACAACATATACATCTGTAGCTCTTGCAAAAGTTATTCGTGACCGTCAAGTATATTTAGAGGAACACAAAGAAGTACAAGACGCAATAATTGAAAAAGAAGAATAATTGTACCTGGCACACAAACATTCTGTGATGTTTGTATGCCAGGTATTTTTTATTAAGCTACAAATGGTTTTTTCATGCGTAATAAGCCATAAACGTAATAGAAAATACTACATGTTATAAATGTTAGGAAAACGAATAGAATGGATTTCCCAGTATCTCCTATCCAGCGGTAGAACAAACGGTAAATATAATAAATGGATATTACCATAAGTGCAATAGATGCTAGAATACCGATAAATGGAATGATGGAAATGATGGCAAGTGCAATGTAAATTAACAGGAATTTTAGCGCATCTTTTTTAATTTCATCAGTTGATGTTTTAATTGAGCCTAGTGCAAATAAAACATACGCATTGGCAATAGGAATCCATGACCAGAAAGCGATTTCGGCTAATCCATTTGTTTTGGCAGCATTATAGAAAATAATTGCCGTAATAATATAACCTAGAATACCTAATACTATACCAACAATTATAAACGTTAAAAGTAAGCCCCCAAATAAAGCATCATATTCACTTGAATAACTGTTGTATGAAGACATAAAAACACCTCCTTTCACTTATTTTTTTCCCCCCATGAAAGGAATCAAAGATAATATATGTTGTTGCAATAAATTTAGAAATCGTAAACTTAATTTAATTAATTTATCCTGCTAGGATAAGAGATTTCTCCTAAAAATAATTTTTTTTAAAAAAACTCGGGTATTGCTTAACGCCTAACGATTCTCTAATATGTATGAATTTACGATTTAGAACACTTTAAAGCCAAGTTAATACCGTTCAAACGTTTAATTATGTTTTTAACATAATTTTCATTTATTTATAGTAAACTATGTCGGAAGCTATATAATTCTGGAGTGGTCGAAATCTTCCCTTTTATAAAAATTTGAGTTTTAAAATGAATCTATCTACTATTTTTGTCAAAAAAATACATAATAAATCATCATTCTACGAAAAAGGATAGTAAATTAAGATTGTTCTTTTTTGAAAGAAATGGTAGACTTAATTTGTAAAAGAATTTTTCCTCATCATGCATATATTAACAGTCATTAAGAAAAATGGTTGGTAGCCCAAAAACAAGAGCACAAGTATTCGTACTTGTGCTCTTGTTTTTTGTATTCGATATCAAAAAAATATCAAAAATATAAACGATATATTAATTTTTTAGAAAATCATAACTACAATATTAAATCCCCGACAATATTGGTAAATCATTCAATGACACTATTTACCTTTGATTTTACAAAAAGATTAAAAGTATACTGTAAAAAGTTATCGTATTTAATAGGTAACAGTAAAGATGATAATATTTTGATATCCAGGGGGATTTTTTTATGAAGAAATATTCAAAATTCATGGCAACAGCAACTACGGCAACGTTAGTAGCATCTGCATTCGTTCCAGTAGCATCTGCGGCATTCGATGATGTGAAAGAAAACAATTCACACGCTGAAGCAATCAATGCATTAGTTGAAGCTGGAATTATTAAAGGATATGAAGATGGTTCATTCCGCCCCAACGCTCAATTAACACGTGGACATGTTGTTAAAATGCTTGGTAAGTGGGTGGAAAAACAAGGTTTTGAAATCCCTGCTGATTGGAATACAGTTCAACGATTCGATGATGTGGAAGTTGGTGCTAAAGACCAAGAGTTAGTAAAATACGCTGCATTAGTAAAAGAGGCAGGTGTTTTTATCGGATCTAACGGCAAATTAAACCCTGGAGGCCATATTTCTCGTGAAAACATGGCGTTGACATTAGACCGTGCTTACAAAGCAGTTACAGGTACTTCATTAGTTGAAATTGCAGAAAATGCAAAAGACTTAGTAGTAGCTGATCTTACATCTGCTAAAGCTGAATCACGTGAAGAAATTCAAGCATTACGCAACTTAGGTATTTCAATTGTTGAGAAGTTTGAACCAAAAAACTCTGTAACACGTGCACAATTCGCATCTTTCCTAAATCGTACAATCGAGACAATTACATATGAAGAAGAATTAGAAGTTGCATCTGTAACAACTATAGATTCTTCAAAAATTGTAGTAGAATTCACACAACCGATTGATGGTACGCAAGCCAACTTACAAGCAGTTAAAGTTGAAAAAGTTGGTGTGACAACATCAGATACTAGCACTTTATCATATAGATTAAGTGAAGATGGAAAAGCACTTACAATTTCAACAGACATTAAAAATAATGCATTCTTCGATGGTGATTACAATGTCGTAATCGATTCCGAAACGGTTAAAGGTGCAGCCGGTGAGTTTGTTCCTTCATATAATACAACTGTTCACTTTAATGATACGCAAGCACCAACATTTACAACAGAACAGGTTTCATCTTTAGTTTACAAAGTGAATTTCTCAGAGCCAGTGCAAGCTGACGCAGTAGGTAAAATTACTTTCAAAGATGCACAAGGCCAAGAAGTAGCTGTTGGAAAATCATTAAATGAAGAGCAAACAGTATTAACATTAACGATTGATCAAGATGTTGAAGCTAAAAAGGAATTTACTGCAACAATTACTGATGCAAAGGATATCGCTGGCAACTTATTGGATCCAAACCCAGCAACTTTCACAATGGTTAAAGGTGAAAAAGATGGTGTAGCTCCAACAGTAGAAACAATCACTCAAACAGGTGAAAACACATTTACAGTTAAAGTTTCCGAGGAATTACTTGCAAACCCAACTGTAAAATTAGGAACTACAGCTGATTCATTAGAAATTACTACCGTTGAAGTTGATGAAAAAGATCCAACTTTATTTCACGTTACTGCAAGCTCTAAATTCAACAGTGCTGCTTACTATGTAGAAGTATCTTCATTAACTGATCTTTCAGGTGAAGCAGGAGAAACGGCTACTAAATTAGTAGAATTCACTAAAGAAGAAGAGGATGCTGCTCCGACTGTTGAATCTGCTACATTAGATACTGCAACAAAAACAATCGAAATTACCTTCTCAGAAGCTATTAAACTAAACGAAGCTGCTGTTAACGACTTCGAAGTTTATGTAGATGGAAAAGCATTTGAAGCCCCAATCAAATTTGATGCGAATCTTCAAGATGCCGAAGCAACATCTGCAAATACTATCTCTGTTGTAATTTCTGATTTGACAACTGATGATATGCAAAAGCAATTAACAATTGTTGGTCTTGAAGGTACAGATATTACAGATGTAAATGGTAATTCAATTAAATTTGAAACTGCTATTGCATTAACAGCTAAAAAATAATTCATCTAATATAGAAATTTTTTATGTCGATTATGATCCATTTCATAATCGGCATTTTTTATTAGTAGATAGAAGAAATGAGTGAAAATCAACATTAAAAAGACAGCAACTGGCATTATTTTGATACAAATTGTGTTTTTCTAATGGCAATCATCCAGAAATGCTATAGAATGGTAATATACCCATTATTTTTTGGAGGGGAGACATATGAAGAAAAAATCGAAACGTTTTCAATATTTGACAGGTCTGTCAGCTGCAGCGGTTGTTGTTTCAACAGTAGCTCCAATTTCTACAAGTGCAGCATTATTTTCCGATATTAATGGAAACTCACACCAATTTGCAATAGAAGCTCTAGTCAAACAAGGGATTATTAATGGATATGCTGACGGAACGTTTAAACCAGGGAAAGGTTTGACTCGTTCAGATGTCGTAAAAATATTAGGGAAATATTTAGTTTCCATAGGATATAAAATTCCTAATGATTATAAGTCCAACATGCGTTACTCGGATCTATCCAAAAATACTTCTGATGAGCTGCTTCAATATGCAGCATTGGTAAAGGATGTCGGAGTATTTAACGGGAATAATGGTCAACTATTACCGAATGAAGAAATGCGCCGGGAACATATGGCGGTTGTTTTAGTGCGCGCATTTTCAACAATACATAATTTTGATTATATTGACTATGTTGCAAATCAAAACTTCAACATTGAGATAAGAGATTTGGGTGAAGCGACGAATGAAGCACAAAGAGCAATTAAAGTACTTGATTATTTTGATATAACGAAGGCTTCTTCCTTTAACCCTAAGTCTGTTACAGAGCGTGGCCAGTTTGCATCAATGTTTTATAACATGAGCAATGTACGTATTCCGGCATTAACTGTTAAAGAGGTAGAAGTTTTATCAGCAAATGAGCTTGAGGTAACACTTTCAGATGACACAACTCATCATGTAGAACTAAAAGATTCACTTGAAGAAAATGTCCCTACAACAGTTTCATTTGAAATCGATAATGTTTCATACTCTGCTAAAGTCACTTATAGCATTAGCCAGTTGAAGGTTGACGATGTAAAAAGTAATAATGGTGGTCAATTTACGATTTATTTTAATCAGGAAATAAATCTTGATTCGACAACTGACTCAGAGAAGCTAGAATCAATGTTTAAACTTACTGGAATAGATAATGCTGGCTCTGTTTCATTAAATAAAGGTGAAATAAGTGAAGATAAACGATCTTATAAAATTACAATTGATGATGAAGAGGCGTTAAATGAACGATATCGTCTAAAAATTAATGGCGTCAAATCAATGAAAGGCTATACGTTATCGAATTATGAAGGAACGTTCTTTTTCAATGAGGATAATGTAGAACCGAAAATAAATGGAATCCAAAAGCTTAGCGGCGATAAAGTGAAAGTTATTTTCTCTGAACCAATTAAAAGTGTAAGTGATACACCTCAATTTAAACTAGCAGGTGGACAAACGGTAAGTAATATAACAGGAAAGATTGAAAGGAATGCTACTGAGGTAGTGTTTGATTTGTCTAATGCTACGTCTAATGGTGAAGAGCTTGAGGGAAATACGAAGATATATGTGAAATTTGGTGTGATAACGGATATTGCAGGGAATACTTCTTCGCCAGAGCAGTTAGAAATTGAACTGCGTAAAGCGGATGAGGATGGGGTAAAGCCCGTTTTAGAATCGGTTACACAGCTTGGTGCTAAGCAGTTTAAATTAACTTTTTCTGAAGACTTATCTCCAATTTGGAAATCAGATTTACAAATCATTCAGGGAGGTTCTACTGTTGCAGTGGAGTCTGTTGAGCAGGATAAGGATGATTTAGCATCATTTATTGTAACAGTTGGGGATTACCTACAAGGCAATGTGACAATTTCAACAGCTAATGGCCATACGATTTCAGATATATCAGGCGAGACAGCTACTTTTAAAACAACACATACTTTTACTACTGATTCTACGAGGTCTTCAGTGATTGATACACAAGTTGTTAGAGAAGAAAACAATGAGTATTTATATATAACGTTTGACCGAAATATTATGGCAGAAAAAGATGCGACGGTGTCTATCGATGGAGTCTACGTCCATAATGGTGTAACAAATCAAATTCCGTCGACAAACAAAGCAATAGTGCGAACAGACAAAACAAATAAGAAAGTTGTTCGAGTATTATTGAGAGAGCTATTGAAAGATATTGATCTTGAAGATGCCCAGTATTTTGTAAACTTAACGTTTGATGGTGTTACAAATGAACGTAATATGGCTGTTTATAATGCGGAGGATGTGAAATTTACGCGTTCTGTGGATTATAACATTAATAATAGTCGTTTAGAGGTAGTAACAATTGAAACCTCTCGTTCATCAGATGATATTGAAGAAAATAATCGATTATTAATCAATTTTAATTATCCTGTAAACCAGGCTGATGCGGAAAATAAAAATAACTATCAGCTTGCTGGATATCGAATTGAAAGTGCAAATTATTATGCTTCAAAACCTTACCAGGTAGAACTTATTGTCCGTGGCAGCTCGACTTCAGGAAAATCACCAAATTTAAAAATAAAAAATATAAGAGCTGAAGGTTCTTTTGAAAAGATGAAAGAATTTAATAAACTAGTCGATATGTATGAGAACCGTAAACCGATTTTCCTAAATGCTACCGTAACAAATGAACTTGAAATTACATTGAAGTTTAATGAAGAACTAGCCGATATTGAGGACAATTATTTTGTTATTAAAGATAATGAAGGAAATTCATTTGAAGTAACTTCGAAACTTCATCCTTCTGATAGAAAGAAAATTATTTTAACGGTTTCAAATGATGAAGATGAAGATAAGGCGATGAGACTTACAATTAAAGTTAAACCAAACAAAGAAATTACAGATCTTAGTGGCAATAAAACAGAATGGGAATCAACGACAATATATGTACAATCTACGTTCTGGTAATATAATAAAAAAGAGTTTTATTTAAAATTTTCATAGGGGGGCTTCAAATGTTTCGTAACAAATCAAAGAAGCAGTGGGGCAAAATTGCTTCTGCTTTTGTATTAGCCACAGTAATAACAGGGTCTATGTTTAATAATGCTCCAACTGCCGAGGAGTTAACTAATCCTTTTACTGATGTAAGCACAAACAATTCACATTATAATGCAATTGTTACATTGTATAATGAAGACATCGTAACTGGCATTACAGCGACTGAGTTTAAACCAAATCAAGAAGCAACTCGTGGTGATGCGGCGTTATATTTAGCAAACGCCCTACAGCTTGATACTCAAAATGTACAAAACCCTGGCTTTAAAGATGTGCCTTCATCAAGCAAATATTATGGAGCAATTGCAGCGTTGTTTGAAAACAACATCATCAGTGGCTATGGTGATACATTTAAGCCGAACAACACATTAACAAGATCCCAAATGGCAAAAATGCTAACATTAGGGTTTGATTTAGACATTGCAACAACAACTAATTCAAAGTTTGTTGATGTAAATAAATTAACGGATACAAACACTAAACGTTATATTCAAACATTAGTTGACTATCAAATTACGGTAGGTACAACAGAGACAACATTCAGCCCAAATGGCAAATTAAAACGCGGACAACTTGCTTCATTTTTATTTAATGCAATTGAAGCAACAGAACCTGCATTAGAGATTATTTCGGTTGAATAGTATCGGACTTTTGAACACGTTCTCAGGTTGAGAGCGTGTTTTTTATGCTTATTTTAGGTATAGGTGAGAGATTTGTCAGCTTGAGTGAATTGAAGTTTAGAATCGTATAAATAAGAGAAGAACTCGCGTAAAAATTCTTTGAAAGCAAGTAAATAATGCTTCAAACCGCGTAAAAAAGCAGTGAAATTACGTAAAAAATTCAAATCGCTTAAAAAAGAGTGAAACCCGGGTAAAAATAGTACGAAAGCACGTAAATAATGCTTCAAACCGCGTAAAAAAGGAGTGAAATTGCGTAAAAAATTCAAACGACGTAAAAAAGAGGAAAACCCGCGTAAAAAACCCTCGAAAGCACGTAAATAATACTTCAAACCGCGTAAAAGTGAAGAGAAACCGCGTAAAAAATTCAAACCACGTAAAAAAGAATAAAACCCGCGTAAAAATTCCCCGATAGCACGTAAATAATACTTCAAACCGCGTAAAAAAGCAGAGAAACCGCGTAAAAAATTCAAACCACGTAAAAAAGAGGAAAACCCGCGTAAAAATTCCTCGAAAGCACGTAAATAATGCTTCAAACTGCGTAAAAAAGTAGTGAAACCGCGTAAAAAATTCAAACCACGTAAAAAAGAATAAAACCCGCGTAAAAATTCCTCAAAAGCAAGTAAATAATACTTCACACAGCGTAAATAATTTCGAATCGCAGAAAAAGAAGTAAAACTTATCCAAACTCCACAAAAAAATCCCTAAGCAATGCAATCCGATTAATAAGTATAATCAACTTAAAAAAATTCCAGAACCAAATCTATAGAATTCCCCACACTTCAACAAAACATCGCCTTTCCTAAAGTATGCTAATCTATACGAACATTCATAGAATAATAATTTTACATTTAAAAATTAATCAATTGATTTTTATATACTATTTCTATTATTTTATGGAATGTTATAATAAAAATTGAGTGTACATATTTCGACACGAAACACTGTATTAGAATAGTCACCAGGAGGATCGCTTTTTAATGAAGAAACTTACTACAATTCTTATATCCCTCTCACTAATGCTTTCGACTATTCTGCCGATAAGTGTCAGTGCGTCAGAGGACGATATCCAAGATATTTCTGAACATAATGTTGATTTAGGAAATCAAGAAAATTCTACGGAAGATAATTCGATTGAAAATTCAGCAGACGAGTCACAATCGGCAACAGATGTAGTTGAGGCTAATGATGAGGGAAATACAGAAGCTAATAGCAGCCAATCAACTGAGGACTCGGCAACTATATCTCCTCAACAACCACAGCATATTACTGTTTCACAAAAGCTTGCAGATATACCTAATTCATTTTGGGCAAAAAATGAAGTTATGCAGCTTGTGGAAATGGGCGTTATAAATGGTTATCCTGATGGAGAGTTTCGACCAGCATTAGAAATCAATCGCGGCCAAGCTGCAAATCTTTTTGCAGGCGCACTTCAATTACCTGCTGCTCCTTACCAACCAATATTTTCAGATGTGAGTTCAAAATCAAGCTTCTTACAAGGAGTAATGAGAACTTTTGCATCAGGAATATTTCAAGGGAAACCAGATGGGAGATTCGGAGTTGCAGACGGCCTAACACGTGAGCAAATGGCAACAACAATTGTACGTGCTTTTGAATTACAGGATACTGGTGAACAGATTACCTTTAAAGACTGGAATCGAATCAGTCCTTCACATCGAGAAAACGTAAAAATTTTAGCACAACATGGCATTACAACGGGTAAAGAAGATGGTACATTCGATCCGAAAACAACAGTAAATCGTGTAACATTTACAGTAATGCTATACCGTGCTTTAGTTGCAACTAATCGAATCCCAGAAAATCAGTTCACGATAACAGCTGGTGAAGCATCAAGCAATTTTGCGCTAAATCGCAAGGAAGCAAATTTTGCAAAAGTAACAGGTGGGACGAACCCTCTTTACATTCGTGCAAATACAACAATTGTCAACAAAGGGGCAACGACTACTTCTTATGGTGTAGCAAAGGACACAGTTTATAACTACTCAATTGGTTTAGATGGTGCAACTTTAGAAGTAACTGTACGCCATCTAAATAATGGAGATGAGTTTGTTTTTACTACACTTGAAAATCCATCGAATTCAAAGGTGACAGTTGATTTATTCCAAAAAGAAGAGGGTATATCAAATTCACGATTATATCGTTATGATCGCTACCCGCTGAAAAAGAACCCAGATGATGTATTTGGCTATGATTCATCAAGTTATCCAACAGGACTTCTTCGTTCTGTAAATCGAGATGGAGCTGTTTCCGGCGAGCGTATGGTTGGTCAAGCATACCGTTCAAAACAATTGGTGCAAACTTATAAGGATGGTGGGCGCAGCTTAATGCGGGATTTAATTTCCGAATATGAGGCTCTATCATATAACAAACTGGGAACGGATATGTATGTTTTCTATACTTTAACATCAAACGGAAAAGATATTGTTGATACTTGGTATATGGATTCAAGTAAACAGTTATTTAATTCCGATGAAAACATGAACAGCTGGATGGTTGAAACAGCGCAAAATTACAAGAAACGCAATAAATGGTATACAGCGGAAGGTCCATTTAATAAAATGGCTACTACAACTGAACCAATGCCAAGTTCCTATCAGGGCTTCGGACGAAATTTATTGTTAGTAAAAGAGGATCGCGCATTAGTTTTATATAAAGAACAAGGCGATCGCTATTTTGAAAACTTAGTGAACAACTCGTTCGTAAGTTTAACTAAATTTAAAGGGAACAAAAAGTATTGGGAAACGGAAGTAACAAGTACTTATTTAAAAGGACTTTACGGCATTCATGCACCGTTTATCGATACACGATTTAACGAGCAAATTGCTTTATTCTACTATAATTCAGGGGCAATGTTTGGTGTTCCTAATTATAAAGAGCCTTTGCGAAATTATGCAGATTTACTTGTTTCAAGAGAGGCAGCAGGACACATTATTCGAGTAGATCGTGATTCTTATTATATCGCTGACTATTTCCCGCTTGTACAGGAGGTAACGACGCATTCTTCCATGAATCATATGTTAGGTGGAATGAATCTATTATTAATTGCCTATAAAGAGTTTGGAGATGCAAAATATCTAAAAACAGCAACAGCGATACAATCTGCAATTGCAAAAGAAAAGAATAAATGGATTCGTTCAAACGGAGACATTTGGTATCGTGTCAATAAACAAGGCGAGTTTAGAGGAGAAGACTATCAACATCTAACGCTTGAAGATTTAATCAATGCGTATCGACTTTGGAAAGACATAGATACAACATATTTACCAGTACTTGAAGAAATGATTGCTTCCAAAGCTGGCTATTTATCAAGAAATAATTATGGCTACACGCTAAAAATTAAAAATGGCCTAGAAGAGATAGGAATGTCTAAGTATTTACCAAAAGGCCCAATGTATACAGATGCATTATAATTAACTATTAAAATCTCGTATCAATCCATAGGGGTTGGTATGAGATTTTTTGTTTTGAAATATTTACAGTAATATCATAGAATGAAACGGTTGAAAAATAGTTGTTTTTTTGAAGACGAAATTTTAAGAAAGTTTCTAGTAACTGCTAAACTAAATTACTTTTATTTAAGTTCTGTTATAATAAGAATTAAGAATTCTAAACAACAGAAATCTATCTTCTATATTAAAAGGAGCCGTTTGATGATACTGAAAAAAATATTACTTTCAACTTTCATAGCACTGCTATTAACAAGCAATTTGTTGCATTCTGAAGCGAACGCATCGAACGTTAATAATAAAAATCCGGAAAAGGATGTTACTGTACTAGCTGATTCGGAGCAATACTATTATACAGATGTGAGCGAAAGTTATTGGGCTGCAGACTCTATAAAATATCTAGTAGATAAAGGGTATATGCAAGTTTATAAGGATGGCTCATTTAAACCAAACCGTAATACCACTAGAGGAGAAGCGGCTTATGTAATCGCAAAAATGATGGGAATATCATTGGAGTCTACTTTTAAGCTAAAAGCTAAGGATGTGCCGACAACTCATCCTTATTATAAAGAAATCCGTAAGTTAGCTGAGCTGGGTGTTATTCAAAATAACGAATATTTCAATCCAACTGAACCTCTGAAACGTTCACATATTTCAAAAATGATTGCACTTGCATTTGGTATAGCCGTCGATAATGTGAATAAAACTAGTTTTACAGATTATTCGAAAAACTACTGGGCTAAAAATTATATTGAATCATTGGCAGATGTAGAAATTATAAACGGAACGACTAGCACATCATTTTCCCCTAATCAATATGTTTCTAGAGCGCATTTAGCTGGTTTAACGGTGAGAGGGATGGAGTTTCGCAATAAAATTAACCGTTTAGAAGTTGCCTATGATTATTTATCGAAGGATTATATTTCAACGATTAATTCTTATACAAATTGGACAAATGAAGTAATTAAATTGGTTAATGAGGAGCGTAAAAAAGCAGGTTTATCTTCTTTAAATCAGGATGCTTCGCTTAATCAGCTTGCCATCATAAAAGCACAGGATATGATTAATAGAAATTACTTCGAGCATAATTCACCATATTATGGACAATCATGGGATATGGCTACGTTATTTGACTATGATTATACGAGCTTTGGTGAAAATATTGCACGAAATTTCCAATCTCCTAAAGAGGTAATGAATGCGTGGATGGCCTCGGATAAACATCGCTCTAACATTTTAAATGAAAATTATACAAATATAGGTATTGGTATTAAACCGAATGAAAATGGAAACTTTTATTGGGTTCAACTATTTTCTAGCAAATAAAATGGAAAATAATAGACTTTCTATTACATTCATATTACGACCGTAATAGAAAACTTTTATGAAAAACCTTACAAACGTACCGAATCTCTAGCTTTTAATAGAGATTCGGTATTTTTTATTTAATAACAAACGTTACACAAATGAAAAATACCAAAACTCTTTTCTATGGTAGTCTTTAGATAAGCAATAAAAGCTTAGGCTTTTTGGAAGGAGTTTCATACATAGTGAAAAAAAGATGGTTATTACCGATTTTTGCATCTTTCATGATATTTTCTAGTGTAAATGTAAATGATGCAGAAGCGGCTACATATTCAGAATTAAAAACTACAGCTACTCAATATATAGGCACACCATATAAATACGGTGGGACAACAGTAAATGGGATTGATTGTTCAGGATTTACAAGTCTAGTATTTTCAAAATTTGGCATTTCATTGCCTCGTACATCAAAAGAACAATATCAGCAAGGTACATCGGTATCTAAAAATAATTTAATACCTGGAGACTTAGTATTCTTCAATACTTCTGGATCAGGTATTTCACATGTAGGAATTTATATCGGCGGTGGAGATTTTATCTCAGCAACGACAAGCTCGGGCGTAGCAATCGACAGCATTTCTGATCCATATTACTGGGGATCACGATATGTTGGGGCTAAACGAATCGGCAACTTTACGAAAACTCAAATCGTTGCAGAAGTAAAAAATGCTTCTATTGACTTTAGTATTTATGCTTCTCGTGGTGAAGTAGCTCTACAACTAGCTGAAGCATTAGGAATAGATACAACTGATACAAATTCACCTTTCCCTGATGTAAAGCCAACTTCTAAATATGCAGGAGCTGTTACTGCTCTTAATAAACTTGGAATCTTTACAGGAGATGAAAACGGAAAGTTCAATCCAAGCTCGCCTATTACTCGTGGACAAGTTGCAAAAGTTTTAGTAGAAGCATTTGACTTGAAATTACAAGGTGAAGCTGAAAACTTTACAGATGTTAAAGCATCTCATTGGGCATATGAATACGTACAGATCCTTTCTTCGAACGAAATTACAAACGGTAAGGGCGACGAGACTTTTGGTTTAAACGATCATGTAATGATAAAACATATGGATGTATTTATTGATCGTTTAACACAATAATACATAGGCATTTTTATATGCTTTTGATTTGGAGAGGACACAAAATTTAGTGTCTCTCTTTTTTTCTATAAATTTTTCATATATTTCCTTTTTTTCATGTACAATAGGTGTTACAATAAGTCGAAATATAATAAATATTTTGTAGTTTAACAGAAAAAAACGAGATTTTTGTTTAATCATGTGAAATAAGGTAGAAAAGCCCGATGTATATATTGCTATAATTTGATAAAATAGGAATGCGAAAAAAAAGAAGGGAGGAAGTGGAGCATTGTCTATTAAAAAAGTCAGTCTTTTTGTGGTAGTCTTCTTCATGTCAATGTTTACCATACATAATGTAAGTGCTAGTCAACGATTTGTAGATGTCCCTTCGTCGCATGGAGCGTATGAAGAGATAAATTATCTTGTCGATTTAGGTGTAATTAAAGGTTATACAGAAAATGGGAAATCCTATTATAAACCAAATAATTATGTTACACGCGGACAAGCTGCAAAAATGGTCGTTGAATCAACTGGACACGAACCATTAGTTGTATCAAATTCTTCATTTTCAGATATAAAAATAGATTTATATCCTGAGCTTTCTGGTTATGTTGAAAGCGCTGTAAAATTAGGTTTCTTTACTGAATACAGCGCAGGAAAATTTGCTCCAAATAGGCCATTAACTCGCAACGAAATGGCGAAAACTTTATCAAAAGCTTTTAATTTAGATGTAGAAAAGTACGCAAATTTGACAGTTCCGTTTACCGATATTTCGCCAAAGGATCCTTATTATAAGTACATTGCTGCGATTTACTACAACGGAATTACAAAAGGCAACGAAACTGGAACAAAGTTTAATCCAAATGAACCTGTAAAACGGTCTCAATTTGCTTCTTTTATTGCTCGTTCAGCGGAAGAAAAGTATAGACTGGATTTACCTGTTCAAGGAGTTACTGTACCGAATGAAGAGGATGCGATTGGTACTGTTAAATCAACAACAGATAACTTAAATGTTCGTTCCTCAGCAACATCTTCAACAAGTGCTAATATTATAGGAAAAGTAAATACAGGTGCAAAGTTGCCAGTATTTGAAGTTGAAGGCAGTTGGTTAAAGGTTTCCTACAATGGTCGCTATGCTTATATTTCAAGTAGCTACACTCAATTTTTAGATCAAGATGGTCAACCTGTTGGATCAGTGAAAAAAGAGGTCCTTGCGAATGCATCAGAAGTAATTTTTTATAAAACAAGAGATATTAATGGAAAAGAATTAGGTTCATTTAGCAATGGCGAGAAAATTAAAGTCTACAAAACAGTAGGCAACTGGTATTTAACTATTCAAAATGGAATTCCAGGCTATGTCCGCATTTCTCAGACAAAAGAAATTGAGCCTGTAGAAGAAGAACCAAATGAAGAACAACCACCTAATGTCGATGATAATCAAGATAATGAACTTACGACAAATACAATAGGTATGGCAACAGTTGATTCGTTGCATATTCGTTCGGAAGCATCTAGTTCTTCAAAATCATTAGGTACTATTAATCGCGGAACATATGTTGAAGTACATTCCATCTCAGGAAACTGGGCGAAAATTTCGTACAATGGAATTGATGGCTACACACATAAAACATATTTACGTTTAATCAATCAATCTGGCAGTGCAGTAGCAGGAAGAATTATCGTCCTTGACCCAGGTCATGGCGGTAAAGATCCAGGTACATCAAAAAGTGGTGCCATTGAAAAAGAAATCGTATTGAAAGTTGCTACAAAAGTAAAACAAAAACTTGAGGCAGCTGGGGCAAAAGTATATATGACTCGTGCTGGAGATACGTATCCTACTTTACAAGATCGTGTAGACTTTGCACAAAATAATTATGCGGAAGTATTTGTAAGTATCCATGTAAACTCAGCATCAAGCGAATCAGCAAGTGGAACAGAAACTTACTATAGTATTTCAGGCAATGAAAATGAAAAAGAAGACTACCGCCTAGCAAGCGCAATTAACTCTCAAATTGTAAATAATGCAGGTATGGTGGACCGTGGTGTAAGACGCGAAGATTACTTTGTAGTTCGAAACTTACTTCTGCCTTCTGTGTTAGTAGAGTTAGGATTTGTTACAAATGCATCGGACCGTGAAAAACTAATAAGCAGCGAGTATGTTGATATCTTTGCAGACTCTATCTACAAAGGCATCGTACAATACTACAAAAAATAAAAGAAGGAATCTCCGTGTTAAGTAATGCGGAGATTCTTTTTTTGTTTTGAGAGATTAGAGCTAGAAATAATAAAAATTATGCATAAAAAATAACTCTCTATAAAAAGAATCGAATAAAAATTGAACTCGCGTAAAAAAGTATAAATGTCAACTATATAATGTACATTTTCGTTCGTTTAAGAATGTACATTTTTGATTCCCCCAACCACTGGGATGGGGGAAGTATTCTTTAAAAGGGTGGTATGCCAAGCTGATTTTGT
>NZ_RXNR01000023.1 GCF_003966145.1 Lysinibacillus telephonicus
GCTATGAACACTTTAAAGCGAAAATTTTATTAAATAATTTATATAAGAAAATTGGGGTTCATTTAGGATAATCGGGGTGCCGTGTAATATCACTTCACCCCAACATTTGACATAGAACCTTTATTTGTAGGAACATAGTCTTTCCCATCATTATAGGCATGTGCTGGTGTAAGCTCTTTTTCATTTAACCGCAATACTTTTTTCGTAAAAAAATAGCCATATAACCGATATCCAATAATAAGCACACAAATAGAACCAATTACAATTGATAATGCATTCATAATTTACCCCCATCCTAAATTGACATGAAAATAATTACAAAACCGGTGGATAAAATTTAAGAATGACAATAAAAGTACTCGAGCACTTTCCACAAAATATGAAACAACTATAAAAAACATGTATATTAATAGAAAACTTTTTTAAAGGAATTTTAAGGAATTTATTTATTAAAAAATAATTTATATGATGAGTAGCTAAAAATATCTCCTGGATTGATGCCGTCTTTTTTTAACAGCTGATATTTTATTAATTCATCACTTGCCATTTCTTGCAGCATTACAGATGATCCCCCACCATTAAGAAGTTCATCAATTGTAATCCAGCGAGCATCTGATAACTCCAACTCTTGTATATGAATTGACTGATTTTCATTTAAAGGTTTGCAACAAAAAATAGCCATATTATCACTTACTTCGTTACGAATTACGCCTGACCGAAATCCAACCAAACCCGTAACCTCACAATCAATTCCCGTTTCTTCCATTATCTCTCGTACAACAGCTTCATCGGCTGTCTCTCCAACCTTTACAAACCCAGCTGGAAGCGACCAAACCCCTTTTAGTCCACTATATTTCTTTTTTACAACAAGCCACTGTCCCTTTGAGTTAACTACTACTCCAGCTACCCCTAACCATACCTTTCCTCTATCTTGCTTCACTGTCCATCACCCTTTGTAAATTATTACAGATATCTTTTATTATACTAATGATATTTACCGAGTTACATAAAAACCCATTCATTCGAGCTTATGCATCAAATGAATGGGTAAACTTAATGTTTTATATTCTTTTTAACAGCTGCCATCTACGAATTATGATGAGCAGTATTTTATTTTATTACTCACAAACCTCTGGCGTACCTTCAACTTTAGCCGTTCTGAAAGACGTTCCACAGCCGCAAGATGCGATGGCGTTTGGATTGTCGATGGTAAAGCCTCCGCCCATTAAAGATTGCTTATAATCGATTTTCGTTCCCATTAAAATTGGTGCATCTTCACGGGAAACAAGAATTTTTAAACCATATTGTTCATCTATAAAATCATCTTCATTTTGATTTTGATCAAAATTCATGCCATATGATAACCCGCTGCAACCTCCGCCATGGACAGCTACACGTAAAAATGAACTTTCTTCTTCATTATGTTGCTGCATTTCCTTTACACGAAATGCTGCCGCTTCCGTTAACACTATTACTTGTTTTTCACTTGTCATCCCATTCACCTTCCTTCTAATTAATATGATACCAAGGACATTTACAAAAAGAAAGCTTTGTGCACTCGCATTAATTTTACTGTATTTATACCTCATTTATTATAAATAGTTCATAAATAGTAAATTATAATCACTCAATCCGACAAAAGAATTGCTATAATAGTCTTACAAAGTCCATCTGAATGGGGGTAAATTGTATGGAACTATCTCCGTATTATGAGAAGAAAATAGAATGTCTCTGCTGCAAAAAAACGTTTCCAACGTACAAAGTTCGTTCTAAGTCCATAAAAGTAGATCATACAGATACAGATTTCTGCCCTATTTATTCTGATTCGAACGTCAATGCTTTATTCTATAATATATTCGTATGTGAACATTGTGGTTTTTCATTTACAGAGGACTTTTCAAAATACTTTGCACCTGGTACTCGAGAGGTTATTGAAGAGCAAATTACGAAAAAATGGGTTCCACGCAGTTTTAATGGTGAACGCACCATTGATCAGGCGATTGAGTCCTATAAATTAGCATTTGTGAGTGGTATGTTAAAAAAAGAAAAAGCAGTTTCACTTGCAGGCCTTGCATTGCGCATTGGTTGGTTATATAGAAGTCTAAAAAATGAACAAGAAAACCGGTTTATAAAAATTGCACGAGATCAATATATTGAATCATTTTCAACTGAAGATTATAAAGGTACTCAAATGTCAGATACACGAATTATGTATATGATTGCAGAGCTTTCAAGACGCATTGGAGATTTGGATGATGCAACTCGCTTCTTCTCAAAAGTGATAGAAAGTCAACGTATTGATGGAGGAGAAGCAAAACTAGTTGATCTTGCCAAAGAGCAATGGCAATTAGTCCGAGAACAACGAGAAAAAGAAAGATCGGCTATATGATTAAAAAATTTTATCTTCATCTGACAACGTCCGCACTTAATGAGTGTTGCAAAACACTTCACAATTAACAAAAAACTAACGTTTACAATCTAGTTGTAAACGTTAGTTTTTTTATTCATTAAAATACTTGTTCAACTTCAACAATGCCTGGAACTTCTTCTAAAAGGGCACGTTCAATACCTGCTTTTAAAGTAATTGTAGAACTTGGGCAGCTTCCGCATGCGCCTAATAGGCGTAAACGAACAATACCGTCTTCTACATCTACTAATTCACAGTCCCCTCCATCTCGAAGTAAAAACGGACGTAATTTATCTAAAACTTCTTGCACTTGTTCTTTTTGTTCTAAATCTGTCATTTCTCTCGACTCCTTTCATTAAAATTATTATAATGTGAAGAAACGAAAAAATCCATTATTCCGTTATGAAAGGTTGTTAATCTATGAAAGAAAATAATCCCATAATAGAAGTTTTTGGTGCTGATGTTATTTGCGCAAGCTGTGTCAATGCACCATCATCAAAAGATACATACGAATGGCTGCAGGCTGCTATCAGTCGAAAATTTCCAAACCAATCATTTTCCATTCGTTATATAGATATTGAACAACCTCTTGACAGTGAACGCGATAAAGAGTGGGCTGAGCGTATTAATAATGATGAATTTTTCTACCCACTTGTATTAATCAATAATGAAGTAATTGGTGAAGGTTATATACAAATTCAACCAATTTTCTCCACGTTGGAGAAATTAGGATTTACTTCTACTGAATAAGTATTTTATTCCTACTGTATTTCCATCCTCATCGCAATTCCTCTGCGACGAAGACCTTAGTGACAGTTGTAAAGAGGGCAGACTTTTCAGCCGCCCTCTTTCTTATTATGTTCAGCTAATTGATGATTATAAGCTGTTATTGAGAATCGTTTTGTCGTTTATACATCCATAATAGACCAGATTTCATCAAACGTGCGATTCGGCCTGTTACTGTTGTATCTGCTAAATGTACAAAACCTTGCTTCTTGCCAAGAGAACCCATGAAACCTTTTAGCTTAATTTCTGGCATTTTTTCAGGAAGTGCTTCATTGTTCCAACGATGTTTCAATACTTTTACGATGCGTTCTCCTTGTTCTTCTGCCAGTTGGGCACTTGCTGGTAAATCAGAAGAAGCACAGTCACCAACTACAAACACATTTTCGTCATCAATTAATTGGAAATACTGGTTAACGAGTGGGCGGCCTTTTTTATCTTTTTCTGCATCCATTTCACGAACAATTTTTACAGGACGTACGCCAGCTGTCCATACAACTGCATCAACTTCAATTACTTCTTCGTGGTTATATAAACGCGTAGGCTCTACCTTTGTGATATTTGATTCAGCAATTACATCTACATTGTTTTTTACAAACCAGTCTTTTACGTATTTGCTTAGTTTCTCTGGGAATGCACGTAAAATTCGATCTGAACGGTCAAATAATTTTATTTTTAAATCCGAGCGACTTTCACGCAGTTCACTTGCTAGCTCAATACCACTTAAACCTGCTCCGACAATACCAACTACAGATCCTGGTGGTAAACCGCATAATTTTTCAAATGTAGTACGTGATTTTGCAATCGTTTGGATGCTATAGCTGTTTTCTTCTGCTCCTGGAACACCGTGGTAATCATCTTCACAACCCAATCCGATGACTAAATCATCATATGGAATTACTTGACCATCTTCTAAAATGACAGATTTTTCTTTGCGATCAATTTTAGTAATCTCTCCATATACCATTTCTAATCGAGGGTTTTCTGGAAAGCTAACACGTACTTTTTTATCAGTTGTCGTACCTGCTGCTAGAGCATAGAATTCTGTTTTCAAACTATGAAAAGGTGTGCGGTCAATTAATGTTATCATAATGTCTTCTGGAAAGTTATTTGGCAATAAGCGAAGTAAGATTCGCATATTTCCATAACCTCCACCTAGTAATACTAGTTTTCTCATAAAATACTCCCCTACATCATTCTCTATTTTGCATATGCAAAAATGTTCACAATTTGTACATAGAGAGTATAACTTATTGTGAGATGTTTCACAATATGTTAATGAAACTTTTTGTGAATTATTTCACAAAAATTCGATTCCATTGACGAAACTTCCAAAACAGAGTAGCATGTCATTGAGTGAGGTGACAGCCCTTGAATCCATTAGTTGAGTTTTGTATAAGTAATTTAGCAAAAGGTGCTCAAGAAACTTATGAAATTTTAGAAAAAGATCCGAATATTGATGTTCTTGAATATGGCTGTTTAAGCTATTGTACAGTTTGTGATCAAACCTTCTATGCACTTGTAAATGGGGATATCGTAGAAGCAGATACACCTGAAGAGCTAACGAAAAAAATTTATCAATATATTGAAGAAAACCCACTATTCTAAATTAAATGGGTATTCGATTTAGCTCCTTCATAAAAAATTCCGCGTACTATTGAAGTACGCGGTTATTATTTTACCCATTAATCTCTCCAATTTTGAAGCGGAAAGCTTCCACTGAATGAAGATTAGAATTCACTTAAATCCTCAACACAGTATGTAGGTTTCAAATCTTTTTGAAGGACAGCTTCGGTACTCACAACCCCTGTATTAACATGAATTGTATCACAGCCAAAACGAATACCACAGAGAATATCCGTATCATAATTGTCCCCAATCATAACCATTTCTTCTTTTGTAAAGCCATACTCATCTTGTATAACTTCAAGCATAACTGGTGACGGTTTGCCGATAAAAATTGGCTCTGCAGATGCAACATTTGCTACTAGCCGCACAAACGAGCCATTGCCAGGCAATAAACCGAACTCCGATGGGAACTTGATATCTTCATTCGTTCCAATTAATTTAGCACCATTCTGAACTGCAATAGAGGCTTTTGCTAGTTTCGCATAATTTATTGTACGATCAATTCCCATTACGATTACATCTGGCTGTTCATCCTCATGGGCGATTTCAATACCTTCCGCGTCCAATGCAAAGCGCAGCCCATCTGAGCCAATCATGTGTATTTTTGCATCTCTATAATTCTGCGACACATATTTAGCCGTAGTTAAAGCACTCGTATAGATACGCTTAGTCGGAACTTCCAAGCCAATGTTCAGCAATGCCTCCTGTAATTGCATCGGTGTTTTGGAAGCATTATTTGTTACTAAAAAATAATCAATATTTTGCTGTTGTAATTTGTGAATGAAACGAACAGCAGATTCAATCCCGTCTTTTCCGCGATATACTGTGCCATCTAAATCAAAACAATATGCTCTATACTGTTTCATTACTCTTTCTCCGGTAAAAAAGCAGATACAGGTCCAAGCTCATTTTCTAAATAGTTTCTTACCAAATCCGGGAATTGCTTTATCGCCTGTAAGCTCTCTTGTAATACGTTTAAAACCTGTTCATTATCCACTTGAACAAATTCTCTAACTAACATTTTTCGTAAGCCTACAACGTCTTTTAATGGCTTTTCCATCTCTGTTGTAACGACCTTTTCGTCAATCAAAATATCTATTATGTCATCATAGCTTCCTGGATCACGCATAATAAATCCATCGATAATTAAATTTCCTACATCCATCATCGATTCCATTACATTATGGCCAATTCTTTGTAATGCTAATTTAGAGATATCATCTCTCAGCCAGTTATCTTCTTTTTCGAAGATGGCTAGTAGCTCATCTAAATGCTTTAACGTGATGCTAATTTTATTTCGATCTACAAAATACATAGATAAATCCCCCAATCAAATCTTTAAAAGTTGATAGTCGTTTCTTTTCTATAGTAACATATTATATAGATTTGGAAGGAGTACTAAACAATATGGAGCGTTTTTTCTTATATGATGATGTTGAAGATACAAAAACGAGATTTGTAAGCTTTACTGGCAAAAAACTGCGCTATGATTTAGCAATTATGCAATCAACTCGATTTTTCGGAAAAGTGCTTGTTTTAGATATGCAGTTTGGACGATTTGCAATTATCGGTCCAGATGACCTAGACGAGCCAGGCTACCTAGAATTCGCCTTTAACAAAACTGAAGAAGAGGCTGAAGATTTACGGGAATATTTGACTGAATTACTGGCTTAGCTAAGTAAGTGACAAAAAAGTTATTTTGGGGCGATGACATATATCGTAACCTCCAATGAACACCCTTCCGAGGACGGGGACAGTTTCAATCACATTAAAAGATTACTTCTAGGAAAACAGAAGGGCTGTACAGAAATTTAGTTTCTGTACAGCCCTTTATTTTATTGCTCAATTTCTTCTGCCTCTTGTTCGAGTAAATCTCCTTCTATTCTTGCGGACGATGCAAGGTGTTTTGGAGCTTTCCCAGTCTTACGAAGAACAAAATAAGCACAGCCAAAATTACAATATTCAAATAAATAATCTTCAAAAGTACTAATTTTTGTATCAAAAGTCGCCTTTTGATTTTTATCGTCAAAAAAACCTTTTAATCGCAGCTGGCCATATCCCCAGTCACCTGCAATATAATCGTACTTAGCTAATATATCTGAATAGCGTGCTAAAAATGCCTCCTCATCAAATCCATCTCGGACATTTTCGATAATTTCGTATGCATAGCCTTCTGCAATAATCATCGAAACTCCTCCTATTCTATTTACATTGTGTCAAAAAGGAAGTAATTATTTATTTCGCTTCAGCTTGGAGTTGTCTTGTTTTCGTTGCTTCGTTTACTTGTTCATCTGCATGATAACTGCTTCGAACTAATGGTCCAGCCTCACAATGTTTAAACCCTTTTTCCATTGCGATTTTTCGAAGTTTTCCAAACTCTAAAGGAGTATAATATTTTTTCACCGGCAAATGTTTTTTAGTTGGCTGTAAATATTGTCCGATTGTCATAATATCAACATTATTTGCTCTAAGGTCATCCATTACTTCTAAAATTTCATCCCATGTTTCTCCTAAACCAATCATTAATGAAGATTTAGTTGGAATTTCTGGCTGCATCTCTTTAGCTCTTCTTAGAAACTCCAATGAACGGTCATATTTTGCACGCGCACGAACTCTTGGAGTTAAACGGCGAACTGTTTCAATATTATGGTTTAAAATATCTGGCTTTGCATCCATTACCAGTTTTAAATTTTCTTCAACGCCGCCAAGATCGGATGGCAGTACTTCTATAGAAGTTTGAGGTGTTTTTCGTCTAATTGCTTTTACTGTTTCTGCAAGTACCCCTGCCCCTCCATCTTTCAAATCATCACGGGCAACCATTGTAATAACAACATGTTTCAAGTTCATAATTTCTACTGAATCAGCAACGCGTTCTGGTTCAGCTAAATCTAATTCGTTTGGTAAACCTGTTTTAACAGCACAAAACCGACAGGCACGTGTACAAACAGCACCAAGGATCATCATTGTTGCAGTTCTTCTTTCTCCCCAACATTCGTGAATATTTGGGCAGCGCGCTTCCTCACAAACAGTATGTAAGTTTTTTTCGCGCATTAATTTTTTTAAGCCTTTATATTCGTCATTTGTATTTAATTTTATTTTCAACCATTCAGGTTTACGTAAAATTTCATCTTTTTCACTAGTAGGTTTACTTGTCATTAATATCATCCCCTATTAAGATACATACTGATGTCAATGTAACATATTCCTACAAATGAAAACAACTAACTTACTTAATTTAGTTTATCAATTAATAAATTCTATTGTCCGTCATAAGGAACTGGCACCTCTATCGATGGCTGTGCTCCATCTCCGCCATTGGTATAAATATTTGGTACTTGCGATCTTACTAATCCAATAGCAACCGGAATTGACTGTTCTACTGTTGATTGCTTGCTTGCAAATGGAATAATAATTTGTACATTCACTTTAAGGTCGATATTTACTTCAACCATTGCATTGTTAATTCCAAATTCCTCAATTGATTTTGAAACATCACTAGCTACGTTTCCAATAATATGAAAGCGAATTGGTACACGAGGGCCTAAGTTTCCTAATAAAGGGAGATTAAGAGCCTGAGCTATCGGTACAAAAAATACAATGCCATCCCCTTTTTGTATCTCACTCACATCATATTCAACATTTTCTAGATCCGGTAATTGGCTCAAATCACCTTGCTCTGCAAGTTCTAAATGTTCTTTTACGAGAGTAACAGTTTCGGCTCGAACTTGATTAATAATTTCTGTGTTAAATCGTGTCGTTAGCATGTAATCCGATTCAGACGGTAAATCTTCAATAATCTCATTAATGTCCAGAACCCTCGAAGTTCGAGCATTAATAGCTTTACTTACTACATGAGAAGCAATCTTGAAGGTTTGTACCTCTGCATATTCCAAATACGTTGGCATTAATCGAGCATTCAAAATATATAGAAAAAACGTAACAGCAATGACGAAGCTCGCAATAAATAATGTAAAACGATTTAACTTCCTACGTCTTTTCCGTTTATAAAACTTCATTTTTCTTGGTTGACGGTAAAACAAAAAATCTCCTCCTGTTCCAATTTATGAACAAGAGGAGCAACCTATTCGATTTCAGCTACATAATCTACTTCTACCTTTTCAACAATGATTTCTGGGTACTCAACTAAATTAATAGTATATGGGCTGTTTAATATCGTATTATTTTCTTCGAATATTCGAATATATGGCAATTCAGGTTTATGTAAATTTTGCTTTGCTACTATTCCGCGGCGGCCATCCGACAATAATAATATCGTCCCGTTCGGATAGTGAACAATACTGCGTTTAAACGCATCAACTATATGCTTATCAAAAATGGTACCGCTACCAGATTCGATAATCTTTATTCCTTCAGATGGAAGCATTTTCTGTCGATATACACGATTAGAGGTTACAGCATCAAAAACATCAGCTACAGCAATTATTTTCGCATATGGATGCATTTCGGCCCCTGATATTCCTCGAGGATACCCACTCCCATCAATCCTTTCGTGATGTTGAAACGCACAATGTGCAACAAGAAGTGATACAGTATGTAAATTACGCAAAATATCGAAGCCAAAACGGGTATGCTGCTTTATTACTTCATATTCATCGTCCGTTAAACTTCCCTCTTTAAATAAAATATCTGGTGGAATGACTAGTTTTCCGATATCATGCAGCATTGCACCAATTCCAATTACTCGTAAATCTTCAGAAGAATAACCTAATTCCTTTGCAATCGCAATTGAATATAATGTTACTTGAAATGAATGCTGATATAAATATTCGTCATAAATTAATGTATCAGTTAATACCGTTAAAACTTCGTCGCTTTTTACAATCGTTGTAAGCAAATCATCAACAATCTCTCCGATAACCTTTGACTGTTTATCTATAACTAGAGATGCTGATTGGCTGTTTAAGCCCTTTACTTTATTAAAAGAAGTAGTTATTTTTTTAATAGCATTTGTTCGTACTTCCGGTAAAATAGATTCCTCAATAATAATTCCATCCGATATTTTGTCTTCAATGTACAAATACTGGATTCCTAATTCCTTTAATCTACTAATGATTCCATCTGTTACGACAACATCTTTTTGCAATAAAGGAAGTCCAGCCTCATTCCATATGGTCTTTCCAACTACCATTTGTGATTTTAGTGCATTGATTGATATTAAACGCATAGATGTTACCCCAATTCTAGTTCAATAACGAGCCATAAAAAATATCCAATGTAAAAATATTAAAGATTTTCACATTCATTGTCAATTAAAGGTTTTTTTCCCATAGTCAATGAATATATCTCTTAAAAACATTGGTAAATAATATTTTTTCTTAGCGTATTTAAATGTCGGAAAAAAATAGCCGAATGTAAACATATCGAGTGTTGCTAATTGATATATTTTATTTAAATCAGCAGCTTCGCCTCTTACAATTAGTTCACGTTTATTGTTAATAGAGAACTCATATGTAAGCATTTTGCCAAATATAGAACCTCTAAATCCTAACCCTTTTAATTCAAACAGCGGCCATTCTTCATTTTGTGCTTGCAAATAAACTTCCTTTAGCTCTCTACCAGTTAATTCAATTACACAAAGATTAATCGGATGCGGCAAAATTTTATGAATATCATAATTTGTAATGGTCCCTTTTTTTAAACTATCGAGTAAAATACCTGCATTAAACATCGTGCAGTCTGCATTAGTGAAATCTAGTACAGATTGTGCGAATAGTTTTGACAGTTGAGAGTAATGAAACCATTCTTTATTATAATATTTTGCAGTTTGAAATATTGGCGTTTGTAAAAGCTGTTTCCCCGTTTCCGAAATCTCCTCCAAAAACTTCCCTTCTCCTTCAATTTCAGGAAGAAGTGCATTTTCGATTACCATTTCTTCTTTTTTGATAATTTTTTTCGATTCATGATCAAATTGCAAAGTTAAATGTCCTGTATATTGGCCAAATTTGCCACAACCAGTTAATAGTACATGATTGACTAGTTTTCCTTCATCAAGCAAATGGTGTGTATGGGAGCCAAAAATAACATCTATAGAGCTGCATTCACTCGCTAACAATTCATCCTCTGTTATCCCTAAGTGCGATAAACAAACAACAATATCTACTTCATCTTTCAATTGTTCAGCAAGCTTTTTTAACACTTTTCTAGGCTCTGTTAGTCGCCAATTTAGTTCATTATAAAATACATCAAATAATGCAGTAGCACCAATAACCCCAATCTTTGTTCCATACTTTGTTGTTAAAATTGTGTATGGCTTTAACCATTTTGGGGCGTCTCCCTTTATAGGCTCAATATTTGCAGCGACTACTTCAAAATTTGCATCATCATATAAAGAGTACAATTCTTCAAAAGATAATGTAATCCCTTCATTATTTCCTATAGTTACGACATCATAGCGTGCTTCATTTAAAAGCTGAACATTGCCCTTTCCGAGTGTTGCCTCTGTATAAATATTTGAACGATCAAGATGATCACCGATATCAAATAAAAAGCTTGGTTCACCAAGTTTTGCATATTCTAAACGCTGCTTTTTTATAAAGGCTTGCATTCTTGTCCAATATTCAAAATGACTATGTACATCATTCGTATGAAAAATATGAATTGTTTCAAGCATGCTGCTCACCATCTTTTCAATAATCAATTATTTTTCGTTAAAATAAACCATCCAAAATCGAACGTATGCCCAGTAATAATAAAATTATCCTTAAAGCTATTACGAGCGTTTCTGATTTCATTTTTTTATTTAATGCTGCACCAATTTTCGCACCAATATATGCTCCAATAATAACTGGAAGAGTATAAATCCAAGGAACATTTCCTAAGTAAATATGGCTTGCTGAATTTGCTAATGATGTTAAAAATACCATGAACATCGAAGTTGCCACTGCAACATGTGGTGGAAATTGAAATAATAATAGCATTGCAGGCACTAATAAAGAACCTCCACCAATACCAAACAGCCCTGAAGTAAGCCCTACTACAAATGTAAGTAAAATTGCAAACCAAATAGGATAGCCGTAAATTTGTTTTGTTCCATCAGGCTCGATAAATTCTCTCTTTATTCCATTATCCACAAACCAGCTAATTGGTTTTAATTTATCTCTCACAAGCAATATAAATGATAGGATAATTAACCATATTCCAAAGTATAAATTAAATGATGGTAAATCAAGTCCTTTATTAATCCATGCACCTACCATCGTACCTGGTATACTTCCAATAAAGAAAATTAAACCACTTTTATAATCTACTGTTTTGGATTTCATATAGGAAAGTGTTGAGGACAGCCCAATAAAAATCATCATAATTACGGATAATCCAACAACAGATTGTGGTGTTATATTAGGGATATATCCGAGATTATTCCCGATAAATAAGGTTGCTGGTACTAAAATAACTCCCCCGCCAAGCCCAACTACCGAACCGATAACACCCGCACATAATGCAATAATTACTAGTAAAAAAAACTCCATTACAAATCTCCTTCAAACATGTCTAATTGTTTTGGTGATAACCCGCTATATTCAATTTTTAAAATTTGCTGTAATCGTTTTGCATTATTAGCCGCATGATGTCCGGAATTATTATTAAATAATACAAATACGTCATTACATTGTTGTTGAAGGTCATCTATACATCTTGCTAGACCTTGAAGTTCTTCTTCATTGTAATCATATAAAAATCGCACTTCGCGCCAATTCGAGTTATTTCCTGCATTGCGCCAACCATGAATGTTGCGTCCATGTATTCTTAATAGGACTTTATCTGATGTTGCAATTGGAACTAGAGGAATTGATCCAGTACCAGCCTGAGGTTCATCACAAACAGTGTGGATACATTCATTTTCCTTTAAAAATTGAAGCGTCTTTTCTTTCATGGCATCGCTGTACCATGTTTGATTTCGAAACTCAATTGCTATGGGAAAATCACTTAGCTGCTCCTTGATGTAACGAATATATTGTATATTTTTAGAGCTACAGTCATACCATGGGGGAAATTGAACAAGTACCATGCCTAATTTTCCCGCTCTTTTGAATGCATCAACACTTTCCTTAAACGCATTCATCATGTCATTCCTAGATTCAAAGGGTAGGTCCCCTCTTAAATGACCTGTTATTCCTTGATAAGCTTTTACAATAAATTGAAAGTTTGACGGTGTTTCGATGCACCACTTTTCAACATTTTGGACAGAAGGAATGGCATAAAAGGAAGTATCAACTTCTACAATTGGGAAATGCCCGCTATAATCAAATAATTTATCTCGACTTAAAGTTGCCGTACTATAAAGAGTTGGATGGTCCCCCCATCCAGTTAGACCAATTTTAATCATTACCTATCTCCTATTGTAAGTTACTTTATGTTTTTTCCCAAGTTTTCTCTCTTTTAGTATAAACCATAATATTAGAAAATCACGATTTTCTCCAATAATAGCAAAAATCTATGTTTTTCTTATGAAGGTATCTTTATGTACAAATTCCTCTCCCTCAAATCTATATGGGAACAAAAAATGTTGTCTATAGTGTCACATCTATTTGCCAAATTTTGCAATGAAAAAAAATACATTTTAAAACACACTTAAAATTCATAAAGTTATAAAATATAAGAACAAGGAGGTTTGTTGAATGACAATTAAAAGAATTTATTTAGTTTTTTTGATAATCTCTATGTGCGTATTATTAATTGGATGTTCAGATAAAACTTTAACTTTTTCAGGAGTTAGTGAAAATTGGTCTGTTAGTTACGAAGTTTTAATTATAGAAAATGAACGAGAAATAACGACTGCTAATTTTAAATATACAGGAAGCGAAGCAATACCTGACAAGATTGAATACTCTCTAGATAGTATGGTGGAGGGGACAAGTACGTTGGATGAAAATGGTATGTTAAAAATTAAAGGCCATAATTGTAGTGGCTGTGCATTAACAACTGAAGAACAAGAGATTAAAGCAACTATAAAATGGAATGATAATGTAGATATAATCGATTTAAAATTAAAAAAATAAATATATGTTTAGATTTTAAGAGCTTAGAAGTACTACTCAACCTATCAATAATATTTAAGAACTTAGGACATAGTATTTTAACTATCATACTTAGTATTATGGGAATTATTATCATATTATGTTGTCTACACTTTTTATATAGTTAATTTAAATTAGTTTAATATAAAAATTGGTTAGGATTTTTACCTAACCAATTTTTATTTGTCGAGCTAAATTTTTATTCATAATATACTTACTTATTTAAACGAATTTTTTCATTTTTTTCTATTTGTACAATTTGATCATCATGAACAACAAGGGTGATTGACCCATAATTCATGGAAGTAAGCATGTTCTCAATATTTCTTAACACTAGTCGAATATTTTCTTGCTTTTTAGTCATGGACTTCATCCCTTCTAAAATATTAATTATTATCAAAAAAGCTCTTAAAACCATGTGAGATGGAAATTAAGAGCCTCTAGAAATCTAGTCAGCTATTTTATTAAAAAAATATGAAAAGTGATTGTCAGCCTTAACTATTAACTTTTAAAATTAACGAGAAATTAAACGAACGCTCTTGAAGAAAGTACAACTTGTAATTCGTTTGTTAACCGCGTTAATGCTTCCTCTTCAATACGATAGCTGCCATCTTCTAACCTTTCAATTTGCTTATCCACAATATAAACTGAATTAAAGACTTCAGTTGCACCTAATACCGAAAGTACTGGTTTTAATGTATATTCAAGAGCTAACAAATGTGCTAAAGAGCCTCCAACTGCAACAGGAATGACCTTTTTCCCAACTAATATCTTTTGGGGCAGTAAATCGAGATAGGTTTTCAAAATTCCTGAAAAAGATGCTTTATAAATCGGAGTTAATATAATAATGAAATTCGCATCTGCCACCAGCAAATTTGCATGCTTAACTTCCTCGCTTGAAAAGTTTGCTTTAATTAAGTCTTCGGCAGGCAAATCATGTACGAAAATGGATTGTACATGTACCTGTGCCTTCATGAAATAATCCAATATATACTGATGAACACCGCTTAAACGCGATTGTTTCTTATGATTGCCATTTATCAATACTCCTCTTACCATCTATATCCTCTCCTTAATTTCCAACTTTCCCCCAATAAATAAGGTCCCTACTTCTTTAATTAAAAAGAAATAGGGACCTTTAGTTTGACTAATCGGTCAAGCTATATTTTAAAATTAATTATTTTACTATCTCTGTTTCTATTTCATCAAATTGATATAGAGCCGTAGATAAGTAACGTTCACCATTTGATGGAACGATTGCTAATACGTTTGACCCTTTACCTAGACGCTTTGCAGTTTCAATTGCTGCGTGGATGGCTGCACCTGAAGAGATACCTACTAAAATACCTTCTTCACGCCCAACTTTACGAGCAACTTCAAATGCTGTTTCATTTTCAACTGTGAAGATTGAAGTGTACACTTCCGTATTTAGCACTTCTGGTACAAATCCAGCACCGATACCTTGAATTTTGTGTGATCCAGGTTTGCCACCAGATAGTACTGGAGAATCCTTTGGTTCAACTGCAATAATTTCAATTTCAGGGTATTTTCCTTTTAACACTTCCCCTGCACCAGTAATCGTACCACCTGTACCAATACCTGCTACAAATGCATCCAATTTTAAGCCTTCGAATGCTTCTACAATTTCAGGGCCTGTTGTAAGACGGTGTATTTCAGCATTTGCTGGGTTATTGAATTGTTGTGGCAAGAAGTAGCCGTTTACTTTTGCCAGGCTTTCTGCTTTCGCGATTGCACCTTTCATTCCTTCAGAACCAGGTGTTAATACTAACTCTGCTCCATAAGCGCGAAGTAATTTACGGCGTTCAATACTCATTGTTTCAGGCATTACTAAAATAGCTCGATAACCTTTTGCCGCCGCAACCATTGCTAAGCCAATACCTGTGTTGCCTGATGTTGGCTCGATAATTGTACCACCTGGTTTTAAAATACCATCTTTTTCAGCTGCTTCAATCATAGCAAGAGCTATCCGATCTTTTACTGAACTTCCCGGATTAAAGAACTCTAATTTTACCCAAACAGTACCTTCGTTTTCTCCTGTTGCGTGGTTTAATTTTACGATTGGTGTACGACCTACTAAATCTACAATAGAATTTGCCAATTTACTCATATTTCTCTCTCCTTTAAGACTTCAAATGCACCTTTAGTTAAACGGAAAAGAGGCACCAAATCAGTTTCTCTCTGAAATGGTGCCTCTAGTTGACTAGTTGGCATTATTAATCCCTAGTTATTTTATATACATAATAAGATTTATTAAGACAATCGTCAATAGTTTTTTTATTAACAGTTAAAATTTAATTTTTAAAATCAGAAGTCATTAATTAACAAATATCTCTCCTATACTTTGGTTCCAAAAATCATCTAGTTTTTTTGATAATCCACCTGATCCAAATTTTACTTTTGTTTCATCCGAACTGCTAAATTTCATAAACTGTAAAATCATCTTTCTTCTAACAAGAATATCGATGATTCCATTATTATAAAACCAACTATCAATTGTATTGTAAATTCCTTTATTCAAAGAAAACTGATGTTGACAAAATTGAGAAAATTGTAAATCTGGTAAATTTATCACATACTCAAATCTATCCACAACGATTTCCCCCTCACTTACTTTTTAATTCACGAAATTTTTTACGAGCATAAAAAGTATCTTCATGTATTTGCCTAATTAAGTCTTGCACATGAGGAAATTTTATTTCTTTTCGAATATAAAACAACAATTCAACCGTAATATTTTCATCGTAAATATGTTGATGAAAATTTAAAATATGAACCTCGAATGTTTTACTGTCCCCATCATTAAAAGTTGGTCTAGTCCCTACATTTAAAATTCCTAAATATTTATTTACATAGTGATAGACGTAAACCCCATAAACACCATTTTTTAATTCAACATCATCATATAATTTTAAATTGGCAGTCGGAAAACCAATCGTTCTTCCAAGCTGTTTTCCTTTTTCAACACGTCCTAATATAATCGGGTTATTAAGTTGACGCAAACTGTCTATTCCACCCTCTCCATGAAAGCGAATTGCCTTTCATAAGTATTCTTGTTTAAACAGTAGGATTAATTTTAAAAATAAATACATTAGAATAGTTTTCATACAATACTAGATTTTTTATATAAAATGAAATTAAATCGAAAAATCCTCAGGTATAAACACCCTTAATTGTTTTGGACGAATATATACAATGTCACCTTTTTTTATGTCTAATTCTTTGTAATGTTCTTTTTGTAACTCTGCTTCTAAATATTCGTCAATGTCTTCACGTTTTAATTCTATTTGAACAATGGGTCCTACAACGTGAATATGCACGATTTTTGCAGCAACCGTCTCATTGTTAACCGGCTGCTTTTCAATTTGAATATCATGTGGTCTAACATAGCCAACCGCTTCTTCATGGGAATCTAGATAAGTAGGTACATTTATTTCAAATTGTCCATGAGTTAGTTTCCCATTATGCAATCTTCCTTTAAATAGATTAACGTTCCCTAAGAAATCATAGACAAACGGACTATTTGGCCGTTCATATACTTCTTCAGGTGTGCCAATTTGTTCAATCTTCCCATTATTCATCACAATAATACGATTCGCTACATCAAGAGCTTCCTCCTGATCATGTGTTACAAAAATACTTGTAACATGGAATTCATTGTGTAATTTACGCAGCCAACGACGTAGTTCTTTTCGAACTTTCGCATCCAAAGCTCCAAAAGGTTCATCTAATAATAATACTTTCGGTTCTACAGCAAGTGCACGAGCTAACGCTACACGTTGCCGCTGCCCACCTGATAGCTGAGAGGGATATCGATCCGCTAAATTTTCAAGCTTAACAAGAGCCAATAATTCATTCACTTTCTTACTAATTTCCTCTTTTGAAGGACGAGTTTTTCTTGGACGAACTTTTAAACCATAAGCAACATTATCAAATACTGTCATATGACGAAATAACGCATAATGCTGGAATACAAACCCAACCTTTCTCTCCTTTGGGCTAACGTTTGTAATATTATGACCATCGAATAAAATTACACCTTCATCTAGCCCTTCTAAACCAGCTAAGATTCGTAAAAGGGTCGTTTTCCCCGAGCCTGATGGACCTAAAAGAGCAATTAGCTCACCTGATTCAATATCTATTGAAATATCACTTAATGCTTGAAATGAACCGAAGGATTTTGAAACGTTTTGTACTTGAATACTCATTTATTTATACCCCCTACACGTCTTTTGCTTTCCATTCAATAATATTTTTAACAATAATCGTGATAATTGCTAAAATGGACATTAATGAAGCTACTGAAAATGCAGCAGTAAATTGATACTCGTTATATAAAATTTCAATATGCAATGGCATCGTATTAGTTAGGCCGCGAATATGCCCTGATACTACAGATACAGCCCCAAATTCCCCTATTGCCCGAGCGTTGCATAAAATCAAACCATATAATAATCCCCACTTAATATTTGGCAATGTTACAAGGAAAAATGTTTTTAATCCACTTGCCCCAAGAGAAATGGAAGCCTCTTCTTCCGTAATACCTTGCATTTGCATGAGTGGAATGAGCTCTCGCGCTATAAATGGAAAGGTTACAAATATTGTCGAAAGGATAATACCAGGTAAAGCAAAGACAATTTTTATATCATGCTCAAATAGCCAATCACCAAACAATCCTTGTGCTCCAAATAACAAAATGAACACTAATCCGGCGATTACTGGAGAAACTGCGAATGGTAAATCTATTAATGTTATTAAAAAGTTCTTTCCCTTAAACGAAAATTTTGTAATAAGCCAAGCAGCCGCAATACCGAAAATCGCATTTAATGGAACTACGATTAACACTACAGTTAATGTAAGCTTAATGGCAGCAAGCGCATCAGGATGAGTAATCGATGCAACATATGTGTCCCAGCCTTTTTCAAGAGCTGTTACAAAAATTGAAATCAATGGCAAAATTAAAAAGAGTGTTAAAAATAATAATGAAATTGTTATAAGAGTCCATTTTATAAAAGCAGATTCCTGTAAGGCATAGGACTTTGATGATGTATGACTATTCGTTATTGATGCTTCATTCTTCAACTCTATTGGTTTTGTCATGAATTTGCGCCTCTCCTTATTGCTGATTAAATTTTTTATTCGTAACCCATTGAATTAGATTAATAATAAAAAGCAGCACAAACGAAGTTACGAGCATCACTGTAGCAATTGCGGTTGCTCCCACATAATCGTATTGTTCTAACTTTGTCATAATAATAAATGGAGTAATTTCAGTTTTCATTGGCATATTTCCTGCTATAAATACGACTGAACCATATTCACCTAATGCCCTTGCAAAGGCTAAAGAAAATCCAGTAATTATTGCCGGTAAAAGCTCTGGGAAAATAACCTTCGTAAACGTCTGAAATCTTGAAGCTCCAAGGCTTGCCGACGCTTCTTCTACTTCGCTGCTAAGATTTTGCAAAACCGGCTGCACTGTTCTCACTACAAAAGGTAAACCAATGAATGTGAGGGCAATAATAATTCCTAGTGGTGTAAACGAAATTTTAAAGTCAAAAAATTGTCCAATCCAGCCATTTGGTGCATAAAGAGTTGTCAGTGCAATACCAGCAACAGCTGTTGGTAATGCAAAAGGCAAATCAACAAGACCGTCTACAATTCTCTTCCCAGGAAATTGATAACGCACCAATACCCATGCGATTATTGTCCCGAAAATAACATTAATAACACCCGCCGCAGCAGCAGTACCTAAACTTAGCTTATAAGATGCAACAGCCCGTGGATGTGAAACTGTTTCGTAAAACTCACTCCAGCTCATCGACACAGTGTTGAAAAATACCATTGATAAAGGCAATAATACAATGATGCTTAAATAAAGCATCGTATACCCAAGGGTTAAGGGAAATCCAGGAATGATTGAGTTCTTTTTTCGTTTCTTTAATGTTAACTCCATATGTACCCCCTAAATTAAATAAGCATGAAAGGAGGTGTCTCCCAACTATGAGACGCCTCCCTTGTGTCAATCTATACTTCAATCAACACAATTTTTTTATATCATTCTTTTAAAACTCTAAAGCATCCTCAAAATAAATTTATTTTTGCTACTGATAAATTTCGTCAAATGTACCTCCATCAGCAAAATGTGTTTTTTGTGCTTCCTGCCAACCACCAAAATCATCTATCGTAATCAGATCTAGCGTTTCGAATTGATCCTTATATTTATCTAAAACTGTTTCATTTCGTGGACGATAGTAATTTTTAGCCGCAATTTCTTGACCTTCTTCTGTATATAGGTAATTTAAGTATGCTTCCGCAACTTCACGTGTTCCTTTTTTATCAACAATTTTGTCAACAACTGCTACTGGTGGTTCAGCTAAAATACTTAAAGACGGTGTGACAATTTCAAATTCATCCTTCTCTAATTCATTTAAGGAAAGATAAGCTTCGTTTTCCCAAGCAATTAATACATCACCGATTTCACGTTCTACAAATGTCGTAGTAGCACCACGAGCACCGGAATCTAAAACTTCAACATTTGCAAATAGTTCCTTCATAAACTGTTTAATTTTAGTTTCATCACCATTAAATTTTTTATCAGCAAAGCCCCAAGCCGCTAAGTAGTTCCAGCGGGCTCCGCCACTTGTTTTTGGATTAGGTGTAATGACTGATATATCTTCCTTCGTTAAGTCATCCCAGTCTTTTATACCTTTCGGATTTCCTTTTCGAACTAAAAATACGATTGTCGATGTATATGGTGAAGAATTTGATTCAAATTCAGTTTGCCAATCTTCATTTAGCAGCTGGCGAGCTAATGCAATTTCATCAATATCATAAGCTAGTGCTAGAGTAACAACATCAGCTTCCAAGCCATCAATTACCGCGCGACCTTGTTTTCCAGAACCTCCGTGTGATTGTTGAAACGTAACTTCTTGCCCTGTTTCTTGTTTCCAATGGGCAGCGAATGCTTCGTTAAATTCTGCATATAGTTCTCGCGTTGGATCATATGAAACATTTAGTAGTTCTACAGTTTCCTTTGATGCTTCTGCAGAAGTTCCCTCTTCTTTTTCCGCGCCACAAGCCGATAATACGATTAACAAAACTGCATTCAGAAATAGAATTAATAGCTTTTTAGATTTTTTCATCTTTTCTACTCTCCTTTTTGATTTAATTAAGAGGCTTATTTCAATCAGCAGGTTTTACTACCTACTCCCTGCCGATTAAAATAAAAAAGGCTGCAACTTCTCCTTATTGAAAAAGGAAATGCATGCAACCTTCAGTTTGTCTGATCAGTAACTATTTAGTTGTTGCTAATTAGTATCAAGATAAATTAATTAGCTTTTGCCTTAAAATTACATTAAACAAATTTATCCGATAAGTCAACAAGGAATTAGGTGAATAAATTTATTTTTTTAAAATTCCAATTCTTTATAAAAGTAAACCATTTTATAATTGACTAATACTATAAATATAGTATACTTTATAATACGATTAAGAATAAGGCAATAAATGTCAGTTCTTAAACTCTTTTTAATTAAAAATCATATTATTGTTTAAACTGCTGTCTAGACAACTGGAGGCGTTTTAATGCAACACGGATTACGTTGCATTAAAACGCCTCTTTCATTTTAAAAGGAGGAATTTAATTGCTTACTTATCATACATGGGAGAATTCTTTCATTGATTTTGAAGTAGACGACACATATAAAGGTGCCCTTAATGTTTTAAATTGGGCTTACAAACATTATGGCGAAGATATTGTCTATGCGTGCAGCTTTGGAATTGAGGGAATTGTACTCATCGACTTAATTTCAAAAGTAAAGCCAGACGCTAAAATCGTCTTTTTGGATACAGATGTCCACTTTAAAGAAACTTATGAAACTATTGAAAGAGTAAAAGCAAACTATCCAAAGTTAAACATCGAAATTAAAAAGCCTGCCTTAACATTGGAAGAGCAAGCTAAACAATTTGGAGATGAATTATGGAAGGCAAATCCGAATAAATGCTGTGAAATTAGAAAATTAGTGCCGCTTAAAGAGACATTAACTGGTGCTAAAGCATGGATTTCAGGCTTGCGCCGAGACCAGTCAGAAACAAGAAAAAATACAAATTTTATTAACCAGGATAATAAATTTCAATCTGTTAAAATCTGTCCACTAATCCATTGGACGTGGAAAGATGTTTGGCGTTATGTTAGCAAACATAATTTAACATACAATCCACTTCACGACCAAGGTTACCCAAGCATTGGCTGTTCACACTGTACGAAGCCAGCCTTTACAATGGATGATTTACGTTCTGGAAGATGGCAAGGACTAAATAAAACTGAATGTGGATTACACGATTAGAAAAGTGGAAGGTGCTAGCACACTCTGAAATCAACTAGCCAACAAAAACACAGCATCTTAATTGCGTTGTCGTCACATGCAAAACCTTGCACATCGGAAAATCGACTAACTCCTTGCAGGCGAGTTTCAAACTATGGAGAATCTAGTGTCTGAGCTAGACGGTTTTCAAATATCCGACACTTACAAAACATCAAATAATAGGAGGAACTAAAACAATGAGTATTCAACCACATGGAGGCAAACTAGTTTATTCATACAATCCAAATGAACCTGTTCAAAACATTGAAAAGGAAATTCAACTTGATGCGATTGCACTTAGTGATCTTGAATTAATTGGCATTGGTGCATATAGCCCACTAGAAGGTTTTTTAACAAAATCGGACTATGAAAACGTTGTTGAAAAAATGCGTCTTTCATCAGGGATTGTTTGGAGTATTCCTATTACTCTACCAGTAGCTGACGACATAGCTTCAAATTTAAAAGTTGGAGAAAAGGCAAAATTAACATTTGATGGTGAAATTTATGGCCTAATCGAAATTAATGATATTTATACACCAGATAAAAATGTTGAAGCTTTATTAGTTTATGGAACAAATGATCTAAACCACCCTGGAGTAAAAAAACTTTTTGAACGACCAAAAACTTATGTAGGTGGAAAAACAACTTTATTGAAAAAGGCGAAAAAGGAATTCCCTTCTTACAGCTTTGAACCAAAAGAAACGAGAGCATTATTTGAAGAAAAAGGCTGGCGTACTGTTGTTGGGTTCCAAACTAGAAACCCTGTACATCGTGCCCATGAATATATTCAAAAGATCGCTTTAGAAATTGTCGATGGACTTTTCTTAAATCCATTAGTCGGCGAAACGAAGTCCGATGATATCCCTGCGAATATTCGTATGGAGAGCTATGAAGTTTTACTTAATAAATATTATCCAAAAGAACGTGTTCAATTAGGTGTTTTCCTTGCTGCAATGCGTTATGCAGGACCAAGAGAAGCCATCTTCCATGCACTGGTACGAAAAAATTATGGCTGTACACATTTTATTGTCGGCCGTGATCATGCTGGTGTAGGTGATTATTATGGGACATATGATGCACAAAAGATATTTGAGCAATTTGCTCCTGAAGAAATCGGTATTACACCGCTAAAATTTGAGCATAGCTTCTATTGCAATGATTGCGAAGGAATGGCAACAACTAAAACATGCCCGCATGATGCATCGTCTCGAGTTATTCTTTCAGGTACAAAGGTTCGTGAATTGCTGCGAAACGGAGAAATCCCTCCTAGCACATTTAGCCGTAAAGAAGTAGTCGAAGTTTTAATTCGTGGATTACGACAAACAGTTCATTAATAAAAGAGGTGTCCGTATTGAGTACAAATATCGTTTGGCATGAAGCATCTATTAACAAATCTGAAAGAAGAGAAAAAAATAAACATCATAGCTTTATACTATGGTTCACTGGATTATCGGCTTCAGGAAAATCTTCAATTGCCAATGCAGTTGCTAGAGCATTATTTGAGCGCGGCAATCAAACTTTTGTCTTAGACGGTGATAATATCCGTCATGGTTTAAATAAAAACTTAGGGTTCGATGAAGAGTCACGTAAAGAAAATATACGAAGAATTGGTGAAGTTTCAAAGCTTTTCATTGAGGGCGGCCAAATCGTCTTAACTGCTTTCATCTCACCTTACAAAGATGACCGTCATGTAGTAAGAGCACTCGTAGCAGATGATGAGTTTGTTGAAGTATATGTAAAATGCTCGATTGAAGAATGTGAGCGAAGAGATCCAAAAGGGCTTTATAAAAAAGCACGCAATGAAGAAATTAAAAACTTTACAGGCATTAGTGCACCTTATGAGGCCCCAGACAACCCTGAAATTGTTGTGGATAGCGAGAAATTTTCTATTGAAGAGTGTACGGAGCAAATTATTAAGTTTTTAATTGAAAAGGAATATATTAAATAAAAAAATCGAGTGCGTAATTGCACTCGATTTTTTTCTATTACCCGATAGAACCTTCCATTTCAAACTTGATAAGGCGGTTCATTTCTACTGCATATTCCATTGGCAATTCTTTTGTGAATGGTTCGATGAAGCCCATTACGATCATTTCAGTTGCTTCTGCTTCTGAAATACCACGAGACATTAAGTAGAATAATTGTTCTTCAGATACTTTTGAAACTTTCGCTTCGTGTTCTAAAGATACGTTATCGTTTAAAATTTCGTTGTATGGAATTGTATCTGATGTTGATTCGTTGTCTAAAATTAAAGTATCACATTCGATGTTTGAACGTGCTCCAGTAGCTTTTTTACCGAAGCGAACAATACCACGATATGTTACTTTACCACCTTGTTTAGAGATGGATTTTGATACGATTGTTGAAGATGTATTTGGTGCTAAGTGAATCATTTTTGCACCAGCATCTTGGTGTTGACCTTTACCTGCAATTGCAATTGAAAGCGTCATACCACGTGCACCTTCACCTTTAAGGATACATGCTGGGTATTTCATTGTTAATTTAGAACCAATGTTACCATCGATCCATTCCATTGTTCCGTTTTCTTCAACAACAGTACGTTTTGTAACTAGGTTATATACGTTGTTTGCCCAGTTTTGAATTGTTGTATAACGGCAATAAGCATCTTTCTTAACAATAATCTCAACTACTGCAGAGTGAAGAGAATTTGTTGTATAAACAGGAGCTGTACATCCTTCTACATAGTGTACACTTGAACCTTCATCTACAATGATTAAAGTACGTTCGAATTGACCCATATTTTCTGAGTTAATACGGAAGTATGCTTGTAACGGTGTATCAAGTTTAACACCAGGTGGCACGTAGATGAATGATCCACCAGACCAAACTGCTGAGTTAAGTGCAGCAAATTTGTTGTCTGATGCAGGGATTACTGTACCCCAATATTGTTTAAAAATATCTTCATTTTCACGTAAAGCTGAATCTGTATCTTTGAAGACAATACCTAAATCTTCAAGGTCTTTTTTCATGTTGTGATAAACTACTTCAGATTCGTACTGAGCAGATACACCTGCTAAATACTTTTGTTCAGCTTCAGGAATACCTAATTTATCAAATGTTGCTTTGATTTCCTCAGGTACTTCATCCCAAGATCTTTGAGTAGCTTCAGATGGTTTTACATAGTAAGTAATTTCATCGAAGTTTAATGCAGAAAGGTCGCCACCCCATTGTGGCATTGGTTTTGAGTAGAAGATTTCCAACGCTTTTAAGCGATAGTCTAGCATCCACTCAGGTTCATTTTTCATATTTGAAATTTCACGAACGATTTCTTCGGTTAATCCACGTTTTGAACGGAAAATTGATACGTCCTTATCATGGAAGCCGTATTTGTAATCGCCGATATCAGGCATTTGTTTCGCCATTTTATTCTCCTCCGTTCAAATTAATTAATTTGATCCATTAACGCCCTTTTCCATCGCTTTCCATGCGAGTGTCGCACATTTAATTCGGGCTGGAAATTTTGAAACACCTTGCAATGCTTCAACGTCACCTAAATCATATTTATCGCTATAGTCTTCACCTAACATCATTTTAGAAAAAATATTTGCTAGTTCAAGAGCTTCTTCAATTTTTTTCCCTTTAATGACCTCTGTCATCATTGATGCAGAAGACATCGAAATTGAACATCCTTCTCCATCAAATTTAGCATCTTCAACTATACCGTCGTTAATTTTTAATGTTAAATGGATACGGTCACCACAAGTAGGGTTGTTCATATCAATTGTAACACTATTTTCTTCTAGGGATCCTTTATTTCGTGGTTTTTTATAGTGATCCATAATAACAGAGCGATATAGTTGATCTAGATTATTAATAGACATCGTTAAAATACTCCTTCGCTTGGCGTAATCCTTTAACAAGAGCGTCTATGTCTTCTTTTGAATTATACATATAGAAACTTGCTCGTGCTGTTGCAGAAACTTGGAGCCATTTCATTAAAGGCTGTGCACAATGATGACCTGCACGGATTGCAATACCGTTCATATCTAATACAGTTGCTAAATCATGTGGATGTACACCGTCTAAATTGAAAGTAATAAGACCGCAGCGTTTTTTTGGATCACGAGGTCCATAAATTGTTAAACCATCGATTTTATCCATTTCACTAATCGCATATTCTACTAGAGCATGCTCATGTTCTTCGATTTTATCTAATCCAATTTCAGTTAGGAAATCAATTGCAGCTCCTAATCCAATCGCACCTGCAATGTTTGGTGTTCCACCTTCAAACTTCCAAGGCAATTCTTTCCATGTAGAATCATACAATTCTACAAAATCAATCATTTCTCCACCAAATTCAATTGGTTCCATGTTTTCTAAATGTGCTTCTTTACCATAAAGTACACCGATACCTGTTGGACCACACATTTTATGACCAGAGAAACCTAAAAAATCACAATCAAGATCTTGCACATCTATTTTCATATGTGGTGCAGCTTGTGCAGCATCTACCACGATAATTGCACCAGCTTGATGAGCAATCTCTGCAATTTCTTTTATTGGATTGATTGTACCAAGTACGTTTGAAGCCATTGTAATGGCAACGATTTTTGTTTTATCTGTAATAGTTTTACGTACAGTGTCAATCGTAATTGTGCCGTCTTGTTCTAAATCAAGATACTTTAGCACAGCACCTTTTTCTTTTGCAAGTTGTTGCCAAGGAATTAAATTAGAATGATGCTCCATGTAAGAGATGACAATTTCATCCCCCTCACTTACATTCATTCTGCCATATGCCGCTGCAACAGTGTTTAAAGAAGTTGTCGTACCACGAGTATAGATAATTTCTTTAGTCGATTTAGCATTAATGAATTTGCGGATTTTTTCTCGCGCACCTTCATATGAATCGGTTGCTCGATTTCCTAATGTATGTACACCACGATGTACGTTTGAATTATCCAACTCATAATAGTTTTTTACAGCTTCTAATACTTGAACTGGCTTTTGAGATGTTGCTGCACTATCAAGGTAAACGAGTGGATGCCCGTTTACTTCTTGATTAAGTACAGGAAAATATTTTCGGATTTCATTCATTAGCGAACTTTCCCTTCAATGACTTTCGTCAATTGCTTCTTAACACTTTCTATAGGAATGTTAGTAACAACAGGAGCTAAGAATCCGTGAATAACTAGACGTTCCGCCTCTTGTTTTGAGATACCACGGCTCATTAAGTAGTAAAGCTGAATAGGATCAACACGCCCAACAGATGCCGCGTGTCCAGCCATTACATCATCTTCATCAATTAAAAGAATTGGGTTTGCATCTCCACGTGCATTTTCAGATAGCATCAATACACGAGACTCTTGCTCTGCGTTTGACTTTGTTGCACCGTGTTCAATTTTACCAATACCATTAAAAATTGTTTGAGCTGCATCTTTCATAACACCATGTTTTAAGATGAAGCCTTCTGAGTTTTTACCCCAATGGCGGATTTCAGTAGTAAAGTTTTGCTTTTGCTCTCCTCTTCCTACTACAACAGTTCTAGTATTAGCTGTTGAACCGTCTCCCACTAAATGAGTAATACTTTCAGAAATTGTATCAGAATCGTTCATTAAACCTAATGCCCAATCAATTTTCGCATCACGTTTTATATGCCCGCGACGGTTTACATAAGTTGTAAATCCTTTTGCAAGTACGTCTACTGCTCCAAATGTAACTTGTGCATTATCTAAAGCGATAACTTCTTCAATTAAGTTTGCTTGTCCCTTAGCTTGTTCAACAGTTGATACATAAGTTTCAACGTAAGTAACAGCCGAGTTGTTATCTGCAACGACAAGAACATGATTAAATAATGAAGCATCAGCGTTATCGTTTAAAAATACTACTTGTAAAGGTTGTTCAACTACAACATTTTTCGGTACATAAACGAATACGCCACCGTTTACTAATGCTGTATGGTAAGCAGTTAATTTATGCTCATCAACTTTTACAGCTTCAGTCATAAAATACTTTTGAACTAAATCGCCATGTTCACGAACTGCTGTTAAAATATCTGTAAAAATTACACCTTGTGCTTTTAATTCATCAGAAACTTTAATGAAAGCCGGTGTATTATTGCGTTGAATATAAAGGTTTTCTTGTCCTTCAATGTCAATAATATCTTTTACTTCGTCAGAAAGTTCATCTAATGAATTAAATGGTTTGCTTTCTACTGTATGTTGAAGGAACTCTGTAAAGTTCCATTTTGTAATATTTGTTTTATCTGGCTTTGGCATTGGTAGTTCAGCAGCTTTTTCAATTGCAGCCGCACGCAAATCTGCAAACCATGATGGTTCATTATTGCTTTGCGAGAACGAGCGTACTTCACTTGCTGATAAGGCCAATTTTGTTTCAACCGTCATCTCATTCGTCCTCCTAAATTATGCTTCTTGTTCAACTGTTTCGTCTTCAATACCTAGTTCTTTTTTAATCCAATCATAACCTTCAGCTTCAAGACGTTGAGCTAATTCTGGTCCACCAGATTTTACAACACGGCCTTGCATCATAACGTGTACTTGGTCTGGTGTGATGTAGTTAAGTAAGCGTTGGTAGTGAGTGATTGCAAGACAGCCAAATCCTTCACCGCGCATTTCGTTAATTCCTTTTGCAACGACTTTTAATGCGTCGATATCAAGACCTGAGTCAATTTCATCTAAGATTGCGAATGTTGGTTTGATCATCATTAATTGAAGAATTTCGTTGCGTTTCTTTTCCCCACCAGAGAAGCCTTCGTTTAGGTAACGTTGAGCCATATCTTGGTCCATTTCAAGGAAGTCCATTGTTTTATCTAGTTCACGGATAAATTTCATTAATGAAATTTCATCGCCTTCTTCGCGGCGTGCGTTAATTGCTGAACGGATGAAATCAGCGTTTGTAACCCCTGAAATTTCTGATGGATATTGCATTGCTAGGAATAAACCAGCTTTTGCACGCTCATCAACTTCCATTTCAAGCACGTTTTCGCCATCTATTTCAATAGTACCTTGAGTAACTTCATATTTAGGATGACCCATGATAGCAGAAGCTAATGTTGATTTACCAGTACCATTAGGACCCATAATTGCATGGATTTCATTAGTATTAATTGTTAGGTTTACACCTTTTAAAATCTCCTTATCTTCAATTGAAACATGAAGATCTTTAATAACTAAAGTTGACATTAATAATTACCTCCGTAAGTTGTGCATTGAATGGTAGAACCATTTTTAATTTATTATCATTCTAATCTTAACCGAAAACAGCGAACCATGCAAAAGATTTATTCCACAAACATTACATTTCAGCTAAAACCATTAAAATATAGGCGTGTTATACATTTTTAATGTTTATAAGGAAAACAATGTTGATTAAAAGGGTGATCAATCATTTTCAATAATACATTTCTAATTGAGAATTCATTTCACCAATCACTTTTCATGAACGTTTAAACTACAGACTTGTTTAGTTTTCCGCTAACCAATATCATCCTATACATTTTAACTTTAAAATTATAGCAGTAAAATTGTGTTTTTAATATGTAGATTCCCGTTAAAAATTTAAATTCATAAGCTAAGAGTCAGAAGAACTCTCCTCCATCTGAGTACAATCAAAAAATTATAAAAAAAAACCTGCTCATTTCTACAATTAAAATGAGCAGATTCTTAAAACTATTTTAAAAACTATTTCGAAATAGAACTTTTTAATCAGCGCTATACTTCTCTTGTTATGCATTTACAGTAGTTGTTAAGTATTCGTGAACACTTGCAGCTACTGCGCGGCCTTCTTTTATAGCCCAAACGACTAAACTTTGACCGCGTCTTGCATCACCAGCAGCAAATACGCCTGGAACATTTGTTTCATAATCTTTTATAGAAGCTTGAATTCTGTTACTAACTAAATTAACACCAAATTGCTCTGGTAGTGGTTTTTCAACACCTTCAAATCCAATTGCAACAAATACATATTGTGCAGGCCAAACTTTTTCAGTACCCGGAAGCTCTTTAAAGTAATGGAATCCATCATCGCCTAATATTTTCTCCATTTGAATTGTATGGAGTTCTTTTACATTACCATTTTCATCCGATACAATTTTTTTCGTTTGGATGCAATATTCACGTGGATCGCGTCCTTTTACTGCTGCCACTTCTTCATATGCATAATCTAATTTATAAAGATTAGGCTCTTGAGGCCACGGAGTATCTTCAGTTCTAGTTTTTTCAGCTTGAGGATGCTTCCCAAATTGGTATACAGAGCGACAATTTTGGCGAATTGCTGTTGCGACACAGTCCGCACCAGTATCTCCACCACCAATTACAATAACATCTTTGCCTTTTACATCGATCGCTTTACCATCTTTAAAATTAGAATCAAGCAAACTTTGTGTAACACCAGTTAGGTAATCCATTGCTAAATGAACACCTTTTGATTCACTGCCCTCTAAGTGAAGAACACGCTGCTTTTGAGCACCAATACATAAAATAACTGCATCAAATTGTGCTTTTAGATCATCTGCTGTTATATCTTTGCCGATTTCAGTATTCAATACAAAATCGACTCCCTCTTGGCGAAGCAAATTCACTCGGCGCTCAATTACATCCTTTTCAAGCTTCATATTTGGGATACCATACATTAATAAACCGCCTGGACGATCTGCTCTTTCATAAACTGTTACGCTATGACCGAGCTGGTTTAATTGGTCTGCTGCAGCCAATCCTGCAGGCCCAGAGCCAACAACTGCAATTTTTTTGCCTGTACGATTTTGTGGAATACGTGGAACAATCCAATTATTTTCAAAACCTTTATCAATAATGGAACGTTCAATCGACTTAATCGCAACAGCTGGATCTGTTATCGCTAGTGTACAAGAGCTTTCACAAGGCGCTGGACAAACGCGCCCTGTAAACTCTGGAAAGTTATTCGTCATGTGAAGACGGTCTAACGCTTCCTTCCATTGCCCTTTATAAACTAAATCATTCCATTCAGGAATTACGTTTTGGATTGGACAGCCCGCAGCTGCACCACGTATTTCAATACCCATATGACAGAAAGGTGTGCCGCAATCCATGCAACGAGCACCTTGCGTTTGCAATGATTCATCTGACAGCCTTGCAGCATATTCATTCCAATTCGAAATACGCTCTAGTGGAGGCTGTTCTTTCGTCTTTTCCCTTTTAAATTCCATAAATCCTGTTGGTTTCCCCATGCCTAGAACCTCCTCTTATTTGGAAATGGCTAATTCTTTAGCGCCAGTTGTTTCAACAAATGCTTGCATTGCTGATTGCGACTCTGTTAATCCTTGGAACTTATGATAATTAATCTTTTCAAGCATCGCTTTATAATCAGTTGGTACAACTTTCACAAACTTCGGTACAAATTGCTCCCATTTTGCAAGGATGTCTAACGCAATTGTACTTTCCGTATGTTCTAAATGCTTAATGATCATAGAGCGTACAGCTTCAATTTCTGTTTTATCTTCTAAACGTTCGAACTGAATCATTTCCATATTGCATTTTTCTTTGAAGTCAGCTTCATTTGATGGTAATACATATGCAACACCACCAGACATACCTGCTGCAAAGTTTTTCCCTACATCCCCTAAAATAACGACACGTCCGCCAGTCATATATTCACAGCCATGGTCTCCAATCCCTTCGACAACAACGTTTGCACCACTGTTGCGAACTGCAAAACGTTCTCCTGCTCGACCGTTAATATAAGCTGTACCGCTAGTTGCACCGTATAAACATACGTTACCAGCAATAACGTTTCTCTCTTGTTCACCTTTAATTGGAGCAATCGCCACTAATTTACCACCTGATAATCCTTTACCAAAGTAGTCATTGACGTCTCCTACACAAGATAACGTCATACCACGTGGAACAAATGCACCGAAACTTTGACCAGCATGACCAGTAAATTTCAACTTAATTGTTTCGTCATTTAGACCTTTTTCTCCGTACTTTTTCGAAATTTCACTTCCGATAATTGTACCTACAACGCGGTCAGTATTTTTAATTTCGTATTGTAATTCAATTGGTTCTTTCTCTTTAATACTGTTTTCTACTTTTGGCAGAAGCTCACGAATATCGAATGTTTCATCAATACGAAGATCTTGATTTGTTTGTTTTGTACGAGTTCCTTGTACTTGGTATAGCAATGCAGATAAATCTAATTGGCTCGCCTTCCAATGTGATTTAGCACGGTCACTTACTTGTAATACATCTGTGCGGCCAACCATCTCTTCAATAGTACGGAAGCCTAAAGCTGCCATATATTCACGCATTTCTTCAGCAACAAAGCGCATGTAATTGACAACATGGTCAGCTGTCCCCATGAATTTCGCACGCAACTCCGGATTTTGTGTTGCAACACCAACCGGACATGTATCTAGGTGACAAGCACGCATCATAATACATCCAAGAACGATTAGCGGCGCTGTTGCAAAACCGAATTCCTCTGCTCCAAGTAATGCTGCCATTACAACATCTTTACCAGTCATTAACTTACCGTCAGTTTCTAATGTTACGCGTTCACGAAGGCCATTTAACATTAATGTTTGATGAGCCTCAGCTAAACCAAGTTCCCAAGGCAACCCTGTATGTTTAATTGAAGTTTTTGGTGATGCACCTGTCCCTCCGTCGTAACCAGAAATAACGATAACATCTGCTCCACCTTTTGCTACACCTGCTGCTATCGTACCAACACCAGCTTTTGCAACAAGTTTTACTGAAATTCGTGCATCACGGTTTGCATTTTTCAAATCGTAAATTAGTTCTGCCAAATCTTCAATTGAATAAATATCATGGTGTGGAGGAGGTGAGATTAAACCTACACCTGGAGTTGAACCACGAACTTCTGCAACCCATGGATATACTTTATTACCAGGTAATTGTCCACCTTCACCAGGCTTTGCTCCTTGCGCCATTTTGATTTGCAATTCTTTTGCATTTACTAAATAATGCGATTTCACACCGAAGCGTCCTGATGCAATTTGTTTAATAGCACTATTGCGATTATCGCCATTTTCATCAACCGTGAAACGACCAGCATCTTCTCCACCTTCACCAGAGTTAGAACGGCCACCTAAACGGTTCATTGCAATTGCTAATGTTTCATGCGCTTCTTTTGAAATTGAACCAAAAGACATAGCACCTGTTTTAAAACGTTTTACAATTGAATCGACTGATTCTACTTCATCCAAAGGAATTGATTTATTCGACTTTTTAAATTCAAATAAATTACGTAAAAATCCGATACGCTCTTCATTTGCCATTTCTGCATACATTCTATATAAACCAAAATCATTTCTTCTTGTAGCAGTTTGTAATGTATGGATTGTTTTTGGATTAAAGGCATGGTGTTCACCACTTGCACGCCATTGGAAATCACTTCCAGAATCAAGTAAATCACTTTTCGATTCAAGTGCTAACTTATGACGGCGCTTTGCTTCTTCGCCAATTGTTTCAAGACCAATCCCATCAATTTGCGATGCAGTACCTGTGAAATATTTATCAATTACTTCCTTGCTGATACCAACAGCCTCAAATATTTGAGCACCACGATAAGATTGAACTGTTGAAATACCCATCTTTGACATTACTTTTACTACACCATCTGCTATACCTTTGCGATATTTCTTAACCGCATCATCATAGCTAATTGTTAAATGCTCTGATTCGATAGATTGTTTAATTGAGGCATATGCTAAATACGGATTAATTGCATCTGCACCAAAACCAATCAATGCAGCAAAGTGATGAACCTCTCTTGCTTCACCGCTATTTGCCAAAATACTTACTTGTGTACGTTTACCTGTACGAACTAAGTACTGATGCAGGGCACTTACAGCAAGTAAAACTGGAACTGTTGGCGTGTTTACATCATCCAGTTCATCAGATAATACTAATAAGGAAATTCCTTCTTCAATCGCTGAATCAGCCTCTTTAAAAATTCGTTCTAATTCGTTTTCTAATGAATTTTCAAACTGTAATGTAATGATTGAATTTTGGAAATATTTATTATCTAAACCTACTAATTCTTCTAATTCGCCATTTGTTAGAATAGGAGTCTCTAAGAAGATGCGTCTAGCATTGTCCGCATTTGGATGCAATAAGTTCCCTTCAGCTCCTAAAAGTGTCATTGTTGAAGTAACAATATGTTCACGAATCGAATCGATTGGTGGATTTGTTACTTGTGCAAACAATTGTTTAAAGTAGTTAAACAAAGACTGTGGTCGATCAGATAATACAGCTAATGGTGAATCATTCCCCATCGAACCAATTGGATCTTTTCCACTGCTCGCTATTGGAACAATATATTTATGAATATCTTCAAATGTATAGCCAAATGACTTTTGGCGTAATGTTAATTGATCCACTTCTTTTGGCAATTCTTCCTTTGAATCAACTGTAACTAAATTATCTTCAAGCCATCCTTTGTAGTCTTGTGCATTTGCCATTTCACTTTTTAGCTCTTCATCAGAAATAATCTTTCCTTGTTCTAAATCGATTAACAGCATGCGGCCTGGACTTAAACGTTCTTTATATAATACGTACTTTTCATCAATATCAACTACACCTACCTCTGATGAAAAGACAATCATATCATCCTTCGTTACATAGTAGCGAGCTGGTCGTAAACCGTTGCGATCTAAAATCGAACCGATTTGCTTGCCGTCTGTAAAACAGATTGCTGTTGGACCATCCCATGGTTCCATTAATGTAGAATGATATGCATAAAATGCTTTTTTCTCTTCAGAAATATGTGGGTTTTCAGTCCATGGCTCAGGGATTAACATCATTGCAGTATGTGCTGGAGTACGGCCTGCTAATACGAAAAATTCAAATGCATTATCTAACATTGAGGAGTCAGAGCCTGTATTATCAATAATTGGCAATAGCTTTTGTAAATCGTCTCCAAAGCTTTCTGAAATAAATTGTTGCTCTCGAGCAGTCATCCAGTTAATATTTCCACGCAATGTATTGATTTCTCCATTGTGTACAATATAGCGGTTTGGATGTGCACGTTCCCAGCTTGGGAATGTATTTGTAGAGTAGCGTGAGTGAACGATTGAAAATGCAGAAATAAAGCTTTCGTCTTGTAAATCCATATAAAACTCACTTACTTCTTCTGGAGTTAACAATCCTTTAAATACCATTGTTTGACTTGACATGCTTGGGCAATAAAATTTCTTGCCGTTTTCTTTCGCCCAAAATTCTGCTTGCTTGCGGATTAAATACAATTTTCGTTCAAAGGCCAAAGTATCTTTTACATTTTTGGCTTTTATAAAAACTTGACGAACAACCGGGGCAGTTGATTTAGCAATATCACTTAAATTCCCCTTATTTGTAGGAGCTGTTCTCCAACCGATTAACGTTTGCCCTTCTTGTTCAATCAATTCGTTGATTTTTTGTTCAATGGATTCTCTCTCTCTAATATCCTCTGTAAAAAACAATTGACCAACACCATACTCACCCTTAGCCGGCAAGTTCAGTTCTGGACAATTCATTTTAAAAAATGCATCAGGAATTTGTACCATTAATCCGGCACCATCACCTGTTTTGCCATCACCGCCGCGCCCTGCACGGTGGTCTAAACGACATAACATTTCTAATCCACTTTTTACGATTTCATGTGATGCGCGTCCCTTAATATTTGCATAAAAACCTATCCCACAAGCATCATGCTCAAAACTTGGAGAATAAAGGCCTTGTGCGTTCGGTAGTTGATGAAAAGTCATGTAATTCCCCCCAAATCTTCGTAAATACCTTATTTACATTGTAAAGTTTTTAGAATAATATAAACAATATATAGTTTGGATTGAATTAATCTACTTTTTAGATAAATGAGGTGAAAACGTTGGAATTACGCCAATTGCGGTACTTTGTTGAGGTTGCGGAGCGTGAACATATTTCTGAAGCTGCCGAACATTTACATGTCGCCCAATCAGCCATCAGCCGACAAATTGCGAACTTAGAGGATGAGCTTGGTACAGTGCTTTTTGAACGAGTAGGCAGAAATGTAAAACTTACACCAATAGGTAAAATCTTTTTGGAACATAGTGTTACTGCCTTGAAGGCAATTGATTTTGCGGTTAAACAGGTAGAAGAATATTTAGATCCAGCAAAAGGTACCATTAAAATCGGATTTCCAACAAGTTTAGCCAGTTATGTATTGCCAACTGTAATTTCTGCCTTTAAAAAAGAATATCCTGATGTTTTATTCCATTTGCGTCAAGGATCATATCGTTATTTGATTGATGCTGTAAAAAACCGTGAATTAAACTTAGCTTTTTTAGGACCTGTTCCTGCCAAAGACGAAAGCATTAATACAATGATTCTTTTTAGCGAGAACATTCACGCCCTCCTTCCCGCTAATCATTCTTTGGTAAAGAAGGAAAAATTAAATTTAATTGATTTACGCAAAGAAAATTTCGTTTTATTTCCTGAAGGCTATATTTTAAATGAAGTCGTTGTTGATGCATGTAAATCTGCTGGATTTGTTCCAACTGTAACATCTGAAGGTGAGGATATGGATGCCTTAAAAGGATTGGTTGCAGCAGGTATAGGAATTACACTACTTCCTGAAAGCTCACTATATGATTCAACACCACGATTTACTGTCAAAATGCCTATTGAAAGCCCAAATATTATGCGAACTGTCGGAATAATTTACCCGACAAATCGTGAGCTTGCACCGTCAGAACAAGTATTTTTGAAATTTGTAAATACTTTCTTCTCACGACTTAATCGATTTTTATAAATAAAAGAAAAGCCCATTTGCTTCGAGAGCGAATGAGCTTTTCTTTTATTTTATTCACTTACAGGTACTACTGCGCCGCCCCATTCTTCAAGAATGAAGTTTTGAATTTCTTCAGAGCGTAATACTTCAACTAATTTTTTAATTGCATCATTATCTTTATCTTCAGAACGAACTGCGATTACGTTTACATATGGAGACTCTGAATCTTCAATCGCAATTGAATCTTCAATTGGGTTGATGCCAGCGTCGATAGCGAAGTTTGAGTTAATAACTACCGCATCGCCTTCTTCATTTTCATAGTAAGTAACCATCATTTCAGGTGCATCAGTTGCCTCAATTTTTAAGTTTTTAGGGTTCTCAACAATATCATCAAGAGTTGCTGCAGTTTTATCAATACCTTCTTTTAATTTAATTAAACCATTTGCTTCTAGTAAAGATAAAATACGCCCATGGTCAGGGACTGAGCTAGAAATAAGAATTGTTGCCCCTTCTGGAAGTTCATCTAAAGATGCATACTTTTTAGAATAAATTCCCATTGGTTCAATATGAATTCCGCCAGCATTTACTAAATCATAGCCTTCTTCAGCATTTTTTTGCTCTAAAAACGGAATATGTTGGAAATAGTTTGCGTCAATATCTCCATTTGCTAAATCTTGGTTCGGCAAAATATAATCTTGGTATTCTTCAATTTCTAATTCAATACCTTGTTCAGCTAAAAGTGGTTTTGCTTGTTCCAAAATTATAGCATGAGGTGTATGAGAAGCACCTACAGTTAAAGTAACAGTTTCTGATTCTTTTGCAGCATCATCTTCAGCAGCTCCATCTGTAGAAGAAGTATCTTCTTTAGTACCACATGCAGCTAAAGCTAAAACAATTACTGATAAAACTAGAAATGATAAAAATTTCTTCATCTTTTGTTTCCCTTCTCTCTTTTAATGTTCTATGTGAACGGATCTATACCGTATGCACCAAAATTGTTTGTTTACCGCTTATCAGTTTTTGTCGTTACAAAGTCTCCAATAAATTGAATGACAAATACAACTATTAAAATAAATATTGTTGCCATAAGCGTTACATCTTCACGGCTGCGCTGGAATCCATCGATAAATGCTAAGTTTCCTAATCCGCCAGCACCAATAATACCAGCCATTGCTGTATAACCTACCAATGTAACAGCTGTTACTGTAATCCCTGATAAAAGTGCAGGTAATGCTTCAGGGATGAGCACTTTCCAAATAATAGTCGAAGTTTTTGCCCCCATTGAACGAGCTGCTTCTATTACACCTTTGTCAATTTCTCTCAACGCGATTAATACCATTCTGGCATAAAATGGGGCAGCACCGACAATAAGTGCAGGTAATGCTGCATTAACCCCACGGATTGTCCCAAGTAAAAACTTTGTAAATGGAATTAATAAAATAATTAATACGATAAATGGAATAGAGCGGAAAATATTTACCAGCGATCCAGTTATAAAGTTTGCCACTTTATTTGCCCAAACTTGATGTGGGCTAGTTAAAAATAATAGAATCCCAATAGCTAATCCAAGAACAAATGTTGCACCAGTTGAGATGATCGTCATATAAAGGGTGTCATATGTAGCTTGCCACATATCCTCCCAACTTACATTTGGAAATAATGTACTAAGCATGTTCAATCACCTCCGTTTGAATTTCATTTGATTTAAGGAGATTTAATGCTTGTACAACATTTGAGTTTTCTCCATCAATTTGAACAATTAATGTTCCATATGGTCCATTTGCTGTTTGCGAAATATTCCCGTGAACAATATTTACTTCTACATCAAATTGCTTAATTAGCTGTGAAATAATTGGCTGTTCTGTTTTGTTGCCAATAAACGTTAATTTTACAATTTTCCCTGTTGGATAGTTTGCTAAAACCTGTTCGATTGATACTTTAGTCTCTTTTGTTCCCGAAACCTGCATTACGAAATTTTTTGTTATTTCAGCTTGCGGATTTTGGAATACTCGGAGTACCTCGCCTGTTTCCACAATTCGTCCAGCTTCCATCACTGCAACACGATGGCAAATTTTTTGAATTACATGCATTTCATGTGTAATAAGAACAATTGAAAGGCCTAAACGCTTATTAATATCAAGTAAAAGCTCTAGTATTGAATCCGTTGTTTCTGGATCTAATGCACTCGTCGCTTCGTCACAAAGTAATACTTCTGGATTGTTTGCAAGAGCTCTAGCAATGCCGACACGCTGCTTTTGTCCACCTGATAATTGTGATGGATATGCGTTTTCTCTGCCAGATAATCCAACTAAATCAATCAGCTCTTTTACTTTCTTTGCTCGTTCGCTTTTCGCTACACCTGCAATTTCTAATGGAAATGCAATATTCTCTGCAACTGTACGAGACCATAACAAATTAAAATGTTGGAAAATCATACTTATCTTTTGGCGAGCAAGGCGCAATTTACTCCCTGATATAGATGAAATTTGTTGACCATTTACATTAACTGTTCCACTTGTTGGCTTTTCAAGACCATTTAACAATCGAATTAATGTACTTTTTCCGGCACCGCTGTAACCGATAATTCCAAAAATTTCACCTTTATTAATCGTCAAATTGACATCTTGAACAGCAGTCAGCTCGCCATTCTTCGTTTTATATACTTTTGTTATATCCTTTAATTCGATCATATTTGTACTCCTTTAAGATACGCTGTTACGTATTTGTACCGCGACAAAGCATTATAATATTCTCTATACTTTTCTAGCATATATACTTAATTTAAAATAAAACCCCTTCTACACAGATAAGTAGAAGGGGCATCGTACATTGTTATGTTTATACGCTAACCGTTCTCTTATCTTTCAAAGTATCCACTTCGCGTGACTTGGCACCTTTTCACATATTGTGATGGTTGCCGGGTTTCATAGGGCACTTCCCTCCACCGCTCTTTATAAGAGTTACGATATTAAATTTTAAATATTACGAATGTAACTTTATCATGTTAGTTTGATATAGTCAACATTTTTTTCAACTTTTCATATAGGTATGGTACGGATTGGAAAGCATACACTTTTTCAACAATTTCTCCATTATTACTAATGAGTAAGCATGGAACACTTTCGATTTGATAGTCAAATGCAAGTTCTTCTATAAAATTGATATTAGCTTTTCCAATTGGAACTTCAGGCAATAACTTTTCGATTACTTCCATCATCTTAGATGCTACGGCACAAGTACCACACATTGGCGTATATAAATAGAACGCTGCTAAATTATTTTGCTTTATCGTTTGCTCCCAATGTTGTTTTGTCCACTCTTCCATTGTTATCAGTCCTACTATCATTAATTTAATCAAGTACTAGAATTTATAACTCTCCTCAGGCTTCTATGCAAGATTAAGGTTTTACGCCTCACTGGATGAGGATAAATATTGTTTATGAACAGAAAATTTAGCTTCACTTAACAGATGAGCCAACACTTTCTTCGGTGCATTGGCAACCTCAATATATGTTCTAGGAATACAAAGATGGATAGCCTCTGAATAAATTCTTTTCGTTAGCTTTCTCAACTTCTCTCCCGAATTATCTGCATCAAATAAAGTATAAAGTTTACATTCTTCAAAAGGTTCAAGCAAATCTAGCAATGCATCTTCACTTATAGTACCATTTGTACAAATGATTTTTACGTCTTCAGCAAAGATTGGTGCAATGTTCAACTTATCCGATCGACCCTCAACAATTATACACTTTTCAACAGTCATTTGCTCACCCCACGGTTTGTAAGTAATATAAGCTAAAAATGAAGAGCATAAACACCCTTAGCTGCGCTACTCTAAAACGTAATATCATAGATCTAGCCGATTATGCTTTTTTCTTATCCCTAAGCTTGGTCGTCATCAACGTCTAAGAGACTATTGGCTGAAATCACATAGTTAATTTCATTAGCTTGGAGAAGGCCTCGATCAGCTGGGTGGCTTGCGCTAACACTCTTCAATAAAAATTATATTTCTTATTTTTAAAAAGAAGGTGGTTTAATATTATATTTTATTGTAAAAAAAACGCCAGTGTTATTCTGGCGTTTTTTATATATCATATTCTTATTCAGCATCAATTAATTCATCATATTGCTCAGGAGTTAATAAAGCTTCAACTTCTGAAACATCTGTCGGTTCCACAACAATCATCCATGCCTTGTCATATGGAGAATCATTAACGAATTCTGGGTTATCTTCTAGTTCAGAATTTACTTCAACCACTTTTCCTGAAATAGGCGCATATAGCTCTGAAACTGTTTTAACAGACTCAACACTACCGAATGGTTCGTTCAATTGAATCTCGTCACCGATTTGCGGTAATTCAACAAATACGATATCACCTAATTCAGATTGTGCAAAATGCGTAATACCAACGCGTACTTTTCCATCTTCAACTTTTACCCATTCGTGCTCTTTTGAGTAACGTAAATCTTTCGGTGTGCTCACTCAAAACCCCTCCAATTTATGTAGTTCCATCAAGTTCAGTGTGACATATTTTTTTGGTAAAAACAAGTTAGTAAAGCTCATTATTTCCAAGATTCTATGAATTCCTGCTCTTTAAATCCTAATGTCACTTTTTGTCCATCTGTTACAATTGGACGTTTAATTAACATTCCATCTGAGGCAAGAAGTTCCAACTGCTCATCTTCAGTCATTGTTGTTAATTTATCCTTTAAACCTAAAGATTTATACTTCATACCAGATGTATTAAAAAATTTCTTAAGTGGAAGTCCACTTTTTTCCCATAAAGATTTTAATTGCTCTTTCGTCGGTGTTTGTTCCACAATATGTAATGCTTCGTATTTGATTCCGTTCTCATCTAACCATTTTTGTGCTTTCTTACAAGTTGTGCATCGTGGGTAATGAATAAATTGTAGCATTTGCAAAAAGCTCCTTTAACTAATGTTATTTATCTAATAAAGATATTAACTTAAATAGTAATAAATTGCGAAATTTTTCTTAGCAGATATATAAGTTGAAGAGCCATTACAATAAATAATATTCTAACAATCGTCATACAAAACAATATGTACAATTCAAAAGCCGATGCAAACTGAACTGACCAAAAAAAGTAGATTGGTGTCTAACTTTTAAAGGGCATATCCTACAGATATTACCTCGGCTTTTGAGGGAAAAATGTCTGGAATCCAGATAAACGCCGTTTCTTCCTTAAGACATTACTGAGTTTTAAATATATACTATACTAATAACCCGCCGCCATTTTTAATGTATTGTTGAATACCTTCTGCCGCCCTATATGACAATGCACCTAGAGTACCAGTAGGATTGAAACAAGAGTTATGAGGGAATGCAGATGCACCTACTACGAAAACGTTTTCTACTTCCCACATTTGAAGATAGGTATTTAGTGCAGAAGTTTCACGATCTACCCCCATAATTACCCCGCCAGTATTATGAGTATTTGTATCTTTATTTACACTGAAATTCCCTTGTTCTTCAGCTGTTTCAATAATATCAGCACCAATTTTTTCACCGATTTCACGAGTTTTTTGCGCCATAAATTTTACCATTTCACGGTCATTATCTGTGTATTCATAAGTCATTCGAAGTAATGGATAACCCCAAGCATCCTTGAATTCTGGGTCCAAGTCTAAATAGTTTTCACGGTGTGGCATGCTTGCCCCTTGCGTTTTAACTGGAAAGTTTGCGTTAGCATATTTAATGGATTGTTTCTTAAATTCTGCGCCCCAGTTCGGTGTCCCTTTTGGTACACGGTTCACTGCGATTGGACGATCACCGTATTGTGTAGAACGAATACCAGCACCATGGATAAAGTTTACATCAGAGTGATCAAAGTTATCACCCATCCACTCTGCAATTTCTATCCCTAAAGCACCTGCACCACCATATAAGTTAAATTGACGGTCTTCAAAGAATAATTGAGTTGTACCACCTGTTACTTGGTAGCAATAATTTTTGCCAATTGTTCCTTTTCCAGTTTTCGGGTTGTATGGGGTACCTAAATTTGAATTTAATAAAAGACGTGTGTTATTAAATACATAAGAAGCAACAACGACAACATCAGCTGGTTGTTCAAATCGTTCTCCTGTTAACATATCAACGTAGATTACACCCGTTGCTTTTCCACCCGAAGAAGTAATTTCTAAAACGTTTGCATGTGTACGTAAATCTAGTTTTCCAGTTTGTTTAGCAACTGGGATTACTGTTACTGCCGGGTCCCCTTTAGCACCATATTCACAACCAAAGTTTTCACAGTATGCACAGTATTGACATGCTCCACGTGAAATTCCATCTGGATTTGTATAGTTTTCCGAAAGATTTGCAGCCGGTATTACAAACGGTTTATAACCAAGAGATTTAGCTGCCTTTTCAAAAGTTTTCATTAAAGGCGTCTTTACTAAAGGGCCTGTTGGATATGGATTTTTTCGTGGTCCCCAAAGTTCTGGTACCTCTTCACCTGAAATACCTGCCATTTTTTCGAACTTATCATAATAGGGCTCCATTTCATCGTACGTAATTCCCCAGTCCTGCAACGTCATCCAATCTGGAATTTTCCCTTCACCATATCGTTCTACGGTTTTTGAACGAATTTCGAAGTCATAGGGTAAGAAACGATATGTTTGTCCATTCCAGTGAGTGCCTGCACCACCAACACCATCGCCAACAATAAATGTTCCATAATAACGCATTGGCAGTGCTTTACCTTCCATTGTATTACGATACGTAATGGTTTCTTTTGATAAGTCTTGCATAAGTTCCGTTCTGTGTTGATAACGAAGTTCATCGTGAACCATTGTATAGTCAGCTGTTGTACGATCTTTACCACGTTCTAAGCCAACAACATTGATTCCCGCTTTTGTTAACTCCGCTGATACAATACCACCTGCCCAACCCATTCCGATTACAACTACAGGTACTTTTTCTAATTTGGTTGCCATCTATCCTTAGTCCTTTCTATGCTGTTGATTTCATTAGCTCATATGACTGCTTAAGCCCTCTGGTTTCAATTCAATAAATTCATCACTTTGAATTTCGTTTACATATTGCATACGTGTTCCTGGGTATTTACGCATTGCCCAGCCTTTCATTTCATTGTTACCACCATACATCGGATCAGCATAAACTCCTTCTATCGTCATTGTACGCAGTAAGCTGAAAAATTCAGCCGAACTAGTATCACCATATAGTGTTACATTTCCTTCACTGAAGGCTGTTAACACTTCATCTTGTTGTTCTGGTTCTAATCCAGTAAATACTGCATCATAGTTTTGTTTAGAATATTCATCTAATGCTTCTAAGCCAGCTCTAAACAAATCTTTACGTAATAAAACAGTTTGAGGACTTTGGTTATCAGCTGGCTTATAAAAAGCACCAAGACGGTAATCCTTTACATTATTTCCCCATTGACCCGCTAATTGGTGATCAATATAAATTGCTGCACCTAATTCTTTTGCCCCTGGTCCGTTTTCATCTTCAGGATAGATTCGCTCTACAGCAGCTGCTGTAGTTTGATATTCAGCAGGTTTAAAAAACATTAACGCATGGTTGTACTGTGTAACTGCTCCACCATGTGCTGACTCTTCAGTTGGAGTTGTAGTAGTTGCATTATTGTTATTTTTTACAAAAAGGCTTGTAACAGCTCCACCAAGAACTAAACCACCAAGTGTTAAACCCGAATTTTTTATAAAATTGCGTCTTGTTGAGCGTTTTTCTGTAAAGCTATTTTTCTTTTCTGACATACTGACTCCTCCTTTTTAACCAAATAAAGTTCCAAAATTAAAATATATTGAGAACACAACTGCTGTAACAATAATTGTAAACATAAATGCTACATGTTCAGCTCCTAACCAACACCCGATGATAATGGATAAGCCAACAGCTGAACCGATTAGTGCAAAAGCAGGTACTGTTCCGTAGAAGGTTTCAATTGAAAATGCACAACCAGCAGTGAATGTGATTCCCGCTAACATTTGGATGATTAGAAATAGTTCTTCTCTGTTATACTCTGTCATAATATCCTTCCTTACCCTTGTGAAATATATTCTTACTAGTTTGTATTTTAAGCGTGTATTATTTTCTAGTTTTTAAATCAAATATTTATTTTTTTTTGCATACTTATTTTTTATTTTTTCATACTTAGAATGGTGGTGATAATTATGGAAGATAAAGAATTTACCCTAATCGAACATTTAACTGAACTACGGACAAGGCTTATTATTATATCTAGTACCTTTTTAATCACACTAATAATCGGATTTCTATTTGCACCTGATTTATTACAGTTTATCAAGTCACAAGAAGTTGCTCAGAATGTTGATTGGAACGTTTTTGGCTACACGGATGGTATTTCTATCTATGTGAAATGTGCTCTATTGATTTCTATCTGTTTAACCTTGCCAATTGCAATGCATCAACTATGGTTATTTATGAAACCTGGATTAACAGAAAAAGAAGCAACTAGTACTGCAACATTTATCCCTGCCGCATTTCTATTATTTTTACTTGGAGTTGTATTTAGTTATTTCATCTTATTTCCTCTCATGCTCAATTTTATGTCTAGTATTAATAAGTCCATCGGTGCAACAGAAACTTATGGTATGAAGCAATACTTCACATTAATGTTTAATTTAATAATTCCTGTAGGATTGGTATTTGAGTTGCCAGTAATAATTTTATTTATGACAAAATTAGGAATCGTTACACCTGATCGATTAAAAAAGATGAGAAAGGTTTCATATTTTATTTTGATTGTCATTGGAGTTATGATCTCACCACCCGATTTCGTATCAGACTTTTTAATTATCATTCCACTACTACTTTTATTTGAAATAAGTATTATCATTTCGGAGAAAACTTATAAGAAAGAATTCCCAAAAAGAGTACAAACTATTGAATAAACATATACAAAACAGAGGAGAATTTCATCATGATACAATCTATAGGTGTACCGGGGTTAATCATTATATTAGTAATAGCTCTAATTCTTTTCGGACCATCTAAATTACCTCAATTAGGACGTGCCTTTGGTCAAACATTGAGGGAGTTTAAAGATTCAACAAAGGGTGTAGTTGATGAAGTAACTGAGGAATTTAATATAGAAGAAGTTAAGAAACAAGAAAAAACAAATTAGCCATTTCCCTTCAAAATAATCGTCTCTAAAAGGAAATAAGGCGATATTGAGCTAGCTATTTGACCGTTCAATAAAAGAAAAAATTTTGAAGTTTAATGAAGTGCAAACCAAGAAATCTTAGGATAGTCCTTACTTTCTCGGGCACTCTAATTATATCCACCTGACTAACGAATATGATGACGTGCTAAGAACGAAAGGAGGGAATTTTTATTATGTGGAAAAAGTCGATTTACGCTTTGATCCTTGGCAGTACATTTTTAGTTGGATGTAATACACAGGACGAAAATTCCGTAAACGAAGAAAGCTCCGTAAATAACGAAAATGCAAACGAAATTTTAGAAGATGTCAATGAAGGTGTAGATGGAACACTAGAAAGCGATTCATATAATGATAATGCAAACGGTAATGATATTAACAATGGTACTGACGGCAAAGGCGGTAAAGGCGAGGATGCTTATAATGATGCAACTCGTGGAGCTGACGGTCAAGACTTCAATAGTGAAAATGGTACAGATAGCTCCGAACGTAAAGACATAGAAAATGATAAAGAAGCTGATCAAAATAACCGTGAATAGCAAAAAATAATTAGCAACAACATTAATTTGACGGATTTCTTTGATACGAGGAAAGGGCTACCCATATATGAGCAGCCCTTTTTACTATTGTTTAAATATCAATATAAACCTTTGCACCTGTGATGATTACAGTCTGATTCTCCATAAGATTACATTTCATCTACGAAGAAAGCTTCCAACAATCGCAAAGGGGCCGTCTCGAAATGGCTCTACAGACGGTCATTCTATAAAATTCAATTGATTCTTAAACTACATATTTTTCTGCTTCAATTAACTTCTCAGCAGCTTCGCGTTTTTTCTTAATGATATTATATGGATTGCTGCGTGTTAATTTACGAAGTGCAGAAAGCGTCATTTTGCCAGCATCACCTTCAACTGAAGCAAGGATCGTTTCTTTCGCCTCTTTTTCAATTTCAGCGAATGCTTCTTGGCAGAAAATTTCAGTATAAAGAATTTTTTGTTTAGACTTTTCTACACCGTCACGCTCAATTGCTTTCGCAGTACGAATGACTGCTGATTCCATTGCATAAAGTTGGTTTGCAATATTTGCAATGTTCACTAAAACTTCTTGCTCAGCTTCAAGCTTTGTACCAAATGCTTGTGCAGCAACTCCTGCAGCTAAAATACCAATTTTCTTTGCATTTTTAACAAGATATTTTTCTTGTGCTAATGGCTCATCACTAATTTCTTCAGGCATTAACATTAATAATTCTTCCTGTAATTTTTGTGCTGCTTGAAGAAGAGGAAGCTCGCCTTTTAACGCTTTTTTCATAAATGTACCTGGAACGATTAAACGGTTAATTTCATTTGTTCCCTCAAAGATACGGTTAATACGTGAGTCACGGTAAATACGCTCTACCTCATATTCAGCCATAAAGCCATAACCGCCATGTAATTGAACTGCTTCATCGGCAATATAATCAAGTGTTTCAGAGCCAAATACTTTTGCGATTGAACATTCAATAGCATATTCTGCAATTGCAGCAGCAATTGCTCTACCGTCTTTTTGTTCTTCAGGCGACAATTGGCTTAAACGATCTTCAAAATATCCAACTGTTCGGTAATTTAAAGACTCTGAAGCATATAGATGTGAAGCCATTGTTGCAAGCTTTTCTTTAGTTAAGTTAAAGCTTGAAATCGGCGTCTTAAATTGTTGGCGTTGATTTGTATATGCAGCAGCAAGTTCAAAAGTACGTTTTGATGCCCCAACTGTACCAACACCTAATTTATAACGACCGATGTTTAAAATGTTGAAAGCAATTACATGACCACGTCCAACTTCACCAAGCAAATTTTCAACCGGCACTTGGGCATCTTGTAAAATTAATGTACGTGTAGAGGATGATTTAATCCCCATTTTCTTTTCCTCAGCACCTACTGAAACGCCTGGGAATGTACGTTCAACAATGAAAGCAGAGAATTTATCGCCATCAATTTTTGCATACACTACAAAAACATCTGCAAATCCTGCGTTTGTAATCCATTGTTTTTCACCATTTAAAATGTAATGCGTACCCGCTTCATTTAATTTTGCCACCGTTTTTGCGCCTAAAGCATCTGAACCTGAGCCTGGTTCTGTTAATGCATAAGCAGCAATCAATTCACCTGATGCAAGCTTCGGTAAATATTTGGACTTTTGTTCATGGTTACCGAATAATACGATTGGCAATGACCCAATACCAACATGAGCACCATGAGTAATAGAGAATCCACCTGCTGGCGACATTTTCTCTGCAATTAGTGCTGATGAAATTTTATCTAAACCAAGCCCTTCATACTCTTCTGGCACATCTGCAGCAAGTAATCCTAGCTCACCAGCTTTTTTCAACAAACGTACTGAATGCTCAAATTCATGATTTTCTAGATTTTCAACTACAGGTTTTACTTCTGTTTCAACGTATTCGGCTGTAGTCTGAGCAATCATTTTTTGCTCATCAGTAAAATCCTCTGGTGTAATTACTCGCTCTAAATCAACGTCTTCAATTAAAAAACTGCCGCCTTTAATAATATTTGTTGTTTGAACCATTCATAATTCCTCCCCTTTAATTTAGTAGTAAAAGATATTTTAAGTGATAGTAAATTTTTACTCTTTCAAAAGATTTATAGAAAAGCTTTAAGCAAAATCATTTCGGAGGCAACGGTAGATTTTATTGCTTAAAGCCAATCCCCGAATAGAATTTTTATAATACTTCAAATACCCCAGCAGCGCCCATTCCGCCGCCAATACACATCGTTACAACACCATACTTTTTACCTTGACGTTTTAACTCGTGAATGAGTTTTAAAGTAAGAATGGCACCTGTTGCACCTAGAGGGTGGCCTAATGCAATAGCTCCCCCATTGACATTCACTTTATCCATGTCAATTCCTAAATGACGGACAACTTGGATTGATTGAGATGCAAATGCTTCATTTAACTCCCATAAGTCAATTTCTTCTAGAGAAAGACCAGCAATTTTTAGTGCTTTTGGAACTGCTTCAATCGGTCCAATCCCCATTACTTCAGGTGGAACTCCTCCAACAGCAAAGCCTAAAAATTTTGCCATAGGTTTTAGTCCTTGCGCCTCTGCTTCTTCCCGATCCATAACGAGTACCGCCGCTGCTCCATCGGATGTTTGAGAGGAGTTGCCTGCTGTTACAGACCCTTTCACATTAAAAGCGGGACGCAATTTTGCTAGCCCTTCTATTGAAGTATCTAGTCTCACACCTTCATCTGTGTCGAATATAAAAGTTTTCTTTTGAAGCTTGTTATTGTCATCAACATAATGCTGTACAACCTCAATAGGAACAATTTCTTCTTTAAACTTGCCCTCTTTTATGGCGTTTGCTGCAAGTTGGTGTGATCTTAGTGCAAATGCATCTTGATCTTCCCTGCTAACCTCGTAACGATTTGCAACTTCTTCAGCGGTATGCCCCATACTCATATAGTATTGTGGAGCTTCTTCTGCTAATTTCGGATTTAAACGAACCGTATTGCCAGTCATCGGAATCATACTCATTGACTCCACACCACCTGCTAAAATAGCTTTCGAATGACCTAGCATGACACGTTCTGCTGCATAAGCGATAGCTTGTAATCCTGAAGAGCAGAAACGATTTATTGTAATTGCTGGTGTTGTATCTGGTAGACCCGCTAATGCACCAATATTTCTTGCGATATTCATCCCTTGTTCTGCTTCTGGCATTGCACAGCCCATAATTAGATCATCTATTTGCCCTTCATAGCCTGCTCTTTTTAAAGTTTCTTTCACTACAACTGCACCGAAATCATCGGGACGTACAGTTGCTAAAGAACCTTTCTTAGCTTTGCCAATTGGTGTTCGTGCACCTGCTACAATTACGGCTTCACGCATGTTGATATATCCCCCTTATCGATTGCTTTTACAATTACATAAAAGCGAATTTTAGTTGCGTAATGGCTTACCTTTTACTAACATGTGCTGCATACGCTGCTGTGATTTTGGATCCGCTACAAGTTGTAAAAACGCTTCACGTTCCAGGTTTAGCAAATATTCCTCTGTTACTTCTGTTCCGTATGGTACTAAACCACCTGCAATAACATAAGCAAGTTTTTTCGCAATTTTTAAATCATGCTCACTAATATAGCCTGATTGGAACATACCTTGTGCCCCTAGCAGCAATGTTGCATAGCCTGGAGCTCCTACTACTTTTATTTTCTTTGGAATCGGCGCTGTATATCCTGCTTCATAAAGAGCTAGGGCAACTTGTTTTGCGTCATATATTAAGTGATCTGGATTCACTGAAATGCCGTCAGCAAAGTTTAAGAAATTATTTTCTCTTGCTTCTTCACCTGAAGTAGAAACTTTTGCAAGGGCAATTGTTTCAAATACTTTATTTGCAATTGCTTGATAATCAATCTCTACTCCATTTGGCAAACCTTTTAGGAATTTTTCATAAAGTCCTAGGTTACCGCCGCCACCAGGAATCAATCCAACACCTACTTCAACTAATCCCATATATGTTTCAGCCGATGCTTGGATATGTGAAGCCGGTAAACAAACCTCTGATCCTCCACCCAATGTCATGCCAAAAGGTGCTGCAACGACAGGCTTTTTACAATATTTAATACGACGCATCGCTTTTTGGAACGCCCGAATTGTAAAGTCCAACTCAAAAATATTATCATCCTGAGCTTCCATTAAAATCATGCCAAGGTTTGCTCCAACGCAGAAGTTTTTACCTTGGTTTCCGATCACAAGCCCTTTATAGTTCGCTTCTACTTCATCGATAGCGAAATTTATCATTTGGACAATATCTAGACCGATTGCATTGGATTTTGAATGAAATTCTAATAAAGCAATGCCATCTCCTAAATCTATTAAGCTAGCACCAGAATTTGATTTAATAACACCATGTTTTTTCTTATAACGCTTTAAATCAATTACTTTTTCATTTACTGGTACTTTTTCATATTGAGAGCCATTATAAAATGCTAAATCTCCATCGATTTCTGAATAAAAGGTTTCATAGCCTTTTGCCAATAATTCTTTTACAAAAGCAGGTACTTCTCTGCCCTCAGATTCCATCTTTTCTACTGATTGCTTAACACCGATTGCATCCCATAGCTCAAATGGCCCCTGTGTCCAACCGAATCCCCATTTCATTGCATTATCAATTTCTACGATATTATCAGCAATAATGCCTGTTAACTCTGCTGAATAAATTAATGTAGGGGCAAATATATTCCATAAAAGCTCCCCAACACGATCATTTGCATACACTAGAGTCTTCACTTTATTTGATAGACCTTTTGTTTGCTTCGCCATTTCAATAGATGGTGATTGTAATTTTTTCACCGGTACATACTCGAATGAAGCTGGGGCGATCTCAAAAATTTCTTTTCCTTTTTTAACAAAGAAACCTTGACCTGATTTTGCACCTAGCCAGCCGTTTTCAACCATCTTTTTCATAAACTCAGGAACTTCAAAAACTTTTTGTTCTTCACCTGTTGTTTGATCATACACTGTCTTTGCAACATGAACGAAAGTATCTAGACCAACAACATCTAAAGTTCTAAAAGTTGCTGACTTAGGTCTACCAATTAGTGGACCAGTTACAGAATCTACTTCACCAACTGAGTAACCACGTTCCAGCATTTCACGAAGAGTTACAAGTAAACCATATGTTCCAATTCGATTCGCTACAAAGTTTGGTGTATCTTTTCCAATAACTACCCCCTTACCTAACACATCCTCAGCAAAGGTTTTCATGAAAGAAACAACTTCCGGCAACGTTTGCTCCGTTGGAATTACTTCTAATAATTTTAAATAGCGTGGTGGGTTAAAGAAGTGTGTTCCTAAGAAATGTTTTTGAAAATCTTCTGAACGCCCCTTTACCATCTCATTGACACTTATACCAGAAGTATTTGAGCTAACAATCGTCCCTGGTTTTCGAACCGCATCTACTCTTTCAAATAAATTTTGCTTTACTTCCAAGTTTTCGACTACAACTTCAATAATCCAGTCTACGTCTTTTAGTTTTTCTAAATCATCCTCTAAATTCCCAACAGTAAGCAAAGCTAAGTTTTGGTTTGAAGTAAGTGGTGCAGGCTTATGTTTTAATAATTTTTGAACAGCTGAACTTGCAAAACGATTACGAACTACGGCGTGATCTAATGTTAAGCCTTTTGCTTCCTCATCCTTTGTCAATTCCTTTGGCACAATGTCTAAAATTAATGTTGGAATTCCGATATTTGCTAGATGTGCAGCAATACCTGAACCCATAACCCCCGAGCCTAGTACGGCTGCTTTTTGAATGTTGTAAGTCATAAGCATCCCCCTTATCAATTACTTGAATGAATACTCATTCATTTTATGTTTAAAAAAAATAACTTCGAAGAAAATAAAAGTTTTAAACAGTTTTTCTGTTCTTAGTGTAGTTGATTTTGTCAATTTTAGCAATAATTTATTTTCAATTTTCTAAAAATAAATTAGTAGTTTTAATGATTTAATAGCTTTATAACTATTTTATGAACAGTCATTCATTAAGTCAAATTACTTTTCAAAATTTATAAAATGTGTAAACTACATGTAAGGAGTGTGATTATTAATGAAAGAAATTACTACAGAACAACAATTTAATGAAATTATTGGTACGGAGAAGTCTGTTATCGTAAAATTTTTCGCTGGCTGGTGCCCTGATTGTACACGTATGAACATGTTCATCGATCCAATTATCGAGGAATATAACCAATACGACTGGTATGAAATTAATCGCGATGAGTTTCCAGAACTTGCAGAAAAATACCAAGTAATGGGGATTCCAAGTTTATTAATCTTTAAAAATGGAGAAAAGTTAGCTCACTTGCACAGTGCAAACGCTAAATCTCCAGAGCAAGTAATTGAGTTTTTAACTGCACAAGCGTAAGACTTAAAAAAGTCTGGTTCTTTACCACAATTAAATATCTTATATAATCTGCTCATTTTTTAGTAATGAGCAGATTTTTAATTACTTTAACTTTTCGTTATCTTTTATAGGAAAGTATTTTGTGTAAGCGCAGTTCACAATTTAAGTGGACTTCTAATTCCTCTAAGTACAATCCCCGCTCCTCTAGCGGGTTGTAATGTTATCATTCACATTTAAAATTCTAAATAATTCATCTAGTTTATTAATTTCATATGTAGGAATTACGTTAATATGATTATCTTTCTTTTTTAAGTTTACCCAGCATGTATCAATACCTGCTCTAAATCCTCCTGTAATATCCGCGCTCAATGAATCCCCAATAATTAATGTACTTTCAAGTTGAATGTCGCCAATTTTTGAAAATACATAATCAAAAAACTCCTTCATTGGTTTTTGATAATTTGTATCCTCTGAAACAAATATATTTTTAAAATATGGATATAAACCCGAATCATTCAATCTTTTATATTGAGTTTTAGATTCTCCATTTGTGACAACATATAAATCAAACTGTTGAGAAAGCCGTTTAACTAATTCAATAGCTCCATCCACTAGATGATGACCTTCAGCTAAATATTTCCGATAGTTTTTTTCTAATGCGGCTCCATCTACTTGTTTGCCGTATTGTTCAAATAGAAGAGAAAAGCGAGTATTAACTACTTCATCCCTTTCCATCTCTCCATCCTCATAGGCTTTCCACAATCGGCTATTGAGCTTTTTATATTGCTCTTTAATTTCCGGTGTTAATGTTATTTGCTGGTCCTTAAATAAATTAATTAACGCCTCTTCTTCAGTTGCACCAAAATCTAATAAAGTATCATCCAAATCGAATAATAAAGTTCTATAGTGTTTCAAAAAAAGCACCTCCAAATTTTACGCTCTTTCATTGAAAAATTAACTTAATCTAGCTCTCCATAAGTCTATTTTCATAATATCATAATCAGAAAAGAGAAAGTTTATCATGAATCTAGTAGAAACAATTAGAAGAAACTCCTAAGAGTCAAGTATGATTTTTCCTTTGGATATATGCCACATGCATTCGATAAAAGACAGACCAGGGATGCTATAATGAAGAAGTTAAAAGAGATTCAATATGGGGGTGAAAAAATTGCGTGTTTTACTTCAAGTAGCCGGGATGTCACAGTACAGCAATGAGATAGACCCACAGCTTCGCAATTCAGCTTGTGGTCCAACTACAGTTTATGTCATATTAAATTATTTACAAAGAGGCCGACAGTTTTCCGAAAATGTAAACGAACTGTATAAACTTCTTGGCGGAACAAAAATCGGCTTATTTAAATGGAGACTTATTAAAAATTTAAGAAAATATTTAGGTCCAAAATGGAATATTGCAGGCTGTACGCTTAAAGAAGCTCTTCAGCAGCTTGACGAAGGAAATCCTGTTGCGATGAAATTTGATAAATATTTTACTTGGCAATGGAAGGCTAATCCGGCTTTTAAATATCATTGGGTACCGTTAATTGGCTATGAAATAAGAAATAACGAGCTTTTTTTAATCCTTCATGATAACGGCGGACGGAATAGAGAAAGCCAAATTCGAACAGTGCGGTATGCCAATAATGAGAAAGTATTGAGCTTTGTAAAAATAGAGCCGAAGTAAATGATAAATATCAATTACTTCGGCTCTTTAAGTAGCTATACTAAGGAATACAAGCTTCGAGCATGTTTTGCTATAAGCTTAAATCCTTTTTGTTCAAGTTTTTCAAATGTTTCATTTGAATAATCAACGATTTGTAAGTCATGCAAATCTGCAGGAATTGGCATTTCTCTGTGTATTGTGGCTAGTTTAAGAGAAAGCTGCAACATTTCCATATAATCAGAAATTTTAGTACGCTGTGCAGGTTTTAACTCATCTAAATTGTTTAATACACCATCTATGGAACCATATTTCTGAATGAGCTGCAGGGCTGTTTTAGGGCCGATTCCTTTTACACCCGGATAGCCGTCACTTGAATCTCCCATAAACGCCTTTACGTCAGCAAATTGATGTGGCTCAATAACATATTCTTCTTTAAAACGCTCTTCTGTATAAACGTCATATTCTGAATAACCTTTTTTCGTAAAGGCAATTTTAGTCGTAGGGTTTAACAATTGCAATAAATCTTTATCGCCGCTTATAACTGTGATCTCCGCTTCATTTTTCCACTTTTCAATCATCGAACCAATTGTATCGTCAGCTTCCATACCAACTTCACCAAAGTTTTTCCAGCCGATCATTTCTGAAACTTCTCTTGCCATATCAAATTGTGGCAACATTTCTACTGGAGGTGCTGGTCGATTTGCCTTGTATCCGTCAAACAATTCATTGCGGAAAGTTTGAGTTCCCATATCCCAACATACTGCTAAATGTGTCGGCTTCATAATAGATTGAGCTGTCAAAACATGGCGTGCAAAACCTTGTACCCCATTCGTTGGCGTCCCATCTTCCAATCGAATAAAATGGCCCATAGCACTTGATGCGAAAAAAGAACGAAATAGCAATGCCATTCCATCAACTACTAAAAGATGTGGTTTATTTGTCATTTTCATAATCCTCTCTAATTCTAGTCCTATTATTATAACATCTCTAAATTAGAAATGATGGTAAAGGTACTTATAAATAATTGGAAACAATTAAAGAGTTCATTATTTTTTCAGTTTATATGTTCTACCTGTCAAACTATTTATTTGCAGCAGTATATTACTAAAGCGGGATTTCGTTATATATCCTGAATAAACATTGACAACATTTCCCCCAAAGTTTTCATTTAAATCCTTGAGCAAGCTGATGTCTCGTAAATCCCCAAAATCATAAACTTTATAACCTAAGCGCTGAAATCGCTTCATATTTTCCCAGCAAAGGTAATAGTATGCATTTTTAAAAGCTTCATTTTCTTCTTGTAAAGACTGGCCTGTCGTATATAAAGACATGACATTTTGTCCATCTACAGCATAAACACGATAACATAAAGTATTGTTATCATCGGTTACCTTCGTTATTATAAGTCCATTTTTATCTCGAAGAAGTATTAATGTCTGTAAAGCGTAGCGGTTTATTTTTTGTATTTTGTTTTGTGCAGCATAAACATTATAAAACCGTTGAAACTCAATAATTTGATCATTGGAAGGTTGTTGGATGATTGAAACAGCCCAATCATTCGCTTTGATGTTTTGTATTACATTCTTTATAGTGGAAGACATCTCTGCAAACAATAATTGTTCATTTTTTCTTAAATCAATGTGGATAGTTTGCTGTTTTTGGAGCTGACGACTAGGCTTTAGTCGATGTGTATAATTAATTACTTTCGGTACATACCGACTTTCACTCTTTAGTTCATAAAAAAATACTTCGTTAAAAGGCAATGCAAGAAACTTTCTACTTATTTGCAACATTAATTACACTCCTTTGTTTTCTATTTTTTTCTATTAGTGAAAGCTTTTAAAATCTATGGCTTTATACTTTTCTATATTATTTATTGATTAGAAATATACTTAATTTCAAAAAAGTTATTTTAAATAATTGCACAAATATGTAAGTTGGTAAAAATAAGTATTATATTTTAATAACAAAAATAGCAGTCATATTACCTGGGAAATATTTAATGTATTGAAAGAACAATATTTAACGGACTCAAATAATAGCTATTATATTTAGCAATATAATGAAAATATTCTTCAAGAATATCATTACCATTATTTACTAACTTTTATACTCATTAATAAAATTTATAATGATGTATTGCAATTGCTTTTTTTCAATATACTTTTTGGATAATTAATCGCATTGTCATCTGTTACAAAATGGAAGTTTTAGTGGTTGAATGGTATAATGAAGTTGTAGCAAAACTGAGGTTTCGAGGGTGGTTGGCACATCTTTTGCTTTCCAATTAACTCACAACTTGTGAGCGGAAAGGAGATGATGCCGATGATGACAGTTTATGAAGTGTTGATAATTTCTATAAGTTTTTCATCGCTTGTAGTTGCAATACTTTCGCTGTCGTTTACTTTTTCAAAGAGAAAGTAAAAACCACCCCAGATACCTTTAGCGCAGGGTAGGGATGGTTTTTTAATCGCCTTGTGCCAATCGCCTTGAAGCGATTAGTTTTGTTACAAGACCGTTTAGTGTGTCCAGCACTATCGGTCTTTTTATTTTTCGATTATTTCACTTGAATTATAACACACAATTTATAATATTCAAATTATGGAAATTAAACACTTTCATTAAAAAATATTTAGTCTAAGTTACTCCATTTTTTTTATATCTCGAATTGCCTGGATGGATAATCGTACAAGCAATACCGCGCAAAGGAACAATCCTAAATAGGCTGCTGCATTTAGATAAATTGCATAAGCAGTATTAATAAATTGCGAAATGGCTAATAGTGCTACCGATATAATCCCAAATGTAATTCCGACTAATAACAAGATAAATTTTGAAAATAATTGAGTAATGAATTTCGCATTATTTTTATCTGAAAAAATATCATGGTGTAAAATAACCTTGCCATCCTCCACACGCTTAAACAATTGATCTACTCTTCGCGGGATTTTTCGCAAATTCGGTATGATTAACGAAAGTTCCTCTTCTAGCCTATCTTTTGTAGCAAGTGGTTCTTTAAAAGGCTTTTTAAATGCCAGCTTTAAATAGCGATTTGAAAACAATTTCGATTCCTCAAATATATTAAATGAAGAATCTATAATTCTTAGTGTGCCATCCAATGTAACAATTACACGCAATGCTACGCTAACTGATGGGTAAAATTGGAGGCCAAAGTCGCGAATTACTGTGAAAATTGAGTAAACTAACTCATCAGCTTGAACACGACCAACATAGGAAATTTTCAGCAATATTTGACTTATTGCCTGCTCTAATTCATTTCTGTCAACATCTGCTTTATTTTTTACTAATAATGATATGCCATCAAATAAAATGGAAGCATCACTTTGTTGTATTCCTATAAAGAATAATTTTAATCCTTCCTGTTGAGAGGATGACAGCCGACAAACTGCACCAAAATCAAGCAATGTAATTTCACCTGTGTCCACATCAACATAAATGTTCCCTGGATGAGGGTCTGCATGGAAAATTCCGGATACTAGTGCTTGTTCTAAATATGAAAAGAATAAGGTTTCCGCAATAGCTGAACAATTGATATGATCCAGCTGTTGCTTACTTGCAACACTTACCCCCTTTGCAAAACTCATAACAAGTAAATTTTCATTACTATATTGCTCATATACTTTAGGAATATTAACTTTTAAATCGCTTCGTTTCATAACATTACTGATTTGAATCATATTGCGGGCTTCAATATTAAAATCAATTTCCTCCCGCAATGATGCTGCAAAACCTTCAGCCAAATCCCGAAAACCAAGATTTTCGGCCCATTGAGATTTACTCGTTACCCATTTTGCAAATTCTATTAATATACTTAAATCCTCCCGCATAATCTCCTTCACTTCAGGTCGCAGCAATTTGACGACAACTTGTTCATTCGTTTTACGCAAAATTGCTTTATGAACTTGGCCAATTGAAGCTGCTGCAATCGGGGTCATCTTAAAATAAGAAAATACTTCATTCACTTCTCCTGGCAAGTTTTGTTGTAAAATGTCATTCACCTGTTTTTCTGTAAGAGGCGTAACATTTTGTTGTAATTTCTCAAGCTCTTCGATGAAAATAGGTGAAAATAATTCCTTCCTTGTAGATAGCACTTGACCAAATTTAATAAATATTCCCCCACATTGCTCAAGTGTATCTCTTAACGCAATCGCTAATTCTCTATCAGAATCTCGATTTCTTGCATATTTCATCGTTCTTGTAATGCCATTTGTTACGGCAATTTTTAGTACATTTCGCAACCGTTTTTGATGACGCCAGTAGCCAATCATGCGCATAATAAGGGATTTTTTCCCGACGGTTTGTTCATTAGTGATTGGATCAAATAACTCGAAAAATAAATATATGAGCATAGTAATAAGTAACATACTACCAATCCATAACAAAGTGGCGACACTAACAACACTATTTACAGTATCGAAAGAGTTATTTGTTCCTCTTAAATATGTATACCAGAAAATAAAAGTTGTGAATGAGACACTAATAACAACTGAAAATATTCGCTTTATTAGATTTACATTTGATCCTATTAATCGTCCACTTACAAAATAGATTACTATGGAAACAAGTAATATTTGAACGATTTGTTGAAAAAAATACATTCCCCTCACTCACTTTCTCGTTAACGTATTTTGTCTTTTACTTTTTTATTGAACAATTAATGATGATTTCAACATTCCCTCTTAATGCTTTACTGATCATACAGCTTTGCTCTGCTTTATATGCTAATTTTTCCGCTATTCGAACATTTTTATCTAAATCCTCTTGCAAAAAAATTGTTATATTGTGGATAATCTTTTTGTATGTATATATATTATTCGAAGTATGGACAATTCCCTCTGATTGAAGAGAAAGGCTTGCTTTTATTTTCGAATATTCCAGCATCGTTGCAAGCGAGATTATATAGCAAGTAGCTGCAGCACCAAGCAGCATTTCATCAGGATTTGTCCCAATTCCAGGGCCGTTCATTTCTTTTGGAATGGATACCGCTGTATTTAACTGTCCACATTTTATTTTACCAGAATCATTTCTTCCCCCATCCCAAGTACTTTCAAGTCTAAATACGTGTTCAACAACATCCATTGCTTGTATCCCTCCATCGTTACTAAAATATTCTTTACTGCTACTATACCATTACTAAAAGTATTGAAAAAAAGAAAAGACTATAAAGAAAAACAGAGGCATCTTTTACAGGATGTCTGTAAAATGTGTCCTTGTGTTTCTAAACATTATTCATCAATTCTATATTCATATTTAATAAAAAGGGACCATCTCATTTGTGAAACGGTCCCCCATACATTATATACAGATAAATGTTTATGATAATTCTATCGTCTCAATAGTTGGTTCTTCATCAATTCCTACTGAGTGAATCTTAATCTCATTTGAATCTTTGGCAAAAACTACTCCGTGAAGGCGGCCACGCTCATAGATTGCCCCTCCTCCATCGATGCCAATTTTCTTACTGCAAGGTGATATCCATACTTTGCTTGACTTATCTTCATTAATCAAAATGGTTGGTGTGTGTCCAAAAACAACAATTTCCTTTGCTAAATGTGGTGTAGAGTAAAATTCTTCTCTAACCCAATAAAAATCGTCTTTTTTTGTATCCCTAAAATTTTCAACCTTTGCGTCAATACCCGCATGAACAAAGAGGAATGGATCCCAATGATAGAAACGTCTTAAATTTTTAAGAAATTGAATGATTTCAACATTATTTTCTTGAATCGTTTCTGTAATTTCATTTACAGAATATCTATCCAATATTTGATTAAAGGAAGGCTCCGAGTAAAAACTTTGAATAGTAGCAGCGCCTCCAACCTTTGGGTTAAAGTAAAATTCAGAAATTTCTTCTGGTTTTTCTAACCAATTTAAAAATAGTTGCTCGTGATTTCCACTCAAAGTAATTGCATCAAAGTCTTTTGAAAGCTGAATGACTTTTTGCAAAACCTTTACACTATCAGGACCACGATCAATATAATCTCCTAAGAAAACTAATTGTTCTTCCTCTTGATTCCAGTATTGGAGCAGCCGCTCTAACAATTCGTAACTTCCATGAATGTCACCAATTGCAAATACTTTATCCATTCCCACACCCCATTTTGCTTAACAACAATTTAATTTATTTCATCTACTTGTAATAATATGTAATATTATACTATTTTGCTTCCGGCTTCAAAACTAAACCCCTTTTTTTAAAAAAGCAATTTCTACATTTAGCTCCACAGCCAACAACAACTCATTATCACTTGTCTTACTGGCTACATAGTCGTGATTGTTCTGATTCCCTGTGGCTTTGAAATAACGGTTTTCCTAATAATTTAATTAAAAAATAATACCTGTTACATAATGGTTTCTTTTCTAATAGACAAATGTAAAAATTAATTGTATAATAAAGATAATAATTATATTGCTTCATATCTAATGAATTCACATGTTACAAAAAGTAATCGTGATCGTTCGGTACTTTTTGTAATGTGTGAATTTTTTTAGTATTTGGAAGTAATTAGTTATTGATTAAATTTTTTGGAGGTCTTTTAAAATGACACAAGGTACAGTAAAATGGTTTAACTCAGAAAAAGGTTTTGGATTCATCGAAGTTGAAGGTGGAAACGACGTATTCGTACACTTCTCAGCTATCCAAGGCGAAGGTTTCAAATCTTTAGAAGAAGGTCAAAAAGTTGAATTCACAGTTGAAGAAGGAAACCGCGGACCACAAGCTTCTAACGTTGTAAAACTTTAATTTAAAATGAAAAGGCCATCCGAAATTCGGATGGCCTCAGGTTGTTGACAAAAGACCTTCAGAATGGGCTTATTCTGAAGGTCTTTTGTAATTTTAATAGATTATTGGGTATTTAACCGACTTATTTGGGGTAAAAACACTCTTCGAGTATTATAT
>NZ_RXNR01000024.1 GCF_003966145.1 Lysinibacillus telephonicus
CATTTGCACGTATCACCTTTCATTGCTTGTTTCTCGACAATTCAAGTATATAGAAATCGGTGATTACGTGCTTTTTTATTTATGAAATTTTTTCAAACCCCAACAAATATTATAGAGCCATAAAAAAAAACAGGACGCCCTCTCTTAGGACGTTCCCGTTAATCAATCCTTGTCTACCTGTTCCTTTAATAGTGGTTCACTTAGTTTGCAATATTGAACGAACACTCTTGCCAATTCACGTAAACGCTGAAGAATGGCATCATCAATAATGTTATTTTCTTTATCAAAATGTGAAGCATGTGTATATACGTAGTTTGGTGTAACCAAGCAGCGGAAGTAATCTAAAATAGGTCTTAACTGATTTTCTACAACTAAGTGGTGTTGATATGTGCCACCGTTCGCTACCATGGAGACTGGTTTATAACGCATTGCTTTTGGATTTATCATATCAAGTGCATTTTTTAACACACCTGGAATTGATGCTTGGTAAATCGGCGTAGCGATTATATAGCCATCTGCCTCTTCAAATTTTTGAATCATTTTTTTCATATCATCATTAAGGGGACTTCCATCTAATATCTGATGCTGTAAGTCAGCAAAGTATAAAATCTCAAGTTCCAGCTCTTTATTGAATTCTTGAATATATTGTTCCACTTGTCGTAAAATGGCACCTGTTTTTTCGCCGAAAACAGTACCGTCTACAAGTAATATTTTCATGTTGTATATCCTCCACTTTTCTATTTCCATTCGTTATTGTAACAGATGCAGCAAATGTCGAATAGGGAACGATTTTCAATTTTTTAAATTTCAGTCTTTTGTCGGAATATCAACATTACTTGCTTTTTCAAGTGCTTTTTCCATTTTACGAGTAGGTGAAGTTAAACTAACAATGGTTGTCCCTGGCTCAAATGCACGTTTCTTTGCATTAGATAAAAACACTAAATTATTATCTTTATCAACTGCGAAAAGTGGAATGGTTTTATGGCTATCATCCTCAAGAAAATCCCCTAACGTATATTGTTCTGTTAATTGTGTTTTCCGGATCATATAACCTTCATCAATATAACGATTTAAAGTATGAATATCATTATCCTGGTCAAATAATGCCTTTCCACCAATTGACTTACTATAATCACTTGGATCACCTGTGTGTATTGGTGTTTGGAAAATATTCTCACGTCCAAGTTCCGGAACAAACCTTTGGCAAATTAGAGCATTATAAGAATCTTCTTCTGTAGCAGCTATTAAAATTTCATATGGTGTTAAATCCACATGATATTCTGTATGTTCGCTTAAAATATCCCCTACTTCTGTTTTAATTCCAAGTTGACGCGCTTGTGAAAGTGCGCCCCATGATCGATCTATTATTAATACTGGTTTATTATAGGATTGGATTGCCTCAGCAAATATCGCACTAAATGGACTCCCCCCCACAATCATAACACCAGTTTCTTCAGTAGCCTGAAGCCCAAGCTTTCTAGCCAACCAACTAATCGAAAATCCATGAGCAAGTACAGTAGCAAAGACAAGTGCAAGTGTTAAAGCAGTGATTATATCAGCATCTTGAAAGCCAGCCTCAGATAATCTACCCGCAAAAAATCCAGAAACTGTAAGAGCAACAATCCCTCTTGGAGCAATCCAACCAATTAACGTTCTTTCTTGCTTTGTTAATCCAACCCCTATTGTAGAAAGCCAGATTGATAAAGGTCTTACAATAAACAACATTGCTAAAACGAATATCAACATTCGCCAATTCAAAATATCCATTAATGTATTGTTTGATAATGAAGCAGTGAGCATAATGAATATACTTGAAATCATAAGTACTGAAATATTTTCTTTAAAGTGCAGTAAATCTCTAAACGATGTTAAATGCATGTTTGCCATGACAATCCCCATAGCTGTTACTGCAAGCAGCCCAGTTTCATGCATAATCCCATCTGATAAAACAAATACCAACAATACACTTACTAAAACAATCGGTGATTTTAAAAATTCTGGAATATACCCATGCTCTAATAATCGACCAAGCAAATAACCTGCACCGATACCGATTATAGCTGTTAAAACAGAGGCACCAAAGAACATGAGTAATGATGTTCCCGTAATCATTTTATTCGCCCATAAAACTGCCTCCATAGCAAACAAAGCGACTAATGCACCAAATGGGTCTACTACAATCCCTTCCCATTTCAAAATCGTTGCGGGACGTTCCTTCAATTTAGCTTGCCTTAATAAAGGCATAATAACAGTAGGACCTGTTACAATAAATAGCCCTCCAATAATAAAGGAAACATCAAGAGAAATTCCGGCTAAAAAATGGGCTGCTAAGGAACCGGTAATCCAAGTGATTAGAGAACCTACTGTAGATATGCGAAATATCGAGCGGCGAAACCCTTTAATTTCCCGTATATCTAAGCTTAAACTTCCTTCAAATAATATAATTGCAACTGCGAGTGAAATAATTGGATTAAACAATTCGCCAAAGCTTTCTTCTGGATTGAATAAATGTAAAAGTGGACCAACAATCAATCCAACCAGAGACATAATGACAATAGCTGGAAGTTTGAAGCGCCATGCAATCCATTGTGATACAATACCAAGCATTACAATGGCTACCAATTGGAAAGTTATGGAGTCAAGCATCATTACATCTCCTTTTCATTTCAAAAAATAAAATCCTCCACTGTATGTAGTATTTGCGGAGGAATCTCTTTCATTCCATTATTTATTTTGATTTCGATTAATTATCAATATCGTTATTTGTTTTTATTTTTCTTAATTTTTTCTGATCAAATACAACTTCTTCATCTAAAGGTGCGATTTCCTCACTCTTCAATTTATCCCAATTGAAAAGCTTTTCACGATCCGGACCTTCCTCTTTTTCCTTTATAGGCATTTTCATATTTGCAAGCTCATCTGCCTCATATATGGATACTTTCGATTTTTTACTATGTAATGCAATTACCATCATAGCAAGGGCAACTTGGGTTGCTTCAATTGAGCGATATTTTTTTACAGGGCCAATAAGAATAGGATTTAGAATTTTTAACATCCATTCCCCTATTTTTTCTCCGAATCGGAATTCATTTCTGTCGCCAACAAGCAACGATGGTCTTACGATTGACAGTTGCGGCAACTCCAAAGCCATTAACTCCTGCTCAAGCTTACCCTTCACTCTGTTGTAGTAAATAGCGGAATTTTCTTTCGCCCCCATTGCAGACACAACGATGAAATGCATAATACCACATTTTTTAGCAAGAGAGGCAACTTGCAAAGGATAGCTTACATCAACTTTTTCAAACTCCTTGCGGGATCCTGCCTTTTTTATCGTTGTTCCTAAACAGCAAAAAATTTCATGTGCAAAGTCAATGTCTTTTTCTTCAAGCTGATCAAATGAACGTACTTTTACAGTAAGTTTTGGATGTTCATAATCTAGTTTTCTTCGTGCAATCGCTACAACTGAAATATATTCTTCACTTTCACATAGAAGTTTTATTAGAGCGGAACCAACCAGGCCTGTTGCCCCTACTACAATAGCAGAACGCATTTTCACTTTTATGCCACATCCTTTCATGTTTCTCTTATTCACTGCATAAACTTGAAAATCTATATGTCTCTTATGAAAGTATTATATTGTCAATTTTCACACATACTTTCAAAATTTTCACCATAATTTATTTATAGTTGGGAAAGGATGGGATTTTATGCACAACGAATTAAGTGTAAATACTCTAAAAAAGAAAATTGTCTTTATCGTAGAGCATAGTTTAATTAAAGGATATTATCCACTTGAGCGAACTGCTATCTTAGCAAAATTATTAAATACCGAAGAAAATATTTATATCTTTTTAAAACAAACAGGTCCTGAAGCCATTGAAATTTTTACAGATTTACAGCTTTCTCCTATTTTATTCGACAATTATGATGAACTTAAAATGCAAATTCGTAATCTTGAGCCAGATTTAATTGTTCAGGACGGAAAAGATACATTAATCGAACATATTGAACAACTGCGTCCTTATTGTAAAACAATTGTTCACTTCGACGATTTTGGTGAAGGTGGACAACTTGCTGATTGCAATATAGTTGCTCTTTATGAAGAAATGAGAGAAAATACAGCACAAAATATATTAGCAGGTACTTATGCATTTGCAGTAAAAGATACACTAAAAACTATCGCTGAGGAACGAGTTTCAAACGAACTATCTAATCCACCACATATTGTTGTCGCCTATGAGGATGGAGACGAGAATAATTTAACATACCGCACATTACGCCACTTAACTCAATTACAAATTCCATTAAAAATTACAGTTGCAATTGATCGAGAATACCGCCACTCAGTTGAAGATTTGCAAATGATGGTTTTAAGCCGTCGCAATACAAAGATATTTAAGGATGACCAAGCCCTAGAGAAACTTTTACAGGAAGCTGATATTGTGATTTGCAATGCAAATTACACACCATATAAAGTTGCTACAGTTGGTATTCCTTGCATTACTGCAGCGCAAAACGAACGCGAGCTAAACAATGCATTCCCTAGAGAGCATAACGGATTTATTCATCTGGGTCTAGGTCGTAAAATGAAACAATCCAATATTCAAAATGCAGTAATGGAGCTTCTACTACATGAAGCAAGACGCGAGCGTGCAGTTCGCAAACAATTCGAGCTAGAAATTACAGATAACAATGATGTACTAAAATCCTTACTATTAGATTTTGCTTATGAGCGCCATAATATGGTGCCTTTGTGAGTTATATAAAAGACTTCAACCAGCCAGTACATTTTCTAATATATTGGCTGGTTTTTCATTACTATTACACTTAATAAATCTATCTTGTATATGAAACTAATAGTTTCAAAGATTAAAAGTTATTAACTCTTTTTGAATTAATACTCCGCCCCTTTCCATGCGGAATAAACAAAGGTGTCCCAAATATAGGATCGAAAGTTATTTCACAGTGCATGTTGAACACAGTAGCCACTGTTTCTTTTGTCATCACATCTTCCGGCTTTCCGGCTGTATATACGGATTTATTATGGATTGCAACAATGTGGTGTCCGTACCGACATGCTAGATTCAAATCATGCAGAACCATTACAATCGTTCGCTGCTCCCGTTCATTTAATTCATAAAGTAAATCAAGAATTTCAATCTGGTGTGCTAAATCAAGATAGGTAGTGGGCTCATCCAACAATAAGATATTAGTTTGCTGCGCCAAGGTCATGGCTATCCAGGCACGCTGACGCTGCCCCCCAGATAAAGAATCCACAGTTCGATGATCTAGTTCAGATAATTTTGTTTCATGTAATACTTTGTTAACAATACGTTCATCTTCCTTTGACCATTGTTGCAGCCAGTTTTGATATGGATATCTTCCTTGACGGACCAACTCTTTTACGGTAAGTCCCTCTGGAACAATTGGTCCTTGAGGCAAAATACCCATCTGTTTTGCAACTTCTTTCGTTGGCAATTTAGAAATATTTTTTCCGTCCAACAGTACTGCTCCACCATCTGGTTTAAGCAATCGGCAGATAGAACGCAACAGTGTAGATTTACCACAGCCATTACTACCGACAAATACAGTGATTTTCCCTTCATGAATTTGTAAATGAAGATTATCTATAATTCGTTCTTGACCATAAGACAGCATTAGTTCTTTTGTTTCCAACATTTGCATCCCTACTCTCCTCCTACTAACAAATTGCAGTTATTTATTTGTTCCGGTTACGGTAAAGCAAGTAAATAAAAAAGGGAGCACCCACTGCAGAGGTAAATACACCAACTGGAACATCCTGGGGTAAAAAAGCTGTTCTACCTATAGTATCAGCCAGCAGAACTATAAGACCTCCAATGAAAGCCGATGCTAGTATTAAACTTCTAAAATTGGAACCGACCAGTTTTCGTGCTATATGAGGAGCTATCAAGCCAACAAAACCTATTGCTCCTGCAACAGCTACAGCTGATCCTGCAAGCGCAACACTAATCATTAACAAAATCGCACGATGATACTGTAAAGGAGAACCGAGTCCCCTCGCAATATCATCTCCAAGTTGTTGAATCATAATATTGTGCGAAAATATAAAAGCAAATGGAATAAATACAGCCACCCATGGAAGCAAAATTAATACATTACTCCATGAAGAACCATAAACACTACCCGTCATCCATATGTAAGCTTGACTTGCAGAAGCTGAAGGGCTAATTGTTATCATTAGCATTGTTAAAGCACTGGTTATTGCCGACATACCAATTCCAATCAATACAAGGCGTGTTGAAGTTACTCCTCTCCTCCATGCCAATAAATAAATAATGATTGATACGAGTCCCGCTCCACAAAACGCAGCAAATGGCAGCCAGTGAATACTTACCTTACCGGCTAAATAAGTAATAAAAGTCACCGCTGTAAAGGAAGCACCGCTAGAGATTCCAATTACGTCTGGTGAGGCAAGCGGATTACGGATAATTCCTTGCAAAATCGCTCCAGATACCCCTAATGCCATACCAGCAAGAAATCCTACTATCATTCGAGGCAACCGTAAAATACCTAAAATAAGCACTTGATCCTCTGTACCTTGTCCCACCATTGTTTTCATTACATCAAAGGGAGTAATAATTACATTACCTAAGCAAATGCTAAATAGAAAAGCTACGATACTTAGAATAGCGAGACATATAATAGCTTTTAAATTCCGTTTATAAATAAATAATGAAAATTTATCATGTTTGCTTCGTATAACATATTTATCAGCCATGGTGTTCCCCCTTTTTAGAAAAGCCTTTACGAGCAATGTAAACAAAGAATGGAGCACCAATCAAAGCAGTCATTATTCCGACTGGCACTTCTCCCGGCATAATAATAAAACGCACCGCTACATCTGCAAGCAACATTAAAATCGCTCCAAGAATTGCACTGTAAGGAATAAGCCAACGATGATCTACCCCAACAAGAAAACGGGCAACGTGCGGAATGACCAAACCTACAAAACCGATTGCCCCTGCTACTGCTACTGTACTTCCAGCTAATACGACAATCGTTAAAGCAATTACAATTTTAACTAGAACTGTTTTTTGCCCTAGACCCATAGCGATATCTTCACCAGTGGTCAATATATTTACAGCCCGTCCAAGGAATAATGCAGTTGCCATCGCAATGAACATATAGGGCAAAATAGGCCATAGCATGTTTATTTCCCGACCTGCTATCGATCCAGCTAACCAGAATAAAACCTCTTGTAACCCAGATTCATTAAGTACTAACATTCCCTGTGTAAAGGAAGAAAATAAAGCAGTCATTGCTGATCCAGCAAGGACGATTTTTATTGGCGTTGCTCCATCTCGCCCTAAGGAACCAAGGACATATACTGTAGCAGCAGCTACACCAGCACCTAAAAATGCAAACCATACTAATTGTGAAAAAGAACTGATATTTAGAAAATTTAATGCCATAACAACGAAAAATACTGCTCCTGCATTTACACCAAATACACTAGGGGAAGCTAGAGGGTTTCGGGTTAATGCCTGCATAAGTACACCCGCGACAGATAAATTCATGCCAACTAAAGTTGCTATTACTGCTCTTGGAACTCGTGTTGTTTGCACAATAACATGAAAATCAGATGTTGAATCGTATTGCCAAAAAGATTCCAAAGCCACAAAAAACTGAATTTTTGTTGCACCAAACATAAGGCTGATTATAAACGCTAAAATCAGAAAAAAAAGGCCGAACAACAGCCCGACTACTTTGGTTGATGTTCGACTAAACAATGCAGCCATATTTAATCTCTCCTTTTGAAGAAATGCTAATTAAGGTTTTGAAAGTAGTCAAATAAATCTTCCACCATTAAATTTGCTGCCATCGGTCCGGATCCATTGTTCCAGACAGCAGTATCCACCTCAAATACCTTATTATTTTGTACAGCTCGCAAATTTTGCCAAAGTGGGTGTTCCATCCATGAAGCCCTAATATCTAATCTTCCATCATCCCTGTCCAAGCTTGTCTGATCAAAGATTATATCAGCATCCATTTGAGGTATATTTTCCTTTGTTGTAAGTTTTACACCCCACGATTCACTTTTTTGATTATCCGGACGTGGTATACCTAATTCGTCCAGGACAAGAGCAGCAAAACCGGTATGTACAATTCTTACATGGTCTGCCCGAAAGTCGATAACTGAAACCTCAATATTATTTAATTGGTCACCCATCTCTGATTTGAACTCTGCTACCTTTTTATCCCATTCCTTCAAAAACTCCTGTTCTTTGTCCTGTTTATTTAAAGCAGCAGCCGTTATTGACAATGTTTCTTTCCATAGATGAACCTCATCTGTCATTACCGTTGGTGCAATAGCACTCAATTGGTCATAAATTTTTTCATGTCGGGTTTTTGAAGCAATAATTACATCTGGATTTAAAGCCGTAATTTCCTCTAAATTAGGTTGATTTTCTGATCCTAAATTTGTTACTCCATCCATTTTATCGCGAATATAATGGTACCAAGGCTGCTCAATCCATGATTCAACTGCACCGACTGGTTTAACACCCAACTGTAAAGCAGCATCTGTTGCACCTTGGAATAAGGTTACAACTTTAGTAGGTGTACCAGTAATCTTTGTGCTTCCCATTGCGTGTTCCACTGTCCTTACTTCATCTAATCCATTTTGTTCGGTCTTTTTATCATTAGAAGCAGACCCTCCCCCTTCAACAGACGCTTCATTTACTTCTGTACTTGTATTATTGCTATCACTGCCGCATCCAGTTATAATCATGGCAATTAGCATTATAAGTAGTCCAATTAGCCACTTGTTTGAAAGTTTTTTCATATTAATCTCTCCTTTTACACAATTCCATTTGTGATATTGATAATCATTATCAATTATAGAGCGATTTTCTATATTCACCATGGATTTTTCCGACTTTTTTATAAGAGATTATTATTATTTCTTTCAAACACTTCTAAAATTTTATCCAATAATATTTCGTGAGACATTGCATTATAGCTTGTATACAAATGACGCATATCAAAAAGGTTATACGTTTTAATTTCTTTTTGCTTGATGTGATTTTTCCATCTCTCATCCTCTAACAATATGTTTAACTGGTGTTGAATCCTCCAATCAGCATAAGTGCTTCCATCATGCTGAAAATTTGTAAATATTATGTGGTCTGCTTCGCAGCAAAGTAATTCATCCATTGTAATTTCCTTATAATGAGCGATTTCATCCACACCTTTTGGAGCTGTAAGATGCAAATCGTTATACAAAACGGTTCCAATGTTTCGTTTACCAAACAAATACATATTGTTATCGATGCCAAAAGCAACGATAAGCACCCTATCATCCCCTATTCTTCCTTTTATACGATGACGAAGTTTCTCTGCCTTATCCTCATAGTAATCCATCCATCGGTCCGCCTCATGCTCCTTTCCAATAATGCGAGCAATTCTTTGAAAATGCGTTCGCCAATCTTCTGAATAGTCAAGTATGATAGAAGGTGCAATTTGTCCGACCATCTGTTCATATGATGTTATTGTCTCCCCCCTTTTTCCACGGCCTATGATTAAATCCGGTTTGATATCCCACAACCTATTCAGTTCAGGGACTTTTTCTCCAAGCATTAACGTATGATTTAATTTGACAGGAAATGCAGCATTAACTATTGCTGCATAGGGTTCCATTTTTAAAGCAAGTAAATGCCCAGTTACTAAATGATTAAGAGAAGCTAACTTCCCTTCCATCTTAATTCGATTTACATAAATAGTTGGGGCAACTCCGATTTCCGTCTTGAATTTCCGACTGAAATAAAATTCATCACGAAAACCAAGACTAAATGCAATGGATTTTATAGACTCGTTTGATTGGATCATCCTCTGTTTCGCATGGCGTATACGTAATTCCGTTAAATAAGTGACAGGACTTTTTTTATATATTTTTTTAAAAATACGAGAATAATAATCCGGATTTAATCCAGCAACTGCTGCTAGTTCATTTCTAGTGATCTGTTCAGAAATATGCTGTTCCATATACTCAATGGTACGGTATAAATGTTGGTTTACACTTTTCTTACGTTCTTGTACATCATGTTCAAGCAAGGGGATAAACATTTCCTGAAAATAGACATCAACTTTTTTAAACTTCCACTTATCACTTTTATTTAGTAATTGATCCAATTCTTCGACAAAGCATTTAACAACATCCCAATTTTTCACAACAAGTTCAACTGACTCATTCAAAATCAAATGAAGGTGAGATTTCTCTAGCGCTTCTAACGCCTCAAATTGTATATCGTAATAATAAGAATTGTCACCGTTAAGTGAAATATGGACCCACGATCCGCATGGCACAATGAATAGATGTCGATTGTCCAATGAATAATGCATAGAATCAATTATGACTTGTCCTTTCATTTCCATAAAAACAAGTAAAGAAAAATAACTATTTGACTGTTGGTAAGTACTTAACTTCTTCTCATGGCGTCGCATTGCACCTAGACGAAAGTAATCGTTCTTCCCTTGTAGAATATAAGAAGAATTGTCTATTTCCATTAAAAGCACACCTCTCTTTGAGAATGATTATCATTTATAAGTTTAAAACAACTCCTGTTCTTGCTTCAACAACAAGAATGTAATATGGTGAAATGTTCTATTCACTTTTCAAGTAAAAGTTACTGTGAGGACAATTTAAAAGGTTAAATGAAGAGTTTTAAGTGTAGTTATTTAAGAAAAAAATGACTTGAAAAGAATTCTCTTAATCTATGTAAAGAAGATATTATAAATTAAAAAAATAAGTTGAAGGGTTTGTTGCTGCGACAAATACATAATACTCTACAATTACAGTTATTATTTGAGCTCGAAAAAATGAATCTTAAAATTTCATTTTTAGCCCCCTCCTGTTTGTCATTGCTGTTGTTTACTAATGTAAAACTTCCTTGTCCTGTGTTACAATGTTCAGTAGATATTTTTATTAAATTATAATTACGATTGTTTAAATAAAAGGAGCGTCTTTCCATGCAAACTAAAAGCGAGCTTCAACAAAAAATTGCAGAACTAAAAATGGATTATATAAATTTACAAGGTGATATTGAAAAGCTTGAAAGTACAGGTCATGCTGATTCTGTAAAAAAAGCGGAAGAACGCCTTGCAAACATGGAAAAACAACTTGCAGAACTGAATAAGCAGCTCGCGGCGTTGTAACATGCCGCGATTTTTTTATGGAAACGTTTTTAATTAAAACGAGATTGGGTTTTATACAATATCTTATTTATTATCGGAGGAACATATATTTATGGCGATATTAACGGTTGAAAATTTGGGTCATTCCTTTGGTGATCGTACACTTTTTAAAGATGTATCATTTCGTCTTGTTGAAGGTGATCATATTGGCCTTGTCGGTGCAAATGGTGTAGGGAAATCTACGTTAATGGGTATTATTACTGGTCAAACCATCCACGATACAGGGCGTGTTGAATGGCTTCCAGGAACTCATTATGGCTATTTAGATCAACACACTGTGTTAACTGCTGGTCGTACTATGCGTGATGTTTTGCGTGATGCCTTCCTTCCGCTTTATAAAAAGGAAGAAGAATTAAATGAAATTGCTGGTAAAATGGCAGATGCAACGCCCGAAGAGCTAGAGGATCTACTAGAGCAAATGGCTGAAGTACAAGACGCATTGGATGCGGGTGATTTTTATACGTTGGATATAAAAATAGAAGAAGTTGCCCGCGGTTTAGGCTTAGATGCAATTGGATTAGATCGTGATGTTGCTGCTCTTTCTGGTGGACAGCGTACAAAAGTTTTACTAGCAAAACTTCTACTTGAAAAACCAAAAGTCTTATTGCTGGATGAGCCGACTAACTACTTAGACGAAGAGCATATAACATGGCTTTCAAATTATTTAAAGGATTACCCGCACGCATTTCTCTTAATCTCTCATGATACTGAATTTATGAACGGAGTCGTTGATGTCATTTTCCATTTAGAGTTTTCGAAGCTTACACGATATACAGCGACATATGAAAAGTTTTTAGAGCTTGCGGAAATAAATAAGCGCCAGCATATCGATGCATATGAGAAACAACAGGAGTTCATTAAGAAACAAGAAGAATTTATTGCGAAAAATAAAGCACGTTATTCTACAACAGGTCGTGCAAAGTCGCGTCAAAAACAATTAGAACGATTAGAACGAATTGACCGTCCAGAAACAGCGGTGAAACCTGAATTTAGTTTCAAAGAATCCCGTGCTTCAAGTCGTTTTGTTGTAGAAGCTGAAAATTTATTAATTGGTTATGATCCAGCAAAACCTCTATTGCCTCCTCTTACATTTGCCATTGAACGCGGGGAGAAGATAGCATTGATTGGGATGAACGGTGTTGGTAAATCAACATTATTGAAAACAATGCTAGGTAAAATTAATGCTCTTGGCGGAAAAGTAAGTCGTGGGGATTTCCTATTCCCTTCTTATTTTGAACAAGAAGTGAAAGCTGGCAATATAACACCAATAGATGATGTATGGAATGCATTTCCTAACATGGATCAACATCAAGTTCGTGCTGCTTTAGCACGCGCTGGTCTAAAAAATGAGCATATCTCTCGCCCACTAAATTCATTATCTGGTGGTGAGCAAGCAAAAGTCCGTCTATGTAAATTAATGATGGAAGAATCCAACTGGTTAATCTTTGACGAACCTACCAACCACTTAGATGTTGATGCAAAAACTGAATTAAAACGTGCAATGCAGGAATATAAGGGGACGATTGTTTTAGTTTCCCATGAACCGGAGTTTTATGAAGGTTTAGCAACAAAAGTATGGAATGTACAGGACTGGTTTACGACAGGAAAAACGGATTTATAATAGAGACGGTTTGGGCATCGAGGGATGCTTAAACCGTTTCTTTCATTTACGCAGCTCATAATACATATTTTAATGATATGGGAAAAACGCGACAATCCCTCTAAGACAAGGTTTTTGGAATTTTTTATAGAATATAAATTAATATAGTATTCTTTTTAAAATTAAATTTGAGGATGTGCATTTGATGGGTTTTTTCAATCGCTTTTTTAAAAAAGTAGAAGATGTCAATAAAGGAGAATCTGCTGTTTCTGAACTAGAATCTGAGTTTTATCTAGAATCACCAGTAGAAGAAGCAAAAAATTTTTGGGTAGAAATTGCTCAGAATATTATCGTAAATTCGGTTAAGGCTACAAACAACACTGTAGAACGTGCCTTTATTTTAGTGGATATGGGGGAACAACCCTCTTTCGATATTTTTTACCAAATTGATGGCAATCTAATTATGTGGCATGATCTTGAGGATCCTATAATAAAAGAAAAGATTGAAAGTGAATTACTACCTCAAGCACCTAATGTTGCTTCCGCAGTAAATGGTGAATTTGTTCAAGCCCGACACCCTCGGATTGCATTTGCCGAGCTACAATTTGAATGGGCAACTGGCGCTTGGTTTTCTCATATAATTTGGGAAGACGATGACCATGCAAAGCTAGTGAAAGAAGAAATTTTAAGCAAATGGTTCAAAATACTGAGTGCGGAAATTAAAAGCACACCATTAGATAGTGATTCCAAACTTTCATGGTATCCATAAAGTTTTTATTATGCTTGAAATGATTTAGAGGTTAATTTACTAGACGAAAACAAATAGATTTACCTTAGGATGTAATTTTTCAACTCGTGAAGTGTATTCGATAGTTATTAATCGGGTACACTTCTTGATTTTAAAAAATTAAAAACTAATCAATTTCATAATTCGTATTTTTCAAAAGGTTAGAGTACCCCTAATATGAAAAATTGCGTTATTTACACTATGCTACTTGATTGCAATTTCTTCTTATCTCCCAAAAATATCTTCTAAGCTTTTTTATCTGATGGATTAAATATACCTGGTGTATAACTAGACATCTCCCCTATATAATCAACTATTTCTCCTTCATATTCATATATTAAGGATAAGATTATCTCCTTCGGGGTCCTTCTCTTTTAATTTATAAGTGGTTATTTTTAGCTCTTTTCCTATATAATTTTCAACAAATGTTATATTAGAGGCTTTATATTTTGCGATAGTTTCTGGTGCAAAATCCAGTTTTACTTGTTTAGTTGAATTGAATGATGCAATTGTCCAATCTAAACTTTCTATGTATGCAAGATGTTCTTTATCAATACTTTTATTGGTACAAGCAACTAGAATAATTGTAAAACTTAAAATAATCATTAACTTCTTCATAAATATCCCTCTCTGTTGAAAGAACTCTTTACAATTAATTACTTTATAACAAAATAAAGTAATAGTTACAAAAACCACCAAACCAACTCAATACAACAACAAATCCAGAGGATTGACAAGCTTGATGAAAGATCTGCTCAAAATCATAGCCTAGCATCAAAACGATGGGAACTATAATCAAATAAAAAGTCCAAACTAAAAGATTATCAAAGGCAATAGTAGATAAGTTAAAACTAGAAAATATACAAACTCCCCTTCCTCGCTTCCTTTATGAGCTTTTACTAAAATAGCAATCACTAGTGTTAACCAAACAAAATGCATGACTACCTCAAAAACTCGCCGCATATCAAAAAATCACATGAGCATTGCTTTTCCACTATAATTAAGAAAATACGATCTGATTATTCGGTTGTCTGTTCATAGCTTTTTGAAGTTTACTAAGAGATTCTCTAATATTCCCCCATGGACATCAAATTATTTTGAAATAGAGAAATTATTAAGAGGGATTATTTAAATGGTATAAAATGGAACTTATTGATATCCAAATAACCAATAGTATACGGGGTTTTTATAGTAATTTCTATTTATTTACATTTATTTCCCTTCCCTTTTAATTTTTAGTTGCTATAATAATCCCTGGATACATTTGGAATAGCTGTTTTCGACTGGTAAATACCCATTTCACTTGTAACTAATTTGAATCAAAATATCGAAAATATCGGGGGAATTTTAGTTTGAAACGACTTATTGTAATGCTTCTAGTATTTTGCATGATGTTTAGTGCAACAGCTGCTGCGGAGGGTGAATATAATTGGATTGAAGGAGGCACAACTGTTGACTTAGGAGACATAGCCTCTATTGAACTTGATCCAGGATTTATTTTCCTTGACGGAGAAGAAACAAAGCGAATGGCGCAAGATTATGGTGATCCAATTTCCGGTCTTGAAATCGGTAGTATATTCCCAATGGACGAGAGTCAAACATGGGCTGTTTATTTCGATTATGAAGAAACTGGGCACATTAAGGACGATGAAAAAATCGATGCCGACGCATTATTGAAGAGTTACCAAGAGGGAACTGAAGAAGCAAATAAGGATCTACAACCTAGTGAGCGTTATTATGTAACTGGCTGGGACATTGAACCGTTTTACGATGAAAAAACAAATAATTTGACGTGGTCTTTATTACTAGAAGATGCTAATAAAGAAACTTTCCTAAATTATAATACGCGAATTCTCACAAGAGAAGGGAACATTTCGGTCATTCTTGTAACAGACCCTCAAAATATGGAGGCAAATAAACAGATACTTGACGAAAAAATATTACCTCTGCTGAATATTAAAGAGGGAAATAAATACACAGATTTCAACGAGTCTACAGATAAAGTAGCTGAATATGGGTTATCCGCTCTAATTCTAGGTGGAACTGGTTTAGCAGTAGCTAAAAAAGCTGGTTTAATCGCTGTCCTTCTAGCATTTGGTAAAAAATTCGGAGTTCTCGTAGTAGCCGCGATTGTTGGTCTTTGGAGCTTCATTCGAAAAAAGAAAAAGAACAAAACATCTGAGACAGTCGAGCCTATAAGTGAATAATCAAGCTCAGTTCCAACACATTTGTGAAGGAACTGAGCCTTTTACTTTCATAAAAAGATCACATTTTCTCTTTTATTTAATATGAAATTTTTATCTTCTAAAGTAATCAACCACACAATTACCCATGTCTGTTAAATCAAGTTACAAATTTTTTTAACGTTTTTTTTAGCAAGCTCAAATACTCATGGATAATCAATCATTATTACAGTAACATCAGAATTGTCTTAAATTCTGTTTATAGCTCCTTCCCTTCATCCAATATGTAAAATCTTTTATTATTTTTTGTTCTTAATAAGTGACCGAAATATCATCACAAAAATTGGTACTGAAAATGCTTTAATAGAATCAACAATCCCCTACCCTTCAGTCAAAAAATAGCCCTATTTCCCTAAACTTTCAAAATTATATTTTTCACAGAAAACTTCAATTTACAATTACTAATCAAGTGAAAGAAAACCCAAAAAGTTGAAACTTTTCTCGATTATAGACGTATATATTTATAGAAGAATGGTTATATATTTTATTAGAAGCCCACTTATACTTTTTTAGAAAAGCTATTGACTTACATTTATCTTACTAGTAAGATATAAATATAAACAAACATATCTTATTTGTAAGCTATTACAAAACAAAGAAAGCGAGGAGATTTTATGACAGTTACAATTTATACACAATCAAGCTGTTCCTCTTCACGAAAAGCCATTAAATGGTTAAAAGAAAATAATATTGCTTATTCAGAAAAACGTATTACTTCACAACCTTTAACATTAGCAGAATTTAAAAATATTTTAAGAATGACTGAAGATGGAACTGATGAAATTATTGCGACAAACTCTAATGATTTCAAAAACCTTAATGTTGATATTGATCAACTTTCCATTCAGGATCTTTATAATTTAATTCAACAACATCCACGTATGCTGCGCAGCCCTATCCTACTTGATGAAAAACGCATCCAAGTTGGGTACAATGAAATGGATATTCGCCGTTTTATCCCACGTAAAGTGCGTGCATATGAATTAAATGCTATGCAAAAACTTGCAACACAAGGTTAATCACAAGTCTAGCGATTCTGATTCTGTATTTAAGTTACGGAATTAATTATGTAAGTGGAGCTGAACAAAATGGATAACCAAAGATATGAAACCCTTTCCTCTCTTTTTGAAGTTGTTTCTTCATTAGAGCGTAAATGGGCAAATGAATGGAACCAACAAAATATTTTAGGATTTTCAAAATCTCATATATTACTTTTAGATTTATTAGCGAAAGAAGGACCAAAACGCCCTTCTTCTATTGCTGAGCGTTTGAAAGTGACAACTGGTGGAGTAACTGTTTTAACAACGAAACTTATCAATAGTGGTTTAATTGAAAAAACGCAAAGTAGCGCAGATCGCCGTGCTTCTCAAATCGCCATTACACCAGAGGGCGAAAAAGTACTAAAAGAATCACAAGCTCAAGTAACAGCAATGGTTAACTCAATGTTCGGCATGCTTACTAATGACGAAATTAAAACGCTACATACAATCTTTGAAAAATGCCTTCTGAATGGAAACGGTTCTTCAAAGTAGTTTTTATGAGAATCAAATTACAATTTTGGGATGCAGCGCACCTCAATCAAAAGAATAGTTTATAGGAAATTACGATGTTTATTAATCTAAAACCCAAATAAAAACGCAAGATGCTATAAAATGCACCTTGCGTTTTTTATTTATATATAGGGAGTATTATAAGCTATTAAATTTAAGGAACTTTCATCATTTTGAATCGTCAAATGAATTACTAGAATATCCTTAAGCCATTACAACATCTTGTAAAGATGTATCTGCTAGCATTATTTCTTTCAAGCGCGCTTTAGCACGGAAAAGTCTTGATTTTACAGTACCAATTGATACTTTCATTAAAGTTGAAATTTCTGCTAGAGAATATTGGTCAACATAGAAGTACCATAATGTTTTTTGATAAATGCTATCTAGTTGCAACATTTTTTCTTGAACAATTTTTGTTACTGCAACCTTTTCAATCTGCTCTTCAGTAGATATTTCATTATTTGGAACCAAATCTAAAATCGGTACGTCTAATGTTTCAGGTTGATTCATCATATATTTACTTCTTCGAACATTTTTGCGATAGCGGTCGCGGAATGTATTCATTGTAATGGTTGTAAGCCATGCTTTAATATAATCAACCTTGTCAATTTGTTCTTCATTACGTACAACTTTTAACCAAACCTCTTGCATTAAATCTTCAGCCTCTGCTGAATTGCGTGTTAATTTTAAACATAAATGATATATATAACGATTATATTCTTCGTAAATTCCAGCTAAATAGTTAGTCATGATTATTTCCTCCAATTTCTAACTTCTGACTACATTTTCCCAAAAACTTGCATTACACTCTATCGTATTTGCTTTCAATTTCATTACACATATGTAAGATTCGAAGTGGCAGAAACACTATGCTATACTTATTTTTACAATTAATGAAATGAGGGATTTTATATGAGCCATCTGGAAAAATTAGATGCTTATTTCGCTAAAAACCGTGAAAGACATTTAGAGGAGCTATTTGAATTCCTTCGCATCCCAAGTATAAGCTCATTATCAGAGCATAAAGAGGATATCAAAACTGCTGCAAATTGGTTAGCAGATCGACTTCGTAAGCTCAATATTGAAAATGTATCTGTTGATGAAACTGCAGGACACCCTGTTGTCTATGGTGAGTGGCTTCATGCTGAAGGAAAACCAACAATTCTTTTATATGGACATTATGATGTTCAACCAGTTGACCCACTCCACTTATGGGATTCTGAACCTTTCAATCCTGAAATCCGAGACAACAAATTGTATGCTCGAGGTGCATCGGATGATAAAGGACAAGTATTCATGCATTTAAAAATGATAGAAGCATTGTTTGAAACTGAAGGTACACTTCCTGTGAACGTAAAATTTATTTACGAAGGTGAAGAAGAAATTGGCAGTCCAAATCTTCCTGAATATGTAGAAAAAAATAAAGAAAAATTATCAGCCAATCTTATCTTGATTTCGGACACAGGACTTTATGCACCTGGAAAACCTGCTGTATGTTATGGTTTACGCGGACTAACGGGTATACAAATTGACATACGTGGCGCTAAAGGAGATTTACATTCGGGGTTATATGGCGGCGGCGTTCAAAATGCAATCCATGCCTTAGCCGACATACTTGCTTCATTCCGTGATGAGCATGGAACTATTCAAGTAGAAGGCTTTTATGATAAAGTGCGTCCTTTAACTGAAGAAGAGCGCAAAGCTTACAGTGAATTAAATTTTGATGAGGAAGCTTTAAAAGAAGAAGTTGGTGTAAATGAATTATTCGGTGAACAAGGCTACTCCTACTTAGAACGCACTTGGGCTCGTCCTACTCTAGAAGTAAATGGTGTCTTTGGAGGCTTCTCTGGTGAAGGGATTAAGACAGTTCTTCCTGCTGAAGCAGGTGCAAAAATTACTTGCCGCTTAGTGCCTGATCAAGATCCGAACGAAATCGTAGCACTTCTTAAAGCACATATCGAAAAACATAAACCAAAAGGTGTTAACGTTACAATATCTGAATTTGACAAAGGTGCACCTTACTTAACACCTTTTGATCACCCATTAATCCAAGCAGCAGGCCGTTCATATGAACGAATTTACAACGTCCCTACTGCCTTTACCCGTGGCGGTGGTTCTATTCCAATCGTAGCATCATTTGATGAAATATTATCTTTGCCTGTTGTATTAATGGGTTTCGGCTTAAATAGTGAAAACTTCCATGCACCAAATGAGCACTTCCATTTAGAAAACTTTGATAAAGGACTTCGTGTTCTTGGTGATTACTTGCATGAAGTTGCTGATTTAGAATTTTAATATTGATTTACCCTACGACTGTCCTAGAAGTATGTATTACAAACTTCTGGGACAGTTTTCTTTTAAATACTTAAGTACAACATCACTCTTTAGTAATGATGCTGCTCTTTCATGTCCGCTTTGCCTATCATCGCATAATGGGGACGCCCCCATCCCCTAATGAGCCCTTCTTTCTGCTTTGATATTATGAATATCTATTAAAGCATTATTACTGCGGTGATTCCATCCTAGCCGCAAAAAGAAAGTGACTCCTGCTCTAGACATCCTAAACATCCCCATCCTCTATACCGACCTCTAAAAATAATTTTTTTGCGGCACTTTTTTTACAAATATTTAATTTATATAACAAAAAGGAATTTCCTAAATATTTGTAGAATTGAAATTATACTATTTTATAAAGCTATAAATTAATTGTTTTATTAAAAGAAAGACAGGGGTGTTTTAAAATGGAAAATAAATGGAGTCTTGTATTATTTGTTCAACCAGTTATCGGGTTATTGCTCATTTTAATTGGATTGTATACGTTTATTGCTGGAAGTCCACATTTACTCCCTTGGGCCTTCATGTTGATGGGACCATTATTTGCAATGATGTGCTTATATGAAAGGAAAAGAGAAAATAAGAATACTAGTATTTTTTATTTAACTTTAGCGGCTATATCATTTTTGTTTGGTTTCTATTCATTTACAACGTTTTAATTTTAGCTAAGAAGCATTAGTTTGAAAGCTATGAGGGTCACTGTGTTATCACTGTAGACGACTTATTCTAATTTAAGAAGGCGGTATCAGGAAGTTAGAGTTTCTGGTAATCCCCTTCTACTTTTTTTGATATAATCTTAAGACACTATTTTTTGGTATTTCATATCCTCTTGGCAGAAATCGCCTTGCTCTTAGAGGAAGTACTTCACTATACTCATCATAAAAATCTCGTCCCGAAATATCTTACTGCAAGGGTCCTCTTGCCATAACAGAAAAATCTAAAAGACATGAAAAAAACCACCGCGCTTCTAATGGCACGGTGGTTTTTTAACTGACCTTTTAAAAAGCATTATATATATAGGGGAGGTTATATATCTTGTCGAACAAGCTTTTACAAGGGTCTTTTGAGCTTACACTTTTACTATGAGCGATTTTTCATAAGAAGCAATTATTATTGACTTCTTTATGATGTACTAAGTGTACCATCATTCAATTACTTATTGGACTACATGACGATAGATGTCACATTTTTATCACATTATTGTTCACAATTTCGAAATAAATTGTTATATAACAATAAAAACCCCTCATTTTACTTCCCTATACAGATTTATCAAAACTGTTAATTTAAAGCACTTCCACTGAAACAACTTTACTTTATGGGGATTGCAAACTGATGTGCAACAGGCTAGGAATTAAAATAATTTATAATAATTTTATAACTTTTGAATTGAAGATTTCAGCGTTCTATTCATTGTCCCTGCAAGAAATACTTTTCATAAATTAAAGAAAAGTTGTATCAATCTAGCTGACGTTGCCTTTATCAATTCAGACCAAGAAATTCATTAGAGGAGTTTAGAGATAAACAGTGATAGCTATTAAGATAACCTTGAAGAATCCATATTTTTCATTTGCAACTACTTGCGATTCTTCACCTTCCTTTCGAGTTCCTCCAGCTTTTTTAGTAGTTCAATTCCAGCTTCTAAATAATGAATACGAGCTTCTGCTTTTTTAAGTATTTTCAGCAGATAAATCTTTAGTTGAAGGTCGTTCAGTACTTCCTTTTCCTCTGCGTTCTTCTAAAAACCCATTTTCCCCATATCGATTAAAAGTTCTTCTCCAACGGACTAAAGAATTCTTTGCTTTTTGTTAACCAATCATTTCAAGACCGAATCCTTTTTTTATAATATTTGAGCTGTCCTTTACCTACTAAAATTTCTTTCACTGCTTTAATTTTAAACTCAGGTGTTTACTGAATCGAACAATCAGATACTGAAGCAACAATAGGATTATCTTCTAACAGTTGACGTTGGTGTTCGTTGAAAAAGTTTTAATCTTAAAAATTCCCGTTCAGTATAATTTGTTTTAGTATAACGGGCTTTTTAAATAGAAAAAACCCCGAATAGGGTACTTTTTTAAAGTGACCATTATTCGGAGCTCGGTTCATCTAAGTTGCTTAGAGACTTTTTTAATTTTTCTTTACAAAAAGAATAATTTTATTTGATGAGGCTTATAATTATCTAAATTGATTTTTGATAAGCACTATTCATTAGTGCTTTATTATAATTATTATCCATCTTATAATTAATTAACATTATATTATCCTTATTTAACAAAGCATGTTCCATTTTTTTCTCAAAACGAATTTTGTAAAGCTCACTAGGAAATAATAATCTATTTTCTTTTGTCATCATTCCAAGTTCATAGCATTTTTTAATAATATCTAAAACACTCGCGCTTTTTAATATATCGCTTTTTCCTTCATCATAAGTAGACAGCTCTGTACGTATGTCCCAATTAGAGGCATAAAAATTTTCAAAACCGAATTCTGCATTTTTTTCGCTTACTACTTCACCTTTTTCAATCATAGAACAAAACTCATAAAAATGAATCGAGTAGCGATTATCATCTGTTACATTATTAATGTCTACACCTTCGTTAGCTAAATTACAAAATGCTAAAAACATTGGATCTAATTTTTCAATGTACTCGTCCCATCGTGCAGCATCATCTGCATCATAAGCAATACCATTAACAATGACACTTTCAGTTGATTCTATTATTTCCCCTCTATTATTGGCTTCTGCTTCGCAAACATTATCCCATCTTATCTTACTTTGATTTATAGACGTGCTATTTGTTGTACTTGAAGTATTTGTTACAATTGCAGTGTTAAGAGATTGTATCATATCTATTCTCCTATTATTCTCTATCAAAAGATACTGTATTACCATTAACAATTTGACCTAGTTGATTTATGCCTTTAATTGTTATTGAAATACTAGGCAAATCTCTAGATTCTACTTTAAAATAATATACAAATCCTGTTACAATTTTGTTCGAATCTACAACTGGTGTAGTTTGATAATTAATAACTTTTTTATGACTTAGGTTCACATCATTGCTATAAGCTAAATACGTTAAAGGATACCCTGTAAACAAAACTCTAATATATAAGGTATCTGTTGTTGTTACCGGAGTCTCTGCTTTTGATTGCTTCACTCCTATAGTTTCCCATTTGGTACCATCCACTGAAAAACCTGCAATTCGAACAGATATTAGATCTTGAGCAGGTGCCGCAGATACTTTTTCTTTTCCTACTCCTATAAAAATACCAAATATTAACGAAAATGTAATAGCAATAGTTAATAACTTTTTCATATTGCTACCTTCTAAGATATATTTATTGAGTTAAGAATTCTACGACGTCGTATAATTGATTATAATTTTATAATTGGTAAATTTCAATATATTTTACATTTTTTACATATTTTCTATATGGTATCCAACTTCTTAAGTTAACAAAACGAAAACAACTTGTATGTAATCCCTATGCAAATCCTGTTAATGAAAGTTCAATTTTAGAATATTTTAATGAATAAAAAGAAGAGGAATATTAAAGATTTTATTTTGGATATATATTTTGTCTAAGAGCCTTGGGGTAAAATCTACTGAGATGTATTAGTAGTTACAATAAAAGAGAATTCAAAAAACTATAGATTGCTAATATGAAGGTTAGAATAAAAACATGTTTATATCTTTTACATCTGAAGGTGTGCCTTTACCATTCAGATAAAGAATTCTATTATACGTCGGACAGTAGAATTAAAAAAAGATGCTACCTGTAAAATACAAGCAGCATCTTCTTAAGTTACTTAGAAACTTTTAAAAAAAAATGATTTATTTATAATTATCTGTGTAACCGGCAAAAGCCATGTATGAACATAAAGATGAAATACCCTAAAGTCCACTTAAAAACCTCAGGATACTCATCTTCCTATTATTTAAAAAATTAAACCAACCGATGCATAAATAATAACCGTTGCAAAAACTGCAGTCATATAAATTAGGGAATAAGCAAACATTTTATTTGCCCAAATTTTTTCATCCATTTGGCGATAGCCTACGAAGCTGATCCACAACCAAATACCACCTAAAATAAGGGACGATAACGTTAATCCCCAGCTTAAGGGCAAGAATAAGAAGCTTGTAAACATTAAAAGAATTAAGTAAATGTTTGTTTGAATGTACGTTCTTCTCGCACTTTTTATAACTGGCAGCATTGGAATTTTTGCTGCTGCGTAATCATCTTTTTTGCGAATAGCAATTGCATAAAAGTGTGGCATTTGCCAAATAACCATAATGATGAAAAGTGCCCATGCAGCTGGATGCCAAATATCTGGCGCTACTGCTGCCCAACCTATTAAAGGCGGCATCGCACCTGAAATACTGCCTACCTCAGTATTCCAAATAGTTCTTCTCTTTGTCCACATAGTATAGGGGACAACATAGAAAAATACTCCTAGAAAACCTAGAAACGCAGCAAGTGGTGTTGTTAATAGTAAAATTCCAAGCCCTAGAACAAGTAAGAGTATGCCGACAATCAAAATTGAGCGGATACTTAACTCACCTGTTACTGTAGGTCGTAATTTTGTTCGTTTCATAACCGCATCAATATCTCGATCATATAAATTATTAAAAATCCCTGCTGCACCAATTATGAATGCAGAACCAACAAAGGCATATATTATAGTCGGTATATGTTCAACAAAGCTTAGTTCATACGTATATAAAGCTAGCATAAGAGCCGCTATCATCGGAATTAAATTTGATTTAATAATTCCTGTTTTGACGGTCTTTGCCCATAAATTGATGTAGTTTTGCATAGTATGTCTAATTCTCCTCATTGTTAGGCTACCAAGGGTAAGCACTATATTCTATCATACCACTGATATGGGAGATTCAACAATCAGCACAGCATGTTTATTTTTAAAATTTTAAAGACTTACTTAATAAATTCGTAGTTTAGTCAAATTTTAAACTTGCCATTTAATAAATTTTTCCACTTTCTTATTTATCTCGAATTTGCCTCATTTGCTGCAAGTAAACCAATTGTTTTATTTTTCTTCCATACACTATCCCAATATTTTAGAGGAACAACTGTTTCACCTCCATAAGGGGCAATTTCTATAGTAATTCCAGGCATTCGATAATTCATAATAAACCAATCCGTTGATGCACCAGAGCCCGCCTCACCAGTTGGAGACATAATTTTGTAGCCTGTTGCCTTGCCAATCATTTTAGCAACGGATAAATCACGTGTTAAAGCTGTTGATTTTTGATAATGGTAGTAGTATAGGATTGATCCTGAACTATGATATGAAATATAGGATTTGAAATGATGCTGTGCTACAAAATTGCGCAGCGCTTGTGATTCCGGCTCAGAGAAAGCTTTTGCTCCCTTATAATTTTTATAAGATGGAGATGCAGCAGAAGCTTTTTTCTCCCAACCACCGTCAAAATTTCTATTCAAATCTATACCGCGAATATTGGCTTTCCATCTATTATAATTCGAGCTGCCATTATTTAATTTTTTGGTTGTTGAACTTGCATTCACTCTCGTCTGAACCAGCGTTACACCATCCGGATTCATCATTGGAACAAACCATATGCTTACCCTGCTTAAAATTGTTTTAACATTCATTGACGAAAATTTTTTACCTTTTAAATAATGATAAGTATACTCATCAATCATTTCTAATAAAACGTTCGTTGTCATATGTTCCCTTGCATGCAACGACGCATCCATTAAAATCTCTTTTGATCCTGTTCCTACCTTTAAAGCATATAGCGCTCTGCCTTGAACGGAAGAACCAATCTTAACTAGTTCCGTAAATTCCGGATACATATTTGAAAATACTTTTAAATAATATTCCATCTCTTTATAGCTAATATTCTTTTTCGGTTCTACTTGATTCGTATGATAAAAATCCACTAAATTTACATATACACGCTTGCCAAACCGTTCAATCACACCACGACTGCCATTAATCATATGTAAATTAACCTGTTCTCCTTTTGCTACTGTCCCAAGTATATTGCCAGCCTTATCTTCAAATGGTGCATCAATTTCAGCAACAATACTTCGAGGGAAATTCCCTTGTATATGAGCTTCTAGATTTGTTTCTTCATCTGTAGAGGTTAGAGCTGTTCTAGGGATATAAAAGGATTTCTTATTAGCCGTTACAATAAAAAAATTTGCTGTCACATTAGTTGGTGATAATATCGTGCCTTTTTCCAATGTCCCTGCATTTTCAAACCCCTTTGAAGAAGATAAGTAATACGGAGTTGTCTGAATCACTTTTCCATTTCCGTTTATGTATGGAGAAATTACTTCTTTTACTTCTGGTGGTAATGATTGTTCTTCTTCTGGTTGAGTATATGTATTTTCTTCATTTGCTTCATTTAGCAGTTGGTCAGATGGGATTCCAGATGTCTCTGCTTTATTTGGTTGCTCTTCAGAAACATCATCTATAATTATTTCAGGATTTAATTGTTCATCTGTTAATCCTACACTAGACGTTACTTCTGCTGAATTAGTAGATTTTTCAATTTCGCTCGCCGAAACGATTGAAACTTGAAAAATAAGTATAAACACTAAAAAAATTGATAGAATTGCTTTATAGTTGTTCAAAGTAATTAACTCCATTTCATTATTAAATTATCAAAAAGTTACTAATATTATCATAACTAATACAATATAAAATTTACAAATTACATTTATATTAAGAATTTTATTAGTATTTTCTATTTTCTTACAAAATAAAAAGAGACTTAGGAATTATCCCAAGTCTTTTAATAATATTTTATTTGTTCTTTTAAAACTTTTTCTCTTCTATCCAAATATGAACATGCTACTTTTAATAACGGTAAAACTAGCAGAAAGACAAACAGCAATCGGAAAATTTGGAACACAGTAACTACAGAAACATCTGCTCCAATTGAGTTGGCAAGCAGACTCATTTGATCAAGCCCCCCTGCTGCTGCACTTAGGAAGCTGGTAGATAGTGAATAGTCAAGGAGATAGACCAGCAATAAGCCTTGGAAAAACGTAATTGCAAGTAGAAAAAGTGCACTTCCTACTCCTAATAACAATACTCGTTTTCCTAGCTTTATCATATCTGGTTTTAAAAGCAGACCTATGTATGCACCCATGAACAATTGTGCCGCATGTAAAAGTAAAATTGGCACTTCTGGTACATTAACCGAGAATAGTTTTAGTACAATGACAAATAATACCGGAGTTAAAAAGTACGGAACTGGCAGATTGATTTTCTTCCCTACCCAAACAACAACCCATGACACAAGCAACAATAATGCTAGAGGGAAAATTGAGCTAATCAAAAAATGCCCTTCCCCTTTTGCTTGAATAACATGCCCCGAGAGAATAAATGGAACGAGAAAGACAATGCTTATTACCCGAACAACATGGAAAAACGTAACGATTGCTAAATTAATATCCTTTTCTTCTTCAGCAAATACAACAATTTGTCCTAAGCCACCTGGAACTGTACAGGTTAGAGCTGTCTTTAAAGGGATACTCCCTATTTTTTTAACTCCAAAGGCCATAAATATACTAATTATAACTAAGACGATATTCATTATTAGCATAAGTAAAAGAAGCCAGCTCATGCCTTTAAACAAATTAAATTGAAATGAATGACCGATGGAAACACTTATAATAACAAGGCCTAAATTCGAAGTTTCATAGGCCAATATAATTGATACTTAATAAAAAATTGACTGATTAGCACCGAAAATAGTGGTCCTAGCATCCATGGAACCGGCATTCCAACATATTCAAACAACAGTGCACCTAAGATGCTAATGAATGCTACCAAAATGATCGATTTTATATGCAAAACTCGAGCCTCTTTTCTATCTACGTTTACCTCAGATTATCATAAATTGACCTGCTACACATACACAGTTAGTCCCCTCCCGCAAACAATAAGAGATTCTTAACTACAATCATATGTAGAAAAAATATTATTTTTAAACCCTTGCCGCAAAAATCCATATAATTATTTTTTTTGTCCATTTACTTTTGTGTAAAAATAAGTAAGAATAATCAATAATGATAATCATTATCAATTATTCTTTAGGAGGATATTATGAATACTATTTATGATGTCACGATTATTGGCGGCGGACCAAGTGGATTATTTAGCGCATTTTATGCAGGTCTGCGAGATATGAAAACAAAAATCATTGAATCTCAACCAATGCTCGGTGGAAAAGTTCATGTTTATCCAGAGAAGTTAATTTGGGATATTGGCGGAATGACACCGATTACTGGACAACAATTGATTGACCAATCGATTTCACAAGCATTAACGTTTGATCCAACGGTATGTGTAAATACAAAGGTCCGAACAATTGGTAAAGAAGATAATATGTTTATAATTACAACCGAATCTGGTGAAAAGCACTTTTCAAAAACAGTGATTCTTGCAATCGGTTCAGGTATTGTAAACCATCAAAAATTGGAGATTGAAGGTGCCGAAAAGTTCGAAAATACCAACTTATTCTATTCTGTTCGCAGCCTATATGACTTCAAGGACAAATCTATTTTGATATCAGGCGGAGGGCATGCTGCAATAGACTGGGCACATGATTTACATGGCTTCGCAAAAGATATAACGGTTATTTACCGCGGAGAAAAATTATCTGGTCATGAGGCATACATCCAAAAAATTAAAAATAATGGAACACCGATACTATTGAATACACAAATTAAACAATTCGTTCCTTCTTTAAACGGCTCAACCATCCAACAAGTAATACTTGAAAATACAACAACTACTGAAGAAAAAGCAATTCATGTTGATGCCGTACTAATTAATCACGGCTTTTTGAAAGAGCGAACAATTGCATTTGATGACTCTATTACTGTTGAACGCGATAAAGAGCGCAACTATAAAGTAGTAACAAATGGGAAATGTGAAACTTCTGTACCAGGATTATTTGCTGCCGGCGATATTGCTGAATATCCTAGCAAAATTCATTTGATTGCAGGCGCTTATCAAGACGCGCTTCATGCAGTTAATAGTGCGAAAGCATACCTTGATCCAACTGCAAACCCTACTGCTCGTGTCTCTTCACATAATGAAACGTTTGATGAACGCAACCGTGAAATTTTTGAATCCCGAATAAAAGAAAAAACAACGATTAAATAAACTATTTTGCGAGGGTGATTGTATCTAAAGATTCAACAATGACTCTCTTCTTTTCGTTTTAGAAGGAGGAAGCGATGAATATTGAGGATTTAGCAAATTACTTTGCAAGTGCATCCATTAGCTTTGAGAATGCAATTCAACAAGTTATGGAGCCAAGAACAAAAAATATAGAAAAATATCATGAGTGCGCCAGTATAATTATTATTTCAAGTGGACTTGCAAGTTTCACTATAAATGAAACATCTTACAAGCTAAAAACTGGATCAGTTCTTCATGTTGGTCCAAGTACGGTTATTAGTGAAGTTTTAAGTGATACTAAATGTTCTTATATTCTTATTCAATACCGGATACTAGAAAATGAAGTGAGTATATTCCCCTTATATACAAGCCATTTCATAATGAATATTGATAATCAAAAAAAAGTTTTTCAATATGCTATGGAACTAGTAGAAAACTTCAGATCAACAGATGTCTATATGAAATTAAAATGTAAATCTTTGCTCTTAAGCTTTATTGTAGAATTAATACATGCTCTAAAAAACGATTCAAAAAAACAACCAGCAATTGATTTAGAAAAGATTAAAAGCTATATTCATCAACATTATGCAGAATCCATTACCATTAATGAAATTGCAAGTAACTTTGGCATCAAAAGAAGGTATTTAACATCTATATTTCAACGTTATATTGGTTCAAGCCCCATCGAATACTTAACAGCATATCGGATTCATAAGGCACAAGAGTTATTATTATTAACCGATAAACAAATTATTGAAATCTCAAACAGTGTAGGCTATGTTGATAATTTATATTTTAGTCGTGTGTTTAAAAAGAAGACTGGCATGTCCCCTACTGAATATCGTAAATATCGATCCTTCTTAACCAAAGAGAAAGTAAATCAAGATTAAATGTTTATAATAGCTCAATTGCCATTTAATGAGATAAGATTCCAAATGCAATAATTTGTGATTAATGATTTGTATGAGAAGTCTTGATACTAGGAATACCAAAAGGAGCCAACCAAAATTAGTTTGGATGGCCCCTGGAAAGAGGGTTATAAGGATATTCAGTTGTGGCTTCTGTCTATCTTAGATTGTACAACATGAATAAAATTATGCTCTTTTATAAAAAAATTTGTTATTTTTTTAGGAGTAATATAAAAAAGGCTGTTCAGACATATTACTTCTGGACAGCCTTTCATTAAAATATACTAATGGATATCATTCTTTTTGAAGTTTCCACCTCTTACTTCTGCTACGTCATAAACGGTAACAAAAGATCCCGGGTCGATTTCTCTTATAATTTCCTTCATTTTACTTTCTTCTAAACGGTTTATAACACAAGTAATTTCCTTAAATTCTTCATTTGAATATGCGCCTCGAACAATATTATATGTCGCACTTCGTCCTAAGCGGTCGCGAACAGTTTCAACCATTAATTCTGGTTCATTTGTAATAATTTTAAATGTTTTCGAACCGCTTAATCCTTCCTCAACGATATGAATCACTTTAGAAGCAATAAAGTAAGCAATACCTGAAAGAATTGCACCTTGCAGTCCAAATACAGTTGATACAATAATAAAAACAAATAAATTTAAAAATAAAATTAAGTCACTTGTCCCAAATGGTAATTTACGTGATAACAGCACAGCCAGCATATCAATTCCATCTAATGCTCCACCGTTGCGCAATGCTAACCCCATACCAAACCCGATGATAATACCACCAACAACAGTTACTAATAAAGTATCTCCTTCAATAATTGCAGGTATATGGTGCATAAGACTTGTACCGACTGCTAATGAAACAATCCCAACTACTGAAAATACAGCAAAGCTTTTACCTATTTGTTTATAGCCTAAAAATACAAAAGGGATATTTAAAAGGGCAATAAGTACCCCTAATGGCAAGCCAAATAATTGTGAGCCAACGATGCTCAACCCTGTTACTCCACCATCCGATACGCTGTTAGGGATTAATACCGCCTCAAGACCGTATGCTGTAACAAATCCCCCAATCACAACCATTAGCGCTCGTAAAAGCATCCAAGATTTACTCGATTTGCGATGTGTGTTTGCAACCATGTCATTTCCTCAATTCCATTTAATTTTACCAAAAAATATGTGTCACTAAATACCGTCACTTTTCTAGTATAGCATGCATCTCCTACTTACATCCTCTGAAAGCTCCTATATTAGGAAAACTAAACAAAAAAATCTGCCCGCGAGTCATTCTCTACGAACAGATTAAATATGATGGGTTATAATACTTTATCTAAAAAGTCTTTTGCACGAGCAGACTTTGGTGATGAGAAGAATTCATCTGGAGTGGCATCTTCAACTAAATAGCCTCCATCTAGGAACAATATACGATCGGCTACTTCGCGTGCGAAGCCCATTTCGTGTGTGACGATAATCATTGTCATCCCTGATTCTGCTAGAGATTTCATGACAGCCAATACTTCTTTTACCATCTCTGGATCAAGCGCAGAAGTCGGTTCGTCGAATAACATAACTGTTGGATTCATAGCTAGCGCACGAGCAATTGCAACACGCTGCTTTTGTCCTCCCGATAATCGATTAGGATATTCATCGCGCTTTTCATATAAGCCAACTTTACGTAAAAGCTCGTCTGCGATTTCGGTTGCCTCTTGCTTTGATATCCCTTTTACATTCATTGGTGCGTAGATTAAGTTTTCAAGAACCGTTTTATGCGGGAATAAATGAAAGTGTTGAAATACCATTCCTAAATTTTCACGCACTTTCATCACATTTTTCTCAGTAATTAATGTATCTCCAACTGTTATGTCGCCGCTTGTAGGCTCTTCTAATCGATTAATACAACGTAAAAAGGTAGATTTACCTGATCCAGATGGGCCAATAACTGCAATAACTTCTTTTTCTTTTATTTCTGTTGAAATACCTTTTAACACTTCATTATTTCCAAACGACTTTTTTAAATTTTCAATTTTAATCACTGCGTCTCATCCTCTTTTCTATTGTTCTTCCAAGGAATGTTAATACGAGTGTCATAATATAATAGATCACACCAGCGATTAATAACGGCTCAAAGTAGCGGAATGTTGATCCACCAACAACGTAGGCACGACGCATAATATCTAGTGCACCGATTACTGTTACAATTGCCGACTCTTTATTTAATGTAATAAATTCGTTCATTAGAGAAGGCAGAATATTTTTCATTGCTTGCGGCAAAATAATATCCTTCATCATTTTGGCATAAGGAACACCTAAAGCTCTTGCCGCCTCTTGCTGTCCTTTATCTACTGCATTAATCCCCGCTCGAATTATTTCAGAAACATATGCACCCGAATTTAAGCCAAATGCGATAATAGCAGCAGGTATTGGATCGATGTTCGTACCAATAAATTGTGGTATCGCATAATAAATTAGCATCAATTGAAGTACAAGCGGAGTACCACGGAAAATCGATGTATAAAACTCTGCAAACCATTTTAAAGGCTTAATGCTTCCAATTTTACAAAGAGCTAATAAAATACCGAGAACTAGCCCTACAATCGTCGCAAAGATAACTATTTGTAATGTTACGCCTATTCCTTGTAAAATGTAAGGAATAGAGGGAACGACTTTAGAAAAATCAAACATCGTTATCCCCCTTTCTTAGATTAAAAGTGGAAGCGCCCTGTTAGTCCCGACAAGCACTGGAAGGCTCGAATCGATAAGCTTTTCCAGCTTTCGACCGAGGGCAGACCGCGACCTCGAGGGGCTGGGCGCTGTAACTGAATATTAATATGAGAAATTTTCTATTCTCTTATTAAATAGAATAGAAACGCCATTCAGATAAACTGAATGACGTATTTGAATTATTGTTCAACAACGAACCATTTTTTCTTAAGTTCGTCAATCTTGCCTTCATCAACTAGTGCTTGGATTACTTCATCGAATTCTGCTTTTAATTCACTGCCTTCTTGGAATACTACTGCTTTGAAGTCAGGATCTTCAACTTCGATTGGGAATGCTGCTAAGTCATCATTTTGAGCTAAATAGTTTTCAGCTACGATGTTTTCAATTACAGCACCTTGGAAACGGCCATTTTTTAATTCTTGAATTACTTCTGGAATTAAGTTGCGGCTTTCAACAGTAAAGCCATGCTCTGCTGCTAATGTATTTGCTAATTCTTCTTGAATTGAAGAAACTTGAGCCCCTACTACTTTACCTTTTAAGTCTTCTAAAGAAGCAATGTTGCTTTCTTTTGGAGAAACTAAATATTGCTCAGTTTCATAATATGGAATTGAGAAGTCAACTACTTCATCACGGTCCTTCGTTGGTGTCATACCAGCAATAACAAAATCAAATTTATCCGCTTGTAAACCAGGAATTAAACTATTAAAATCAGAGTTTGTGAATTCTAATTTATACCCTAAACGTTCAGCAACTATATTTGCTAAATCAATATCAAATCCGATAATTTCATCACTCACTGCAGTATCAACATATTCGAATGGTGCGTAATCTGCAGAAGTACCTACGCGTAATACCTTTGCTTCTTCTGTTGTTGCTTCAGTTTCTGATCCATCAGCTGCATTATTTCCTTCAGTTGTATTACCTTCTTCAGCTGTACCACAGGCTGCTAAAATACCAATGACTAATACTAGCATGAATAAAAAATACTTATTTTTCATTGTTTATTTCTCCTCTATTGTTTAGATAATTGTTCTGCTAAAAATCTTTGAATTGCTTTTTCAAGCATTTCCAAGCCATCATCAATTTGTTGCTTCGTTACTGTTAACGGTGGAATCATTCGAATAACTTCCCCAACATTTCCGCAAAGATAGAACAGTACGCCTTCTTCTAGTGCATAATCAAGAATTTTCATAACTGCTTGTCCATCAAGCTCGCCTGTTTGTGGATTTGATATTTCAATTCCGATCATCAAACCTGCTGAACGAACATCACTAATTATTGAATATTTCTCTTTTAATTGAAGTAATTGTTGTCTAGCATACGCTCCTACTTCTTTAGAGTTTTCTACAAGTTTTTCCTCATGTAAAATCTCTAAAGTTGTCAATGCAACAGAACAAGCAATTGGGTTGCCTCCAAATGTAGTCCCATGCATCCCAAGCGGCCATTGCTGCATAAGTTCCTTTGATGCAACCGTTGCACTAAGTGGCAGTCCTGAAGCAATCCCTTTTGCAATCGCCATAATGTCTGGCGTTACATCAAAGTATTGAGCTGCAAACCATTCACCTGTACGGCCAAAGCCTGTTTGTACTTCATCAAAAATTAGTAAAATGCCATGTTCATCACAAATTTCACGGACTTTCTTCACCCATGCTTTTGGAGGAATGATGTATCCACCCTCACCTAGAACTGGCTCCATAATAACCGCTGCCACTTCCTCCGGCGTTACTTGATGTTTAAACAAACGGTTAAAATCTTTTTCAAGCTGTTCAACACAATAAACTTCTGGGTCAACACCTTCTGGACAACCTTTTACGTCGGCATATGGAATTTGGTAAGACAAATGTGAAGGTTGTAAGAACTTACGGTATTTACTTTTCGATGTTGTAACACCTAAAGCGCCCATGGATCGACCATGGAAACAGCCCGTAAAGGATACTACGTAAGGACGTTTAGTTACAAACTTCGCAAGCTTTAAAGCCCCTTCAATAGCCTCAGTTCCACTGTTAGCAAAGAAAAAGCAATCTAAATTACCAGGCAATACTTTACCTAGTTCATCTGCTAATCTCAAAATAGATTCGTACATAATTACCCCTGATGGTCCATGTACTAATTGGTCGGCCGCATCTTTAATACTTTGAACAACTTTCGGATGACGATGTCCAGTATTCGCTACGGCAATTCCTGATGTGAAATCTAAGTATTGTTTACCATCTACACCATAGTAATAACAGCCTTCTTCTTTTACTATCGGAAGATTGGGATGATCTTTTGCCATACTAGGCGCTAATAAATCACCCATTCGTTCATATAAATCAAGCCAATGACTCATGTCGTTTTCCTTCTTTCTAATTGTTGCAAAGACTAAAGATTCATTATTATTAGTAAGATGCTAATAAAATGATAATTCCAACATTAATTTAATATATAACCTATTGTATAATTATGCAATAGAAAAAATGGTTAAATTAAATAGTCGAAATTTAATTAATATTTAAAATTATATATTTCGAATATATGTGTTGATTGGTAATTATTATATTATAGTGGATTTTCACTTTCGTAAAATAGTTTTTTCCATTTTAAACCTTATTTATCACCCAATCAATCGTCTAATAAAAAACAGCTTGGCACTTACAATCCAAGCTGTTGCTATTTATAATTATCCAATCACCTAAAATTAACCATTAAACAATTGACTGCCTATTGTAGTAAATTTAATTTGGGTTTACTAAATAAGCCCGATGAAAGTCTTTAAGCCCATTTTTTTCTGGTAATATGTTTCCTTCATTATGCTCTCATTACTACAATATAAAAAGTCAGTGCTATATTAAATAGAGAATTTAAAATAGTGCAGACAAAGAAAACTATTGTAACTTTGTCTGCACTCTGAAATTAAAATTCGAAAATAGCTGTCTTTCCTTTAGAAATATCCTTCGCTTCTTGATTTCGAATTGGTCCAACTTCTACTTCAAATGATTTATTTTTCCAAATCTTATCATATTGTTCCTTATCTAGTAAGTATATTTGCAGGAGTTCACCGGATTGTCCGCCAGCAATTACATCATCATAGCTGTAATCGAGCAGCATTCCTTCTCCAAGCGTATACTGTGTACCGTCGTTAAGAGTCAATTTAGAAGACATTGATGACAATGAGACAGAATCAGATCCTTTATTATCTAAATTAAACTTTACTGTTAAAAGTACAATGCCTGTTTTAAAGTTTTCAAAACGTGGTGCTTCAACTGCATTTGGAGTGAAATCTGTAAATTGGTATCCGTCAAACGTAACAGTAACATCCCCCAATTGTTCACTTTTTCCGATGCCGCTCTGTTCCTTCAGCATCTTCTTTTCACCCATATCATCTAACGTAACTTTATCATTATAAAATGCTGCATTGGCTTTAATTTTTTCAGCACCCGCATCATTCAAGCTTAAAGTAAATTGACCGTCTTTCCCAATTGTTGAGCTAAAATCATCTTTTACAGCAAGAGGTGCAGGAACTTCTACTGTTACAGTTGATACATTTAACGCATCTTGTAAATGATCTTGACCAAATGGATATGTATAATATCCTGTTACAGTCTCGCCAGCCTTAAGCAAATAATCATTTGTTGGTGATAACTTTTCCACTAATTGTTCTTCAGGTGGAAGCAAATCTCTAAAATTGTTATAATCTTTTTCCGCACCTGTGAAAGATAGATATAGGAAAGGAGTGTAATAAACATCCTTGTCTAATTCGTTCTTCACTGTATACTGTGCAATAATTACACCACCATTTGTCTGGTCATTAAAAGGAATACTAAAGTCCGTATGGAAATCATTTAATTCAACAAGTGTATATGCATCTAAAGACAGTGTTACACCGTCCATTTCATGAACTTGCGGTTCTTTATTTTCATAAAGAACTTTCGCTGTACCTTCTGTTTCTTCTTCCATATATTTAATTAAATCTGAAAAGTCACTTGTACTAGTAGCAGTTGTTGCTGCTTCCTCAACTTCTTCCTTAGTATCTTCAACTTCTACGTTATTCTCCTCTGTAGCATTTGCATTCTCATCAGCCTCTGTTGGTTTCTCGTTGCTTCCACATCCGCTAATAATTACTGATGTTAGTAATGCTGTCAAAAGGAATGTCCATGATTTACTCAAAATTTTCAAACCTCCAATTTCCAAATTAGTAACATACTAACACATTATTTAATTCGGTAATATAAGGAGAAGGAAATAAATTACAGACAACTACAGCGACTCTATTTTTTGGTACATATTGGAAAGTTATACTATAATAGTAACGTTAAATGATACTACCAACAAAAATATCTACGTAAATTTGAGTTATTTTAGAAAAATGATTTAGTAAGGAAGGAGGGCATTAGAAGTAATTATAAAAAAGAAAGTTATCTTTCTTCACCTTCACCTTCTGCTATTCCCCTTTAGCATCTCGTATACAAAACCACTATATTTATTATCATCATATAATTCGTTCGATAACTACGTAACGCAAGATTTTCTTTAAATAAGTGCGGTTTGTTGATAAGGAAATTTATACCCTGTTCAAAAGTAGTTGGTATGATTTCCTCTTAATCTAATAAAATAATTTTAAATCTTTACAATTCTTATAGGCATTATTATAATTCAATATGTTACATAATTTTCTAATATATCAAAAAATATAAGAAGGTGAGAAATTGAGGAAAGGAAGAAAATGGTATAATAATAGATTAGTTCCTTGGATATTACCTGTTGTTACGATTATTTTATGGCAATTATTAGTGCAATATAAAATCGTTACGACCACGCTACTTCCCTCTCCGTTAGAGGTGGTCGAAGCAGCAATTAAGCTTTCTAAATCTGGGGAATTACAAGAGCATGTATATATTAGTACTCAACGTGCCCTGATTGGATTTGCGATTGGTGGAATCATTGGATTTATTCTTGGATTAGTCAATGGAACTGTTGTCTTTTTTGAAAGAACAATAGATACAACGATTCAAATGATTCGTACAATTCCCCACCTAGCTTTAATTCCACTTGTTATTTTATGGTTTGGTATTGGAGAAAGCGCCAAGATTTTTTTAGTTGCACTAGGTGTTATGTTCCCAATTTATATTAATACCTTTAATGGCATTAAAAACGTTGATCGGAAACTAATTGAAATGGGCAGCGTTTATGGTTTATCGCGGAACAAATTATTTACGAATATTATTTTACCCGGCGCTTTACCTTCCATACTAGTCGGAATTCGCTACGCTTTAGGCGTTATGTGGGTATCCCTAATTGTTGCAGAGACAATTGGTGCAGACTCTGGCATAGGCTTTTTGGCTACGAGTGCCCGTGAATTTATGCAGATGGATATTATTGTATTAACAATTGTCCTTTACGCCATTTTAGGAAAACTATCAGATTTAATTGCAAAGTTATTTGAACATCGTCTATTAAAATGGCATCCGGCTTTTCATAAAAAATAATATTTGGATATAAAAGTGAGGTGTTAGGATGTTCAACATTGAACTAAAGGATGTAAGTAAAAGCTACGGGGATAATGAAGTACTACATGACATAAACCTCTCTATTGAACCTGGGAGTTTTACGGCAATTGTTGGCCGCAGCGGCTGTGGGAAAAGTACACTATTACGCGTCATTGCACAGCTAGAAGAGATTTCAAAAGGAACTTTATCTTTTTCTAGCAACAGTGGTAGCAAGCCGAAAATTCGTATTATGTTCCAGGATGATCGACTCATTCCTTGGAAAAGTATTATTAAAAACATCGAACTTGGAGCCATTAATAATGAAGTTGCAGAGCAATCTCTGCAAAAAGTTGGATTAATCGATAAAAAGACAGATTGGCCAGATCAATTGTCAGGTGGTCAAAAGCAACGAATTGCTCTTGCACGAGCATTGGCTAGCAACCCAGATATATTGCTTTTCGACGAGCCCCTTGGAGCTCTAGATGCGTTAACACGAATTGAAATGCAAAACTTAATCGAGGGACTTTGGCAGCAGCAGGAATTTACTTCCCTTCTCGTAACACACGATGTAACAGAAGCGGTTCGTCTTGCAGATCGCGTCATTGTCATCGATAAAGGAACGATTCAGCTAGATGAAAAAATTGATTTGCCTAGACCTCGTGAACGTGATGAAAAATTCACCTACTACGAGCAAAAAATATTAAATCAAATTTTAGGAGGATGAGCATGAAAAAATCGCTGTTATTTTTAATTACTGCATTATTTGTATTAGTTTTAGCTGCTTGCGGCAATGAATCAAGTACAGGGTCTACAAACGAAGAACCAACTGATGAATCAACTGGCAGTACGGAAAAAGAAGTAATTACAATTGGCTACCAAAAAGGAAATACAATTAACATTTTAAAAGAACATGGCAACCTAGATGCGGCACTTGAAGAAGCTGGTTACACTGTAGAATGGAAAGTTTTCCCTACTGGCACAGTGCTATTAGAAGCTTTAAACACAAACAATATCGATTTCGGTCATGCATCTGACGGCAATGCTGTATTTATGCAAGCGGGAGGTCATCCTTTAAACTATGTTGCCTCTGAAGCCCCATATCCAGAAGGTGTTGCATTAGTGGCAAAAGCAGATTCAGATATTCAAACAGTAAAAGATTTAAAAGGTAAAAAAATTGGAGTTACAAAAGGCGGCAACCAACATTATTTATTGCTTGTTGCATTAGAAAAAGCGGGTATTTCACCGGATGATGTAGAGATTATTTTCTATAAGGATGCGGCTGAAGGTTTAGCGGCCTTCACAAAAGGTGAATTCGATGTTTACGGTTCATGGGATCCATACTTAGCAATCGTTGAAAACACAGTAGAAACTCGCACAATTGTGAATGGCTCTGATTTAACGGAAAACCGTACATTCTACTTCGCAACAGACCAATTATTAACAGAAAAACCTGATGTAGTATCTATTATTCTAGAAGAATTGCAAAATGCCGATCAATGGGCAAATGAAAACAAAGATGAAGTAGCAAATATTCTATCTTCTGAATTAGGTTTAGACGCAGCACCACTTCAACAAGCAAACAACCGCCGTACTTTTGGTGTTCAAAAAATCGGTGATGAAATTATCTCAAGCCAGCAGCAATTAGCAGATACATTCTTTAACGCAGGTTTATTGGAAACAGAAATTAATATTAAGGAAGCTGTGAATATTGATGAATCAATTATTCCAAGCAATGTTCAATAATAAATTCGGGAGGTACAAAAATGACAACAGTAATTGAAAATGCCTTTTTAAGCTATGGTTCAAAAGGAGCTCCAGTAAAAGTAGAGGTTTTTCTAAACTTGGCATGCCCTTATTGTGCTACATTTTTTGAGGCTGCTGATAAAACACTTCAACCTTATATTGAAAATGGCCAAGTAGAATATGTTATTAAGCATTTTGATAAACCACGTGAAATGCTATTATACGGAACACTTGCAAACTGTTTCTTTGATTATAAGGAGCCTGAACGTGTTTATGACTTGATGAAAGACCTTTTCGCAAAGCAAAGCGAATGGCATGAAATCGACAGTGATAGTATCAAAAAAATGCTGACAGAACAATACGGCTTAAAAGAAGAACCTGAAACAATCGATTTAAGCTTACAAATTGTTGCAGAAGCTGTTAAACGCAACGTTAAAATGGTGCCAACTGTCTTCATTAACAATAAAGAATTCCAATACCCAGTCGAAATTGATGCAGCACAACTAAAAAAGGAAATCGATCAATTGTTATAATTCAAAAAAGCTAGAGTAATTCAATATGTAAGTAGACTATTTATAGATAGTTAAATTTAAAGCTGAACTAATGCACAATTAGTTCAGTTTTTTTGTAGTCTAATATACACTTTGGAAATTAGTGGGATTTTGTTATTGTATTAATAAATGATTTTCAATCATAACCTAAAGGAGGAATAAAAATTGAGAGTAAAAAACGATTATCTCTAATTGGCTCAATCGTAATTTTAAGTATTAGTATTTTAGTAGCCGCCTCATTAATATCTAATGCAATTAATAATGCTGGGTGGGATCTTTCATCTAATCTAAGTTCTATCAATATGAATGATTCTGTAAGTGAAAATTACGAGTTGCTTGTAAATGAAGAATGGCTCTATTTATATGATACAACAACTGGCCGAGTATGGAAAAAGGCAGATGATCCAAATGCAGCATGGGAAGAAGTAAAACATTTTACGGAATAAACTCAACTAATTCCAATAATAAGATAGATCCCCCTTCCCCTTTTTACCTTAAATGTTAAATAAAAAATGATTGCTCCGTGCTATAGTCATTGCTAAAATAAAATACAAAGTTCATAGCAAGAAGAAATGTAGGGGAGCTGGTATGGCCAGCTGAGATTGTATCCCGTAAGATACTAACCCTTTGAACCTGATTTGGTTAATACCAGCGTAGGGAACATTGACTTCAATTTGATTTTCTTTTCATTTTGAAATGAATGTTTTTTAACGTCTGGGATACTATCCTAGACGTTTTTTATTTCTTCGAGTATGAATAATTCATTACAATGGAGGATTCATCATGAAAAAACTTTTCTTTCTGGTGATGATTGCAGTTTTAGCGCTTGTTGGCTGTCAATCAAAGGAATCACAAACTGAAACAAACACAAACGAGCAAACAGAAGAAAAACCATTAGAAAAAGTAACCGTTGTTTTAGATTGGACACCAAATACAAATCATACGGGGCTTTATGTAGCAAAAGAAAAAGGCTATTTTGAAGAACAAGGATTAGACGTTGAAATTATTCAACCTGGTGATGCAGGTGCAGATCAGCTCGTAGCTTCTGGCCAAGCGGAATTCGGTGTCAGCTATCAAGAATCCATTACACTTGCTCGAACACAAAATGTACCTATCGTTTCAATTGCAGCGGTAATTCAACATAACACATCTGGATTTGCCTCACCTGCGGGCAAAAATATTACTTCTCCTAAAGATTTTGAAGGCAAAACTTATGGAGGTTGGGGATCTCCTATTGAGCAATCAGTTCTAGAAACATTAATGAAATCAGACAATGCAGATATTAACAAGCTTGATATCGTTAATGCAGGAAATGCCGACTTCTTTACGATGGCGAACCAAGGAATTGACTTTGCATGGATTTATTATGGTTGGACAGGTGTTGAAGCTGAACTTCGCGGCGAGGATATTAACATGATTTATTTAACCGATTACAGTGAAAAGCTTGATTACTATACTCCTGTTCTTGCAACGAATGAAGAAATGATTGAAGAAAACCCTGATACCGTAAAAGCTTTTGTGGCAGCAGCCTCTAAAGGCTACCAAGATGCAATTGAAAACCCAGAAGATGCAGCTAGTATTCTATCAGCAGCAGCACCTGAACTGGATCAACAGCTTGTATTAGAAAGCCAAAAATGGTTGGCAGATAAGTACCAAGATGATGCTCCACGATGGGGAGTGCAAAAGCTTGAGATTTGGGCAAATTATGCAGAATGGATGAAGGAAAATGGTGTATTAGAAGGCGAATTTGATCCGGAAAAAGCATTTACAAATGAATTTTTACCGGAATAAGGAGAGAAAAAAATGGCGAATTCATTAATTAGTGTACAAATTATACCTAAAACAAAAAATCCTGAAGATGTCATTCCTTTTGTGGATGCTGCTATTGCAGTAATTGATGCTTCTGGTGTGAAATACGAGGTTCATCCATTAGAGACAACAATGGAGGGGGAACTTTCCGAACTTCTATCCATCATTGAGAAAATGAATGAAAAGATGATTGAATTAGGTAGTCCAAATGTTATTACACAAGTAAAAATTTTATACCAACCTAGCGGAATTACAATGAACACGTTAACGGAGAAATATCGTTGATGCAGCAGATGTGGCAACGAGGAGGAAAATCAATTGTGTTCCTCCTTCTTTTATTCATTCTTTGGGAACTACTTGTTTATATAACAGCTACACCAATGTGGCTATTGCCGGCACCGAGTGATGTAATAAAGGAAATTTACAATGGCATTTGGGAATTTTATGGTCATCTAATTTCCACAATGAAATTAACATTACTTGGCTTGAGTATTGGATGCAGTGTTGGTCTTTTCATTGCAATCATTCTTTATCGATTACCAAAAGCAAACCAAGTTCTTTATCCGTTGCTAATATTATCCCAAAATATCCCGACAATTGTATTAGCCCCCCTGCTTATTATATGGTTTGGTTTTGATCTATTGCCGAAACTCATTGTGATTAGTTTAGTTTGTTTCTTTCCTATTGTTGTCGCAAGCATGGACGGTTTTAGACAAACCGCTCCAGAATTAAAACACTATATGGAGATGGTTGGTGCAAGTAGAAATCAAATATTTTGGAAGCTAGAAATGCCCCATGCCCTTCCATCAATCTTTTCTGGACTTAAAATAGCAGCAACATATAGTGTGATGGGTGCAGTGATTTCTGAATGGCTTGGTGCAAAACAAGGAATTGGTGTTTATATGACTCTTGCACAATCCTCCTTCCGCATCGACCGTGTATTTGCAGCTATTTTCTTTATTATGCTATTAAGCCTTTTGTTGTTCGGAGTAATACGACTCGTCGAAAAGCTAATGGTTAAAGGTAGAAAAGAGGGAGTGTAGGATGCTAACAATCAATGGATTAGATAAAGCATATGGAGATCTTTCAGTTTTAAAAAATATAAATTTACATGTGAGGGACCGTGAATTCGTTGCTATTCTTGGACCGTCTGGCAGTGGAAAAAGCACGCTATTCCAACTAATTGGCGGAATTATTAAACCTGAACACGGCACAATCACATTAAATAATGAAGTGATTAATGGAAAAAAAGGATTGATTAGCTACATGCCGCAACAGCCTTCCCTGTTTCCATGGCGAACCGTATTAGAAAATGTAGTGCTTGCAGCAGAATTAACAGGCAAACCAAATGTTGAAGAGGCAAAACAATGGCTTGAGAAAGTAGGACTTGCAGAGTTTGAGAACTCTTATCCCATTGATTTATCTGGAGGGATGAGACAACGTGTTTCATTTATCCGCGCTCTACTGAGCAAACAAAGTTTACTCTGTTTAGACGAACCATTTTCAGCTTTAGATGAATTTACACGAATTAAAATGCAAAAATGGCTTCTTTCTGTTTGGGAGGAAAATCGAAAGTCCGTATTGTTTATTACCCATAGCATCGAAGAAGCGATATTTTTAGCTGATCGCATTTATGTACTTTCAAAGAGACCGGCAACTATGAAGGCAGAAATCACTGTCCCCTTTTCTAGACCAAGAAATGAAAGCTTACTTGAAACAACCGAGTTTTTCGATTTAAAGCAGCAAATTTTCCAATACATTAAGGAGGAAATTGTTGAATGATGATCGATGCACATATCCATCTTGATAAATATGATGACAAGGAACGAAACTATATTTTATCGAGTTTAACTGAGCATCAAATTGAAGCTTTAATTGCTGTGTCGTTTGATTTAGCGTCTTGTGTTAAAAATCGAAGCTATTGGGTTGAAGATGCTCGGGTGAAGCCGGCGTACGGTTTTCATCCGGAGCAAGAAATCCCTTCTTCTCAAGATGTAGAAGCACTTTTTTTATGGATGAAACGGCATGTTCATGAAATGGTGGCAATTGGCGAGGTTGGGCTGCCTTATTATAAGAAGCTGGAAAGTAATCATCAGCTAGATTATCAGCCTTATATTGAATTGCTAGAGCGGTTTATTCAAGTTTCTGCAGCGTGGAAGAAGCCGATTGTGTTGCATGCCGTTTATGAGGATGCACATATCGCCTGTGATTTACTTGAAAAGCACGGCGCTACAAAAGCTCATTTCCATTGGTTTAAAGGGGATGAAGTAGTTGTTAAGCGAATGATTAATAATGGCTACTTTATTTCTATTACGCCAGATGTTCTGTATGAGGACGAAATTCAACAGCTCGTGCGCATGTATCCGCTTGAACTAATGATGGTGGAAACAGATGGACCATGGTCTTTTGAAGGACCTTTTACAAACCAGCTGACTGAACCGAAGATGATGAAGCATTCTATTGATAGAATAGCCCAGCTCCAAAATCGTTCAGTTAAAGAAACCGCGCGAGTATTGTATGAGAATACGAAGAGGTTTTATGGGATTTAATTATTGTGAAATTGTGGCTTTTTTGGAGCCCCAACTAGATCCAAAATCGGGTTTTGTGATTGAATCTCTTGCTATGCGCGCTAATGCTACAGTAGCTTCGAATATGTAAAAAGGTTGTGTAGAATTTGAATATCTACACAGCCTTATTAAATTTAGTTATGAAAAAGTAAGGGCAGGCAAAGTTTTACCAGTTTCCAACAAAGACTTTAAGTTGCTTATAATGGCTGGCCAACCGTTATTAATCCCTTGGAAGCCTTCACTTTCGTCAAAGAAATCCGATGGCAAAAGGTCTTCATGTTGCAAAATCAATTTGACTGTCGACTCCATCGGCTGAAGTTTAAAGGTTACTTTAGGTAAACATTGACGTTGAGTTTGATCTTCTACCCAAAGAAATGTATATGAAAGAAGTTGATGGGGCTCATAAGCAATAAGTGTGCCATCGTCCGTAATGTTTCCATTTTCATCAAAAAACGTAACAAGCGATCCTTCTTTCCAATCAGATTGAATCTTTCTTCCGAACCAATACTTCTCAGTAAATTCACTGTTCGTTAAAGCTTCCCAAAGTTTTTCAGGTGTCGTTGCAATGTAAGTAACATAATGAAATGATGTGGTAGTTATAGGAATCATCCCTTTTTATAGAATTTCCAAATTTTTAATTGTGTAAAAACAGCACCATTAAATCTTCATCAAAGTACAGTTCCCTATCTTTTATAGCCCTTGGTTCAACACCGTAAGTTTCAAAGCCTAAAGACTTGTAAAGCATTTTTGCAGAGTCGTTAGTAGAGACGACTTGCAGAATCAATTGCTCTAATCCTTCTGTTTCTTTTGCGCGCTGAATAACCTCAAACATTAAAGCTTTCCCCACACCCTGACCTCGTGTTTCGGGTGCAACATACATGCCATAAATATTCCCTTTATGCTGTGATTTTAAAAGGGACTCACGTATAAAAGTTACAACTCCAACTAATAAACCATCCGTATTATACGCACCAAGCACAAACTTATCTTCATCCGGTCGAATGCCTCTTGGACCATTTCAGTTGTGAACACCGCTTCCCTTTCATATGTAGAACCAAAGCTTTCCGGATTAGTTTGCAATGCTCTTAGTCGAAGCCCTTGATAATCCTCTGCATCTGCTTCATTTAATACATGAATTTTCATACTGCTCCCCTCATTTGTTCATAGTTTCTTTATCAACAAAACGCAGCAACTGATAGATTAAGTCCGGCATTTCGTAAAAAGCACTCTTCATATGCAACCTTTCTGAAATTTGATGAGCGTCTTTTCCATAAGGACCTACATTCAACACAGGTGCCTTGAACTTCGCGATATGGTCAAATGGTATATCATAAGTACGTTTCCAAACAGGGGTGTTCATTTCATATGCCTGCCACCCATTGTCCTCGCTTAATTGGCAATAGCTTAAATCACTAATGCCATTAAAATAATGAACTTGCTGCAACGGAATTTCATATGGCTTGGATGCCTGCAACACTAGTTCTATTGCCTTTTTAGCTAAAGGATGATCGCTTGAATTAACCGCAGGATAAAATGGCGGTACGAATAACACAACAACTGCCGGTGCCAACTCCTGGCAATGAATCATTAATTTATCTGCAATGAAAAATGACTGATCACGCTCATCTAAATCAAGACGGGCAATTACTTCTTCAATCAGCTTTTCAACTGCAGGTTCACCAAGCTTTTTCTTTGCATAGCTTAGTAGTTCACTATAACGAATTGTACGTATTTTACCGAGTGGGTTAATATTCATTTTTGCACAGACTTCATCATAGCGTTCCTGACATTTTTCCATCGCACGAACTGTAACTTGCTCAAACAAGTCTAAAATTTCTGCTGCACTGCGCTTCATTAAAAAAACATTATACATTGCCACCGCTCGATACGGTGTTTGAGTAGAGTATTGTTCCTTTAAATCTTGTAGTTTCAATGCAACCGGAAGTGGTGTTCGTTCACCGTAAACTGTTTCACAAAAAGCGTCGTTCCATTCCATTTCGGTTGCTAAAAATGCACTCATAAAAGGTGCACTTAATCCCTTTAAAGGCTCACCCACATGTGTTTCCTTACCATAAAATAAGGCTGCTGGCATCACTTTTCCAATTGATCCTGTATAAATGTATTCTTGTAAATCATACGGGTCTTGTGAAAAAGATGGTTCACTGTTTAAAAACAGACAGATGTCCAACTCATAGCTTTCCGCTATCTGTGCTATATGCACCGCTGCTTTACGCATTCCGGCCGAGTTTACTTCTTCATCTGGCACAGTAATCAGCAGCAAGTTCATCTCCCATCGTTCCTCGATAGCACGCTCTAGCACTTGCATATGGAGAGCAAGGCCCATCTTCATATCCATCACACCGCGCCCAAATAAGTAATCCCCTGTTTCTAAATCCTTCTGTGCCTGCTCATTCAACATTCCCTTCTCCTCTTTAAATGCTTGAGTTAACTCCTCTGGTAATGTAGCAAGCGGCATAAGCGCACCATATTCTTCAATTTGAACTGTATCAAAATGGCTAATAAGCACAACAGTCTTTTTTGATTGTGGATGTTTATACATCGCTGATACGACCTGTCTGCCTCCTTCAACATCTACCGTTTGTAAGTAGTCACGGTTCGTTTGGAAATACGGAAGCAGCTGAAATTTAGCATATAATTTTTTGGAAAATTCCTGTTCCCCTTTTGTTAACGTTTGGCTCTCCCAGCTTACTAGCTCACATAATAGCATTTTTAACTTTTCTGGTGTATCCCATCTCATAGATGTCCCACCCCTTCTGTTTGCTGTGAATTAATTTCGATTGTTGTAATATTTAGACAAATGGTGTTGCAATCCCTTTAAAGGATTGAAAAAACATATGAAGCAAATCATAATGATAATTTTGAATGTTATAGTAAAATTTACTTACCTTAACAACTATTAATAGAAATGGAGAATGCTAGTATGAATTTTGAAGATCTAGTAAGATTACGTCACTCCGCAGTAAATTTCATTGAAGATGAACAAATGACCGAAGACGATTTTAAAAACATCTTCGAGCTAACAAAATTAGCACCTAGCGCTTATAATTTACAATTCACGAATTATCTCGTGATTACCGATAAAGAAAAGAAAGAGCGAGTTTTTGAATTAAGCTACCGCCAATATAAAATACATACGGCAAGTGCAGTAGTTATTGTAATGGGCAATAAAAATAGCCTCGAGGTTTCCGAAGCTGAGAGAATCTATAATCCAATGAAAATGTTAAAAATGATGGATGAAGTAGAATTCAATATGACGATGGACATGATTAAAAAATATAGTGATGGATTAAAAAAAGATCCACATGAAGTGGACTTAGAATTATATCGAAACGCTGGACTCCATGCCATGCTATTCATGTTAAGCGCAAAGCATTTCGGTTTCGATACATGCCCGATGCATGTCCACAATATTGAGGAATTAAGAAAAGAATTCAATATCCCTAATCATTTACAACCGATAATGATGATTACTATCGGAAAAAGTGTTGATAAAGAACGTCCCCGTGGCTATCGTAAACCGGTTGGAGAGTTTGTTAGTTTTAATGGGTATTGATGTGACGAGGCTGGTAATCTTCCCCTAGAATTAGATACTAAACAGATGAAGTTGTTTTGAAAATAATAAAGCGTTTCTATTAGATAATTGATAGAAACGCTTTTCGGTTATTATATTATCATGTTCTTTTCTAAAGTAATTTCTAAATTTTTTATGAATACTTGATATGCTCTTGTATAATCCAATTTTTCTTTGTACGTTTGACTTATAATATCATTCTTTAAAATTTTACCTGTTTCTAGAATTATTTAAATAAATGTAAGCATCTCTTCAGAAGTAAATTTGCAACTTCTAAATTGTAATAACTTATTCCGAACAATTGGTGGCCAAATAACACTCCGTTTAACCATTCTTTAAAATCCTCTACTGAAATTGATTTTAATAAATCAGAAGTAGTCATTGCTTTTCCGTGCCCATACCATTCACCTTAATCCTTTTTCAAGTGTAACGTTTGTCCTAACTCACTGATTTTTATTCTGAAAATTCCCACTTGTTTTTCCACTACGTTTTGATTATTATATATCTAAATGATATATATCTTTTAGATAGGTGGGTGGAATTTGAAAAATTATAACGATACAACCTACGCCATTTTAGGAATTTTAACTACTAACTGTAGATCTGGCTATTCCATTAAACAGTTTATTGACCAAAGTCTTAATCATTTTTGGAAAATTAGTTATGGCCAAATATATCCAACATTAAAATTAATTGTCCAAGAGGAATTGGCGGAGGTCCATACTTCATCTTCTACAGGTAAGCCGGATAAGCATGAATACTATCTTACTGAGAAAGGGATAGAAACCTTAAAAAATTGGTTAGAAAAACCGATTGAACAGCTCCCAGTTGAACGAAATGAAATATTGCTTAAATTGTTTTTTGGCCGATTTCAGTCCCGTGAAAAAACGATCTCCCTTCTAGAAAATTACAAGGAAAAATTAGAAAATCGCTATCAAACGTATGTATCGATTGAACAGGCAATTATTAATTATCCAGACAATGATACAGATCCGGATTCAATGTATTGGTTATTTACGTTGGATTATGGAAAAAGAACAACTAGAGCTTCTATTGAATGGTGTGAATTTACTCTCGAAAAGTTTTTAAATAAGGAGGATTCATAATGGCTAAGCAAGTTTTTAGTGGGCGTTATACGACGGAAAATACTGAAGACATTGTTGTTTTTATTATCGGAATGAGGGTTAACAAACGTCTCGCTTTTCACAAATGGCTACCTGTATTTAACGCTATGCCTGGAATGATTAAAGAACTTTATACAAATAAAGAAGAATTGGGATTCTTATCGATGGAAAGCTATTTCGGTCTAAGAACGACTGTCATGATACAATATTGGCGTTCAATGGATGACCTCCTCGCCTATGCAAAATCAGAAAAGCACTTAACTGCGTGGAAAAATTTCAATCAAAAGGTCGGCAAGAATGATGCTGTTGGAATTTATCATGAAACCTACCAATTGAAAAGTGGAAACTATGAAGCTTTTTATGGCAATATGCCTCATTACGGCTTAGGCAAAGCATTAAACCCCATTCCAGTCACAGCAAAACTAAATTCCGCGCGGGAACGGCTTAAAAGTAAAAGTTAATTTTAGGAAGGTTTGCATAAATAATCGTTTAATCATTCGAGGTTTCCAATGACAATTTTTATATATTACGAAATTAAATTAAGATAATCATGCATTTTCAATAAAAGGTACTCAACAACTACATGGAAAAAATCATATTGAAATTGTAAAAGCCGATTACGGATTATTGTAATCGGCTTTAGCCTTTTTTAGTTAAGAAGAACATATCTTTATTAGCATAATTTTTTTCTAAATCTTAGACACTAGATCACTCATAATTTTAGATGGGTTTTGTTTTAAACGTTCAAAATTAATTTCTTCAACAATTTCATTAAAAGAATGTACTAGAGAATTTGTTTTCCATAAAAACTCATGACCAAATAACTTAAAAGATTTTATCTTCGTCTTATGTGTGATTTGGTAAGAATCTAGCTCGATTTCAATCTTATCAAATTTTCCTTTTAACATTATCCAAAATTGACGTTGTTGCTCAGAGATAAATAATTCCTGAATTATAGTTGCGTCATTGTATAAATATTCCTCTACTACAATTGGTTCGGCTATTACATATTTACTTAAAAAAATAGTAGGAACTCTTGGTGTCCATTCTTGAACCTTGAATATAAGCTGCGCAGCATTTTTACGATCAACTCTATGAAGAATCCCTTCTTCTTTGAGTCCATCCACGGTAGCTAAAACGATTTTCTTTGCTTTACTCCAATCCTTTGGAAGTAACTTTTCATCAACTGAAACTTCCCGATCTATTATTACCTTTTTTAAAAAACCTTTTACTGGAACAATTAAAACATACTCCCGATTAGAATTATATAAAAATTCCTTCGTCCCTTTTGGTAAAATGCCTTCACTTTGCAATTCATCTGCACTTTTATTTAAAAGATTGTCAATGATAGACTCTACTAATTTTGTCGCATTTGGTAGAAATGGAAGTCCACCAATATTAACCTTTTCAATACTTTTATAAAGATAATGTTCTTTGTATCGATCCGTTTCATTCCATGGAAATAAAACATATGCCCCAAAAGCTGTTCGTTCATATACACCATCACTTTCTGCAACGATGGCATCACGATAACGATGCATTGTGTTAATATCGTCTTCCATTGGACCAGGACCATTATCCTCTTCATCATTTAAATTAATTCGATATTTTGCATCAAAAATATATTGAAAGTGATATTCGCGTCCAAGCTTCTCAATGCTCAACATTGTATCAGGTTTTTGATTTACTGTAATTTTCTTTTTAGTATTGTATTGATACTGTAAACGAATGATTTCACCTGTTTGGTAATTTCGAAAAACTCTCTTAGGCCCACTATTTTGACTTAAATTGACGACCAATCCATCAGTAGATACCTTAATGATATCTTGAGATATCTGTTCACATTTCTCATTAAGGATTTTACCTAACTTAATAAATGTCCAATATTCATAAAGAGTTGCAATATCTTTAATCGACATTTTATACAGCTCGCCCTGTAGGATAACACCTTTCGAAAGAATTCCGTAAATTTGAAATACATCCCGATATCCAGCGGCCATTTGCATCACAAGACTAGTAACTGATCTATCTAATTTGCCAATACTAATCCAGAAATGATTCTTTATTTTTTGTTCTAAACGTTTTTTCATATCTTCTAAAAGATCTAATATTACTGGGTCTGGAGCCTTATCAAATCTTTTATTGGCAGAGGCATTTACAATTTGTTTATGAAGAAATTCGATTCTTGCATAAAGTCGCATTAATGTCATTTTAACATAGCGGTTTTCGTGGGTATCCGTTGTGTTTACCTTTTTTATTAACAGTCCCTTTTTAGGGAGCATTTGAGTGCAGTTAATAGGAATTCCGTTTTCTACCTCAATAAATAAATTAGCGTTTTTCCTTAAGTAAGCTCGTCCCCTACTATCCTGCTTTCTTAAACGATCGCCTCGTACTTCTTCATGAATTGTTTCTAATCGTCGGTGTGGTCGTTGTTCAATCAAACTAATGGCCTTCATATAGTCGTTAAAATGTTTTTGGAGTAATCGATAAAACTCAACTCCAGTCGGTTCTTTAAAAACTTCTGCAGATCCCTGTAAATAAGTTCGTTTTATAAAGGCATACGCCAAATTATAGATTTCTTCATTCACTTCATCTAATAAGGCACGATAATCCTTTTTGTAGTCAAGTTTCGTCGGATAAACTTCAATGACAACTGATAATAGTGTTTCATTTTGCTCATCACGAATTTCAAAATTACTAAAACCAACTTCATTTTGGAAATGTAATGTGCCTGTTAATGCATTGGTATTTAAGAATGGATGGATAGCATTTCGAAAGCCCTCGTATTCATGCCAAAATTTAATTCCTCTATCTCCTTCTGGTTGGATCTGCAACTCATACATCCCATTTTCAAAGAAGATTGGTAAAAAGGATTGTCCAGTACTTTCAACTAATTTGCCACTATGAACATCAAATATTTTTATATCTGCTTCTTTTGAGCAACTAAAAAACATAGCTTCTTGATTTCCAATAAAAGATTTATAACTATCCTTATTATATCTTTGTAAATCAAGGTTTCCCGTTATGGCTAAGAAAAGATCGTTAGTCTTTATGGTTAATAGTTGAATCCCTTTAAGAAATCCAGAATGAAGTGAATCCATCCTTATCCAACCTTCCTAACATTTCCTTAATTTTCTTAGTACATCTAGGATACGAACTCAATTCTTCCTTTAAATTATTTAGTACATCTCGTACAACTGCTTCCATTCCTCCCACACGTGGCAATATTTTCTGCATGATACAAAAATCCATCGCATCATTTAGTGAAAGTAGTTGTCCAGCCTCTACATTGTGAGCCAAATAGAAACTAATCTCATCCCGTACACGATACCCTACCTGTGCATGAATCGGTTCTAGAAGTTCATTAATAGCCTCTAGCCTTTCAGAAACTTCTCGGATAAGTTGCTCATGAGTAGAAAATGCATCAATTAAGTGAATAAAGGATGATTCTAAGACCTTATTTGAAACATGGATGGGCTCTACTATTTCTCTTCTAGTCATTGAACCAAAATTCATCAAATCAATTTCATGGAATTCAATTGTATTTGCACGATCTAATACTTTCTTACTGAATGGATGCGTCGTTTCGTCCATATTCACAGTACCGATAATGTATAAGTTACCTGGAAGTGTTAATGAATCTCCATCTACTGTAATAAGTGTCGAGGAAGTAATTTCTCCCTCTACCTTTTTTCTACTTTCCATTACACTCAATACGTCACTAAAGTAATACTCAACCCGTGCTAAGTTCATCTCATCTAAAAGAACAAAGTGGGGTAATTCAGGATTTAGATGTGCTTGTTCTACTATTTCTATTAATGGTCCTTTAATGAAATCCCCCTTAATATCTGTATAACCAAGTAGCTCTGAACTATCGCTCCAATCCGGACGTACTGGAATTAATTTAAACTGTTTGTTCTCTTCTGTTGCACCAATCGCTTCAGCAAATAGTTGAACAATTTTTGTTTTTCCGGTTCCGGAGATACCTGAGATGATAACAAAAGGCTTTGAACGAAGAGAAAGGTAGAGGTTTTTTATATCTTTTTTTAAATAAGTGAAACCTTTAGAAGTAATATAGTTACGGATATGTGAAATTAATTCATTTTGTTCTATATCTTTTCTAACTTTTTCGTTTTTCTGAGCGCCTAAAGACTCTAAATTTAATAGTCTTTCCAATGATGTATATTTTATTGGGTTCCCACTTCCTTTATGAAGGTCACTAACATCTAAACCAATTAAAGTCCTTCTTATGTCTTCTGATGATAATTGCCCATGTAAAATGTATCTTGACGGTTCTCTCCTTGGTATCTCTTCTTCATATCCTAAAAAATCATACACTTCAATTATTTTATTTTGATAAACTGCACAATAATATTTTATGTCCCTTGTTTCAGTCTTTTTAAAACTAGCAACCCAACTATAACTTGTTGCACGATAAAGTTGCTCAGGTGTCATGTTTTCTTTAAACGATCTATTAATTTTGATTAGAACCATGTCTTCAATATTAAAAGCCCCCAATATTTCCCTCCTCTGCTTATATAGCTAATTTAAACCTTTATATAATGACTATACTTATATTAATATTCTATTTTATATTCACAAGCTAATTTTAAAGATGACCAGCCTTTAGCTTGGCCTCCACTAAATTTCACACGTAATGAAAGTTGTTGGCTATTTTGATCCCAGCTTAACGTTGTCTGAATTGGTGTAGGGCTATTTGGTATAACATCAATCTTACCTTTAATTGATTTATGTTCGATAATATTACATTTATTTTCTTTATAAAATGTAATTACTGCTGTAGCACTGCCCAATAAAGCTATAAGACCTTTTTTCAAATTAGATTGAGGTGCCATAACTAAATTCTTTCCTAAACTCGCTGATACTAGCTCTAAACTCTGTTTATGATTAATTTTTCCTTCTTCAAATTGGCATTTTAGTTTATCTACTAGCGGTTGTAATGAGCCTATATCAAAATATTGCGGTCCCAGGATGGTACCCACACCTGGATTTTTTAATGTTACTTTTCCACCCATTTTGGCAATAGCCTTTAAAGAAAGTTTCTTATCAAAATATTTTCCATTAACTTTCAATGTTAGCTGTAAATCACCCGTATCTAATCGGTCAATTAAGTAATTATCTGGAACAAGTTGCATACTCTCGATTTCATATGTACCAAATTCTTCTCTTAGGTAAATCTCAATATTTTTAGCAGTTATTTTTGAAGCGGTCCGTATTTCCTCTAAAGTGTGCGGTAAGACAGAAATTGAATACTTTTCTATCATTGTAATAAACGCTTCATCATCTATTTGTTTAAGTTCAGGTTTTTCCTTCAATAATTGATAATACACCATCGCTTCATTGCATTTACCAATCGCATTATTACTATTCTTCTTTACATTTGAGATACACTTGTTCAATATTGTCTCAAATTTTTGTATAGATTTTAGATTTGTAAGTAATACTTGATTTTCAGTTGGAAATGTATCGAAGCTGGTTGCTATTTTAATTGACGAACCAGGACCACTTTCAAATTTAAATCGAATTGTTAAAGCTTCTGTACCTGAACGAATGCCTATTGTATCGTTCCCTTTTTTATATAGTTGAAGTTTACCCGGTTTAATATTCGATTCCCATCGATCAACAGAACATTTGTTTCCATTTGTGTATCGTGTTATAATGTTAACACTATCTAATAACATTAATTCACGAAATGCATGTTCAATTCCTTCAAATTGGGAGTTATACACCTCCTTTAATAATTGAAAGCATACTTCTCTTACTTCAAATAAAAAACTTGTCCGAATAGGATTGATAACATTATTAAATTTGGGGTAAAAGTTTTCTACCCGTTTTTTTAACTCTGTTACTGTTATATAGGTTGGGATATCCTTTACCTTTTTAGATAAAATAGCAATTAGAAATTGACGATAAAGTTTCTCTAATTTAATATTAAATTCCGTTTGCAAACTATTTAAGAGAAAGTATTTTTTCAAAAAACTTTTTGCCCCTATGTTCTTAGGTTGAATTTGCGAAGTCCCCTTTAAACTAAAAAGTCTTACTTTAACCGTTTTAGAATTTGAAAGTGTTAAAAGTAAACTTGGATGTTGATCCGGCTTATCACTTTGAAATTTATTTTTTACGTTAATGATATTAGGGAATTGTTCAACAATAAATTTTACCGTCTCTTGAATTGGTTCTTGAAATAATGTTATTGCTTGACCATTTAGATATTTAACTAATGCATTATATACATCTAATACATGTTTTTTACCATTTTGACTAGATTTACTCATCGTTTTCCTCCTACGCTTTCTATTCTATATTAAATGTTAAATGATTCCAACTTCTCGTTTTAGTGGCCATTTTTATAATTGCATGGTACAATAATAAAGATAATTGGAGGTGCGTAACATGAAAATAGCTGAAAGAGGAAGAGCGAAGTTTCGCCCCTTAAAGGATTATGATAAACAACAAGTGAAACATTTACTTATAGATAAAATTAGACAAGAACAAGAAAATGCTCGATCTTTATCGGAAAATATATTTGAAACATATCATTACCGAAACGATAAACTTAATTTAGTTAGTTTATTCTCAGGTTGTGGTGGACTTGATTTAGGATGCGAGTTAGCAGGATTAGACGCGGTTGTAGGTAAAAATGAGAGTGACCGCCTACTCTTGTCTCGTAATGATTTTATGAAAAGCAGACATGAAAGTTTATTTCATACCATTTATTCAATCGATATGTTTAAGGAAGCAAACGAAACATATCGTTTAAATTTTCCAGATACCATCGTACAGCATGAAAAAGACATTCGTAAAATAAAAGACTTCCCTAGCTGCGATATCGTATTAGGAGGATTTCCATGCCCCGGTTTTAGTGAGGCAGGACCACGTTTAATAGACGATGAGAGAAATTTCTTGTATATCCATTTTATTCGCTGTTTAATAGAAACTCGGCCTAGTTTCTTTATTGCTGAAAATGTGAAAGGAATGCTGACACTAGGTAAAGGAGAAGTTATTAAGCAAATTATTCAAGACTTCGAATCGGCTGGTTACCGAGTTAAATATAAACTTGTTAATGCTCGCGATTACGGTGTCCCTCAATTACGTGAACGAGTATTTATTGTTGGGGTTCGTGAAGATCTCGATTTTGAATATGAATTTCCATCCCCTACTCATGGAGATAAAGAAGGGCTACTTCCATATGTAACACTAGAGGATGCTATTCTTGATTTAGCAGATAACCCTGGTGACTGGTATGAAGGTAGTTTTTCTCCAATTTATTTATCTCGTAATCGTAAAAAAAGGTGGGGAGAGCAAAGTTTTACAATACAAGCATCAGGTAGACAAGCTCCTCTACATCCTAGTGGTCCAGCTATGGAGAAAGTCAGTAAAGATAAATGGATTTTACCTGGTGAAGAAAGGTTACATCGTCGACTTTCTGTAAAAGAAATTGCTCGTATTCAAACGTTCCCTGATTGGTTTATTTTCTCCGATGGGAATAATCCATTAATCAATAGAAATGGTCGGATAGATAAAATTTATAAACAAATTGGTAATGCAGTTCCTGTTCAATTGGCCAGAGCTATTGTTAAACCTATTGCAGAATGGAGTGCAAATAATTTCGCTACGATTGTAGAAAATAGAAATTATACAGAGCAAATGGATTTGTTTGATCTTATCCACAATTAATACTATTGCCATCACATCTGCTAGCAATGTGATGGCATTTTTATTATCTATTTATTTATTTCCTACTATAGCCCCGCCAAAAATCTCCCTGAAAATTTCATCTAATTCTTCAAGGTCCTTTCCGTAAATGTTATCTTTTTAACACCCAATATGTTCAGATATGTACTTATTTCAGCAAAATGGGCACGTTTGATTTCATACCCTTATCCCTCAGTCAAACTAGTGCATGTAAGATAGATATAACGTGCGATTGCTGTATTTGTTTGTGAAATTGCTTGAGTAGAACTTACAGACCGGGAAATTTTGTTATTGCAGATACACTAAAGCCCGACTCATAAGAATCGGGCTTTTTTGCCTAGCGACGTCCTACTCTTTAGAGGATCCCCCTAAGATACTTTCACTAGATTATTTATTTAATTACTACGATTTATTTATGAACCGTACGGGATTCGAACCCGTGTTACCGCCGTGAAAGGGCGGTGTCTTAACCACTTGACCAACGGGCCAAAACATTATGTATGGCGGAGAAGGAGGGATTTGAACCCTCGCGCCGGTTACCCGACCTACACCCTTAGCAGGGGCGCCTCTTCAGCCTCTTGAGTACTTCCCCATATGGCTCCGAAGGTAGGACTCG
>NZ_RXNR01000025.1 GCF_003966145.1 Lysinibacillus telephonicus
TTTCTTTTCCAATGAAATCACCTCTATACGCTCCTAACTCTATGAAGTTAGGATTATTTTCATATAAAAGTGGCTCACTTTTCAACTGCGATGGTGGCTCAGTTTTAGCTTATCAAATACATTTTTCAACTACCTTATATATTAGGTGATGAATCAAAGCTTAGATATATCCAGGGTGGAGTTTTAAAAAATTGCAAAAATGTAACAGCAACTTTCAGCAAGAATAAGAATTAAAAGCATTTAACTAGACCAGTCTGTTTCTATTGGAAGTACTAAAAGAGTCTAAAGGAAAATATTATATGACCATTGATATATACCTACAGTTGGGCGCATTTCCTGTGGAAATTGCGCTCTTTCTTTATGTTTCGGGCCATTTTCTTCAAGAACAATCCGCAAATTGGATAAAGGTGTTAAAATATAGATAAAATTGTAAATAGTGTGCCCGAATCAAAACACACTTCCATTGAACAAGCACTTTTTTTTAGAAATGAAATATTCTTACTTTATAAAATTTGTACAGTTAATTGAGGGATAAGAATAAAAGGCTGGAATTTTGATTACGGGGTGAAAGAATGGTTAGAAGAAAAGGAATCTATGAAATAAAAATTCGTGATAAGCAGCTTATTTGTCCATTTTGTCAAAATAATCGGTTTCTGCATAGAGAAATCTACATGGATTTGATGCCATTAGGTGAAGAGGTGAAGCATCAGCTAACATTACAGTCATTTAGCTGTACGTCATGTGGTGATATTCAGATGTTTCAAGAAAAAAATCGATATGACCACATGTTGGAAAAACATATATCTATTATTGAATGCTCGGAAGTGATAAAAGAATGAGTGGTATGGATGAATCTTTACGTCCCGAAAAAAGTCGTATTACTATTTTTAATGAACCTATCAACTGCCAATTTTGTTCAAATGATGTGTTTACTCCCTATGAAGTTATTGTGAATGTTGAACAACCGGGTATCGGAGTTCGTCATGTTCGTTATGTAGCAATTTGTCAATATTGTGGCAAGGCTAAACATTTTGGTGACCCTAGTTATTATGATGTTGAAAAAGATAATTATATTTGGGCATTGAATCAGTCTTTACTTTCAATTAAAAAATATAAGATTAAGATTATATTTTTTGTTGGAAAAAGGAAGCAAGAGAAAGTAACAATTTTTTTAAATAGCCTTATTCAAATTTTAAGGCAGAAGTAGAGAATATTAAAGATTATAAAGGAGAAGTACTTCTTCAAATAAAATTTTCGAATTCTAATGACAAACAAGCAGTTAGATCTATGATAATGGGTTGTGCGAGGCGACTTAAAATAAATGTTAAAGAAATAACAATTAAATAAGATTATCTAAGGTATACCTATTATGCAGAATCTTGTGAAAGTTTAAGTCTATATAAATACTTCTTATTAGCAAAAAAGGCTTTATTTTGTCGTAATCGGTTAATCAAATTTCTAAATTGCTGAGTAGTTTCTTCAAAGAGCAGGAAAAGCTTTGTTTTATTTCAAAATAGGAGGATAAAAAAAGTGTATACAAATACCCGAATATCCATTGTAGTAGCTTTTACAAACATCATTTTCAGTTATTTGGCTCTGTCTCTATATTTTTTATTATTGAATGACAAAATTGATATATTAGTTTTCCAGTTTTTTTATTTCCCACTGATTATTGGACTTATTAATCTATTTCTTTGGTTTCAAAATTACAAAATGGAATTTTATCAGCACTGGATCTACATATACTTAGGATTTTTTTCGTCCGTTTTTATCTATTTAATCATTCAGTATATCAAAAATATTATAAAGGGTACTCCTGAAGATTTTCCGCCTGGTGAAGCTAATTTTGATTTGCTTTTATTTTTATCGATATTTATCTCATTGCAATTGATTGTCCTACTTCTTTTAAATGTCGTTACTTATGCCTTTATAAGACTTTTTGCTGTATATTTCAAAAAACTTTGAAGATTATAGTTGAGCAACGAGGAATAAAATTAAATTTAGTATGAACTAGCTTCAACAACCTTTGTTCTTAAAAAGCTGGGCACGATTGTGTAATGGAAATAATTAAAATAAGGAGTAGATTTATGAATCTGCTAAAACTAAACAAAAGGCAAACAATATTTTGTGTAATAGTTGTAATTGTTACAAGTATTATTGGTGTAATACTGCTGAGAGTTAATAATGATTTGAGATATATTATTCAAATTCTTATTGTTTTAACTGCTTTTATTAGTGCTTGGCTATCCAAAGTTATATTCCCAGAATCAAAAAATTAGATTAATAATATTTTTATTTTCAGAACTCGGTGAATCTCAATTTAAGGATCCTATCGTAAAGGTTTTAAACTGATATTCTTTTACAATAATAATAGATAATATTTTAAACCAATCAGAGGATACAACATCGGTTAAGAAATAGAGTATTTTTTTCTTGTTTCAAGGAATGACTTTTATTTAGCACGCGCAAATGTTCATTTAATATTTCCAACAATCGGCGCAAATGTATAAGTAGCGCTCTTTATTTATAGATAGAGTAATTTAATGGAGTAAAGGATGTTTTTTGTTGAAGTGAAAATGTAAAATTATTAAAACACGCTAAGGGGGCAGCTTTATGGGGAGTAATTTTGGTAAATATGATGTACCACCTACACTCCAAAGGTTAATAGACTTACAAAATGTTCTTGGTGACTCTGAAAAATTTTATCTTGGTCTTAATTTTTACCTTTCTCTTGAGAATTTTAGATATTTTAACACACCAAGTGATGTGGTCGTATTTGGCAATATTGGTTTAGATGGTGTTCATTATGGATTCCTTACTGACTTTGGTACTGTAACGGATCTTGAGGTAGCACCTATTGTTTGTGTTAGTCCAATGAATTTTGATCGTCCAACTCGTATCGTTGCAAACAATCTATGTGAATTTTTAAGAATTAATTTAACTGACGGTGAACTGTTCTATAATCAGTTTGATAGTGAAGAGAGCTATTTAGTAGCAAAAAATCAATGGATTGCTGAGACTGACCAGCCATCTGGATATGAAAAATTGGTAAGAGAGAGAGCTACAAAGTTTCTAAATGAGAATATCCGAATTCCTATCATTGAAAATCCGTATCGTTATGTTCAAAAAGTAGACCTAGAGCGGCAAAGAATAATAAGTATCAAAACTCAAGATGGATTGGGCGTTACTACTCCGCTTCTTCAAGGTGAAAAACACATACCATTCCCGATTCACAAGGACACAGAACCTAATTTAGACTGGTTGCAGGAATACCTTTATTCTGCACCAATTGCCTCACGACATGCAGTACTTAGGGATATTCAACTCAATTATATTTTGCAAGAAAACCAAAAACTAAATAAAACAGTGATTGACGCAATGATTAATATTAAGCTTATTGATGAAGCTAGTCGATTATCTGAATATATTTAAACAACTGCCGTCTTCTGTTTAACGATATTAAATTGTCAAGTTACTTCGTCAAAAATCTAGCTAGTAATAACAAAAACTCCAATATATTGCAACTTTTGCTATGTTTAATCGTAAATAATAATAAATTTAGAAGCAAAGAAAGGGGGATAAAATGGCTGCTTCGATAATATTGATAGTTATTGTATCGATTGGTTTGCTGTTCATTTATAATCAGTGGCAATTTAAAAAAGCAGAGAAATCATATCAGCCAGCAGGTAAATTTATTACGGTAGATGGTATAAAGTTACATTTTATAACTGAAGGAAACGGTCCGCCTATCGTGTTTCTCCATGGGGGAATCCTTTCTAGCAGTGATTTTAAGGAAACCGTTAAAATGGCAGCTCAACAAGGCTATCAGGCATTAGCCTTTGACAGACCTGGTTATGGATATAGTGAGAGGGAAAAAAACAGAAAAATTAGTCCAATTACTCAAGCTACTATTATACATAAAGCGTTAAAAGAGCTTGGAATAGATCAACCGATTATTTTAGTTGGTCATTCTTGGAGTGGTACCATGACACTTTCCTATGCACTACAGTTTCCAAGTGAGGTTGCAGGAATAGTGACATTGGCAGGAGCTATGTATAAAGAAGGCTATGCAGCAGAAAACGGAGATTTATTATCCAAAGTGGTTACAAAACCTATTATAGGAAGTATTATTTTAAACATGTTACTAAAGACACCTTTATCAAAAGGTATGGCATATTCAATGGTCAAGGAAACATTTGCACCTGAACAGGTTCCGGAAGACTATACAAAAGAGCTGTATGCAATAGGATTCCGCCCAGGTCACTTTAGAGCAAATAGGGAAGATGTTCTTATGTTCCCTGAAACCTCTAAAAACCTGTCCAAAAGATACAAGGAAATTACAGTTCCCGTTGTTATTGTAGTGGGAGAAGATGATCCATTTGGAGTAATTGATCATGCGAGACGTTTAAAAGAAGATATTCCTCATGCAGTATTAAATATTATTCCAAATATCGGTCATATGATTCCAGAGCTACATCCAAGGATTGTCATGGATAATGTGAACATTATATCTCGAAAAATTAATAAATCTTATAATATATTGAATCCAAAAGAATAAGATATTTTACAATTGGACGTAATTCCAGAACAGAAATTACGCTCTTTATTTATATATCGGGCAGAACGCCGAGATAAATAATGACATAATCATATAAAAGAAATTTATTGTGGTTAAAATAATGTGAAAATTTATAGTTTTTGTGGTAGCTATCGTGAACAAAGCCTCTACAACTCTAACATAGGTCCACCATTTGAGATTATATAAACTATCATTTTTTGTTAAAATTATGGTAGAAAATTGGAGGTTAGATGAAAATGAATGTTACTGAATTTCAACAATGGGTAAAGAGATATTATGAAAGTAGAGGCTGGTCTGAGTTAGACATTTTTATTCGTATTGGTTTTTTAGCAGAAGAAACAGGTGAAGTGGCACGAGCTATAAGAGCCATTGAGATAGGTAGGGATAGACCAGATGAAGTTAAAGGAACGTATGAAGAAAATAAACAAGAGTTAACTGAAGAATTAGGAGATGTACTAGGTAATTTAATTGTAATCGCTAACAAGTACAATATTTCACTTGAAGAAGTTTTTCAATCACATAAAAAGAAACTTTCACAACGCTATTCAAATGATTAGATTACATTCCTAATATCGAAATTTATATTCAATGAAATTCCATTTAAAGACTGTGAAAATAAATAATTAAATACCCTATTCAAGAAGTACGTGGGAAAATTTTATAAAGAGACAAGAAGTAACTTGATAAATGACTTGGAGCTATTATTGCAAGAGATTTAATAATCTTAGTAAAAAATTTTTTCTATGTACTCTAAAATAGGGGACAATCTGATAACAAACTATAATTATTTGGTTTTAACTGCACTACTCCTTAATGGTATAAGTATAATCTCGCTTTTATACTCTCTAAAACTCCGTTTGGCACTTCTTTTACCTTGATATCCTCACCAAGAAAAAGAAGCCAATTTGTTATTTCGGTTAATTCCTCGGACTTATTAATATTGATAAAAGTTTTTAAAATGGCAGTGGTTTGGTAAGGATTTGTATAGGAAATTGAAACTTTTAAAGGGTGATATTTTTTGAACTGGGCAATCGCTTTTGGGCCAAGTTCAAGGACAAGGTTGTATACTTCTTCCTGCTTTCTTAGTTTTTCTAAAATCTTTTTTTTACTTAGTCTCTTTTTTGTAGGGTAGGCTATGACATCAGTAAGATTGTCGACAGGGATAATTTCCTTCTTTTCTTCCTTTAAGTTAAAACCTTCAATCATCCAAATGCCTTTTTCTTGATAAAGATGTAAGAGATAAATTGGACAAGACTTTATTTCCTTCTCTTCTTTGATAGTAATCAATAAATAGCTATCCAATAGTATGATTTGGATGAGCTTTTCTAACATGGGATGGGGAAGATCTGATAGTTCAAGTAAGTCAGGATTATTTGGATTAGTCCCTTCAAATAGTAAAATTTGATTTAAAAGAACAAGATCATCTTGTTGGTTATTTGAGATTAAGCCAAGTAATTTTTCAGCTAAAGATTGGCGACTCTTTAGGTAGGGAAGTTGTTGATTTCTCGTGGCCATAAAGGCAATAAAAAGAGCTTTGACCTCATTATCAGTAAAGCGAACATCGGGAAGGACAGAGTTATGCATGACAAAATAACCCCCGTCCCTTCCAACTTCAGCGTCAAGAGGCATCCCCATAGCTTCAATTTCTTTAATATCTCTAATGGCTGTCGAACGAGAAATATTGAATTCACGCATAATTTCAGTAATCGTAAAATGAGCGCGGTTGTTTATATAACGCATAATGGTATTAATCCGTTCAACTTTTTTCATATGGACTCCTAAACAGTATCATTTTTTGACATGATTTAAGTCTATCATATACATATCAAGTGAATTAAGTCAAAATCATTTGATTAATCTAAAAAAAGGAAGGTTTTGAATATGGCAGATTATACTTTAGAAGAAAAAGACAGCTTTACGGTTTTAGGTATTGGAACTGAGCTTAAGAGCGACTACACAGACTATGCAGGCATAAATAAGGAAAAGGCAGATTTTTGGTCGGCAGTTAAACAAGATGGAAGGCTTGATACACTAAAGTCCTTAGCCACAAATGACTATATTTTTACAGTAAATGAAGCGGTGAATGGCAAAATGATGCATTATGCCGGCGTCATGACAGAGGAATCCCTGCCAGAAGCAACTAGGGTTATCCAATTTCCTAAGGGAGAATACCTAGTTGTTAAAGGAGAAGGGACGACGAGTGAAGAATTGAGTAATAAGCTAACTGGCATTGCCTTTGGTCAAATCTTGCCAGAAGCAAAGAATTTTGCCTATGTTGGTGGACCAAATGCAACAGTTGAAATGGGACTGCGAAACGGCTTAGTATTTGGTGAAATGTGGATTCCTATTGTTAGGAAATAAAGGGTTAACTGGAGGGATGGACATGTCTTATATCGTTGATTTTAAAAATGTGTCTACGGTTGGTTTAGAGTCTTCACCGGTGGCAGATGCACTTGCTGGTTTACGTGCTAATGAATCCCGTTATTTTATGAACAAATACAAGCATGAATTTACGGTAGTACCCGCTAGTGATTCCTGTGACACACTTGAATATGTGAATCGTATTTTGAAAGAAGAACGGGATATTGAGTTTGCGGCAAAACCATTGGAAACATCGCGTTTTCAAGTGGAAAATATTAAATTTGCCTACGTCTTTTATGAGGATGGTCTTGCGCTCAACGTTATGTATACAGTTGATGACCCTAAGAAGCGAGCCGTTGGTTTTAAGCTTTCTGAAGGGATGGAGGTACCAAAGGAACTAGAAGGAAAGTTTAAGTTTGCTAGGCAGAAGTCAAGACTTGCTGGAACAATTAGAGGCTCGTTTTTTGTGATTAAAGGGGAATATTAGGGTAAGTGAAAGCCGCTTTTTGTTGTACTTAATCATTCTTTTTCTATTATTAAGGTGAAAATTGTGTTTCATAAGCCCAATGGAACCACCACTTTTCCATGGTAACTTTTTACTTTGTAAATAGGGGATGATGGGAGTGGTGGAAAGCTTCTTTTATTGAGGCATTCCAAAAATGTTTTAGATTTAGGTATTACGAGCAACTTATTTCTTAGTAGCAGTCTTAACTATCCAATTATGGCGAAGTTTTAACTTAAATTAAGAATAATGGAACATATCGGATAATTTCGGATATCTTACGCAGATAATGTGATGAATTTGTATTTTATGAAACTGCTTTAATTTTTTTATTAAGTTTCTTTTTCTTAGGCAAGTTATCTTGCTTAACTTGCCTAAGAAAAAGAATGAAACGATTATTAGTGCGACAAAAGGCAAGGATGATATGAAAGCATAGACATTATCTGAGATATTGTATAAACTGTAACGACAATTGCTGTACCAATTGCACCTGCTAATTGGTGAGATGAGAAAGGATAAATGATCACGAGGTGATACTAATAAAAAGATATTTGATTTCATTATGGGTTATCAGTTTGATGCTATTTCTTGCAGCATGTGAAGATTCTCCTGGGCAAGTTTTTGGAGAATATGATACTAGTAAACTCAGCAATGATTTTAATCAAAATAATGAAGCATATTCAATCGGGGCAAATAAAGATGGAATGCCAATATTTAAAGATACAAACAAAGCTTTTGAACAAGCACTTATTGATTACGAAAACGGGTTTATAGCTATTCAGGAAGAATTTAATTTAGATCCAGTGAACAGTGAAAATTGGGAAAGCTATAAAATTTTTGGTTGGCAATTAACAACAGATGTAGAAAGTATTCGAAAACAAGGTAGTGAAATAACTCAATTTTTCGATATATATGAAAATAGTTTTAAGTAAAGTATTAAACTTGTCTTTGGATAGGTTGTTTAAGAACGGTATCTATTTACCCTGTATTGCTATATTACGGAGCAGCTTATATTAAAAACTAAATTAACCCGTTCTAAATTTGAACAGGTTTATGTTTGTTTAAGTTTATTTTGGTGGGTAAGGTAATGATGTATTGATAGCCAAAAAAAGATGTGTGAAAGAAATGATCTGCTTCACACATCTTTTTGGCTTTATGCTGCTATATGTATCTTGCTTACGAACCAGCCTACCTATGAAACCACAAGGACAGTCATTTACCTCGAAGAAAACTTCAAAGTTGTATGGTAGGATTTGTTGAATACTAAATACTTCACACTGAATACTAATTTACCTAAACACTAAACACTGAACACTCATTACTAAACACTAATTTTCATTAGATTTGTAATTGTTTACCTTCTTTGGCAAACCTATTAAGTGTGACTGATTTTAGTGGTTTACAACGATACGCAAGCAAAATTGAAATCAATCAATATCTACTTCAATTAATGTCCTAGCGTTTACCTCATTTAAAGTACCATCAATTTCTGTCATAAACTCAACTAAAAATGAATCTAGTTCATCCATTTTTTCTATAGGAACTAAGTATAACACATCTGCGAGAACTTCTTTTTTTACCTGTTCAGATAAACCTTCTGTTTTCAAATTTTGATTAAACGTATCTACTTCGCGTGTCGCTTTTTTTACAGCATGTTGATAAGCGGTTTTCAAATTAGAAAGATATTGTTGTATGTCATTTTTATAAATTAATGCTTCAGCAATTTTTAAAGTCTTGCCTGCAACGATAATCTCTGTTTCTAAATTAGCTTTGTTAATGGCTAACGTTAGTTTTATATAGTTATCTTTTAAATCATGAAATTGTTGAAATAATGCTTTAACTTTTTCAGTAGCTTCACGATGATTTTTTTTAATATCCGACTTTTCGTTCGATAAGATATGCAACCTTTTATTATTAATGGCACCGTGTTTAGAAATATCTTCTGTAATTTTATCCAATTGCGCTTTTATGGTTTTTTTACGTGTCATAGCACGAGCAATCGTCATTTGCATAAAGAAACACACCTTCCCTTTTAGAGCGAATCAAGTTTAAGTCAAGTATTTTATATTTTAGAACATCATAACATATTTTTTTATAAAAAACCCAGAAAAGGGTATTGTTCCTATTTTTGCTAAACTCCAGAAGAAAAGTCTCGCTAGTTAATTTAAATTCGTTTAATCCCATAAATATGGAATTAAACGAAAATGGCAGTTTAGTGGAAGGTAATTTATTTTTCGGTAGGTAATTTATAAGTTTTCAAGTGTGTATGATTTTTCAATATAATTGTAGGCCCTGAAGAAATTTCGTAGGTCATTCGATCTTTTCCTATTGGAATCCAGTGTCCCCCATCGGTTGGCTCAATTTCAAATGTTAATTCCAATTTAAAACCACGGAAACCATTAACTCTTCTTGTTTCAATCATTTCAATTTTCCATGGAACGACTACAGGTGAAAAATCCTTTGTTATCTTCGGATAATAATAGCTATTCAAATCTTTTTCAATATAAGGAGTCAGCATGTTCATAAGCATATCCTGTAGCCTAAGCTCTTCAGAGTCTTGAGTTGGTTTAGCTGATGATACGGTAAATGTTTGAAAAGAAGTAATAAGAACAAGTGATAATATGAAAATGGTTAACATCTTTTTCATTATCTTCAATACACCTCTTGTTAAATAATTAATTGTATTGTTACCTTTAATGAATAAAGTATGTACTAACTAGACGTAATCGAAGGCAATATGAAATTTAGAAGTATGAAATACGCACTTTTTTAAATAGGATCATGTTCTTATATTGGATAATTATGTTAAAATGAAAGGTGATTCTTGAAATAATGCACTTACAAAAAGGCGGGAGCGAAGCATAAGGGGTGTAATTTAATGAGTAAAATAGCTTTCCCCATATTCATTTCAATTTTTTTGTCTGGATGCATTGGATTTCCTAACGGTACTATAAGTCAACCAGTAGGCAAAGTGATTGTAGATGAGGAACAATATACAATGATGCCGGGTGATTACGAGTGGAAAGAAGACAGCATTGAAATTAGTACAAAAAGTACTCCCGGTATAAATGAATTAGCTGAACTTTTCGAAACACTAGAAGTCAATAAAGGCGATATATTAAAATTAGAAATTGATAAAAATCCTTCTTCCATTTCGATCGCCAAACTAAATGAAGATGGTACAAGTGATATTCTTGAAATGAAAGATAATGAAATAATTATGCCATCAGAAAGTGGATATTATATTTATGAAATTACAACATCATGGACTAATGGAAAACAAATTTTTGTTTTTGATGTTAATGTAGATTAAAAGAAAATGAGCTACAACCAAATTTTAAGTAACTTATTATTATCTACTTATTATTTAACGATTTTAAGTTAGGTTCTTTCTTGTTGTAAGTACAATGCTCCCATTTGCTTTTAAGGCATTTAACAGGGCAACATGAAAAAGGATTTCTATGTTTAAATTTTAAAAGAAATTGTGAACTTTTTTATTTAAAGTAACGACGCAGTTTAGTTAACAAATAGATTTTAGAATTCCGGTTAGAAAATTTACCTAAAATAGAACTCCAGTTAATCAAATAAAATAAAGCGGCAAATTAGCTAAAGGGAAAATTCATAACTGACAAACAGGGGGCGTCATTGCTAAGTAAATAAATCAAATATCGTTATTGGTATATTATCTATTCTTTTTTATCTTCTATTTCTATTTTTATATATTCAAGATATCATCGATGAGTTTCTTTTTTTAATTATATTGTTAGTTTAATTATATTGTTAGTAAGTTATTTATAATGCTGTTTATATATGTAGTGTTTCGAAAAATATGTTGCAAAAAAGAAAATCGCAATTGCAACTCTAATTATCTTTGTACTATTTTGCTATGAAGTCCCATTAATCGGATACTACACATCACCAACACACCTTGCTTACGCGTATTCGGAACCCACCGAGGCATTAAAAGGGACTGGGATTTATTCGATAGGGGTAGATCAATTTTCGTTAAATAATGGGAAAAGTAAACAGGCGGTTGAAGAGCTTTTGACTAAACAACATGTAGATGTATTGTCAGTTATTGAAGTTAATAATAAAACGATATATGGAATTAAAAATAGACAAGTATTAAAATGGCTTCATCTTCTAAAAGAACATTCACCAGAAGAGACAAGAGAGAATGTGGCACTATATTTGGGACGTTAGATGAATAGCTTAAAACTTTCTTTAGTCGTCCAAATATTGAAGGCGATAGTTCCGGGCTTAATTTAGTATTAAGTGGTCTAATCAAACAGGGCTCTTTCCAAAATCAAATCCCCATTGCTGTGACAAATTGGTAAGGGTTTTGGGGTTGTGAATATAAAAGAAAAAATACAAATTACTGAAAAAACTGGTATTCCTTTTATGATCATCCCAAGTGAAAATGCTGAAGAAGTAACAGAAATACAAAAAGAACTAAAGGCAAATGTTGAATTTTCGATGTGTCATATGCCTATGAAGCTTTTCAATTAATACGAGACTTAAATGAAAAACATTAGGGTTGTGATTCATAAAGTAATTGTTCTTCAATTACAATGAAAATAGGTTTTTCAAGAATGAAAAGCGACAACATTTGATGCAGCTTTAGAATAAAGATTAAAAAATCCCTTCAGCCAATGTTAAATGTAAGAACTCCATTTTGAAAAAGATAATCAAAATGGAGTTGTTTTCTTAATGTTTAACTTAAATGGTAAATTAACTTTAACTTATTAATTAAAGAATACAAACTTTTGATTCTATAGGGGTGGATTTGGATGCCTAAAATTGACAATATACTAGCAATTCTTTGGATGCTTAGCTCAGGTGAAAAAGTTACTGCGAAACAAATTTCAGAAAAGTTAGAGATTAATATAAGGACTGTTTATCGTTATATTGATACTCTTTCAACAAGTGGTGTACCTATCATTTCTGAGGCAGGACATAACGGTGGATACACTTTATTGAATAATTATATTGAAGCTCCTCTTTTTTTTGATTTTGAGGAGCAAACTTCATTAATTCATGCAGCTGTTTTTGCAGAAGAAGCCGGATATTATGGTGGTGAAGCACTAAATAGGGCTATTACAAAGCTAAGCAAATATTCAAATCAAGCACAAGAAACAAAGATAAACCAGCATATAACTAGTCTTGAAGTAATAAGTGGTTTAGGTTCCATCTCCGTAGATCCTATTTTAAAGGATTTGGAGCAGGCTGTATCTGAAGGGTACTCTGCAAAAATTCAATATGATAATAGTGGTAAAGAGCAATCAAAGGATAGATTAGTTGATCCATTCAAAATTATATATTGGAATAATAAATGGTATATGATTGGATTTTGTCATCTTAGAAATGATATCCGTAGTTTTAGGGTAGATCGAATTGAAAGTCTAATGCTAACCGAAAATAAGTTTAAACGGCCAGAAACTTTTTCAGCACGTGACTTTTTTATGAGAAACCTCCTTCCAATTATAGAAGATGCGGAAGAGAGTATTTCTTTAGTTATTAATGGAAATGCAAGAACTTTGGGGGATATTTGCAGACATTGGTTTTTAGGACATTATTTACAAGAACGAAATTTAAATCAAGCAGTATTTCTTCTTGACGAAAATATGATACATACAGTTGTACCGTATTTACTTTTACCATATGGTAAATCCATACAAGTAATTGAACCCGTTAGTCTGAAGAAAAGGCTGGTTGAAGTGCTGTCGGAATTAATAGAATTTCATAAAATATAAAAACTTCCCTGACGTTAGATGTCAGGGAAGTTTTATTATAATAAGCTATATTAATTTTGATTGGAGTGTTATTGGATGCAAACAGAAAAAGCTTATCTTTATGTTTTTAATACAATGTCAGACTGGGAATATGGATATTTAATTGCTGAACTTAACACAGGAAGGTATTTTAAAAAAGATTTAGTACCATTAAAAGTAGTGACAGTAGGTGTTAATAAAGAAATAATTACGACGATGGGTGGTTTAAGCATAAAACCAGATATGTCCCTTGATGAATGTACTTTTGAAAGTAAAGATCTATTAGTTTTGCCGGGAGGGACTACTTGGGGAGAAGATATTCATCAACCTATCCTGAAAAAAGTTGGCGAAGCTTTAAAGAAATGCACTATTGTTGCTGCAATTTGTGGTGCAACTGAAGGTCTCGCGAATTTTGGATATTTGGATTCCAGAAAGCATACAAGCAATAACTTAGAGTATTTTAAAATGGCCTGTCCTAATTATAAAGGAGAAAAATTATATGAGAAGGGGCCTGTAGTATCTGATGGAAATTTGGTTACAGCTTCAGGAGTAGCACCTTTGGAATTTGCAATGGAAGTACTGAAAATAATAGATGTCTTTACACCAGATACATTGCATTCATGGTATTACCTAAATAAGACTCATCAACCTGAATACTTCTTCCAGTTAATGAATTCAATAAATGGTTATGAATAATACTTTAGTGATAGCTTATATTCTATTAAAGAGTGTAATTTCAGAATAGAAATTGCGCTTTTTCTTGTATCGGCTATGTAAAGGTAAAGAAGAAGAATCTGTTTAATTGAATTTTTCAAAATGCATTATTCTTATTTACTGTAAATAAGTTAGTTTGATTAACCTTTATTTCAAAGCAATTCTTGTTAAAAAAATGCCACAAACTCAAGAGAGCCATGGCATTTCATTTCAATTATTTAATTCCTTGAGCTTCTTTCCACTCTAAGAACTCATCATATGTTAATTGTTTATCTAAAATTGAACCGTCTTCTTGAATTTCAATGACACGGTTTGCAATTGTTTGTATAAACTGATGGTCATGTGAAGTGAACAGCATTGCACCTTTGAAACGAATTAAACCTTCGTTTAGAGCTTGAATTGATTCTAAGTCTAAGTGGTTTGTAGGTTCATCTAATAATAATACGTTTGCATTTGAAAGCATCATTTTAGATAACATACAACGAACTTTTTCTCCTCCTGAAAGTACAGAAGGGGATTTTTTTACTTCTTCACCAGAGAATAGCATACGTCCTAAGAATCCGCGTAAGAAAGACTCAGTTTCATCTTCTGGAGAATATTGACGAAGCCATTCTACTAATGTTTTCTCATTTCCAGTAAAATATTTGTCATGATCATTTTCAAAATAGCTTTGTGATGTTGTAACGCCCCATTTAAATGTACCGCTATCTGGCTCGCGTTGCTCCATTAAAATATCTAGTAAAGCAGTTTTTGCATGTGGGTTCCCAAGTAAAACAATTTTATCTTCTTTATTCATCATAAAGCGGATATCTTTAAATAACACTTCGCCATCTTGAGAAGCTGATAAGCCATCAACTGTTAATACGTCATTACCGATTTCACGCCCGATTTGGAAATTGATGAATGGATATTTACGGCTAGATGGTTTAATATCATCCAGTTCGATTTTATCAAGCATTTTTTTACGTGAAGTCGCTTGTTTTGACTTAGATGCGTTTGCAGAGAAGCGAGCAATGAATGCTTGTAATTCTTTAATTTTTTCTTCTTTTTTCGCATTTTGGTCTTGCGCCATTTTTAATGCAAGTTGAGAAGACTCGTACCAGAAGTCGTAGTTCCCTACATAAAGTTGGATTTTTCCAAAGTCAAGGTCAGCGATATGCGTACATACTTTGTTTAAGAAGTGACGGTCATGGGATACAACAATAACTGTGTTTTCAAAGTTAATTAAAAACTCTTCTAACCATTGAATTGCTTTTAAGTCTAAATGGTTTGTCGGCTCGTCAAGAAGTAATACATCAGGTTTACCAAATAAAGCTTGAGCAAGTAATACTTTTACTTTATCTGAACCTTCTAAATCTTTCATTAACATATAGTGGAATTCATCACCGATGCCAAGACCATTTAAAAGAGTTGCGGCTTCAGAATCTGCTTCCCAACCATTTAATTCAGCAAATTCACCCTCTAATTCAGCTGCACGCATGCCATCTTCATCTGAAAAATCTTCTTTCATATAGATAGCATCTTTTTCTTGTTTTACTTCATATAAACGTTTATTTCCCATAATTACTGTATCAAGTACCGTAAATTCATCGTACTCGAAATGGTTTTGCTTTAAAACTGATAAACGCTCATCTTTGCCCATTGAAACGTGGCCTTCTTGAGGCTCAATCTCACCAGACAATATTTTTAAAAAAGTAGATTTTCCAGCACCATTTGCCCCGATAAGACCGTAGCAATTGCCAGGTGTGAATTTAATATTTACGTCTTCAAATAGTTTACGATCGCCATAACGAAGACCTACATTACTAACTTGAATCATGTAAGTTCCTCCTTCATATCATTTTTGCTTTTAACGATTGTTTGTAAAAGATATTTCTCTTTTGTACACAATGTTTCTATTATAGCACGTAGTTATAATATTTTAAACAATGAGCAAGGTCTATTTACCTTCTATTTTATTGCTAATTACTGCTTTCGGTAGTAAATCAAAAGTAGGCAAAATTACAGTATTTTTAACATTTTAGCGAAGGAGCATTCGTACATGTATAGATTTAGTGATTTTCCATCAATATCGTTCTATTTAAGGAGAGTAAATGCATATTCTTTTATGAGTTTAATTGTCTATAAAAATAAAGTATAGAAAAATGCAAAATCGACAAGTTTGTTAGGATTTTAAATGCTTGTTATTAAAGTTTGTACAAGCATTATTAAAAAGGAATACATACAGGCAGGTAAAATTCAATCAATTAGAGAATGTATTTCTTAAAGTAAAATTTTCTTATCACAAACTAAATACGCAGCTCATTTACAAATTTTCTTATCTAAAAATTTAAAAACCTTCTCCAATGTTTGGGGGAAAACTGTCGAAAAGATTGAAAACCTCTAAGTGATGAATGTATTCAATTAGTGAACAACAGGAATAAACATATATTTTTATTAAACAAGATTAGGAGGGAAAAAAATGTGTAATAAAAAAGTGTATGTGCTTGATACGGGTACGATGAAGATGGATAAAAACTATATGATTACTATGCATACTCCTGCAAGTATCGATAATCCAAATCCACCTTCAGAGTTTGTTGAATTTCCAGTTTATGCGGTACTAATTGATCACCCAGATGGCAAAATCTTATTTGATACAGGCTGCAATCCTGAAGGAATGGGTGAAAATGGGCGCTGGCCAGAAGGAGTTCAAAAATTATTCCCTGCCTTTGCTAGTGAGGAATGTTATTTAATTAATCGCTTAGAGCAATTAAAAGTTAGCCCAAAAGATATTAAATATGTTGTGGCGTCTCATCTTCACTTGGATCATGCAGGCTGCTTAGAGCTATTCACAAACGCAGAGATTATCGTACATGATTCAGAACTATCGAATGTAATGAAAACGTTTGCACTGACACGTAACATGGGAGCATATATTTGGGGAGATGTCATGGCTTGGATTAAAAATGAACTTCGCTGGCGTACGATAAAACCTCATGAAAAAGAAGTGAAATTAGTAGACGGAATAAAAATCATTAATTTTGGACCTGGACATGCCTATGGAATGTTAGGACTTCATATTGAGCTGCCTGGTGCAGGAAATTTATTGCTTGCTTCTGATGCGCTTTATACGGCAGAAAGCTTTGGTCCACCTGTTAAACCACCTGGCATTTTATACGATTCTGTTGGTTATAACGCAACAGTTGAATATATTCGAAAATATGCAGAGGAGCATAATTCGACAATTTGGTTTGGCCATGATGCAAACCAATTTAAAACATTTATTAAATCTACTGAAGGATATTACGAATAATAGTATGCAATTGACCCCTAAGGCAGATTTTGTCTTAGGGTGTTTTTCAAACAATAGTAGGAGGTGTTTATATGCTTCGATACGGTTCTTTTGTCGGAAATGAAGAGCTGAAAAATGGTGATAGAAAAATAATAGAAGTACTGAATCCGTATGATCACAACAAAATTGGTGAAATACTTAGCGCGACAAAGGAAGAAGTTTCTCTTGCGGTTGAGAATGCTCATGAAGTATTTCAAAACACAATGAAAACAATGCCTGCACATGCCCGAAGCTTAATATTACGTAAAGCTGCAGTGCTTTTAGAGGAAAGACAAGAACAATTTGCACAGCTGCTTGTAAAAGAGGCTGGTAAACCAATCGTCGAAGCACGTGGAGAAGTAGGTAGAGCAATCCAAGTATTGCAATTTGCTTCTGAAGGTGCCAAAAATTTAAATGGAGAACAAATTGTACTAGATAATGCCATTGGAGGGGAATCCCAATTAGGCTTAGCAAAAAGAGTACCAATTGGTGTGATTGCAGCGATAACACCATTTAATTTTCCACTAAATCTTGTACTGCATAAAGTAGCGCCTGCTATTGCTGCTGGTAATACGATTGTTTTAAAGCCCGCTGAAAAAACGCCATTTTCTTCAGTTGCATTATATGAACTATTAAAGGAAGCTGGTTTACCGTCCGGTGCTTTAAATATCGTAAACGGTGCTGGTGTTGATTTAGTTGAAACACTTGTGACACATCCGCTTGTTAAAAAGGTAACTTTTACTGGAAGTGGGGCAGTGGGATGGAAAATCCAAGAGATGGCTAAGGGCAAGAAGGTGACGTTAGAGCTAGGTTCGAATGCACCAAATATCATATTTGAAGATGCTAATATCGACAATGCTGTAAATGCAATTTTAATGGGAGGTTATACGTTTGCTGGGCAAGCTTGTGTTTCAGCACAACGTATTTACGTCCATCACTCTATTTACGATACATTTTTAGAAAAAATAATTGATAGAGTTTCACAGTTAAAAATCGGAAACCCTATGGAGGAGTCAACACAATTAGGTCCGATGATTACCGAGGATGCAGCCATCAGAGCGGAGCAATGGATTAATGAAGCAGTTCAAGATGGGGCTATAGTACGAACAGGTGGCAAAAGAAATGGATCTATTTTAGAACCTACTATTATTGAAAAAGTAACTCGGGAAATGAAAGTTGTTTGCGCGGAAGTATTTGCACCAATTATTGCCGTTATGCCATTTACTAACGAGGAAGAGGTTATTGAGTTGGCAAACGATTCACAATATGGGCTTCAGGCAGGTGTTTTCACAAATGATATTAACCGCGCATTAAAAATTGCAGACCGTTTGGAAATGGGCGGCGTTTGGATTAATGAAGTATCTGTAAAACGTTATGATCACATTCCATATGGGGGAGTAAAACAAAGTGGAATGGGGAAGGAAGGTATACATTATTCCATTCAAGAAATGACAGATATCAAATTTATTGGAATTAAAATTTTACCATAAAGGGGATATGGAAAATGAAAATTCAATCGGCAATTTTACGTTCATCTGGAGTACAGCATCCATATGCAGAAAGTAAGCCAATTCAAATTGAAACGGTGGAACTTGATTCGCCTCAAGCAGGAGAAGTCCTTGTAAAAATAAAAGCGGCAAGTCTTTGCCACTCAGATTTATCCGTTATTAATGGAAGCCGTCCACGTCCACTTCCAATGGCATTGGGTCATGAAGCTTCTGGAGTAGTAGAGCAAGTAGGCGAAGGGGTAACAAATTTTTCACCGGGGGATAAAGTAATTTGTGTGTTTGTTCCTAGCTGCGGACATTGTATTCCTTGCTCAGAAGGACGTCCAGCACTTTGTGAGCCTGGTGCAGAGGCGAATGGAGCAGGTACATTGTTGGGCGGTGGAGTTCGCATTCACTCTGAAACAGAGGATATTGGCCATCATGTTGGCGTTTCTGCTTTTTCAGAATACGTTGTTGTATCAGAAAATTCCCTCGTAAAAGTAGATGAAGATTTACCATTTGAAAAGCTTGCTTTATTTGGCTGTGCGGTTATTACAGGGGTAGGAGCTGTTGTCAATACAGCCAATATTAAACTCGGCAGTACTGTCGCAGTTGTTGGTTTAGGCGGAATTGGATTAAGTGCGCTGCTGGGAGCAATTGCTTCAGGTGCTCGTGAGGTAATAGCCATCGATATTAATGAAAATAAATTAAAGCAAGCAAAAGAATTGGGTGCTACCGCTGTGTTCAACTCTAGAGATACTGATGTTGTTGATCAAGTAAAAGCATATACAAATGGCGGAGTTGATTTTGCATTTGAAACTGCTGGTGTTGTTGCAGCAATGGACGTAGCATATGCAATTACAAAACGTGGAGGTACTACAACAACTACTGGATTACCTCACCCAGAACATAAATTCGCATTTCCATATGTATCATTAACTGCAGAAGAAAAAACGTTAAAGGGCTCATATATCGGCAGTTGTGTTCCGAAACGTGATATCCCTCGTTTTATTCATATGATGAAACAAGGTCGTTTACCAGTTGATAAATTATTATCAAATATTATTTCGCTAGAAGAAATTAATGAAGGTTTCGATTTATTAGCAAAAGGCGACTCTTCACGAATCATAATAAAAATGGACTGAGGTGTTTTAATTGATTAGCAAACAAATAGCACAATACGTAGCAGCACTATCATATGATCAGTTACCTGAAGAAGTTGTAAAGTTTACAAAGCTTTGTATTTTAGATTACTTTTCTTCCCTAATAAAAGGTAGGGATGCCAAACCGGTACAAATAATGAGCGAAGTTGTTCAACAGCTTGGTGGAACCACGCAGGCAACCACGATAACAGGGCTGAAAACAAATGTAGCAAATGCTGCGTTTGTCAACGGTGGTGCTAGTCATGTGATTGAATTAGATGATATTCATAAAGCATCGATTGTCCATGCGGCAACTGTCATTATGCCTGCTGCAATAGCAGTTGCAGAATGGAAACAGCTTTCTGGAAAAGAATTAATTACGGCAATTGTTGCAGGTTATGAAATTGCCTTTCGGGTAGGAGAAACTGTATCTCCATCTCACTACTACTATTTCCATAATACTGCTACGTGTGGAACGTTTGGTGCTACTGTCGCAGTTGCAAAGCTATTAAACTTATCAGAAATTCAGATAATTGAAGCTTTAGGATCTGCTGGAACACAAGCGGCCGGGCTTTGGGAGTTTATCGAAGATGGTGCGATGAGCAAGCAGCTGCATCCTGGAAAAGCAGCAATGCATGGAGTATTAAGCTGTTTTCTAGCAGAAAAAGGATTTACGGGAGCGAAGCAAATTTTTGAAGGGCGTAGAGGATTTTTTGAAGCAATGGCAGATGAATATGACCAAACTAAAATGACGATGGGTTTAGGTGAGCAATATAAAATTATCGAAAACTCATTTAAAGTGCATGCTTCTTGCCGCCATACTCATTCTGTTATGGATCTGCTTGTGAGTTATTATAAAAAAGTAAAAGAGAAAGACATTGCCACAATTGAAAAAATCCAAATTGGAACATATGAAGTTGCTTTAAATATAACGGATGATCCAAATCCCAATACGATTTATGCAGCAAAATTTAGCTTGCAATTTTGTGCAGCCTTAGCACTCCTAACAGGTTCAGGGGGATATAATAGCTTTAATGAAAAAACACTGCAGGATTCTTCTATACGTGAACTCATGAAAAAAATTGAAGTATATGTTCATGAGGAAATTAATGAGGCATACCCGATTGAATGGGGGGCTACAGTTAAAGTTTATTGGAGTAATGGTGAAATAGATGAAATGACAAGTCAATATCCAGTAGGAGATCCTGAAAATCCAGTAAACGAAGAAACATTGCTATTAAAATTCCACGAATTAGCAAGTAATTATAGTGGAAATAAAAGAGATAAAATAATAGAAATAATATTGAATCTTGATGAATATAAATCCAGTGATTTAATGGATGCCATTTCAAGTTAAATAATTAACAATTTTTTTAACCTACTGTCGAATTTTTGGTTCGACAGTAGGTTTTTATAATGAGTAATTATATCTCCGTGTTTGTCTAGCTTCATTCTAGTATAATGGTGATAACAAAAAAACTGAGAGGTACAATATGTTACAACAAGCAAGACAAGTATTAAAACAATATTTTGGCTATGATTCATTTAGAATCGGACAAGAGCAAGTAATACAAAATGTATTAGAGGGGCGTGATACATTATGTGTTATGCCTACTGGTGGTGGGAAATCAGTATGCTATCAAATTCCATCACTATGCTCAGATGGAACTACCATTGTCATATCACCGCTTATTTCTTTAATGAAGGACCAAGTAGACATTTTACGTTCTAATGGGATTCCAGCAGCATTTATTAATAGCTCTTTAACGTACAGTCAAATTGACCAAACAATGGAAGATGTTCGCAATGGATTAACTAAACTACTTTATATTGCACCTGAACGGCTAGAAAACGAATCATTTTGTAAAGAACTTTCCCAATTAAACGTCCCTTTTGTGGCGATAGATGAGGCACATTGTATATCGCAATGGGGACATGATTTTAGACCGAGTTATCGAATCATCTCTAACCTCGTATCCCTATGGAACAAAAAACCAACATTGATTGCATTAACTGCAACCGCTACACCCTCTGTAATCGATGATATTTGTTCATTGTTAGCTATTGATGAAGAGGATGTCTACATAACTGGCTTTTCCCGTGAAAATCTATCATTCAAAGTATTAGTTGGTGTGGATAAGGATAAGTATGTCAAAAAATACATTCAAAGCTATCCAAATGAGACAGGAATTATTTATGCTGCAACGAGAAAATCGGTAGAAAGTGTATATGAAATGTTATTAAAATCAGGGGTTCGGGTTGCAAAATATCATGCGGGTATGACTGAAACAGAGAGAACGAAAGAACAAAATCGTTTTTTAAATGATGAGGTTCAAATAATTGTTGCTACGAATGCATTTGGAATGGGTATAAACAAAACGAATGTTCGCTTCGTGATTCACTATCAAATGCCGAGAAATATGGAAAGCTATTATCAAGAAGCAGGCAGGGCAGGAAGAGATGGCTTACCGAGTGAATGTATTTTGTTGTATAGCTCTGTAGATGAGCAGACCCAACGTTTTTTAATCGATCAATCACTAGACCGTTCTCGGATTCCATTTGAATTAAAAAAATTACAAACAATGGTAGATTATTGTCATACACAACATTGCTTACAAGCATACATTGTTGAATATTTTGGAGAACAAGTATCACAAGAATGTGGGCAATGTGGCAATTGTACTGATGAACGTCCGAAAACAGATGTAACAGAAGAGACTCAAAAGGTTTTATCCTGCGTTGTAAGAATGGGTCAGAAGTTTGGCAAGACAATTACTGCAGATGTATTAGCAGGAGCACGCAATAAAAAGGTTGTAGACTTTAAGCATTTATCAACATATGGCATATTAAAGCCAATGTCTTCAAAGGAAGTTTCAAGATTCATCGAATTTTTAATTGCCGAAAAGCTTTTATCTGTTAAACCAGGTCAATATCCTACGATTTACGTTTCAGAAAAAGGAAAAGAAGTATTAATTGGTGATAGAAAAGTATTAAGACGATTAAGTGAGGAGCCGAAAGTCGTTATAAAAGATGATCCATTATTTGAACATTTGCGTGCCCTTCGAAAACAAATAGCAGATCGAGAGAGCGTACCACCGTTTGTAGTATTTTCCGATAAAACATTAAGAGACATGTGCGAAAAGAAACCGATAGATGAAGAATCATTTTTGGACGTAAGTGGAGTTGGACAAAATAAACTAGAAAGATATGGGGAAGTGTTTATTGAAGCTATAAGAGAATTTGTTTCATAAATTTATATAACGGTTTTAAATTTATGAATGCTAAAAATTAGGATATACAGGGTGGCGATTTATATCGAATGAATCAGTGGATTGTATATTTTATTTGTAATAGTCGTAGCAACTATACCCTAAACGAAGTCGTGATTATTAAATATCGCGGCTTCTTTTTATTTCAATACATATGAAATTTTATATTATAAGAATTTAAGTTATTTTTTAGAATTTTTATTCATTAATTAAGAATAATTTATCATTTGCTCGAATAAAAAATAGAATATAATAATTGATGTATTTTAGTAAGCGATAACTATAAAATGACGTTTGATATTATAAAACACAAAAATTTTTTAGATTTTAGACATAGTGTTTTAGATTAATAAAGCATCAAAATAATAAAAGTTATTTTTTAACTAAAAGCAAAAACGCTGTTTTACATTATCAAATCAAAGAGGTGCATTGTTTTGCCAATTATTCAATCCGTAGCAAGATCTTTAGAAATACTCGAATTATTTGATGAAAACACTCGTGAACTTTCAATTAAAGAAATTAGTAATAGGCTTGATTTGCATAAGAGTACCGTTCATTCCTTATTAAAAACATTAATGCATTACGGTTATATCGCTCAAAATACAACAACTAGCGATTATCATCTTGGATGGAAATTGTATGAAAGAGGAAATTTGGTGACGAGTCAGCTTGATTTACGGGCAATAGCTAGAAAACATTTAGAAAAGTTGAATCAACAAACAAATAATACAGTCCACTTAGTACAACTATTAGGCAATGAAGCTGTATATATTGACAAAATTAATGGAACAGGAACTTTAGTTGTCCAATCTCGCATAGGAAAAAGAGTTCAGTTACATTCATCTGCGGTTGGGAAAGTATTAGCAGCACATTTAGATGAAAAAGACTTCAATAAAATTTTCTCTGGCTATCAATTTATAAAGCGAACACAACGTTCAATTGAATCCATGGAAGAATTTTTAGAGGAAATCAAAAAAGTAAGAATGAATCATTTTGCCATAGATAATGAAGAAAATGAAGAAGGCGTCATTTGTTATGCACTACCAATTCGAGATTATACAAAAAAAGTAACAGCGGCAGTAAGTGTCTCGACTCCCAAAGCAATCTTTAATGAAGAGATAGCGGAAAGCAATAAAAAGTATTTGAAACTTTGCGTTGATTATATATCTAAGGAATTGGGATATACCGAATGTTCAATATCAAAGAGGGATTTAGCTTAAAATGGTAGCTTTATAGAATTATATTAACGATGAATAGGGTTAGGGGGGCTGTCAAACGAAGAGTGATCACGCTCACAGTATTCAATAATTTGTAAGCGTTCTCATAAGGGGTGTCTATTTTTTATTTCTTAAAAGGGGGAAATTTAGATGAAAATTAAAGATACGATCGATCGTATCCCGGGGGGCTTAATGATTGTTCCATTGTTTTTAGGAGCTTTGATTAATACAGTGGATCAATTACATCTACCGTTTATTATGGAATTTTTAAAGTCGCTTGGAGTTTCTCCGACAGCAGATGGGCATTATGAGTTTTTAAGAATCGGAGGATTTTCTGAAGCTTTATTTAAAAATGGGGCAAATACGTTATGTGCGCTTTTCTTATTCTGTGCTGGCAGTCAGATGAATCTTCGAGTGGGAGGAATTGCTCTTAAAAAGGGAGTTATTTTAACAACATCAAAATATGCGGCAGGAATTACAATCGGATTTATTTGGGGTATATTATCTGACCCTGTTAGCGGATTTCTTGGGTTATCTACAATGGCGATAATTGCAGCAATGACAAATGGGAATGGTGGTATGTATGCAGCTTTAACTGGACAATATGGAAATCGTTCTGATGTAGGTGCAACTGCAGTACTTTCATTAAATGACGGACCATTTTTTACATTAATGGCACTAGGAATGATGGGGTCGCAATTTCCAATCATTGCTTTTGTAGCTGTGCTTTTACCAATTGCGATTGGAATGCTATTAGGCAATCTTGATCCTAAAGTACGAGACTTTTTAGCCCCTGCTGAAAATATAGTTATTCCATTTTTCGCATTTGCTTTAGGTGCAAATATGAATTTAAAGAATTTCTTCAATTCTGAAGTAGTATTAGCAGGTCTTGTATTAGCTTTAATGACAATAATTATTTCTGGTGGTTTTATGGTAATAGCATTTAAAATCTTCAAACAAAAAAGCTATATTGCACCTTGGGCTGAAGCATCAACTGCCGGTAATGCCGTGGCAACTCCAGCAGCTATTGCCGCTGCTGCAACAGTAGCCAGTGGAACGGGATTAATGACTGCCGCTGAGGCGCAAGTTTATCAAGATATTGTAGCCATCGCAACTGCGCAAATTTCAGTTGCAACTATTACAACAGCTCTTTTAGTACCATTCGCTGTTATACTAGCTGACAAATATCAAAGAAAAAGAGGCATTATTGGAACGTTAGAAGACGATGAATTACGGAAATCATTAGAACGACAAAATACTGTTAAATCGGTTCCGGAAAGAGGACTTGGGGGTGTGCAAGGTGAGTAAAACATTCAAGGGATATGTCCGTGATAACCATTCAGTAGGTACACGAAATTATATAGGTGTCATTTCTACAGTTGTTTGTTCAAGTGTTGTAACAAGGGATATTGCGAAAACAATACCCGAAGGAATCCCTGTTGTCCATGCAAACGGCTGCGCTCAATTAGGAGATGACTTTAAATTAACGAAAAATACATTAAAAGGGGTTGTTGCAAATCCAAATATTTATGCATCACTTTTAGTAGGCTTAGGTTGCGAAACAAACCAAGTTTCAATTCTATTAGATGAAACAATAGATTCAAAGCCTAAAGCTGGTTTCAGCATTCAACAAATGGCTGGTGGAACAAATACATTACAACAAGGGTCGAAAATTGTTCGCGAATGGTCAAATAGTTTGAAAGAACTACAACGCACAGAAATACCTATTTCTAACTTGAAACTAGGTATACTCCCTATTGATTTAACAGTTGAAGACTATGTTTTCGCATCGAAAACAATTTTGGCTACTATTCAATCACTTGTTGAACAAAAAGCAACAGTCGTATTAGGCATGACAGATAAAATGGAAAGAGTATTAGAAAATGTTCAACATCAAGCGAATGACGAAGTAGTAAAGCAACAATTACTTGCAATTAGTTCTAGTAAAACAAGGCAAACTTGGGACAAAGTCAATCCTAATGAGAGTAACTATCTCAAATATAATGAGGCAGATTTAGCATTAGGAAAAGCAGAGCTTGAATTTATTAAAGACGTTCCAATTCAATCAATTGTTAAATATGCAGAAATACCTAAGAGCAGCGGACTTCATTTAGCACTAATGCCGAACAATGTTATTGAAAGCGCTTCAAATCTAGTGGCTAGTGGCTGTAATTTAATTATCTTCTTAACCATTCGTCCAATATTTACAGGTACAATTGCAGTACCCTGTATGACAGTAGGAATTCAACAGAAAAAAGATGTAAGTATGGAAATGATAGATTACGTAATTAATAGGGATTCAACTCCAGTTCAGCTAATTGAAGAGATGATTGAAGTGGCTTCAGGAAAATTAACAAAACTAGAAACATTTAAACTAGAAGAATTTGCTATTTCACATATTGGTACAACGTTTTAATAAACTTGATGGAAGGGAGTTTAACGGTTTGAAAGTGAATAATGCAATTAAATTACATCCATCTGACAATGTAGTGGTTGCACTAAATTCGTTAGAGGTTGGTGAACATATTTTAATCGATGAAATTGGTTTAGTTCAAGAAGTAAAAGATAAAATCCCATATGGACACAAAGTTTGTATACAAGAGATTAAAAAGGGTGAAAAAATATTAAAGTATGGTGAATGTATGGGGATTGCAACAAATGATATTAAAGTAGGGCATCATGTTCATGTACACAATGTCCGTGGACTTAAGGAATCGGAAAGGCTAGTGTCTGTCGTAGACTTTGCGTAAAAGGAGAGTGAAGTATGAAGACTTTTAAAGGATATAAACGACCAAATGGAACGTTTGGTGTTCGTAATCATGTGATTGTAATTAATACGGTAGGAGAACTTGCAGGAGTAGCCAATAGATTAGCAGATTTAGTTCCGGGTGTAGTGCCCGTCATTCAACAAGGCGGTACTTCACAATTTCCTGAAGACTCAATGCAAACTATCCGTACAATTAAAGGAACAGTAGGTCATCCAAATATTAATGCTGCTTTAATATTGGGTATGGGTGAAGATGATTTCGCTGAGCAAATCGCGGCAGAACTTAGAGAACAACAATGTAAGGTAAAAGCGATTGTAATTAATAAAAGTACTTCTCTTGAAAAACTGTTAGTAGACGGCAGAGCTTGGTTACAAAAAGTATACGAGGAAAGTCTTGAAGATAAAAGAGTAGATGTGCCAATTACAGAGCTCACAATCGGGTTAGAATGTGGTGGATCAGATGCTTGGTCAGGAATAACAGCGAACCCTGCAATTGGTGTCTGTTCCGACATGATTGTAGATGATGGAGCGACAAGTATTCTAGCTGAAACAACAGAAGCAATTGGTGCTGAGCATATTTTAGCTAGACGAGCAATAAATGAACAAGTTGCAAAAGACTTTTTAACAATTGTCAAAAATTATGAGAACCGTATTTTAGATACTGGAGAGGATATTCGTTCTGCAAATCCAACTCCTGGGAATATGGTGGGTGGCCTTACTACCCTTGAGGAAAAATCTCTTGGTTGTATAAAAAAGGGCGGGAATGCACCGTTACAACAGGTGCTAAAATATGCAGAAAAGCCTTCTGCAAAAGGATTCGTCTTTATGGATACACCAGGTTATGATGTGGAATCAGTAGCAGGACTCGCGGCTGGGGGATGTCAAATTGTATTATTCTCTACAGGAAAAGGTTCTCCTACCGGTTCTCCTATTGTACCAGTAATTAAAATAGGAACAAATCCAAAACTGTATGAAATAATGTCTGAGCATATTGATGTCAATGCAGGAACAATTGTAGAAGGAAAGAAAACTTTACAAGATGTAGGGGAAGAAATTTATAACCTAGTATTAAAAGTTGCAAATGGTGAAAAAACAAAGGCAGAACAGCATCGAAACCAAGAATTTGCCATTTGGCGGCTTGCTCAAAGTATTTAATAAGAAAATGTATTTTTATGGTTTACTACATTTTTAAAAATAAGAATTCATATGTAGAACTCTGCTTTAAAAATGGACTTTAAATTCCGAATAGTATTTGTTTTTCGAAAATAAAGTTGACAACCAGATTTGATGGATATAAAATAGCTAATAATTAAATACCAAAAAGCAAAGATTGGAAATAGTAAAAGGATGTATAAGCTTTTCAGAGAGCCGGTGGTTGGTGAGAATCGGTAGTTATTGCCTTTGAACTCGTCCAAGAGCTACTACCTGAACGTTAAGTAGGGGAGGTCGGTTTCTACCGTTATATAGATAGGTGGTGATAGCTGCCGAAAATGAGTGGATTAATTATGCAATGATTAATCAATTAGAGTGGTACCGCGAGCAATGCCTCGTCTCTATATTTTTATAGAGACGGGGCTTTTTTTATAAATTAAATGATAAGGAGTGTTTCTGAAATGACGAGAAAAATTTGGGTGTTTGATACGACTTTAAGAGATGGTGAGCAAGTTCCAGGGGCAAAACTGAATTTGTATGAAAAGCTGGAAGTAGCACAGCAGCTAAAGAAACTGCGAGTTGATATCATTGAAGCAGGTTTTCCTTCGTCTTCAGCTGGTGATTTTAATGCTGTGAAGGAAATTGCCATGAAAGTAGGAAATACAGACGATATCATGATTACAGCGTTGGCAAGAGCTGTAAAGGCAGATATTGATGCTGTTTATAATAGTGTAAAATATGCCGAAAAACCGTTAATTCATATGGTTTTAGGCACTTCGGACATTCATGTGGAAAAGAAATTTAGAAAATCGAAAGATCAAATTTTAGATATTGGGGTTGAAGCAGTTAAGTATGCAAAAACTCTTCTGCCAGACGTGCAATACTCAACAGAAGATGCCTCTCGCTCCGATTTTGAATATTTATGGAAAACAATTGAAGCTGTCGTGAAGGCAGGAGCAACTATGATTAATGTGCCCGATACAGTTGGCTATGCCGAGCCAGAAGAGTTTGGCGAACTAATCTTTAAATTAAATGATCGTTTGAAGAATTTAAATGATAAAGTACTTTTAAGTGCTCATTGTCATAATGACCTTGGCATGGCAACAGCGAATACGTTAGCGGCAATTAAAAATGGTGCGGATAAAGTTGAATGTACGATTAATGGCATTGGTGAACGAGCAGGTAATGCTGCATTAGAAGAGATTGTCATGGCAATTAATACGCGCTCATCAGTTTATAACGCATATACAAATATTAATATAAAAGAAATTATGAATACATCTAGATTGGTTAGTAGTCTAATGGGGCTTGATGTCCAAGTAAATAAAGCAATTACAGGAGATAATGCTTTTGCACATTCTTCTGGGATTCACCAAGATGGTTTACTAAAATCAAGAGATGCCTATGAAATTATAAGCCCAATTGATGTCGGTTTAGATGATATGGAACTAGTTTTAACTGCACGTTCTGGTCGACATGCGGTGAAAAATGCCCTTGAGAAGCTTGGTTTTAATCAGTTAACTGAGACACAATTTGAAGAAATATTTGAAGATTTTCTTAAATTAGCTGATGTGAAAAAGGAAGTATATAATCATGATTTATATGTAATCGTTGAGAATTATTATGCAAAAAATGATACTCCTAGTGAGGAAATGATACATTATAGTGACAATTTCTATGAATTAATAGACTTGCAAGTGATTAGTAATACAAATTTCCCTTCCGCAAGTGTAAAGATTAAAAAGGGCGATCAAATATTAGAAAGCAGTGCAGTTGGATCAGGTCCGATAGATGCTTTGTATTCTGCTATTACAGAAGTATGTGATTTAGATATCAAGTTGATTGAATACAAAATTAGCAGTGTATCAAGAGGCAAGGAAGCATTAGGGAAAGTAAAGGTACAAGTCGAGCATAAAGGAGAAAAGTATGTTGCTAAGGCAACAGATACAGATATTATGAAAGCTAGTGCATTTGCCTATATCAGCGCGGTAAACAGTATTGTAGTTGAAAAATTGCTTCCAGTTGTATAGAAAACACTCTAATTGTAATTTTCTAGGAAGTATTGACAAAGCCACAACCCTTTAAATGTAAGGAGTTGTGGCTTTTTTAATGGATGGTTTTGATAGGGCTCCAATCTGCTACCCCAAAAAAATCCTTACACATAGATAATTTAGTTACTTCTTATGTGTATGGGGTCGTTTCGATTAAAAAATTTAGAGCAGGATAAATTTAATTTATTTTTAAAGGTGATATTAATGGACTTCGTAAATAACAAGACTATTTTAAAATACTCAAAAGGCAGGAGTTACTATACACAGTCTATTGTGAAGAATGCTAAATGCAAATGCTAAAAATAATCCTGAATTATGTGAAGGATACGTTAATTATGACAGCTTAAGAACTCATTTACGAATAACAACATCAGTACCAATTGGAACTCTAGATGATAAATCCAGGACATCATGATTAAACATTCTAATACATCCAAGTGAGACATCTTTACCAATTGAAGAGGGGTCATTTGTTCCGTGTATACCATAATGAGGTTTTGACAATCCCATCCAAAAAGCACCATAAGGTCCACCTGGATTAGGTTGTTTATTAATAATCTTGTACGATCCAAAAGGTGTCGGTGACAATATTTTTCCAACTGCAATAGGATAGGTCTTTATAAGATTGCTTCCATCAAAAAGTTTTAATTCATGTTTTGAAGTAGAAACGTTAATCCATTTTACCATGTATAAATCCACCCCATTTTTAAAATATTTTATGAGGCAATTGAAGCTTTTATTAATAGACAAGAATTTAACATTTGACCAAAAAGTACTTGTATTATTTTAGCTTCTATTTTGTCGAAATAGTAAAAAGCCTCTATTTAGTTGTAGAAGCTTTTCGAACCTTTATTTGCGGAATATTCATTTAACAATTTATCGAGATCTTGACTAATTTTTATAGTAATCGGATGATTTAGACCTAGCTTCATACCAGTATTTATTAGTTTAGTTCTAACTCTTTCTATTTCATACGGTCTTTTATACTTATCAATATCAAAGAGCATATCAGTACTTTCTCCTATTTATTTAGGATAAATATACCAAAATGTCAAATTTTAGAGTAGATACTTTTTTTTAGTAAAAGTGACAATTTAGTGGATTTTGTTCGGAAAGGAAACCTATTCATTAAAAAATATTGTGAAGCAAAGTAAAAATGTTTTTTTATAGTAACCTATAAAGTAAATAAATTGTATATGGTGTAACAAGTCCGATAGCTGTGTATAGTCCAGGAGTATAAGTTCTTAAAATGAGTGTCTGTATAATATGAACAAGATTATGTAATAGTACAAAACTCAAAAAAGTTAAAAATAGGATATCTGACCAACCACTTTGTAAAGTTTGAACCTTAAGGAATACGATTATGGAACAGCCTAAAAATATTAGAACATCTCTTTTAGCAAAAGAATGTGAGTCTATTTTCCAAAAGTTCCAAATTAGCAGCTGAAAATGATTACTAGTATTTTCAACTAAGTGTGCCGTTTTATGTGACCAATTTTCAACACTAATTATTTCTTCAAAATCGTGTAACATAAATATCACTAGAAAAAGCCAAATTGCATTATGTATTTCAAGTGCGAACATTAAGTTAAACCTCCAAAAAAGTAATAAAATATTTTCTTCCGATAATATCATAAGTTTCATTTTTTAGTAATATTTACAAAGACTATTAAAGAATCATTTATAGTATTGAATCAAAACCAACACCATTTCACAAATTTAACTTAGTTGTATCTTATATATAAGGAAAATGGCAACATGGTCAAACCGAAATACAATTCGAAATGGTAGAAAACTTATATGCACTACTGTGAGCTAGCAGGGGAAAAAGCCTTTACTATCTAAGGTTAATAGTAGTTACAAGTCTTTTATTGACATAAGATTCACGTATATTCATAAGCAGATACTTGTAACCTAAGCCTTCAGATATATTGATTTGGTTTAGCTTTAAAAGCGGGAGGCGTTTGAAAAGAAGTAATAAGAAAAAGGTTAATATAAAAACGATCAATAACTTATAAACCTCTAGTTACTTTAAATAAATAAGGTCGATTGTGAATTTATCAGGAGTCTCCTAATTAAATCAAGAGTACTTTAAATTCCAATTATTAATAGATGAATCATAAAATTTAAATTAGATTAATACTTTAGAAGAAAATGACCTATTAATAAATACTTCGTCTTGATAAAAAAAGAGAAAGTAGGGGGGAAATATATGGGTGCATATTCGGAGTTTTGTATACCTAATTCCGTTTTTTATGGTAAAAATTCTTTATCCGAGCTTGGAGAACAAGTGAAGGCTTATGGAAAGAAAGTACTTTTAATTAGTGATCGTATAATAGAAAAAATAGGTCATGTAAAAACATGCCAGGACATTCTAAAGGAGGTTGATGTTTCTTACATCTCATATCTCGATGTTAACACCGAACCAACAGATTTACATGTCGACGAAGCACTTCAACTGTGTTTAAAAGAGCAATGTGATGTTATTGTCGCCATTGGTGGAGGAAGTTGTATTGATGCCGCTAAAGCAGTAGCTGTGCTAACAACAAATGGTGGTTATATTGGGAATTATATAGGTAATAAGACATCAATTGAAAAGAACCCTATTCCACTCATTGCAATTCCAACCACGGCTGGAACTGGATCAGAAGTAACGAATGCCACTGTAATTACTAATACTAAAGAAGATATAAAAATGATGATTAAACATCCAGCATTTCTGCCAAAAGTTGCAATAGTGGATCCAATGCTTACAACTTCAACTCCACCAAACGTTACGGCTGCAACTGGAGTTGATGCTCTCTGTCATGCAATAGAAGCTTATATATCACGTCTATCACAACCGCTAACAGATACGCTGGCTCTTTCGGCAATAGAAGCTATTTTAAATAATATAAAGGTAGTATATGAAGAAGGAGAAAATACAGATGCAAGGCAAAAAATGGCTATTGCTTCAATGCAGGCTGGAATAGCTTTTAGTAATGCTTCCGTTACTCTAATTCATGGAATGTCACGTCCAATTGGAGCGTTGTTCCATGTTCCACACGGTATTTCAAATGCCATGCTGCTTCCTGGAGTGCTTGAATTTACGAAAGAATCTGCCATTGATAAACTAGCAACAATCGGACGTATGATTTCTCCTGAATCAACTACATTAACTGATACAGAATTAGCCAATATCACTATTAATAAAATCAAACAACTTTGTCGCGACTTAAATATTCCCAATATGAAAACATGGGGAATTGATGAACAAAAATTTAGACAAGTACTTGATAAAATGGCTACGGACGCAATAGCAAGTGGAAGCCCTGCAAACAATCCGAAAGTGCCAACTAAACAAGAAATAATAGATCTATACAATTATTGTTATGATTATGATTTTTCAGGAAATATAACTGAGTTCAATTCAGTTAAATAAGTTCAATATAAAAAATTTGCTGACAAAAGAGTAAACAGCTAGTCTGTATTGCTCTTATATAAGATGACAATCGTGCTAGATTAATGAACAACACCCTTGAAATAATTGAGGTATACATTCTCAATTTAGGTCTGAAGAGACTACAAAATCGATAGGGGCAATTTACTTGAATAATATTCGGAGTTTATAAAAAAGTCATTATAAAAACGCTGCAATTAAGCAGCGTTTTTTTTATCTATATGCTATGCTTTTGATTCTTCGCTTGAGCGTTTATTACCTTTATAGATAAAATAAAGAGAAATAATCATAAATAATAATGCAAATACACGTTTAATATCTAATTCTATGATTAAACTATTGAACCATCCAAAATGATCAATTACTACACCAATCACAAGTTGACCAGCTATTCCGGCAATATTAGTTGCGATAACTCCAATTCTAGGAACTGCCATAACAGTTAATAGTAAATACATAGTCCCTAAAAACGCTGCACTTAATTGCCATTTAGGTACTTCTAAAAGTGCAATCACATTTCCGTTACCAAAAAAGAATATGAAAATAGTAAGAAACATTGTCCCCGTAAGAAAGGTTAAAAATGTTGTTTCAATTGTTCCCGCTTTTCGACTAAATGTACCATTGATAGATGATTGAGCACTTAATGTGATACCACCAATCAATGTAAATAAAATCATAAATAATCCCATTATATAAGACCTCCTAGTTTATTAATATAAGTGCTATGATCATTGAAATAACTGCAAATATCTTTTCTTTATTAATCTTCGTTTTCTTGCTGCCTAACCATCCAAAATGTTCAATAATCATGCTCATTACTAGTTGTCCTATAATTACAGCAACCATTGTTATACCAACACCTACGAATGGGACACTGACAACAATAGATGTTAAATAAACAACACCCAAAACGCCTCCAAGTAATGACCATTTAGGTGCTTCAAATGTATAGGAAAGCTTTCCTTTTCCAAAAAAGAGCAATAATAGCCCCATAATTATAGATCCCATAAAGAAGTTATAAAAACTTGTTTCTATTTGTCCAATCGTTTTTCCTAATTCAGCATAGATAGCTCCTTCAAAGCTAAGTGCTGCCCCAGCCAATAGGGCTAGTATATAAGATATAAATCGCATAGGGGATATCTCCTTTTTCGTATAATTATATATCTAGAAATATAGATATAAATCTTGATAAAAAAACAGAAATCAACAAAAATTAGATTTCTGTTTTAAAATATTCAGCTAATTGTTGAATAAATTCTTCATTACGTCTGTAATAAGTCCATTGTCCATGTCGAATTGATTCAAGTAGACCAGCTTTTTGCATCATGTTTAAGTAGCTAGAAACCGTAGATTGAGAAACTTTGGCCTTTTCTTGAATATCCCCAACGCATACTCCACCTTTGTAACTTACCTCCTTCGGCAGGTGAGCGCCTTGTTTTGGGAAATGTTTCTCGGGTTCCTTCAACCACTCTAGGATATTGAGTCTTGTTTCGTTCGATAACGCTTTAAATACATCAATAGGTTCCATGGCTGTAATTATATATCTGGATTTCTCGATATGTCAATTGAACTAAAATGAATAAACTGGCGAGATTGTTTAAAGGATCGTCGTATTTTCAGAGACGATTGGTTAGTAGGGAGTACTCCTCGGATTAAAAAATAGACAATTATTTTGTAAATTCTCAATGTTACTCTAAGAGCTTAGACGAAATGTTTATTCTAAAACCGATTGTTTGAACAAATTCAACGAAAACAGATGAAGTTAATATGGGCTTCTATAAATTGGAGACTCTTATTACACAACATCTACTTTTGTTACAAATAGATTAATTTAATTTCCTTGAAATACAGAATTAAATACCTGTCAATAGGTTTTCAGTGGCAAAATTATTTTTGTATGGAATGTTTTATGAAATGAATTGTGATGTATCTCTTAGTCTATTAGAGTTTCGTTTTAATTTGCATCTCCTTCCAGTTTATGGACCCTATATTACTTAATTTGTACTGTAACATAGGGGTTGTAAACAAAGAGGAGGAATACAAAATGAATAAAAAATGGTTAGCAACATCACTATGTGCAGCAACATTATTTGGGGCATCTTTTACAACAGCAGGTGCAACAGGGTTAAATGAAGAAGTTAAGAGTGATTCAAATTCATATATTCAAGTAATTAAAGGCGATCAAGTTCAAGGAATCGCTTTAAAAATAATCGATCAAATTGCGTTACAAAATGGAGAGTTCGATTTTAATAAATTCAAAGAATTAGTCAATAAATCGTTAAATGATCAAGCAGCTCAAAAAGTAATTAAAGAAGGTAAAAAAGTATATCAAAATAATGCTTCTAAAGAAACGAACACAGAAGCACCAGCAAAGTCAACTAATGTAACGAACAACAACAAAACTACAGCACCAACAAATTCTAATAACCAACAAGTAGAAGCGCCAGCAAAAACACCTTCTACAAATGTTAGTCAATCAGTCTCTGAATTTGAGAAACAGGTAGTAGATTTAACAAATGCGGAACGTGCAAAAGCAGGTCTTAAACCGCTTCAAATCTCTAATCCATTAATGAATGTAGCTCAAGCAAAATCAGAAGATATGGCAAAAAATAATTATTTCTCACATACAAGCCCAACTTACGGAAGTCCATTTGATCAAATCAAAGCTGCAGGTATTTCATATCGTTCAGCGGGTGAAAACATTGCACAAGGTCAAAGAACACCTGAAGAAGTAGTACAGGCATGGATGAATTCAGAAGGTCACCGTGCAAACATTTTAAACGGAAACTACACACATATCGGTGTTGGCTACGTTGCAGATGGTAACTACTGGACACAACAATTTATTCAACAATAATTTAAGATTCATATATACGATAAAAGATGGTCTTTAAGTCAATGGCTTAAGACCATCTTTTTTGTATTAATTACTTGTGCTTTTGGGTTTTTAATTAGTTTAAAATTATTATTACTACGTGATTTTTCTTTTTAAATTTTAACTGAAAACATATTAAGTTAATTCAAGATGTATTAGACTTGTTGTTATTTTACATGTAGATTGTCAATTAAATTTTTACACATATGTTCATATTGATGACCACTAATAACTAAATCAGCAACTTTCTTGTATCCTAAACTACAATATAATTTTTTCGCTTTCGGATTAGCCATATCTACATTTAGGCCTATCGTATGGTAACCTGCCTTCTTCGCTGTTTCACTCATCTCGTTAAGTAATGCGGAACCAATGCCTAATCCTCTAAATTTTTTGTTTACTACTACGGAATCTATATACCATTCATCAGGAAGTGTCTCTTTATCAATAAATAAATTTTCATTAGGATCGAAGCCATTTTTAATTAATACTTTTTTAAACGGTTCATCAATGATAGGTTCTTCTGCTGAGGGATATCCAAAAATGACCCCAGCAATTTCGCCATTTAACTCATATACTAAGCCTCTGTTCACACCAAATCGATATGTAGGTTCTCCAACGGATTCTGCAACCATATCAAGTAATTTATTCTTAGAAATCTTCTTAAGTAAAGGTAACTCCATATCCTCAAATATTACCCATAAAAGTTTTGCAATTTCCAAACTATCTTTTTGGGTTGCCATTCTAATCATAAGTATCAACTCTCCATATTTATTTTATATATTTTTTCAATTGTTAAGTTTAAACCATTTGGTCATTCCTACGCGTGAAATATTTAATAGATGGAATAATCGCAATAGAGACAACTAGAACGCGAAACAATTGAAACGCTGTTACAACGGTACTGTCAGCATGAACTGACGTAGAAATAATCCCCATTTGATCGAGACCACCAGGCACGATACTTAAAAAACTCGTTTTAAAGTCGAGCGGATAAAATTGCATCATTAATAGAGCAAGGCCGTACGCACTTGCGATATATAGAAATGAAGAAACGAACGCGTAGAAAATCAACTTTCTCGATAAGTGAAGATTTTCTTTTTTCAAAAGTAGTCCGATGTATATCCCCATCACAATTTGTGCAATATGAAGTGCGCTCACTGGAATTTCAGGAATTTCGATATTTGCAAGTTGTAAGCCAATAAATAAAAATACTGGACCAAGCATATAGCCAGTAGGGATTTTTATTTTCATTGCTATAAAGCCAGCAATATAACTTAAAGCAAAAAACAGTAAAAACGTAAAATTGTATTGTGTATCTGAAACAGATGTACTCGAGCTGCTGCTACTACCTGCAATAAGTAATGGCACAAAGCCGATAATACAGAGTACACGCAATACTTGATAAAACGTAATCATCGCAATATTTTTACTGCCCTGTTCCTCGGCATAGGCAACAATTTGTGTCATACCACCAGGCACACAGCTAGTAAGTGCGCTAAGTTGATCAACCATCACACGTTTAACTATTACCCAGCTGATGAAAATAAATAAAAGGATATAAAGGACATTTAATGAAATCATTACAGGTAAATAAAGTCGAATATCTGCAAGTGCCTCAAGAGTAAAGGCATGGCCAATTGAATATCCAGCAATAACTAAACCAAAATTCCGAAAGTGTTTATTCCATTTTAAAGGAAGTGGCGTTGTTAATTGTAAAACTAGCACCGTTAGCAATGGACCGAGAAGCCAAGGCATTGGGATATGTAACAATTGAAAAACAAAGGCGCCAATGACACCAAGTACTGTAGTTAATAAATAGCTTTTTGTTATTGCCATAAAGAATACCTCAATTCATAAAAACTTGTTTAATTATTTCATATTCATCCAATTTTTTAAAGGGTTGCAATGAATCAAGGGATGAGGGCAGGGGATAGTAAGTGGTTTCTAGTGCGAAAAATTAATATCGTAAATTTTGATTTTAATACTATAAAATTGGATTCACTGCAAGCCAATAAATTCGAGAAAAAGAATCATCAACGTCAAGAAAATAGCTATTGAGGTGATACTATGGTGCTAAAAGCGGAAGAAAAATCTGCTCTCCACAATGGTGAGCAGATGTTGGCGATTGGAACATTAAATGAAAATCTAAAGAACGTGGAGTGCTGTCTAAAACGATTCGATTTTATAACAGTGAGGTCTATAAACGGGTGGATAAAAATGATAATCGACTAAGCTCAGTTTGCTGAGTATTTGAACAAAATTATTGTTCGATAGCAATTGACCCTTTCGATAGGTAAAAATAAAGTGTTGGAAATAAAATAAAGCTTTGTTTGGAATAAAACTATTAAATACTTCGAAAAAATTGTGCAGCAAAAAAGCCGATTGAAAAATTTCAATCAGCTTCTGTTTTTTAGAATTTTACTGGTTTCAATACCTGCGTTGAAAATTGAGACAACCATTATCAGGAAAAATAGAATCTGTATTGAATGGTTTGCTGTCCAGTATCCCAAGAAGTTCATAAGAACAAGAATAACAAATAAAAGAGCAGTAACTGTGGTTATAAAAATACGAGTCATTTTAATTCCTCCTTCATATGTAAACCATTTACAATAAAAGATTAACATAAACAATTGGGATTTTAAACCATTAAAGTATTATCAAACTGCACAATCCAAAAAAATAAAGAAGAGCACTAAATTGTGCTCTCCTAAACTAACGACGATGTTCTACTAGGTCAATTGCACCTAGAACAATGTGTGCTAATCCGAAACCAAAAATAGTGTTTGCAAACGCTTTGTTCGAGCTATTCCTTTGTTTCATCGCATACCCGGCAGCAGTAACAGCCGAACCTAGTAAAGTTGGGATTAAACCTTCACGAACGTTCATTAGAAATCCCTCCATCATGTTAGTTGGTGTAATCACACCGTTATTATTGTTCCTTAAAAGTAAAATATATATACAGTATTTAGAAAACAACAGCATTATACATATAGCATTGTTATATCTTAGTTTTAAGGGGAGTGAGAGTGACATGGGCAAGGCAGCTTTGGACCTGGCTATCATGTACTGGAAAGATATCTTCAAAGATTTGCACAAAGCTCAACTCATAAACTAAAAAAACTGATACTATCCTAGGAAAAGGACGATATTCAGTAAGAAATATATTTAAAAATAAATTTTGAATGCCAACATGACCCTTTAAAAGTCTTTAATTACAATTGGACGTGTTTATTTAGGAAAAAATCTACTTCTTTTATAAAACTTCTCGCACTATTGACATTTAGCAAGTACGTGCTAGAATGATAAATGACTTCATTGCGTTGAAGCGTTGAAGTTTAAAGCGTGAATTATATCATCTAGGAGTAAACAAAATGTTTTCTATTGAGACAAAAACAAAACCGTCAGTATTCGAAGCATTATTCATTGTAATAATAGTAATTTCAATAATTTCTATTGCGATAGGAAAGCTTGGTGCTACACCACATATTCCTATTTTGTTATCTATTATTCTTCTAATTTTTTACGGGCTACTAAAACGTGTGCCATTTAATATCCTAGAAGATAGTATGAAATCCGGTGCAATTTCAGGAATAGGTGCAATTTATATCTTCTTTTTAATAGGGATACTAATTAGTAGTTGGATTGTAGGCGGAACAATACCAACACTTTTATATATAGGCTTATCCCTCGTAACAGCAAGTTTCTTTTATACAATAGTATTTATAATTACAGCTATCATCGGTACAGCAATTGGCAGTTCACTGACAACTGTAGCGACTGTCGGAGTTGCTTTTATAAGTATTGCAGGTGCTATTGATGCATCGCTTGTCTTGACGGCCGGCGCTATCGTATCCGGTGCATTTTTTGGTGATAAAATGTCGCCATTATCAGATACAACTAATTTAGCTGCGAGCATCGTCAATATTGATTTATTCGAACATATAAAAAATATGAGTTGGACAACTGTTCCTGCGTTTTTCCTTAGCGCTGTCTTATACTCTGTTTTATCTCCTTCTATTTCGGGATTAGATGATACGGCCATTACGTCCTATAAGGCTAGTTTACAAGCAACTAATTTTGTTCATTGGTATGCAATTGTGCCGCTAATTGTCTTGATAATTTGTACATTCATAAAGATGCCAGCGTTTTTAACACTTATTGTAAGTTCACTTGTAGCACTGCTGTTATCAATCTTTCATACTTCATTATCCTTTATGGATTACTGTAAAATTTTATATAGTGGATATATTTCTGAAACAGGGGTAGAAGTGATTGATTCACTCTTAACTCGTGGTGGAATTAGTAGTATGTTCTTCACGATTATGCTTGTGTTCCTTAGCCTTAGCATGGGTGGGTTATTATTTGCTTTAGGTATTATCCAAACATTACTTAGCAAATTTGACCAATTGCTAAAGTCAGTCGGTGCCCTAATAACAGGTACTGCTTTTACAGCGATTGGTATTAATATATTAGTTGGGGAGCAGTATTTATCGATTTTATTAACAGGTGAGACCTATAAGCAAAAATATAGAGAACTGGGCTTACATCCGAAAAATTTGAGTCGAGTGATGGAAGATGCGGGTACAGTTATTAATCCACTTGTCCCGTGGAGTGTTTGTGGTTTATTTATTGCCTCGATGCTTGACGTTTCCGTGACCGACTATTTGCCTTTTGCGTTCTTTTGCTTATTGAGTCCAGTACTTACTATAATATTTGGATGGTTAAATCTGACAATATCAAAAAAATAAACATACTAACATTAGTAGTGCAAACCAAGGCCATGGTGGGATTGAGTCAATATTCAGAACATTAAGGATAGTATTGTTAAGCAAATGATAAATTAATTATAATAGTTGAGTGAGTAGAAATTTGTGGTTATTTGAATAAAGGTGATTTCTATGAATGAGAAAATATCGTAGACGAAGCGGATTGGGTGGGTTTAGTGGGTATTAGACCCAAAGGGAGTGGTATGGACTTTTCCTTGACACTTTTTGCATAGAATCTTGCATATTTTCATGTAAAAAAGAGCAGCCAAATGGTTGCTCGGTACATTGTATCTATTTTTATAAGTGTTGAAAACTATGTAGAATTAATATAAATGGCCCTACTAGATTTCATATAACACTTAAAAGGAACTGTAAGGATTTTTTCCTTGAAGTCAAAGTGTTAGTTTACTGATTTTTATTGGGGTAATCTGTAATATTAAGATTACTTTTTTCTTTATTGGACCACGCGTAAAGTATTCTATCTCCATTGTTCAATGTAACTTGAACATTATAAAAAAAGGGATAAACTCCTGCTTGTGAACGAAAAACTTCTATTTCTTTCACTTCCTCTTCTGAAATAGACCGATTTTCAATTATATCAAACATAACAGCCACTAATAACTCTTCTCTATCTTCTCTACTTCCAAACTTATAATTTTGATAGTTGAAATATATTAGAGTTCCTATGAAAAGGAAAAAGAAAACAATGGCTAAAAGCCCACTTTTTTTCAACTCTTCCACCCCCTAAATTTGTAAATAATGTTAAAAAAATAGATTAATAGTTGTAAAACGAGGCGATATACTATATCGTTACTTTTGTAAATATTTTACAATAAAAGGAGTGTTCTATCAATGAAAAGACCATTAAAAACAACAATGTTATTTTTCACAACCTTGATATTAATTTTCGCCTTTAACGTTTCTACTTCTCATGCCAATGTTCAAGAAGATGAGTATCTACTTGAACAAGAAAAACAAGAAAAAATATTTCAAGAAATTATAGAAAGTGTACCTAATGGAACATATTCAGGTAATGATATTACCACTAATGCTCTTGATCCTAGTAGTTATAATCCGCAAGCTGGTGATATATTATATACTCCTAGTACACAATGTAACGATGATAACCGTGAAACTTGTAAAGGGATTACTGGTCATGTTGGGATAGTAAATCCTTCTACAGGAACTGTAACTCATATTCAGGCACCTGGTTATTTACCTAAATCAATATCCTTAAATTCTTGGTTTACTAAATATCCTAAAACTGTAGTTGTGAGACATAAAAATTCTACCAAGGCTTCAAATGCTGCTAAGTGGGCTTATGATTATTATATTTGGGGTGATGGTGCAGAGAAAACTTATAAAGTAACAATAGACCAAGATTTAACAAAAACACTTAGTTTAAATACTACTTATTGCTCGTTAATTGTATGGCAAGCTTATTATTATGGAGCTGGTCAAAAATTATCTCTTAATATTCCTGTAATGCCTGTTCTCTTTGTAAATTACGCACCATATCATGATATGTATGTTTTAATGAAAATAGGATATTGATATAAAAACGTTTACCTTAATTTTTGGTGAATATGTAAAGTCACACTCATACGAGTTGTGGCTTTTTCTAATAATGTCCTAAAAATTAATAGTTGCCATACTTGCCACACTTTCCAAATTACACAAAATCACTACTAATACTTTATACTGTGAGATAGGACGGAGCGGTAAAATATCCGGTCTTACCAAAATCTTCTTCTAAAAAGGAGAAAGACAAGACGACCAACGACACGCGCCGAAAGTTATATCGAAGAAGCGACAACACGATCGTCCCAGTATCTGAGAGGGGTGGTTTTTATGAAATAATATATATAAACATATTTAATTATTATTTAATATTTATAAAGCGAAAAATAAAAAATTCAATATTATTCTTTGATTATTATATTCACAAATTTTTAATTGAGAAGGCAATTGCTAAGTATATCAGTTTTTAACCACAACACAATATCTATTCTATGAGTGAAGCGACCACTTTGAGGAAGGTGGTTGCTTTTTATTATGTTTTGAAATGAGGAGAATGTCTATGAATTATGTGTTATCTTGCGAGAAATGCAAACGTCCTGCGGACTTAGATAAAGGAAAAAGCAAACCTGGAAACAAATTTTGTAACAGCACTTGCAATTGTGGTGGCAAAATCAAACCGTTGCTCGACTGATTTATTTTGAGCAGTGGGCATTATCGAGTGTTACCCCTTCGCTTATATGATAGTGCTTGCTGCTGAGAATTAAAAATTTAAGGAATTATCTCCGGAAATAGTCTAATATATTATTCGGAGGTGTAATATGGAAAATAAACAGAGAAAACAAGTAGACTCTATTCATCTACTCTATGTATCAATTATTTTCGGTGGGATAATTGTATTATTGTTAGCTTTTATCTTTAATAAATCAAATTATGCAGGAGAGTTGTTAAACTTTGCGGCAACATTAAGTTCAATACTTCTAGCTGTTATTGCAATTGTAATTACATTAATTGATGTAGCTGGACAACGTAATAATATTTTTGATGTAAAAAATAGCGTAGAGAATTTGAAAGAAGTAAGTAAAGAAATAGAAAGTATGGTAAAAAGTTTTAATGAACAAAACGAAGATAACACTAAGAACTTATTAGCGAATATACAAAAATTCGCTCAACAGCAGGATGAAATTAAAGTTGTTGTCGACGGTCTAATGCAAAAAATTGAAAATTTGCCTTCGGATAATAAAGATATTAAAGAAATAAAAGAGGAAGCAAATAAAGTTAAAACAGTAATTGAAAAACAAAATTACAAAGGGGAAAATATTGTGCCATTTTCCGACGTAAAGTTTAGTGGAAATTGGCAGAATAAAGTGAGTTTATCTGATTTAAATGTTTCTGAGATTCTATCAACTATTGAAGTTCCAAGTATTAAAGCTGAATCGATAAAAATTACAAATAACAAAAATTCATGACGTCGATTGACGTCTTTTTTTACTAGTAAACTTAAAAAATGTTTATAGAGGTGGTGTTATGAGAGATGGCTAGAGCTAGAGATCCTAATCCCGATAAAGCGTTTGAAATATATAAAGAGCATGATGGTAATATTACAAATCGTACAATAGCTGAAATGCTTGGAGTGTCTGAGAAAACTATAGGTTCATGGAAGTACAAAGCAAAAGATAATTGGGACGCTAAATTAAATGGAGTACTCCGAAAGAAAAAAAGAATACTACAAAGAAAAAAGAAGTCGTAGAATCGGTGGAAGTCATTAAGTTTTCTTCTAAATCAGTCAATAATAATACTATGTATTAATATTGATATTAGTGGTTTTTTTATTAAAAAAACAAAATATTTATTTTGGGCGTTTATCAAAAGTTTAACAGCTTAATTATTTCCTTAATGCTATCCTTTTGGAAAAAGGAGGTAGTGGAATATCGGATATTATCATTTTGAAACAGTTACACAAGCTCAAGAATATAAAAAGGTTAAATTTATGTCTGCAATAGATTTAATTACTTTTCATTGTCAATCAAGTAAAAATGAGCAATAGTTAAAACCATCCTCCATTTGGAAGGTGGTCTTTTTTGGAAAAATATAAATACTATTTAATTTTTTCAGTGTTTTCTAAAGCATTACTTATAGCAATTACTTCTCCATTATCAACGCTTATGAAATATGTCAAAGCAGGTAAATAAATATCATGCGATTGTTCATCAGTGTCTAGTTGAACCTTCCAAGTTTTCATATCTTTATTGTATTTAGTAGAATAAACATATACTAATCGAGTCTTATCGTCGAACTCTTTCCAAAGAGTTGCCGAAATGTATCCGTCTGATTTAGCATCTTCGAGAGCAATCTCTTCAGCTTCCTCCTTTCGATATTTTATCATAGTTTTGTAGAATTTGATTTCCCAAAACTATAATTGAAAGTATAAAGAGAGTTATTGGGATACCTAATTTCTTCATAAATACACCTTCTTTAATAATCTATAACTTGGATAATTAATAGCCACTAACTAACGAAGCAGAATAATCAGACCAGTTTTTAAATTCATTTGGTTTTGTGCATTAACAAGATACTGTTGAGCTTTTTTACTATATTTAGCACGTGCTGTAGTTGCATATATAGTACTTGTAAAAGTAGCCAATAGAGATACTCCACTAACGGCAGCAGCCATTGCATTAACCCAACCTTTTGGACCTTTCCATAAATCTTTTTTAACAATCACTGCAAAACTAGCAATTAACAATGCCCAACTTGAAACTACTGAGAAAGTATTTGCTTCCATACTATCAATAATATATTTTTCATAATTCTCAATATAACCTTTAAATTTGTTAAAAGATGCTAACGGGTGATGTAAGTACTGAGATTGAAGAACAAATTGCATCTAAATATGATGTATCTGCAACTGTATTAAAAGCTGGTCACCATGAATCTGATACAAGTAGCTCCGTTTTATTTATTCCCTCTGCATATCGGTCTTTCAAAACTAATGTCCTTTGCGGATGCGTGACAAAGTAAGGCTTGCTCCACATGGTTAGATCTTCATTCAACAGATAAACACCTTCGATATGAGCCCATAAATAGACTCTCATAAAATCACCTACATATTTTAGAAATATGAAATACTATTCTATTACTGTTCATAAACATTTTACTTCATCGATTTTAAATAATATATATCGAATTTATGCAAAATACGTTTTTTTAAAATTCGTCACATCGTGGTCACAGGAGATTGAAAAAATAGATATATTTATATTTAATAACAACAAAATAAAAGCCGAAACCCGTTGATATTAAAGGGTTTCGGCGATATGGTCCCGACAGGTCTCGAACCTGCGACCCCCACCTTGTCGAGGTGGTGCTCTCCCAACTGAGCTACAAGACCGATTTAGAATGAAAATGTTATTATTTGTAATTGAATTTTAACATAAGATTGGTTGGAGATAAATACCTAACAATTATTTCTTACAGGGAGATCCTATTGCAGATTGGGCCTGCTCTTGCCATAAAAATCTTTACTTTATGAAAAAATGCGACAAGTCTGATACAAGAACTTGTCGGCTAATTTTGTGCTTAACTTACTGTTTTGTTTCCCAATGCTCTTTAATAAATTCATCACGGCCGGATTTTGCGCGGTCTTCTTTGTAATGTGCTTCTTCCTTTTTATAATAATCTTGATGGTAGTCTTCTGCTTCATAGAATGTAGTAGCTGGTCTAATTTCAGTTACAATCGGCTTTTTGAAACGGCCGCTTTCACCTAACTGTTGCTTAGATTTCTCAGCTAACTGCTGCTGCTCATTCGAGTGATAAAAAATTGCAGTTTTATAAGATTCACCACGATCATGGAATTGTCCGCCATCATCTGTAGGGTCTATTTGCATCCAATAAACCTCTAGCAATTTTTCATAAGGAAAAATAACAGGATCAAATTCGATTTGTACAACCTCTAAATGACCTGTATCGCCTTTTTTAACTTGTTCATATGTTGGATTATCAACTGTACCACCCATATAACCTGAAGTTACTTTATGTATTCCATCCCATTCAACAAATGGTTTTACCATACACCAAAAACAACCACCTGCAAATGTTGCTTTTTCCATTTTTTTACGCCTCCAATGCTTAAAATAAATAGTATTGTATCATGATAGTAATAATCACACAATTCAAAGGATAAATGCAAGATTTCTTTACTTCTGTCGTAGTATAATAATGGAAAAACGAACTTTTCTCAAGTTACTTTCGTCTCGTAATTTGCAAGGGTAAAGGAGTAATTTATTATGGAAGAAAATCAATTACACGAAACGCGTCAGTCTCGTTATAAAAAGAGAAAGTTACGAAAGGGAAGGCTATTATTCACCACATTATTACTACTAGTAGTCGGTATCTCAATTTTTGCAATTTATCAATATCGCAGCGGCTTAAAACTTGCAGATGAAACGAAGTTGCCTGAGGAGGAATTTGTTGCAGATGAAAAACAGGATACAATTACAAACTATTTAATTATTGGAGTAGATAGTAGAGGGGAAGAAAAATCACGATCCGATACAATGATGCTTCTTTCATGGAATAAAGATACAAATGAAATGAAGCTTGTATCCTTCATGCGGGATATATATGCAGAAATACCTGGATATCAATCTTATAAACTTAATACGGCCTACTACTTAGGTGGAGTTCAACTATTAAAAGATACCCTAAACAATATGTTTGATATACCGATTCATCATTATGCATTAATTGATTTTAAAAATTTTGAATCGCTTATTGATATTTTGGCTCCAAATGGAGTTGAAATTGATGTAGAAAAAGATATGTCAGCGCATATTGGCGTCTCACTCTCACAAGGTGTTCAAAACTTAAATGGACAAGAGCTTTTAGGCTATTCTAGATTCCGTCATGACGAAGAAGGGGATTTTGGACGTGTAGAACGTCAGCAAAAAGTTATTGAAGCTTTAAAAGACGAGCTTCTATCACCTAAAAATCTGCCAAACTTACCGAAACTAGTTGGAGCAGCACAAGGATATGTTACTACGGATTTAACAGCTGCAGAAGAATTAAAAACTGTTTTATCGGTAGTTGCAGGAGGAGGTGTCGAAATAGAAAAAATGACTATTCCAGCAGAAGGAACGTTTAGCTATGGCTCCTATAGTCATGCAGGCTCTGTAATAGAAATTGATAAAGAGGAAAATAAAGAATTGCTTCACCAATTTTTACAATTAGAGGGTGAGTAAAGTTTTATCTAAACATGTTCCGTGCTAAAATAAAGATAATTATAAATTTTCATAGTTTAACGAGGTGGTTTTTTGGAAAGAGAAAATGGATATGATGACCGATTACCGCGTAATAAATCATTATTTTCTTCATCGAGATTTATACGATTTTTAGGCGGGAAAAATCTATTATTTTCACTATGTGCTTTACTTTTATTGGGGTTAGTAATATTTGTTTTTGATAAAATCTCTTTTATCTTTTATCCGATTCAAGTTTTATTCGAGGTTGTCATTTTACCAGGTATTTTAGCTATTATTGGCTACTATCTGCTGCGGCCTTTTATTAGGCTCGCTGAAAAAGGCGGAAAAGGGAAGGTGCCTCGTGCACTAGTCATTTTAATTCTTTATGTGATTGTCATTGCGTTAATTACATTACTCGTTTTACTCGTATATCCATTTTTACGTGACCAGTTTATGAATTTAGTGCAAGAGTTTCCAATTTACTTTATGTCTTTAATAGAAACTGTTGTTACTTACTTAAATAATTCAAGCTTTAATGAATTATTTAACAAATTTGATTTAAATTATGACAAAGTATTAACCGATGTAACGAATGATCTTGTAGATACTGTAAAAGAGACATTTACAAATATTGCATCCACTGTTGCTTCAGGAATAACAGGTTTTGTTTCAACATTAACAGGTATCCTGTTGTCCCTAATAACGGTACCGTTTATTCTGTTTTATTTATTATATGAAGGTGAAAAACTTCCGAAATTTATTTTGCGTATTTTCCCACCTCGTATGCGAAATGAAGTAGGGCAAGTAATGAAAGAGATGGATAAGCAAGTAAGTTCTTACATACTTGGACAGATTTTAGTTTCGATATGTATAGGAATTATGATGACAATTGGCTTTTTAATCATCGGTCTTGACTATGCTTTTTTACTTGGTATATTAGCTATGATTACAAGCGTGGTTCCTTATTTAGGACCAGCAATTGCAATAACACCAGCAGTTGTCATCGCTATTGTAACCTCACCATTTATGCTAGTAAAGCTTATTATTGTATGGACAGTTGTTCAGTTAATAGAAGGGAAATTTATAACACCAAATATTATGGGTAAATCTTTATCGATTCATCCGATTACGATTATTTTCGTTTTATTAACAGCAGGTTCATTATTCGGCGTGGCAGGGGTTATTCTAGGTATTCCGGGCTATGCGTTATTAAAAGTTCTAGTTACGCACCTTTATACTACATTTAAAAAGCGTTACAATCGCTTTGAGAAAGATCCTGTAAATAAATATGAAATTTAAACATTTAGGCTAATACAAAATAAAGGCTATTCATGGTTGATAACATGAATAGCCTTTTCATATGAAATTAAATTTTTATCGTAGACTCTAAAGCAAGCAAATGCTGCTAACAAAGTATACTCATTTCTTATAGAGAAATTGTTTTTAAACGTTCGACAGCTTTTTCTAATAATTCAACTGGTTGAACAAGTGCTAAGCGCATATAACCTTCACCTTCAGAACCAAATGTCGTACCAGGTACCATAATAACGCCAGTTTGTTCAATGGCTTTATAAGCAAAGGAAACGCTGTCAATATTATATGGATATTTTGCCCATACAAACATACCGCCGTTTGAAGGAGCTACTTCCCATCCAAGGTCGATCAAGCCTGACATTAATGTATGATGACGTTTTGCAAATGTTGTTCGTAAATTTGCTGTAATTTCTTCAGCGTGATCAAGTGCAAGGGCTGCAGTTGATTGAATCGGGTCAAAAATACCAAAATCTAAATTTGATTTTAATTGTTGAATGATATTAATCATTTCAGCATTTCCCACAATATAAGCTACACGAGCACCAGCTAAACTAAAGCTTTTTGAAAGCGAGTTAATCTCTAACCCAACTTCTTTTGCTCCAGGAGTAGCTAGGAAGCTTATAGGGCCTTCCCCTGTAAAGTAAAATTCAGAATATGCTGCATCGTGCAATACGATAATATTGTATTTTTTTGCAAACTCAACAACTTCACTGAAATATTCAGTAGATGGAGACATTGGCACTGGATTACCAGGCATATTTAAAATTAGCAACTTTGCTTTTTGTGCAATCTCTTCAGGAATTGCCTTCAAATTTGGAACGTATCCTCTGTCAGTATCCAGAGGTATGTAATAAGGCTCGGCTCCTGCTAAACTAATTCCTGCTGCATAGGCAACATAGCCTGGATTTGTTGTTAGTACGATATCACCTGGATCGCAAAACGCAACAGGCAAGTGAACTAAGCCTTCTTGTGAACCAATAGTTTGAACAATTTCTGTTTCAGGATCTAATTCTACTTGATTACAACGTTTATAATAATTCGCTACGGCTTCTCTAAATTTCTTAGATGCTGTTAGTGTATACCCGTATGAAGAGGGGAGTTTACTTAACTCTGACATATGGTTGCGCAGCATTTCATGCGGTGGGATATCAGGGCTGCCTAAACTTAAATCAATTAGCTCAAGTCCTTTTTCTTGCTGCTGCTTAGCATATTTTTTTAAATCGCTAAAAATTGCAGGCTGAAATAATGACATTTTCTTCGATGGAACAATATTCAAGGTGGAACACTCCTTATAAACTTACAAATATAAATCACATTTTAACATAGGAAAAATAAAAATTCGCTATAAAATCAGAAAAAAGAAAAAATATAGGAAATAGAGCGAATGTTAAGAGAAATAAAGGTAGAGAAGCAGTTAATAATTAGTAAACAATAGATTGTTTTTTCAGTTTGGTATAAACTGAGGAAAAACGCTGGAGTGGTTAGATGATTGTTCATTCATTAAGCGGTCCAAGTGGGACAGGGAAGAGTACTAGTGCCATACAATTTGCATACGAGCATCAAATTGAAGCTATTATTGATGACGGATTACTCATTATTAATGGTGAAAAGAAAGCAGGTACTTCAGCAAAATTTGAAAAAAATACAATTACCGCAGTAAGACGCGCCATTTTCCAAGATCACAATCATAAAAAAGAAGTAATCGACGCGATTCACCAGCACAAAGTACAATCTATCCTAATCATTGGGACATCCGACAAAATGACAAAACAGATTGCAAGTCGTCTTGAAATAGCGCCAATTCATTATTTTCATCATATAGAAGAAATAAGAACGAATAAAGAAATACAAATGGCTAAGTTTGTCAGAGGGACGCAGGGCAAACATGTCATGCCTGTTCCTTATAAACAGGTGGAGCAAAATTTCTTTAAGCGATTTATTCAAAGAGGATTTGATATAATTTCAAAAACAAAGGTAAAGCTCGGAGAAACAACGATTGTTCAACCTGATTTTCATAAACAGGTAGTTAATATTTCAAGGAATGTTTATGTTGATTTAATTAAGCATACAGTTGCACAATGCAGTGTTGTATTAAAAGCTGAAACTGTTCAATTTACGATGAAACAATTTAATCCAATCATCTATATATCATTAATAGTTAAAGGGCCTGTGAATTATCATCTCGTTAATAAAATACGCGGATTACAGCAAGCAATAGGTGATCAATTTATTCAGCATTTTGAATTTGAACCGCAGGATATTCGAATTTTTGTAAAAGGTATACAGTAAGTTTACGGGAGGGAAGTCATGATTTTGTGATGACTTCCCATGCTTTAATTACGCGTAAACTGTGGCTTACGCTTTTCGACAAATGCGCGGACACCTTCAGGGAAATCATTAGGATCGACAAAGGGTGTAGAGCCCTCCCATAGAACAGGGACAGAATCAACACATTCTTTTACAGAGCGCTTAATCGCAAGAAGTGATGCAGGCGACATCCCTTCTACTAATTTTCCCATTCTGATAGAAAATTTATTTAAGTCTTTTTCTGCAACTAAGTAATTAAGCATGCCTGCTTTATAGGCTTCCTCAGCTTTATAAATTCTTCCGGTAAAAACTAAATCCTTTGTAGCTGATGGACCGACTAAATCAACTAGACGTTTAGCGAATTTATTGTTTATAGTTATTCCTAGCTTGCCAACGGGAATCCCCATACGAGCTTTATCTGAACCAATTCGTATATCACATGCGAGTGCTAGCTCAAGTCCAGCTCCCATTGCAGGACCGTTGATTATACCGATAACAGGAATAGGCAAATTTTCAATTGTAGAGATCGTTTTTTCCATATGAATAAATGCTTCTTCTGCCTTTTCTAAAGAAATAGAATTGAATTCTTTTATATCGGATCCCGCTGTGAAGTTTTCCCCTGAACCACGAACCAAAAGCACTTTGTTTTTTGGGTTTTCCAACGCCTGCAATGCAATTTTGGAAAGCTGTGTCCACATATTTGCAGTTAATGCATTTTTAAGCTGTGGTCTATGAATGGTAATAATCGCAAGTCCTGCAGTTTCTTGATAAATAATTTTTGCATCTTCCTTTTCTAATCTCATTGTACGAACTTGCATGCAAAAATCCCCCTTAGTTTGTTTCCAATAGTATATACTAGAATAGCTTTTACTCACACATTTTCGGGAAATTTTTACAAAATCTCGATAAACAATAGTTAAATTTTCCATATGTTATTGACAACAGTTACATATTATCCGACACTATATAGTATAAAAAATTACATCCTCACGCACTAAACTTAAAGTAAAACACATGAAAAATGACGCATTAGTCTATAAGGAAGTGATTATGTGAGTTATTTGGAATTTTACAAGGCTTACTTAGTATCTTTAAACAAATCGCCTCATACAATCAAACAGTATTGCATCGATATTGAACAATTTATTAGCTATATTGATAAATGTAATTTGTCATTTGAAAATAGGATTGATTCCACTGTAGAACATTATATAGTTTTTTTGAGTGATACGTATCGTTCCGTATCGAGTTTTAATCGTAAAATAGCTTCCTTAAAACATTTTCTATTTTTTTTAAAATCACGTAATGTAATTCAAGAAATACCGATTGAGCTTTTAATTCCTAAAAAATTAGTTGAACATAATATTGAAACATTACAAGAAGAGCAAATGAAAAAGGTGATTAACTATTGGTTAAATTTGTATAGACGAAGTGACGATGAAGTATACAAATGGATTGCACTTAGAAACTTTTGTATTGTTCGCATCATTTCTGAACTTAGTTTAAAGCCTTCAGAAGTTGTTGAAATGAAATGGTCACATATAAATGATCAGGTTATTAGAATTACTAAACAAAAAAGATCTAGAAGAGTAAAGCTCTCGATAGCGATGTTACAATGGCTCTATATTTATAAAAAAGCTGCAGAGGATTTGTTGCCAGCTAATTCAGAGATTGATTTTATATGGTTAGGTATTGGAAATAAACAAAACGAACCAATTACTGTTAAAACAATTGAGCGACTGTTTCAAGCGATTTCACGAGAAGTTGGCTTTAAAGTTACAGCAACAATGCTGAGGTATTCAACAATAAATAATGAAATAACAAAAAAATCAGATGCAAATCTAGATGAGCTATATAATGAATTTGGATACTCCCGAAAAAGTGTCCTGGTAGACAGGGTTAAAAGATTTACAAAAAATGAATCTAATAATATAAAAGAAAAGTAAGAGGTTTAAAAATGGTTAATTTAAATAGTAGTAGTTTGATTTTAGAAGGCGGTACATTTCGTACAGTTTATACAGCTGGGATTCTTGATGCTATGTTGGATCATGAAATAATGCTGCCTTACATAATTGGAATTTCTGCAGGGGCTATTAATGCATGCTCCTATATTTCAAAGCAAAAAGAAAGAACGTTGCGTGTGTTTGTTGATTATAGACACGATAAACGATATATGGGAATTCGAAATTTCTTAAAAGAAAAAAGTATATTTGGTTTAAACTTTGCTTATGACGTCATACCAAATCAATTAGAGTTATTTGATTGGGATACATATCAAAAATATGAAGGTACCATATTGGTTGGTGTAACAAATGCGCTAACTGGTGAAGTAGAGTACATGAATGCATTGGAAATGGATCGTGAGTGTACTTTATTGCGTGCAACATGTGCAATTCCTATTCTTTTTCCTGAAATAAAAATAAATAATATTCCATATTTTGATGGTGGTTTAGCTGATCCAATTCCTATAAAAAAGGCGATTGAGGATGGCTATCAAAAGCATGTGATAATACTAACGCGCCCTAATGGATACCGTAAGGAGTTAGATCGCCAAAGTAAATGGGCTATGCGGCTATTAAAGAAAAAATATCCTAAGCTTGCTGATTTAATAGAGGATCGCATTGATAACTATAATGAGACATTAGATTACTGTGAACAATTAGAAAAAGAGGGGAAGGCTTTATCTTTCGTCCAGAATATGCAATGAATAGCTTGGAAAAAGATGTAGATATTATGAAGGAAAACTATAACATGGGTTATAGGCTAGGAAATGAACGAGTTGATCAGTTAATGAACTTTATTAATAAATAAAAATAGGAATGTGCTAGTAATGGTTGGCACATTCCTATTTTTTTAGAATAAGATAGTAAAGATTGTTAAATGTTTATCAGTACAAGCAGCATAATAGATGAGCTGAAGTATTTGCTTTTCTTATTCATAATTTACTTTATAATCTTCAGAGCTCAACCAACATAATTTTACCTCAAATAGTTTTAAAAATACTAAATTTAAAACTACTGGTAATGCAATGAACAATGTTGATGAAATGATAATACTTTCTAAATTCCAACCAACTAAGTCTAAGTATTTAAGTGGTCCAACAAAACCTGCTAGTCCGAATCCAGCGCTGTATGGTGTTCCAATAACCTCGAATACTCCACCAAGAGCACCTAGAATTGCAGCAGTAAGAATCATTGGAAATGCAATTTTTGGTTTCATAAAGAAATTACGCATTTGAATTTTAGCAGATGCAATATGTGCGATAGCTGTACCAAAATTATTTGCACGATAGCTTGCAATACACATTCCTACTCCAGAAGCACAAACTCCTAAATTTGCAGCACCAGCACCGATGCCTGAAAGCATAATAACTGTTGCAACGCCAATAGTAGAAATAGGTGATAAGATTAACACCGAGAAAATCATAGCAATCAAAGCACCCATGATCACTGGCTGTAAATCTGTTAAATACATGATTCCTTCACCAATTAGTAAAGAACCGTTTTTTACATATGGAAGTATTGAAAGACCAATGATACCAGGTATGAAAATAGTTAAAGCAGGCATGGCAAGTAAAGTCCATTCCTTTAATCTTGAACCTAAGAATTGCACGAATAGTATAGCGATTGCAGTTGTAATCGCTATATTTATAACTGTTCCGATTCCAGCAATTGTGAATGTGCCATCCTCTGTAATAGTAGTAACTCCACTTCCGATAAAGGCTGCTAATCCAACCGAACATGTTTGGATGGGAGTTAATTTAAATTGAATACCGGCCATTACACCAATAACTACAGGAAGTAAACTCATTACAATAATCGATACGTTTAAAACGGTTTGTAAAAATGGTGCATAAGGAATAATTAATTTTAATATTTCACCTACGAGAGCATTTGGAATTAAACATACAACAATACCTAAACTCATTCCTGTTAATAACTTATTAAAAAATTCTTTCATAACAAATCTCAATTCCTCTCTTAGATGTTAACGTCAAATGTTAGTAAAAATTATTATATAAGTTTAGAAGATTAATTCAACTGTTAATATTCTGATAAATATATTGAGTGAGGAAAAAAGAACTATTTTGCGAATGATGACGTTTTCAAATAGAATATAACTTTATAATTAAAATAACGAAAAGTTCTTATCGAAATAGAAAGATAATAATATTTTAAATTATTTTTAACTGTTTTCTAATGGAATGAATAGAAAAGAAAGTATATAGTTAATATTGTTTTGCAAAAAAGGTAAAATAATATGTGAAAAGATATATAAGGAGAGAATCAATTATGTTAAAAGAAACTGTTTTTGAACAATTAAAAATTGCGATGAAGGAAAAAAATATTGTAGCCAAGGGTGTCCTTACTCTATTGAAGTCGGCTCTGGATAAAGCAGAAAAGGAAAAGGGTACACAATTAACAGAAGAAGAAGAAGTGGCTGTTGTTAATCGTGAAATTAAACAAACAAATCAATCATTGGATGGTGCTAAACAGGCAAACCGTGAAGACTTAATTGAAAAGGAAGAATTAAAATTATCGATTTTAAAAGGTTTTTTACCGAAGCAATTATCTGAAGAAGAAATAATTCAAGTTCTAGGAGAAGCTGGTGTTGTAAAAGGAATGAATATGGGGGAAGCAATGAAGATTGCAAAACCATTACTTGCTGGCAAAGCTGATGGTGCAACTATTTCAAAAGTTGTAAAAGAATTAATTTCATAAATTATTTATAAATAATGAACTCATGCAAATGCGTGAGTTCAGGTTGTTGACAAAAGACCTTCAGAATGGGCTTATTCTGAAGGTCTTTTGTAATTTTAATAGATTATTGGGTATTTAACCGACTTATTTGGGGTAAAAACACTCTTCGAGTATTATAT
>NZ_RXNR01000026.1 GCF_003966145.1 Lysinibacillus telephonicus
TTTGTTTCTACGTTTAGTTGGATATACACTACTAATCACCTCTAGATTAGTATGAATACCCCGAGCATTTTTGTACATAGTTATTCAAGCGATAATGTACATATTTAAAATAGCATTTATATATTTCAGGTGTAGGTGAAACAAAATCTAAAATTTCTGCAACATTCCCTATTGAAACTTTAGACAGAATCCTACCGAAACAGTAAGTATTTTTTTCATTCAAAAAACAAAATATATCTCCAGTCTTAATAAAACGGATCATAGTTCTTTTTTTTTTATCCCATCCCCAAATATTAAAAGTGTTTTTCGACATTTTACAGCGGAATCCCAAAAATGAAAGAGTATATTAGGTGAAAAAGTAGCACAAGTAATGTATAAAAATGTATCGTTTTTGGAACAAGACTCTGTTTGTTATACCCATGAAAACAATAATTGTTTTTCATTTTTCACTTCTTCAACAATCAATTTAAACCTACAAATATCCGACTCACTTCCATACTCATATAAAAGGAATTTCTAATTTAAAGCTTTTAGATTGCAAATGTGCATTTTTTAATTGGTTGGAACAATAACCTTGTTCAATCCAAAGAGCTGTATTTTTCATTAGTTTCCACCCTAGGCACCCTATCCTTTGAAAAATCAATGATCCTCGCCAAAGTCATTGGACTACCCCTAGCTTAGTAGAGAACTAGTCATATCCTAAATTTAAACCCAACGCTTCCACATCGTTTGATGTTCATCACTAACAGTACGGTATGTAATTTCCTATTTCACAATTTCTTTCCAAACTTCTATACTATCGGAGTCAAATGAATTAATTACTATATCTAAAAACTCTGATTGGGTGTTTTGAGATCTGTGAAAATATGCTGTTCCTAACGCTTGAATAAGGTTAGTAAAAGATTCTGCTACTTTAATTTTTTTATTAAATGGCGTCTCTGAGCCATAAACGTAAATATTTCCACAATTGACATCCATAATGAATGTAAAATAATCCCCCATTGCAATACATAAAAATTGATTTGAAAGACTATTTACATCTTCATTTGACAAATCTTCTTGGTAACTTATTAATTTTTCTAGATAATCTGTATTACTACCAAAATGTACTCCTAAAATACTAAAATCACCAAAATCATAGTTTAAAATTAAATCTACAAAATCTGCAGGGAATTTCACCCCAATCCTTCTCTCTACATCTTCAATGTTATCTTTCGTCCCAACTTGTTTCTTTAATCTTAAACCCGTAACAATTGGTTCTAAAGGAATAAAATCTGTATCTAAAATTGTGGTTATTTCCTCAATACTTAATAAAACATTATTCATAACATCACATCCTTTATTTACAAATCAACTTCATTGTTCGTATAGGATTCTTTCGTACTGGTTGTACAAATCCTTAGTTAATTCGTATTTTTTGCTTTAAGGACGAATTATGTATTTATTAGCCCACGTATTAAACTCTGTATTTTCAGACTATTACAGCTTTACCATTCCCGTTTCCTCAAAGCATCTTCGATATCAATATCAAGCTCAAAATATTGTAGAATCTCTTCTACTGTTATTCCGATAGAATCCCGCGCGACAGTTTCAATTTCACTATCATTTTGATAAAACTCATTCTGTAATTCATTAATTGCTATCGTCATTTCATCTAGCTTTTGTTGAACTTCTTCAATTGAATGCTTACCTTCTTCAAGAAAATGAACTACCTGAGTAATTATCAATTTGATTTTATCCACTAAAACGTTGGATAAAAGGCATCTTCGTACATATCCAATAGGTATTTGAATTCAGAATCTAGTTTCTTCACTATGCTTTGATTTCCCCCTAATTTTGTATCTCGGTTTTGACTTTTTACTCGATGGTGTGTTGAACTGCCCGTGATATATCATATTGCCATTTACTAATAACATCGCCGGGTGGGATTCTCTCAATCTCTTGACCTAGTTCGTTGTGTATCGTGGCTATTCTTTGGTTTTGATCGGTAACAAAAAGAGTAGCAATAAACTCCAAAGTCCAGAATTCACGCTACTCTAAATGAAATATTAATTTACATGTATGACTACCATATGAAATCTTCTCATTTTGGAAAAGCAATCTAATTTTAATCAAAAATTTATATCAAGTTTTAATCTGCATCTCCTACTACATATTCAATTTCAATATCTAATAGATCATCGGGGAATAAATTACAATTTATATTTCCGTTCAAGATATCAAAAATAAATTCAGAGAATGAATTTTTATATTCATAGGATTCTCCAGTTCCACCATCATACACCAATACAGACCATTCTTCTGGGTTATTAGAAGTAATCCAATTTAATACATCTCCATTATCTGTTACTCCCCAAGGTAACAAACCGCCTTCTACAGGAAATAAACTATGTGGGAAATCATCAGGAAATTTTTGCTTTGATATAATATATGCATCATTTTCTTCTTTTGACCTTATAAAAAAATTAAGGTTTTCATTATCAGAAAAAGGTGAATAAATCCACAAAAAGCCACAAACTCCACCTGTTCCATAGGTAGAAATAAATTCTTTATAATCTGCTGGGAATTTTGAACCTAACTCCTTCTCGGCTTCTTTCCATTGAGATATATCTCCTGAACCATAAATTTTTTCAGGTACAGGTAAAATAGTTTTTAGTCTTTCTAAAGACACATTTAATCTCTCCAATCACTTTGTAATATTCTTTACATAACATCAGACTATTTTTTACAACTATATTTTCTATTCACAATAGTAACATCTAATGAAAATCCACCTGTTCCTTTTGCTGACAGTGTTACTCCCCTAGGCATTAAATCAGAACCATCATAAATAGGTACTGCTCTATAAGAAACTGTTTGACCATTTTTTACTATATCTCTTACCGCTAACTCAAAGTCCCTCATAACTGGCGAGTTAACTGGATTATGAATTAACGTCACTAGATTTCTAGAATCTTTCCCTGAACCACCTAGTATTTTTGCCAATAAATGTCCACGTGCATGTCCAGATTTTTGCCCTCCGAATCCAGGGGGTCTAATATGAAAACTTGCAGGAGAACCTGTCCCAATCATATCTGAAGTAATCGTCGCTGATACACCGGTTGGGCGGCCTAAGTGATCTAATTCACCATATATTATGTGACCACCTGTACTATTTAACCCAAACAAATCGAGCCATATATTCGGATCACTAACATATCCATACAACGTTGGATTATTCCCCGCAAGTCCAATCGGATCTATCTGAGTATAATTCCCTTGTTCTGGGTCGTAGTATCGGAATCGATTATAATAAAGACCTGTCTCTTGATCCTCGTACTGTCCTTGATAACGGAATGGAATAAAGTCTTTCTCACCTGTAAATTCTTTCACTCTGCCATAAACATCAAGATCAGCGGACCAAACCTTATTCCCCTCATCATCATAAGCTTCGACAGGTGTTCCAAGATAGTCACTAATAATACTGTAGTGACCTTCACTTGTGATTTTAGCTGAAGGGACGAAGCCGTCATTAAATACCCATGTGACTAGATCAGGTTCAGCCGAATCTTTTTGCGAATCAAATTCATGTAGAATTGTATTGCCATCCCACACGAATCTCATCGACTTTTCATTGGAACTCTTCTCTACCCGTCTACCTAACGTGTCATATTTGAAAGTAACTTCAGTCTTGTCTGGCTTGATGACCTTAGACAACATCCCATTGCCATAGTACTCGTATTTCCACGTATCACCATTGTTTTCGACTTTCTCTATGAGATTTCCTTCTTCGTCATAGGAGAAATTGGCATCTTTTGTTTCTAGTAGTCTACTGCCAGGGCCGTAAACACGATCAGATTTTTCACGTGTTTCATATAGATTGCCGACATCGTCGACACTGCGGTATAGGAAATCAAATTGACCACCCTGATTAGACCATACGAGGTTACTAAATTCATCGTAACCATAAGTCACTTTTACACCCGTTAATTCGTTAACCATACTGCGTAATCGGTGATTGACATCCCAATTATAAACACGTCTTCGAGTATCGCGGTTTTGACTCCTTACCCGATGGTGTGTTGGTCTACCTGAAATATCATATTGCCATTTACTGATAACATCTCCAGGTAGGATTCTCTCAATCTCTTGACCTAGCTCATTGTACTGCATGGAAGCAGTCCACTGGGCTTGGTCGGAGTGAGAAGCGGTCATTTGCGTGACATTGCCCATTTCATTACGAGCGACAGTAATGTTTGCGCCGAGGCTACTCGTAATTTGGAAACGGTTGCCTAGTTCATCGTAGCTACTTTCAATCCAATGGTCGTTTTGCCACTCTTTGATTACTTGGCCGGATGCGTCTCGCTCGAGCTTGACCGTCACATGATCGTTTGCCGTCTCTAGCAACAAACCATTTTTGTCATAGCTAAATGTTTCCCATGTATCGTCATAATAATCCGCACGAATAACATTTCCTAGGTTGTCATGTTGATACGCTGTCCAGCGATTACCAGGTCGATTAATTCTCTGAACCAATCCCGCTAGACTTCGTTCATACGTTCTTGTCATGTCATCAAAGCCGATTTCCTTGATGATATTGCCTTTCTCATCACGTTCTAACTGATACGCTTTACCTTTTTCATTGAACATAAACGGTTAATTTTTTCTCTAATACACAAAAACATAGGTAAAGAAGTGCCAATAGCTTCTTCTTACCTATGTTTGGAAAAGTTATTTCGTAAATATTCTCTACTCGTTCAATTGTAGTAGGGCTCATAAATTTAGAAAGAATCTTGAATTCTATAACCCGCTTCTTGTGCCAACTTCTTAATGTCACCAATGTCAGATGATGGAACGGTGATCAAAACGTAACAATCACTATCAATATCTAAACTTGCCAATGAAATTGCCTGTTCCTTTAATTTTTCTGAAATGGCATTTAAACATTGGGTCGTTGTCAGATTATCCAACTCTCCATCTTCAAATTCCTCCCAATTCATGCACGCCATTTTTTTTCTATCTAGCAATTCATCAACAACATCACAAATATATAACCCAGATTCTTTCCAATCGAGTTCAAATGCTAAATCATGCTCAAGAAGTGCATCAACCAAAGAAATCCACGCCAATTGATCAATCGGTCTGTCTATTCCTCTTTCATCCAGTCGGTCTTTGAACTTCTCGAAATATGCTTCTGGCTTTTCTTTAGCTAATGAAACCTCTGAAAAAATTTGTTCCTCCATATCACAGGAAAGCTTTTGCACAAGTAACAATAATGCATTCATACACTCATTCCTTTTCCTAACTTTTGAAGTAGCTGATACTTTATTTTGTGCGATTCGAAATAGAATACTTTAACTTATAATTCGTTGTGAATCAGGTACCTTTTCATTTTGAATTACGAATTGCAATACCTCATCCTCTTCGAGTTTATATCCTGGCTTATCCTTTGGAATATCAGCTAAGAGTGTTTGTAGCAACGGATGCTCTATTTTAGGTGTGGTTAATCCCTCTTTTTCTCTTATTAACTGAATACAATAATAATCGTAAGGTATACAATCAAATGATAATATTTCACTTGATTTATGTGGCGTGTCGCTTAGACTATAAATGTGAAAATCACAAAGTTCATAAAGATGCTCTCCAAAATCGTTTGTATCGTTCCAACTGCTCATTAATTTTTGGTAGACATGATCTTCTGGTAAAATATTAAATAATTCGGGCATTTCTCCAGTTTTCCATTTATGATATAGACATGTCATGAAAACATGATGAGTTTTATTCTCAGAATAAAAACCTGGATCTTTCATGAACATATTAGTTGCATACTTGTATGTTATCTCTGCAATATCCTCATAACCCCACAATAAAGAAAGCCCGATAAGTCCCCCTATTTGCCTGTCTGATACATCTCCTCTACTTGGATTACTTTTGATCATTTGAACTAACCAAAAAAGTTGCTGCTCTAATAATATCCATGCTGATGATTCTCCATTTAGTATTCTATTTTTCGCATTCATTTCTAGGTGAACTCCTACTAAAAAACCTAAGCTGTCAGCTAAATGATTTGCTTCATTTTTTTGCATTAAGTCTTTCATTTCATTTAGTCGTTCATCTAGTATTTCTTTTACTTCTTCATCTGAAATCACGTTTTTTTTGTACTCTTTTATAGATCGATTAAAATACTTCCAGTATTTGTTTGTATACATTCTTTCACTCCTTTTTTGATGTCATTTCTCAATAGAGAAATTCCTTTTTAGGGTCTATTTTGGCACCATGTCTTAATTTTTTTAGTTTAGCTGTATAGCCGTTACTACCATGAGTAACACTATATTTAACTTCAAAACTTGACATACCATATTTGTTTATATCATCTCTAATAGTTTTTACAGTTGATACAATTTTCGGATCAATTTTTTGCCCTCTTAAAGTACGTCTATTATAAACTTCATCAAAGATATCTTTGATATAATTATTACCTTTTTGCTTTTTCGATAATCTTGCAGTATTGGCTTTTACTTCAAACACAAATACTTTTTTCGTAAATGGATTCTGAGCTATAATATCTGTTCCATGATTTGAATTATTTTTTATGGTCATGTAAATATTGTAACCTCGTTTTTTCAGAAGTGCTTCAAACGCATTCTCAGCAGCATCACCTTTTGCCGTATTCAATCCGAACACATCAAGCCAAACATTTGTATCCTGCACATACCCATACAAAGTCGGATTTTCACCTGCAAGTCCAATAGGATCAACCTGCGTGTACATTCCCTCACTTGGTGAGTAATATCGGAAACGATTGTAGTAAAGCCCTGTATCAGTGTCTTCGTATTGACCCTGATAACGGAATGGAATAAAGTCTTTCTCACCTGTAAATTCTTTCACTCTACCATAAACATCAAGCTCAGCTGACCAAACCTTATTTCCCTCATCATCATAAGCTTCGACAGGTGTTCCCAGATAGTCACTAATAATACTGTAATGACCTTCACTCGTGATTTTAGCCGAAGGGACAAAGCCGTCATTAAATACCCATGTGACTAGGTTATCCGTTGTGTCAGACTTGTTCTCTGATTCAACTTGATTTTCTAGTTTAGCCGAATCATACTCATGTAGAATCGTATTCCCATCCCACACGAATCTCATCATCTTCTCTTCAGTACTCTTCTCTATTCGTCTACCTAACGTGTCATACTTGAAAGTTACTTCCGAATTGTCTGGCTTGATGACCTTCGCCATCATCCCATTGCCGTAGTACTCATACTTCCACGTATCACCATTGTTTTCGACTTTTTCTATGAGATTTCCTTCTTCATCATAAGAGAATTTAGCATCTTTCGTTTCTAGTAATCTACTGCCTGGGCCGTATACGCGATCTGATTTTTCACGTGTTTCATATAGATTGCCGACATCGTCTACGCTGCGGTATAGGAAATCGAATTGACTGTCTTGGTTTGCCCATACGAGGTTACTGAATTCGTCGTAACCGTAAGTGACTTTGACACCGGTTAGTTCGTTGCCCATGCTGCGGAGGCGGTGATTGACATCCCAGTTATATACGCGTCTTCTTGTATCGCGGTTTTGACTGCGCACTCGATGATGTGTTGGTCTGCCTGTGATATCATATTGCCATTTACTAATAACATCTCCAGGTAGGATTCTTTCAATCTCTTGACCTAGTTCATTGTACTGCTTGGAGGCTGTCCACTGGTTTTGGTCGGAGTGGGAAGCCGTCATTTGCATGACATTGCCCATTTCATTACGTGCGACATGGATATTACTCCTAGGTTGCTCGGACTTGGGAGTGATTGCCTAGAACATCATAATAACCGCATTGTACTGTAATTGAAGGTTGTTAGATTTCAACGATTTATTATGAAGGGTAAACAAGCATCAATTTTTCAATCCCTAACAATATGTAAAAATTAAAAAGCGGCTTGAGCTCTTTAGAATTCAAGGCTCAAACCGCTTACTCAGTACTATACACTTTATAAGATACGTTACATTATTCCCTATCTTCTAGTATTTGAGGTTAGGGAATTTCAAAAATATTACAATAAATTTCATTGAAACTTTTAAATACTTGTAGCATAATAACAATTTCTCTACCTATTGTTAAAGTTCTCTAAATCGGCTAGTTTGATATCATAATCTTTCTTAATAGGTAGAAATAAATATTTTAAAGTTTTATGGTTCAAAAGATGTTTTATTTTACCATCTTTAATACTTGTTGTTCCAATTATACGAACTTCTTGTAAATTAGGTAGTTGATGTAGAAAATCTAATGAGGGTATTTCACCGCAGTTTTCTATTATTACTTTTTCTATGGTAGAGACAGTTCCAATCGAACTCCAATCTTTAATATTCTTACAATTTTGAAAACCTATTGAATTTAATGATTTTCCTTCCTCAATCCACTTCAAAGAAGTCATTTTTGAATTATAACCTATTCCTATGTGCTCTAAAAAAGGCATGTACCTAAGAGCTTCGAATTCAATTATTTTAGTTTTTACAAGGCCAATTCTTTTAGCATTAGTAAATATATTGAACTTTTCAGATGAATCATCACTATAATTATCAATAAATAAATACTCTATATTCTTGTTTTGGAAAATTGAGCTGCAAGTTTTTTTATCGTAATTTAAGTAAACACACCACAATGAAACTAACTCCTCAAAAGGAATTACTTCATCAGTTTTCCCCAAAAAATTAAAATATTCTAGTGAACTATAATTTTTCAAGTCCTTTAAGGAGTTATAGTTATAAGAGTTTAACCTAAGACCTCTAATATCTGAAATCCCATTAAGATTTTTTATACTCTCAAACTTATGATTAATACTATCATGTGAAACTGACACACTGTCTATTTCTTGCATTTTTATATCCTCAACATCAATTACCTCTATATCTGGATTTATGTTAATAAATCTAAAACTTCTATCGAAATAAACTTTGTCAAAAACCATAAAATTTCTCCTCGATCTCCTTATTTTTTACAACCAGGACTTTTTATTTTATTTGCAAGATCTTCTCCTGCATCTTCAAAAGCTTTTATTATATCAGCTTCTGTTTTGAAAAAATCTAATTCTTTACCATGTGGAACTACCAGTACCTGTAAGGACTCCAATTGATAAGATGATAATTTTCCTGAACCTAAATGTTGTCTTAATCTTGTATATAAATTATTAGCCTTACCAACATACCATTTAGTAATACCATCTCTTACATCAATTGTCCTAAACATATATGCTCCACCGGATTTTTTACTTTCTCCCAATATTTCTTTTAAATACGCTCTATCAACCGGATTTGTAGGGGCTAATCCAAAAGCATCATATAAAATATTTGGGTCCTTTACATACCCATAAAGCGTAGGATTCCCACCCGCAAGTCCAATCGGGTCAATTTGAGTATAATTCCCCTGTTCTGGGTCGTAGTATCGGAATCGGTTATAATACAATCCAATTTCTAAATCATCATACTGCCCCTAATACCTAAACGGAATGAAATCCTTCTCACCAAAGAACTCTTTCACTCGTCCATAAACATCAAGCTCAGCTGACCAAATCCTATTACCCTCGTCATCATAGGCTTCCACTGGCGTTCCTAGATAGTCACTAATAATACTGTAATGACCTTCACTTGTAATTTTAGCTGAAGGGACGAAGCCATCATTAAATACCCATGTGACTAAATTTTCACTTTCTAGTTCAGCCAAACCATTCTGCAAATCATACTCATGTAGAATCGTATTGCCATCCCACACGAATCTCATCGTTTTTTCGTCAGAACTTTTCTCTATCCGTCTACCTAAAGAATCATATTTGAAAGTAACTTCTATTTTGTCTGACTTGATGACCTTTGACATCATCCCATTGCCATAATATTCGTACTTCCACGTATCACCATTATTTTCGACTTTCTTGATGAGATTTCCTTCTTCGTCATAGGTGAATTTGGCGTCTTTTGTTTCTAGTAGTCTACTGCCAGGGCCGTATACGCGATCTGATTTTTCACGTGTTTCATATAGATTGCCAACTTCGTCAACACTGCGGTATAGGAAATCAAATTGACCACCCTGATTAGACCATACGAGGTTACTAAATTCATCGTAACCATAAGTCACTTTTACACCTGTTAGCTCGTTAACCATACTGCGTAATCGGTGATTAACATCCCAATGATAAACGCGTCTTCGACTATCGCGGTTTTGACTCCTTACTCGATGGTGTGTTGGTCTGCCTGAAATATCATATTGCCATTTGCTAATGACATCGCCAGGTAGGATTCTCTCAATCTCTTGACCGAGTTCATTGTACTGCATGGAAGCTGTCCACTGGTTTTGGTCGGAATGGGAAGCGGTCATTTGCATGACATTGCCCATTTCATTCCGAGCGACTGTAATGTTTGCGCCAAGGCTACTTGTAATTTGGGAACGGTTGCCTAGTTCATCGTAGCTACTTTCAAGCCAATGGTCATTTTGCCACTCTTTGATCACTTGACCGGATACGTCACGCTCGAGCTTGACGGTCACATGGTCGTTTGCCGTCTCTAGCAACAAACCATTTTTGTCATAGCTAAATGTTTCCCAAGTATCATCATAATAATCCGCACGAATAACATTTCCTAGATTGTCATGTTGATATGCTGTCCAGCGATTACCAGGTCGATTAATTCTCTGAACCAATCCCGCTAGACTTCGTTCATACGTTCTTGTCATGTCATCAAAGCCGATTTCCTTGATGATATTCCCTTTCGCATCCCGTTCAAACTGATACGCTTCGCCCTTTTCGTTGAACACAGCGGTTAACTGTTCTTCTGTATCATAGGCGAAACGGACTTTCTTCCCACCTTGTTCTCGAGATGTTAAGCTACCAAGGATGGTGTAGTCAAAGGAAACTTGCGTATGATTGTCTTTCGCAAAAATAACATCGTCGTAGCAATCATACTGTAATTGAACGTCGTTGCCATCTGAACTATTTATATTGAAAATTAAATTCTAAAAATTGCAAGTGTATCCATTTTTATACAAAACCTGAAAAAAGTAAATGGCTTGAGCCCTTTAGAATTCTATGCTCAAGCCAATTTATATTTTTTACTTTGTGTAATTAACAATAAGATTCAAATTATTTAAAGATAGATATTTTACATATTTTAATAATTTGATGTGCTGAACAAAAATTACAGAAATAGTTTTAAGCAATCCCTCTTGCTTTTATATTGCAACGGATTCAATGCTTTTTACTGTAGCTGATTTTTTAATTAAGCCACATGAAATCCTTCACCTTAATAGCAGGAGGTAACCTGTTGGTAGGTGAACGTTATTCCTACTTTGGTTTATATCAATCCTAACTAGTACTGTTTTTTGGTTTGATTCCTGGTTCTTGTTGTAAATTGTATAAACGTTTTTAGATTAAAGTTCAGAAATATAGTATTAAGAAGGGCAACAACCCATAAAATTAAGAATTTATTGCATTTTAATAATATATTTGAAAAAGGTAAAAGCTTTTTGCAAGTTAGACACCCTCTAAAAAGTTATCATCTAACTGAACAATTATTTCTTTATAGAGTTTTTGAGTATCAATATCTAGATTTGATTCATGAAGATACTCATTTAATATTTTGCAAATAGGATATTTAAATTCACTCGGTATATTTTTTATATTAGCGTTTACAACCCATCTAAATAATCTCATAGACTTTATTTTAGGAGGTATGCTCGCCATTGAAATAATATAGTTCCATTTATTTGGATACTCGTCAAATTGGGGTAATTTAATAAATCCTGTCGCTACTGCAAGTCTAATTTTATTATTATCATGATTTATAAATTGTAGAAAAAAATTATAAATATCTTGGGTATTCGCTTCAAATTCATTATAAAGCTGTCGCATAGACCAAAAAACTCTACCAGAAATTTGACCTAATGACCATAGTACTTGTTCTAAAACCTTTTCATCTGACTCATACCGATACCCAACATTAATTAATTTTCGTATGAAATCTGGATTAGATAAAAATTCTGAAATTGGTGATCCAGTCTCTAATCTAGTTGCTTTTTCAATAGTTTTAATCAATGATAGTGGATTTTCTGGAGTAGAATCACACAAATCTTCAAGTGCTTTTGTTACTGCTTCTAATTTCTTTATGTTGGACATTTTATTTTACCTCCTCTATCAACATTTACTGTTTTTGCTTTCTTCATTTGACTTTCTATTTCTGCCTGTGTTAAGAAAGTCCTACCTTTAGCAATTTTGTCAGGACCATTATATTGATGATAAAACCCTTCTGAAACAGGTCTTGTAGCATTATATAAATTAGCATCCGCTTTGAATGCATGATACAATGCTGACCCCTCAAGATTTCTTGCTGCAATTCTGTCTGGAAGGGCATCTAAATAACTTACTTGACTAAATAATTTTTTTGAAGTATTCCCATTACCATTAGCATGTTCTATAAGCCTCACTTGTATTGGTCTATCGGTTATACCATGATAAACTATATTACCAAGATCATCTTTTAACTGGTAATATGACCACAAACCAAATGGATCAAATGAATTATTTGTATTTCTTACAAATCCATATAGTGTTGGATTCCCACCCGCAAGTCCAATTGGATCAATCTGAGTATAATTCCCTTGCTCTGGGTCGTAGTATCGGAATCGGTTATAATACAGTCCGATTTCGACATCATCGTACTGCCCTTGATAACGGAATGGAATGAAGCCTTTCTCGCCTGTATAATCTTTCACTCTACCGTAGACATCAAGCTCAGCCGACCAAACTCTATCACCTTGATCATCATAAGCTTCGACAGGTGCACCAAGATAATCACTAATTATACTGTAATGGCCCTCACTTGTGATTTTTGCAGATGGGACGAAGCCGTCATTAAATACCCATGTGACTAGATTGTCTGCCATATCAGCATCTGTTTGGTTAGAATTCTCCACTAGATTTTCAATTTTATCTGAATCATTCTGCGAAACATACTCATGAAGTATCGTATTCCCATCCCACACAAATCTCATCGATTTTTCGTCTGAACTCTTCTCTATTCGTCTACCTAGTGAGTCATACTTGAAAGTAACTTCCGACTTATCTGGCTTAATGATTTTTGACATCATGCCATTGCCATAATACTCGTATTTCCACGTATCACTATTCTTTTCGACTTTCTCTATGAGATACTATATCCATTTTTTAATCACTATCAATACTATAAAAGTTTAAACGGCCTGAGCCCTTTAGAATTCAAGGCTCAGGCCGCTTTTGAACAATTATTCACTACTTTCGATTCAAGACTTTTTTTAGTAATCTGAAAAACACTTAATATAAGCCAAATACTTATATTCTTTACATAAACAAATCTTGTAATTCCTCATATTCTCCAAACCAATATTTTAGTGCGTCTTCATTTATCCCATCTTTCCCTTTCCACCAATCGACGGGATATAACCAATCTGAGCTATGTCTAGATCTTGGGGCTAAACCAAGATTTATGAATTGATGTAAAAAACCTTTATGCTCTTCTGTTTCTAAAATACTACAGAAACCAAGCGTCTCAAGCAATGCTTTTCTTTGTTCTTCATTTGATTTAAAACCTTTAATTTTTCCAATCTTTTTTTGAACTTTAGATGGTGTATCATTAGTTTCTGCATTTCTAATAATCTCAATAATAAACTTAAAAATATCAAAATCTTTCTTTGTCGGCTTTACATGGGGAAGCTTATTATGCTGTTGAAGTATAAATGAAAAATCATATATGTTACCTGAAATAATTCCACCAATACCGAAACGAATTTTGTTAACAAATGTAAGGTCCACCAAAGAATCGGGATTATTTCCACATATTTCACAAGATATAAAATCACTTTTAAAATCATGGATAGGAAATTGTTTCATAATCACATATACTGGTAATCCCGATCTCCAATCTAAATGTTGGTTACTTAAACTTGCTAGAAACAAATCCACTGTGAAACGTTTAGAACATTGTTTCAATTCAGTAATTGCATTCTCAATAGCTTCATTATGCGTCTGTTCAATTTTGTCAAACATATAACCTGCAGTTTTAGCATACTGAAAATCTTCCTCTAATGTTTTCTCTGGATTCAACAAGCTATAATTTAATAAAATTTTTAAAGCTTTATTATTATAATTCATTCTTCAGAATACCCCTTTAGGTACATTTTATTTTTTCAAATTCTAATTCATCTAAAGTCGGTAGCTTATTTACACTTCGACCATTCAGTAACTTATCAGCTGCATTTAATCTACGTTCTCCTATAATTGTTGATTGCTTCGCTTCTGATATACCATGAATTTTGTTTCCACGAACATTTGGGCTTTGCCTTCCTAATACATTCTTTTGTTGAATGCCTCGTTCTTCAATACCTCTTACCGTATCATAGTCTGTCCCTTTTGGAGTAACTACTTCAAGTTTATCTCCTGCTCCAAATCTATAGCCATCTGCCCCCTTTGTAGCTGCATGACGTCTTCCTACATCAAACATTGAAGCATTATCTGATGCACGACCATGGTAATATGCATTTCCAGAACTATCAATCAAACGATAATTCCAATCGAGACCAAATGGGTCAACAGTGTTATTAGAATTTGAAACATACTGATAAAAATTATAGACTCTACTGTTTAAGCGAATTGGATCTTGCTGTGTATACATACCCTCTTCAGGTGAATAGTAACGGAATCTATTATAGTATAATCCTGTTTCTTCGTCTGAATACTGCCCTTGATACCTAAATGGAACAAAGTCTTTCTCTCCTTCATACCCCTTTACTCGGCCATAAATATCAAGCTCTGCAGACCAAACTTTATTACCTTGCTCATCATAGGCTTCAACAGGTGTTCCAAGATAATCACTAATAATACTATAATGACCTTCACTCGTGATTTTTGCAGAAGGGACGAAGCCATCATTAAATACCCATGTGACTAGATCAGGTTCAGCCGATTCTTTCTGCGAATCATACTCATGTAGAATCGTATTCCCATCCCACACGAATCTCATCGTTTTTTCAACTGAACTTTTCTCTATCCGTCTACCTAACGTGTCATATTTGAAAGTTACTTCCGTCTTGTCTGGCTTAATGACTTTTGACATCATCCCATTGCCATAATACTCATATTTCCACGTATCACCATTGTTTTCGACTTTCTCGATGAGATTTCCTTCTTCGTCATAGGAGAATTTGGCATCTTTTGTTTCTAGAAGTCTACTGCCAGGGCCGTAAACACGATCTGATTTTTCACGTGTTTCATATAGATTCCCGACATCATCGACGCTGCGGTATAGGAAATCGAATTGACCACCCTGATTAGACCATACGAGGTTACTAAATTCGTCGTAACCATAAGTCACTTTGACACCTGTTAGCTCGTTAACCATACTGTGTAATCGGTGATTAACATCCCAATGATAAACGCGTCTTCGAGTATCGCGGTTTTGACTGCGTACTCGATGATGTGTTGGTCTACCTGTGATATCATATTGCCATTTACTAATGACATCGCCGGGTAAGATTCTTTCAATCTCCTGACCGAGTTCATTGTACTGCATGGAAGCCGTCCACTGGCTTTGGTCGGAATGGGAAGCGGTCATTTGCATGATATTGCCCATTTCATTACGAGCGACAGTAATGTTTGCGCCGAGGCTGCTCGTAATCTGTGAACGGTTGCCCAATTCATCATAACTACTCGCAATCCAATGGTCATTTTGCCACTCTTTAACGACTTGGCCAAATACGTCTCGCTCGAGCTTGACCGTCACATGATCGTTTGCCGTCTCTAGCAACAAACCATTTTTGTCATAGCTAAATGTTTCCCAAGTATCATCATAATAATCCGCACGAATAACATTTCCTAGATGGTCATGTTGATACGCTGTCCAGCGATTACCAGGGCGATTTACCCTCTGAACCAATCCCGCTAGACTTCGTTCATACGTTCTTGTCATGTCATCAAAGCCAATTTCCTTGATGATATTCCCTTTCGCATCCCGTTCAAACTGGTACGCTTCGCCTTTTTCGTTGAACACAGCAATTAACTGCTCTTCTGTATCATAGGCAAATCGAACTTTCTTCCCGCCTTGTTCTCGGGACTTCAAGCTGCCAAGAATGGTGTAATCAAAGGAAACTTGCGTATGATTAAAATCACATCGTCATAGCTTTCATACTGCAATTGGTCATCATTACCATCTATATAGAAAATAAAAACACGAAAAAACAATTCTATTTCTAACAAAAAAACATATGTAAAGAAAGAACTTATGATGTCTTCTTTACATATGTTTTAGAATAATCAGCTTTTTTATCAAGTGTATAATAAAGAATCGGTTGTAATACAAGTCCTGGCATAAACAGAATGGTTATATCGAGGCAGTTTGTAACGTATAAAGATACATTGTCTATTTAATTTTTTACCATTCTCTTTCTCTAATAGCTTCTTCAGTATCGATATCAAGCTCAAAATATTGTAAAATTTCTTCTACTGTTTCTCCAATTGAATCCCGTGCAACCGTTTCAATTTCACTATTATTTTGATAAAACTCATTCTGTAGCTCATTAATAGCTATAGTCATTTCATCTAACTTTTCCTGAATCTCTTCTATTGTATGAGTGCTTTCCTCAATAAAATGAACTACTTTAACAATATGCAATTTAAGTTTATCTACTAAAAACGTTGGAAAAAAAGGATCTTTGTACATATCCACTAGATATTTAAATTCAGAATCAAGTTTCTTCACAATGGTTCCTCCTCGATGTAATCAATAGAGTCTAAGCTAATGTTTATTAGAAAAATTTTTATCTATTCTATTACCTACTCATATTTCGGAACCCCATAGTGCCACATTTCTTCTACTGTTTTTAACGGATAATTATCTACACCAAGCAATCGTAGTTCTTTTAATGGATCAATCCAACGGCTATTCTCAATCGATAAAATTAAGCGACGCACCAATTCATAACCAGTATTGTATCCAATAATTTCATAGTTATTTATGATATTTGAGTCATTTCTATCAATATTATATTGAATAATTTCATTACCCATAATACCCTTATCACCGACTATAGGATCAATTTTCACCAAATTATATATTAGTTTATCATCACTGATTTCTGACCGACTCCCCCACTGTCCCCTGTCACTACTAATAAAAATCTCCGGTATAGGAATATTCAAGTTAGGTTGTACATTTTTTACTTTCCCCTCAGAACACTTTTTAAAAAAATCGTTTAGAACCATACATACCCCAAAAGGTTTCAAATTATTTAAATCGAGTGACTTCTCGTTAAAATTATTATTTTCACTCGAGATATTAAAAAATGCAACGTACGGAATATCTAATAATTGAGCAATGGTATACAAATTTTCTTTTAATTGTATTGAATGAACATCATTTTTCTTCCAACTAAACCTTTTTAACATACTAACATCCTTTCTTATCTTTATTTGCAGGTTTGAATATTCGCTCGTTTTTTCAATTCTGCTTCTGCGGCTTTTTTATACTTGTCTCTTTTGAGATTATTTTTTCCTACGGGACTTTGCTTGTTATCAACTTGATCTCTACCATATTTTTTAACATTTTCCTCGAATCCATATTGTTCAAGGCCACGTGCTGTATTCTTACCTTCTACACCTTCACCGTGATATACAATTTCAGGACGAACATCTGGAACTTTAGGATTTGAGGGATTAAATCCTTCAGAATAACGATAATTAAGTACTTCTAGAGCAGTTCGTCCAGTTCCCGGCATACTCGCGTAACCTGTATACCGCTTACCATTTCTTATACCCTCATAAGTAATATGTGTTCTCCCAGCTCCTGTACTTACATTTAATCCAAATGGATCTATCCAAATATTAGGATCAATAACGTAAGCATATAATGTTGGATTTCCACCAGCCAATCCAATCGGATCTATCTGAGTATATATACCCTCAGCTGGTGAGTAATATCGGAATCTATTATAATACAATCCTATTTCCACATCTTCATACTGCCCTTGATAACGGAATGGAATAAAGTCTTTCTCACCTGTAAATTCTTTCACTCGTCCATAAATATCAAGCTTAGCCGACCAAATTCTATTACCCTCATCATCATAAGCTTCTACGGGGGTACCAAGATAATCACTAATAATACTATAATGACCTTCACTCGTGATTTTAGCTGAAGGGACGAAGCCATCATTAAATACCCATGTGACTAGATTATCACTCTCTAGTTCTGTTGCATCATTCTGCGAGTCATACTCATGGAGAATCGTATCCCCATCCCACACGAATCTCATTGTCTTCTCATCAGAACACTTCTCTATCCGCCTGCCTAGTGAATCATACTTGAAAGAAACTTGTGTCTTGTCTGGTCGGATGACTTTTGACAACATCCCATTCCCATAATACTCGTACTTCCACGTATCACCATTGTTTTCGACTTTCTCGATGAGATTTCCTTCTTCATCATAAGAGAATTTGGAATCTTTTGTTTCAAGTAATCTACTGCCAGCACCATAGACACGATCTGACTTGTCTTTTGTTTCATATAGATTGCCGACATCGTCGACACTGCGGTATAGGAAATCAAATTGACCACCCTGATTAGACCATACGAGGTTACTAAATTCATCGTAACCATAAGTCACTTTTACACCCGTTAATTCGTTAACCATACTGCGTAATCGGTGATTGACATCCCAATGATAAACACGTCTTCGAGTATCGCGGTTTTGACTCCTTACCCGATGGTGTGTTGGTCTACCTGAAATATCATATTGCCATTTACTGATAACATCTCCAGGTAGGATTCTCTCAATCTCTTGACCTAGTTCATTGTACTGCATGGAAGCCGTCCACTGGCTTTGGTCGGAGTGAGAAGCGGTCATTTGCATGACATTGCCCATTTCATTACGAGCGACTGTAATGTTTGCGCCTAAGCTACTCGTAATTTGAGAACGGTTGCCAAGTTCATCATAGCTACTCGCAATCCAATGGTCGTTTTGCCACTCCTTGATGACTTGGCCGGATGCGTCGCGCTCGAGCTTGACCGTCACATGGTCGTTTGCCGTCTCTAGCAACAAACCATTTTTGTCATAGCTAAATGTTTCCCAAGTATCGTCATAATAATCCGCTCGAATGACATTTCCTAGATTGTCATGTTGATATGCTGTCCAGCGATTACCAGGTCGATTAATTCTCTGAACCAATCCTGCTAGACTTCGTTCATACGTTTTTGTCATATCATCAAAGCCAATTTCCTTGATGATATTCCCTTTCGCATCCCGTTCAAACTGATACGCTTCGCCTTTTTCGTTGAACACAGCAATTAACTGCTCTTCTGTATCATAGGCAAATCGAACTTTCTTCCCGCCTTGTTCTCGGGACTTCAAGCTGCCAAGAATGGTGTAATCAAAGGAAACTTGCGTATGATTGTCTTTCGCAAAAACCACATCGTCATAGCCATCATACTGCAACTGAACGTTGTTCCCATCTGAAAGAGTTGCTTGGACAAGCCTATTTAGGTAATCATAACGGTACTTCTCAGTGGCTCCTAACGGATTGGTCGTCGCAATACAATTCCCACGATCGTCATACTCCCATGTGGAACTTGTTCCATCTGGCAATGTCACTTTACTTAAGTTTAGATGCTTATCATAAGTTAAGCTTACCATATGACCTTGCGCATTCGTTACTGTGTCAATTAAATGATCCTCATTATAGGAGTATTCCGTTTTCGTGCCATCTTCTAAAATCGTTGCTTGTAATGTCCCATTGTCATTATACAACCATTGACGACATCCGCCCTCAGCATTCACCGCTTGAATCAGTCTATCCTTCTCATCGTATTGATAGGAAAGGGTACTGTCTGCTAGTGTAATCGTCACTGGATTGGCCCATTCATCATAGCTGTATGTTGTTACACGACCATCCTCATCTACTTCTTGCAGTAATTCAAAGTCTTTATTATATTCATAGCTGACTTCACTGCCATCTGGATGCACTATTTTCGTACAGAGATTATCTTCATTAAAATAATAAAAACTCTTATGGCCCAAACTATTCGTAATTTCGTTATAGCCCTCGTGATAAGAAAGCTCCCCCGCTAGTACATTGCCATCGCCCCAAGTTTTGATCACGCGTGCCCCTGTTGTCGGGCCATCATATTGCCAGAAAAAGGAGTTGTTATTGCGATCTATTTTTTGCGTCATTAAGTGGTTGTTATATTTGATAGTCGTGCTTTGCCCTAACGCATCTTGGATTTCGACTAAATCTTGTTCATTATTGTAACCATAACGAACTAATATTTTTCGCTCCATCTGCTTACACAGGGCGACTTCAGTCATTCGGCCTGCCTCATTCGTCGTCACCTCAAGTATTCTACCTACACTGTCGGTTACTTGAGACAAGTTGCCTTGATCATTGTATGCAAAGTGAATTTGATGATCTTGTTCGTTTCTTACCGCTTTTAATCGGTAGGTTGTCTCGGTTGTTTGTTCAAATACATAAATCAATCGAGTATCATGCTCAAACAAATGGTACTCCTCACCTGTATTTGTTAGCGTCATTCTTTCTCGTTTATTAAAATACGGCAAGTTTATAGGCAACATCGGGAAGCCTACTGCACGACCATCTGGTACAACAATCCCAATTAAGTCTTCTTCTTCAAACAATTCTAAAGCTAAATCATATTTAAAATGCATCCCATGACCTGACAAGCCAATCCGACCACTATCGCTGTACCAAACACGTTCCCATGAAAGTGGGATGGGACCAGGCAGTTCAAAATCGACGCCCTCATAAACCATACGCCCTGTGATTAAATCAACGGGTTCAAAACCATATTTACAGAATTTCTCACTTAATCCTTCTGTACTCTTAAACTTCTTTAATACTTTGTGGTTAAAAGTCGTTAAAGCGGCATTAGCTATTTTAATATTTTTCATACCATCAAGCGCCTTCGAAACGGCTTGTACTTCATCCATCATTTTAGCGACTTTATCTGCAGCCGTTTTCACGGGATTCGATGCTTTATTGGCTAGTTCCGTGACTTTATCTAGCGTTTTAGATACTTTTTCATAAGCAGCTTTCATGCCTTTAACTGCTGCTTTTGATGCACTTGCTGCCTTATCCACAGCTTTTGCAGCTTGACTTGCTTTCTCTGCTGCTTTTGCCGCTTTGTTGACCTTATAGGCTGTTTTGGCCGCATCACCAACAACTGGGATAGCACCCACTAAGTTCATGGCTGCACCTGCATAATCTCCTCGTGCCAAGCTAAGTCCTGCATTTGCAACATCCGCAATCGCACCTATACCAGGAATAAGCCCAGCGACATCGAGCGCTAAACTAACGCCATCTAAAATACTGCTAAACAAGCCTTTCTTTTCTTTCTTCTTCTCTTTCTTTTGTGGGATGATGACGTCAACTTTTTGCGTCGCTTCAATCGCTTCTTGATTTAATTTTGGAGGTTGACTTTGCTTCTCGGTCCCTTCTTGATGTATGAGCGTACTCATTAATTGGGTATCAGCCGCAAGGATTACATGACTATTTTCTTGCGCTGACACGGCTATCCATTCTTCCGCTTCTATAGATAGCTCTTTCATTCCACTCATTTCGAGAGTTTCATCCGCTGCTAGCATAATTGTACTGTTGCTTAGAAATGTAACTCCTTCGCCATCATCCATTTTTAATTCCAATACCCCATCTACCGCACTGAAAGTAATATCTCCCACACCTAATGTCATGTCTTTCCCGAAATTGGTTGCTAACGACTTAACGGTAGAATCCGCCATTTTTTTCGATGCTTTTTGCTTCCCCTCAGGTGTGACTGGATCCACACGTACTGAGTTGATGACAATTGCTTCTTCTTCAACGGCACTTGGAAAATGCAATTGGACACGTGCACCTAATTGAGGCATTAAATACATGACGCTATTGGCATCTGCTGAATAAGCAAACCAATGTGCTTTTTCTTTATCTTGTTTTTCATCAATATCTAAATGGATTTTGACAGTATTTTGTGTTACATCAATAATCTTACCTGTAAATGCTGCACCAATAAAATCTAAATTGCGTACCAATCGCTGACGAATACTTCTCTCTGGTTGAGCAGTATATTGAAACTTCAGCACACCAACGTCAAGGTTGATTTCTCGAACCGTTATGATATAGGTTCTTCCTTTTAATTGTACCAGCGTGCCTAACTCATAGGCTTCCGTGCTTTCAAACTCACAAAAGATATAATCTGCTTCGCTCACATCTGTGCCATCATTTTCAGTAATCAACCAATACGCATCCATATCCTTACGTAATTGATAAGGCAAATGGTCGATGGTTACACTTTTCTTACTTTGAGGTGGACCAAGCCAAAAACGAGGACCCTTACCTTGTAGATCAGGAAAAACAACCGCATGCAAATAAGATGCCATTCTTTTAATAAATGCCCAATCTGTTTCCATATATTGAATCGAAATATGACCAATCGCTTGATCATCAGAAGCATTATCGATGTAATCCCCATGAGGATAGGCTTCCACAATGGTATCCATTAACTGCTCATACGTCATACTCGCATCTTGAAAAGAACGTGAGCGCTTCACAATATCCATATTTGCTGTAAACGATACAGCCTCAACTGTGACATAATGCACCCCTTGTGATGCCTGTAACTCCGCATTTTCAATTCTTCCTGAGAATAATATGTCTCGATCCCGTCCAAATTTCACAACGACTTCATCTGTATTACTAACCCGTTGAATGTAGTTTTGAGCTTGCTCTTGTTCAATTATTCCAGTAAAATACAATCTCGCATGGTCATTGCCTCTATGTTTAATTGTTAACTTATCTAAACGAACAAGTGGATAAGGCCATACGAGATCAATATCCGCATAAGTACTGACCATGTGTACTTCTTGTTCTCCTGGTGACTTCATAACTTACCTCCTTTCAATCAATTTGATTATTTAAAAACCTTGTTTCGGTATGTCCAAATCCTCTTGCCCGTCATGGACAATTTCGATTTTCCCTCCACCTGAGGAGCATTGAGTATGACAGCGGTTTAATAACGCTTGCTTCCCTTCTATATGAACATTTTCCATCCCATCGATCCAATCAATGGAACATACTGGTGTACACGGTTTTTTCAATTTCAGGCACACACCGAATGTCGGGATGTTTTCAGGATTTCGATCTCCTACATTCATCATGGCTTTCCCTTTAATATAAACGCCATGATCTTGAGGCAAATTTAAATAATTCAGATGGCTTCCATGCTCACAGGAAATGATTGCTCCATGTACTACATAACTAAATTGCTCCTGATCCGAACTCTCAGTCTCCAAATTTTCCACAACTTTAGCCATTAGATATCCTCCCTTTCGTATCGAACTGTGAATAACTACATATTGACACTGTCCTAAAAACTAGCAGGCAGTAATTTATCATTATTTAGCAAACATGAACTATTGTTTTTCTAGCCTTACTCTTTGCAGCTGGAATCCTAGAAATGGTCGTCGTAACATACTTTCTGCCACATCTAAATTGACAATTGTGAAAGATTCCTTATCGGTGTCGACTTGAAAAATACAATCAAGTTCCACTTTCTTTGGACTAATCACCAGTTCTTTAATTAATCCGTCCGGAGTATAAGTCGTCTCATGGGAAATACAGTTCTTCTTCACAATATCTATAAGCCAATACAAACGCTGTGTTCCTTTCTTTACATCCGTAAACACAATGGCTGTAAAATCGATGTTATCCTCGTATTTCACTAACAGCTTTTTCAAATCATCCGACACAATTCTTTGGGGCTTATCTAAATAATCCAAATATAGTGCATTCTCTTTCTCTACTACTTCCGCGAATACAGACGAATAGACAAAATCATCATCGAATGCTTCACTTGTCTTTAAAGGAATAATTGGATTTTGTATACTTTGATCTTGCCGAAGAATAAAATACTCCATCTTTTCCTCCTTTTACCACCATCACTTTTGCGTATCTAATATTTTTTTGCCCCAAATCACATATGCGATCAAAGTTAACTAATCCAATGAATGTCTTTTATTTGTTCTGGGCTAAATTGAACCTTATGTTGATCTCGTTTAAAGAAGGTAGCCCCTTTTAAATTCGCGCCTGTAAAATCGGCACCTGTAATCTGCGCAAACTCAAACCTAGCATTTTCCAAATTGGCATTTCGAAAATCAGTACCAAGGTAGCACGCAACTTCACCACCCGAAAGCCTCATCGTTTTCCCCTGTGCGTGAGTAAAATTAGCGCCTACTAAATTGGCATTTCGAAAATCAGCATCTTGAATGACTGCATAAGAAAAGTCAACATTCGATAACTGACAATCTACAAAACTAGTACCAACGCAAACACTTTGTTTCAATAAAGCACCTTCTAAGTCACTGCCGTTAAAATTCGCATAGGAAAAGTCCAGTTGGTTGAAATGTTTATGCTGTAATTGTAGATTTGAGAAGTTTTCAAACGTATATGCTTTATTAGGCTCCCTTTGCTCCAACCATGAAACAAGATTTTTTTCCACCCGTTCCCGTTCGTCAAAGATCGCAACATCTTCACTAAACCCTTTATATTCACCGACACGGAATCTCAAGCACGCCGCTCGTTTGAAATTCATTTCAGGTACGCATTCTTTTTTATAGCGAAAGAGATAGCGTACCAATTGAATAATATATTGATGAAACAGGATCACTGTTTGTTGAATGATGCAACGAATGTCAGCAGTTTGGATGGTAAGATACGGTTTTCTTTCGTTTTCAAGCGTTTTTTGTAACTCTATAATCGCCTCACTAAGCCATTCCGCTTCAAACTGTGCCGTGCATTCTACCAAATCGTAATACCATGTTTCGCCATATGCTTCTAACAAATAAGTACACTTGTTTTCTAGTAATGATGTTCTCAGGCAGGATAGATGAATAAAGGCAACTGGCGCTAACACTTCCTGTTGTTGCTGGTCTTTAATTTTCGCAAACAGCTGTGCAAGTGAATCAATGATTGGCTGCAGCAACGTTTTCTTCTCTTGGCGGAACTGCTGATCTACCTTCTCTAGCACCTTGCCAACATGAACTGACACGCATTCATCCATAAAATGCTGTAACGCTTCTTCTCGTTTCATGATTCATGCCCTCACTAATTTGCTCGTACTTCTGTTCCTTTAATCTCCATTTTGTCTTCCATCTTGATGGAATTTTCTTTACAAGTCATCTCAATTTTCTCATTCGCATTAATCATAATTTGTTTAGCATTAATGACGACCTTCTCTGTTGCTTTTAAGTTAATATTTTTATCACTTATAATTGATATGCCATTGTCATCCATAAGTGTTATCATTAATCCTCCACCAGATATGACAATCCGATCTGGTGCAAGTAGAATTTGTTTTCCATGCTTTGTTCGGAGTGTTTTGACATCTGGATCAACCATTCGCCCTGGGTCTTGGCGACTATCCATTGCTGGTGCAGCACTTGATTGGCCACCGCCACCAAGGCTTGCTTGATTGCTTTCTGCTAACATCGCACCAGATTGTGGCGGCGCCTTAGCTACTGAACTAATCGCAATCCCTTCATCCTCACGATTGCTTGGGAAGTAGATTCTTACATTATCAGATAACTCTGGCATCACATACCAACCTGTATTGTCCTCTGAAGCATAAATCGTTGAATACGGGAACCAGTAGGCAGTATTTTTATCTTGATTCGCATCGAAATCGACGTGAATACGAATTTTATCGCCTGAAATATCAATTACTTTTCCTTGAATAGAAGCACCAATAATCGCTTGATTATAGGTAGTGCGGACACTAAAGCCGTTCTCAGGAGTTAACGTATAAATATGTTTGAATAAACCGTCTTTGATCGTCGAGAAGATTTTATATACATACAGTTTTCTTGATTGGAAAGTCACTTCATTGCCTATTTTGAATGGTTGAGTCGATTCAACCTCATAGTACATGTAGTCACTATCGCTAATCCCTTGAAGATAATTTTCACTGGAGATAAGGTAGTTGCCGATTGACTTTTTGACTCGATAATTGATTGCATCGATTTCCTTTGCACCCTCAGCTTGATAAGGTACACCAAAATAAAACTTCGGTGCTGGATAAACCGTTTCTGGCACTAATCCTGTATTGAATCGCGATGCCATTCGTTTAAGAAACTCCCAATCTGTCTCTAAATATTGCATCGTAAAATTGCCAAGTTTAGCCCCTTCGGTTACACAATCTATGAAATCTGCACCTTTTTGATCGGCAATACATGCATCTATTAATTCATTGTAGGTCATACTTGCATTTTGGTAGGTTTGGTTCTTCTTTTTCACATCTAACACATACGTATGGGAAACTGCTTTTACCTCTAAATAATAGTTATTCATTATCGATTTCACTTGTACATCTAACGCCAGCCCATTAAAAATGGGAACCGCTTTTCCATCACCGACAATTTGCAATACTTCAATAGCTGTTTCTACATCTGTTGTATATACATAACTATCTTCGAGTTCACTTGGAATCAGACCCGTTAAATGCAACGTAGCATGCTCATTCATTTGTTGTGTTATTTCAATTTGATGGACGCGAATATTATAGGGCATCACAATAATATCCTTATAAGTTAAGGCTGTTTCTTTCCCAGATTGATTGCCATTTTCGCTTGTTTTGTATACCTTATCTACTGATTCTTTCTGATTTGCCCCAGCAGTTATTTTTGCACTGTTTCCATCCAACGAATGATTAGCAAGTTTTTTCGTATCCATCCGGTCCATCAGACAACACCTTCTCCATCTAATATTTTGTTTTCAATCGAGATAGATTCCATCATGCCGTAAGCAAGTGGCTTCCAAATATTCATCTCTTTTTTCAAACAATTTACCGAGCCCATCGTTACATTCTCGCCTACCATAAACAAAAACATTAAGTTATAAATCTTGCTATCTAGTGCTGGCGTGATGAAATCAAAATAGCCAATTTGTACGCCATTTACTTCTTTCATGCCGATATCTAACATTTCTGCGTTTGGCTGTAATTTCCGAAGCATATTCATCATGTTGTGAGTGAAATCTTCTAATTCCTCCGGTTTAATTTCTTGTTCCATCATTTTCATCGTGACATTGATTGATGTACTTTCACTTGTATAGATATACTCGGGTCTACGGCTTGATGGGTATTTAATATCCATCAATTCAGGTGTCATCATTTCAAATGCTGTGGGGATGTACATCAGGATTTGATCGTCATAAAAACCAATTTTTACAAACTCCATCGTTTCATCCTCGATCGTTAGCTGACCATCTTTGATCGCTTTGACAATGTCAGTATGTAACAATTGGTTTTCGATGTTCTCCATTCGTTTCTTCTGCCTTGCATGTTTCGTCATCTCGGCAACTTGTTCATCCATAAAATCCATTTTTGACACTCCTTTGTTCCGATTAATATCTATTAATCGTGTTTTCTCAAAACCTAGTATTTGCTTCCTTACTAGCTAGACACCTTTGTTAGCTCTCACTCATCACAATCCCTCCAAATTGGCAATTGTAATTGTTTTTTATCATGGGAAATTTACCAGTAAATGAGCCTTCTCATAAGGTGAAATCTTGATAGAGGTATAAATCTAATGCTGGTGTTACGTGACAGTAGAAGATGGGATGGCCATTAATGTTCATCATGCCATCCATCTTGTCGCAGGTGCATTTTAGTAGAATTGACCCTCAATCAACTAGAATTGTTTTTCTTCCCATTCCACGCCTATCGGATCTTGTAGAGCTTCCCCCCATTAACTCCTGTAAAATACTTACTAAGTAACGGTGGAGCTGCCAATTTGGGTAGTCCTTGTAGTCCATCTCAAAGCGATTTGCTATATAATGAAGTAAAAGCTCTCTTTCAACGGTTGCATTATTTAAGCAAAGCATGGCAAACATCGTATCCTCCATCCCTTTACTTCCGATTGTTAGCACTTCTTTTGCAAAGTAGCGCAAAATCGATGGATGAATAGTGCTTTGACCGATGCCAGCATAATGAGTATGAATCACATTAAGGGTATTAAATTCAGTAGCAAAGTCCTCAAAATTTTGATAGTCCGAACGTAGGCGAGAACCTTTTTTTAATTTAAAACGGGCAAGCTCAAGTTCATTTGGTAGAATCTCTGTGTTGTCATCCAACAGCAGTTCGGTATCAAATCGCAGAAAATCCTGCTCCTGTTTTTCAGGGTAACAGCGTAATTTTACAATCGTTTCATTCCCTGACTCTTCATAGGCAATATTACAATCTTGCTCTATATAATAGAGATGACCATGTAACTTGACGATTCCCCTTGTAACTGTAAGACTTCCATCATTGACAATGACATTGGCTCCTGTAAGTATTCCATCGGAGTAGTCCTGGACATAAATATCCATTATATGTCGTGGATAGTCTCGTAAGTTTTCAAGCATTTCTAGTTTCAAAATCCGTCCTTTTTGAAAGGTAGGATAACAATTGATTGGCACGCTTTTCCCCCTTCCTGCACTTACTTCATCCCATTAAAGAAATCAAGCTCAGATAATTCATTTTCAAAAGCAAAATAATGTTTCTTTGCCCAATAGAGCTGTTCGTCTTTCCTAGCGATAGGGAGGACATGGAAGCCCCAATTATTTTCATCTGCAAAGACAAAGAACTTTACCTCGCCGTTTCCAATCGTGTCTGTTTCTTCCTGAGGGACTTTTTCGCCGTAAATTTTTTCGATTTCTTCATAAAGAACATGTGTATAGCTTTTCGTATCATTCCAGTAAATAAATTTCCGTCTGATATCCCCTTCATTGCCGCGAAGGAAAAACTCCACTTCTTTCACAGTCATCGGTCTTGATATTGACCCTCTCACAAGGTTCATTCGTTTTAGTGAGCTGATTAATACCTTTTCTATTTGTGTATGAGTGTAAGCATAGACCGAATAAGGAGTGATAGGAGCTTCGTTTGTAATATTTGCTTCAATTTTTCCTAATTTGCGATCGCTAATATACCGAATTGCACCACGAAGGCAGGCTAATTTCAATTCTGGAACCTGTCCTGGCTCCTCAGATTTTTGTCGAAACTCGATGATTTTCCCAGGAACGAATTCTTTCAGTGCTTCACGAAATACATCGATTCTGCATGATTGTCCAGTCAATTTAATGATGGAGTAGTGCTGTAGTCGGCCTTCTTGGAAGAAATCATCTAAGAACATTCGGACGATTTCATATATATCTGCTTTAATTAAGTGATTCATTTCCTGTATATTAAAGACAAGATTTGGGTAGTCATAGACATCTTTAAATTGACCATTATCATAAATTGATAGGAACCATCGATCAACGGCAGTCACTCGCAGATCATTTTCCTGCGAATCGACTTGTTCCGAATAGAAGCGGTTTCGAACAACGCCCGTTTTTCTAAAGAATTCCTTCTTCATAGACTCAGCCAGCTCCCATAAAAAATAAAAATTATGGCGAACACGCTGATATTCTTCACGGCTTCGATTTTCATAAAGCTTAAATTTTGTAGGTAAAATTTCATCCACTAGCTGATACTGCTGCTCAAGTTTTTCGTATACTGAACTTACACCGAATTCATCCACATGTCGGAATATATCTGCACCTGGAATTTCGATTAATTGATCGATGTCCAATACATTTCGGTTTGCAGTGTAATAATGGGCAAAAGTAATTTTTAAATATTGAAAAATACGGTAGGTAATATTATTGCCCCCAAAATTCGTTTCTCCGTTCTCATATGTTGTTTGAATATCAAGTTTATATGAAATGCGATTGTCACGAATTTGGAATCTGCATGAGGATAAATCTGTTGTTCCGCCACCACAATCTATTACGAGGGCGTGATATTCCTCGTTATCTAAAAATTGATTCTTCTCTATTTGATTGGCAATCGTATTGTAGAGAACAGCCATTCCTTCATCTAAAGCATGGTCAGTTTCAATCGTATACTCAGGCAATAATTGTTGAAACATATCTAGAAATTGTGATTTCAGTTTTACTGGGCTTGATATATGCAAATGACTAAAACGGCATTTTAATTGATGTTCGGCCGTTTCAATAATGTACTTCAGATAGCAGCGAAGTAGTTCCTTACGGGTTACCTTTGCTGTATTGCCTTGGCTGTCCATAATTTCTTCTTCCCTCATGTAATCATTTACCCAACGCTTTATTCCATGGAATACGGTAGCATGACTACTGAAGCCATTTTTCTTCATTGCTTTTAATGCCTCGAACCCATAACTATATTGAATATTGTTGGGGTCCTCGCAATTCGTCACTGCAATTACTGTTGGCAATAACTCAATCCATTCAGTTTCTTTCTCAGTTGTTTGTGGGAAGGAAATGTAATTAATTGCATTTAGTCGTATTCTTCCCATTATGAGATCATGTTCACTTGGAGCGTTTACATAATCATCATCAATGTATGCACCTGCTGTCGTATTTGAAGTGCCAAAGTCAATCGCAAGAACAGCTTTTGTCGGCTCTAGCTGGCGAATTTCGAGTTCTTCGACAGGAATTTGATAATACCGTAGATTTGTAGGCGGCAATACACGTTCTTGATAATAGGCTTTGTATAAGTAATCGGAATCCTCTTTCCGAAAGAAAAGTAAACGATACTGGTGATTATTCGTTTCTTTCATTTCTAATTGCCCAGAAGTAACTAGTACAAAGCGACCCGGCTTCTCCCCATCTTTTAGAAGATTTAATATCCCACATAACTCCATTTTTTCGTTGATGATTAATACATTTGACTCGCCAATTCCACTGCCTGCCTCAACACAATATTGATCTCTTCTATCCACTTTTAATCCCTTATATAAAATTAGCTTGGCAGGTACTTGAATGTTCGGATTATCTGACATTGGAGTTCGCAAATAATTTTTTAACGCCTGTTCAAGGTTTTGAAAGCCGTCTTCTTTAAAGTCTTTAATTAGGAGATTATCCTTCGCCCCTAAATATTTCAAAATCGTCTCGATTAATGCATTACGATCTAAGTTGTAGATCATCCCAACGACAAGTTTTTCTTTATGACAAATATTCCGAAGATGAAAGGTCGTCATTTCCTCTAGTTCTTCACGTGTATACGTTAGATTACTTGTTCTTTTTTCTGCTCCCTGATACAGTTTGTATGAATAGCTACCCATCTTTAAATCCTCCCCTAATAAAGCGCAATTCGATCTATTCGCATCGTTTCCTCAACATCAATGATTCCAAAATGATATTGCCAATAAATTTCGATATGAAAAAACACCGGTAAAAACAAATCCAGAATTAAATTAATTTTTGCCCATGCCTCTTCTGTTTCTTTTTGACCAATATAAATAAGCAATTCATCTTTTTTAGTGCAATTGGCATATACAGTTGATTTCGGGAAGATTTTATTGATCGTATCTTTTAATAAATAAACTGTCTCGCCTGTTTCATGAAGACGAAGAATATTAATCGCAATGATCTCTTTCTCAGGCCTCTGGAAATAAATAAAGCTCTTCTTTACTTCTTCTCCATAAGCTCCTGATTCAATATCTTTTATTAAAAAGTGGATATAGAATTCTCTTTTATTCATCCCTTGCATCACATCAATTTCTGCAAGCAAATGACTGACTATATCAAATAGTGTTCTTTTAAGCTCCTCGTACCCACTAGCATTAATATCCAGTAATCCATGGAATATGGAATGAAAACGATAATATGGATTGATTTCTATGTGTAATTCAATTAATTTTGTATTTAAATCTTCATAGCTAAGTTCCATATATGGTGAATAGACTGCAGCGGGCGAGAAGCGGAGGTCTTTCTTTTTAAATCCAGCATTCTCTGCCCTAATGACTAGATCCCAAATGTAATTCATATGAAGACACCCTCACAACGATACTCCGGGAAAACTCTTTGAACCTCTGAAACAAGGAAACTAATCAAATCATAAATAAGATAATCGCCCTCTTCGTCCGTTTTAAATGCCATCTGGAGCACTTTTTTATGCTGATTGACTCGAATGTTTTCAATCACAAAGGGATTCATATCATATGTAAAAGATTCCTTTTCCCCTCTATCCAAAATTTTCATATCAACTAGTTCAATCCGTGTTGCTGCCTCGAAAGAATCGACCAATCTGAACAGTTCACCTTTTGTTCTAATGGTACGTGACTGTAGACTTGCGTAACGGTTAATAAAAGTTTCCTTCCTCTTGTTTGAAACAAGCTTATAAGGATAGTTCCCCTCACTTGTTTCTTTTGGTTGGGCAATTTTAAGTACTTTCCACTTTTTTGATTCCTCTTCCGGAGAGACAACTACTAAAGAATCTTGCAGCCGTTTCGTATACATTATGTTTGTTTCAGTACCATCAATTAAGAAGCCGTTTTCTATCCCGTATTTATGAAGTGATAAAGTATGCTCATAATTGATTCGGTCGAGTGCAGGATATGGAAACCCAGTAGTTGGAACGTCCAAACGCTGAATATTCCAAATTGGTATAACATTTGTTCGCTTATATGGCTCCCATTCTTGAAAATGAGCTGAAATCTCTAGGACAACTTCATCCTCTTGTAGTTCTCCATCGATACTTGTCAAATAAACGTCAAAAAACTTATTGGCATATGGATGATGAACTGTTCTCCAGGAAAGATCATTTTTTATAAAAGAAACATATAATTTTTCGATTTCATCAACATATTTACGATTTTGTTGCAGTTCAACCTCAATGTTATATACACCTTTATTTGTCATCATTTTCCCGTGGAATGAGGGCTTTCTTGAAATCAACTTCTGAAGCATAGGAAAATCACAGGCAAGGAAAAGAGTATATAAAAACACGTCCCGTTTTCCACTCAATGCCGTAATGGCACTTTTTGTGTCAAAGACCGGTGCAACTAAATCCTCTTCAACCATTGGAAAAAGATAATCATGAATCGGATCAATATCTTCCCGAGGACAAATTGTTACATAAATATTTAACATTTCTTCAGAAGTATCAATTTCACTGAATATTCGCTCTTCTAATTTCACTTTCATTTCTTCTTGATAGTTAGCGAGATTCGTAAACAATCCTGACACAATATTCTTTAATTCTCTTCTCTGTTCTAAGTCTTCCATACGATTTAGTCGATCTTGTACAATATCCTTTAATGACATTTCAAAGCCCCCTTTCCTTAACCTTCCTTGCTAGCTTGTTGAAGAGTCTGCTCCTGTTCAGCTAAAGCCTTCTTTTCACTAACAGCCATCGCCTTATCAATTTGGTTGGCATCTTGGTAAAGCTGTTGTGCCATAGAAAATGAAGCGATTGCCTGCCCATAATTTTGAGAGGCTAAAAATTTATCCCCTTTTTGCTCTAGGCGATCTGCATCTGATACCTTCGTTTCTTGCTGCTGCTCTGACAATTCTGATTGCATTAATTCCTGAATTTTTGTTATTTTACGTTCCATCGCTAACACTTTTTCTAGCATATCGATTTCCTGATAAATTTCCTGCGCACCTGCGAAATCAGTCATTGCTTCTGCAAGATTATTCATTTTCTCATTTTGATCTCCGCTTTTTTCAAGCTTTTCGGCATCAAGAATTCTTAGTTCACGTTCTATTTCTGCTATTTTTGTTTCAGCTTCTGTCATTTTCTCTTGAATGAGTTCCTGACCACTCGTATAGGACACTTCAATTGCCTCTTTCTTTGCTTCTTCAAAAATAGCAAGTGCTGCAACATAATCCTTTGCTGCAAGCTTTAGCTCTGCATCTTTCATCGCATCGAGTACCCCCTGCACAGCGGAAGCCTGTTCGATTTTTTTATCCAAATCTTCCTTGCTAAATTGCTCTAAAGCCTTCGATTCCTTTTTTGCTTTTTCATAAAATTCGATTGCCTTTACATAATCGCCCTCACCGAGCATCGTATCCCCTTGTGCAATTAAGTGGGTGATGCGCTGTTTTTTCGCATATAATTCGCGATGTACAATGTCTTTTATCCTTTTCGCTGCATTTTTTGCTTCGCTATATTCCTTCGATGCAGCTGCATAGTCTCCATCTTCTACATATGTATCACCATTGTTGCTATATTCGACCATATCAGCAGCCCATTCAGCTTTTTGCTTTATATCTTTCACGATAAAAAATGTCCCGATTCCTCCCAATAAAAGGATTGGAATAAGGGCAAGCGCAATCCTTTTGAAAATCTTTGTCCGTTTCTTTGGGTCCTCCTGAAATACTTTATTGACCATAATGGCAGCAGCTGTGTAGTTTGGGATCCTTTGTTTTTGCTTGCTTAGGACAATCTCCTCAAGTGTATCAACAAGCTTTTGCCCATCTTTTTCCTCAGTTACTGCATCCAACATTTCAGTACTTTCGACATTTTCCCAAAGTCCTGCGGTACATAATAAAAGGATGTCCCCATCATTTAACCGCATTTTCTTTGATACAAAAGGGTTGAATTTGTTCGGCATCCCCATATAGGTAAGCAAATTGTATCTTTCGTCATGCGTGTCGATACGATCCAAAGAAATTTTCTCTTCATTGGCAAATGTTTGTGCAAGACTTAAATCATCACTTCTTAAATGAAGAACGTCATTACGGTAAACATATAAACGGGTATGACCTGCAACTGCCCAAACTATTTTTGAGTAATTTGAAACAACAACAGTGACACTAGCTTTTAGTCGGAAACGTTTACTTTCGATTTGAAGTTGTTTATGTGCTTTCCGCATATAATTTTTAAGTTTACGTCTCGACATCGTTGGCTTTTCAAGAAATTGACCAATAATGCTTTTCACGACAAGCTCTGCGCTTTCAATTTCTTGATCTGTATCAAGTCCATCTGCCATCACCCAGCAGGCAAAGTCATCAAGCTCAACAAAGGCAAAATAATCCTTATTCTGAATGGAACTCCCTGCTTCGGACAGGAACGCTGTTTCAAACTTGCTGTTTTCCTTTCTCAATGTTACCTCCAGCTCCTTTCGTTCCAGACTCCCTGTTTATCAAATGTGCCTTGGCGTAATTGTGCCCAGATTTTATCGAGCATGCTCGATAAATTACATTTAAAAATCTGTGGCGTCCGCCGGAGGCATTAACTTCATTCAGTGGGAGGAGATTAAACTCCAACTGAATGAAGTTAATACACAGCAGGGCTTACCATAACTTTTCCAAAATAATGATTGTTGCATTATCCTGATGCTTAAGCCTTTTAGCATCAATTCTATTAATAATTTCTTCTGCTGCATCATTTGGCGACAATGGTTTTTCAAGGATTTCGCACAGCTCAAGTTCTGTTAAACTGTTATAAACACCGTCAGTGCAAAGAATGATTTTATCGCCTTTCTTCAAAGAAATGGGTTCTCCAATTTCCATGCTTTTGAATCCCTCGAACCCTAAATAGTTGATGAGTCTTTTACGCATTGGGTTTTCCATTGCTTGTTGTTTCGTAATTTGCCCTGCTAAGTATTGTTCTTCTAATAGCGAACTTAATGTATGCTTCTCATTGACATTGACTAAATGTCCATTTCGGTATAAAGCAATGATACTGTCGCCAACCGCTCCCCAATGCAACTGATTATATGAAATAATGGCACAGGCTAATGTTGTTCCACCGCTTGCCCCACTAAGATTTTTTAGTATTGCTTCATTACTTTGTTTTGCTGCCCGAGAAAAAAAGTCCTGAAGCTTTATATAACGCTCCAGTTTCATGAATTCCCTCACAAAGGTTGTTACAGCCAGTGTGCTAGCCATTCTTCCATTTGCTAATCCACTAATTCCATCCGCTACAACGGCCAGTGTATGCCCTTCTGAGATAACAGTTGAAAAATAATCATCTTGCTCTTCTCTTTTTCCGATTGTTTGACCATTGCCAATTAATAGTTCTTCCTGTAAATCTGGCTTTAGAACTAGTCGTCTGACGTAAAATAATACAAAAATAATACAAATTAGACTTAGTAATACGATATACGGAGTGAAAGTTTGTTCAGCAAACATTTGTCTTAAGCCTCCTGGTGCTGATGGTGATGTTCCCATTCAAAATGTACACCGCAAAGGGGCAAGAAAATAAACTTGCTGCGCCCAAGCTGAATCACATCATAGCCTTGAAGTTCTACTGGAGAATAGACGGCCTGATTATTGTGATAGGCAAGTCCTGATGCATCACCAGGTAAAAGGTAAAAATTTCGCTGTTTCGGATCATATACAATCACAGCATGATTGCGTCTAGAAATGGTATTATCACCTAAAATCCGAATATGCATTTCATCAGAACGGCCAATGAAGTTCTTCTCCGCATAAATTTTAAAATCTTGGCCGAGTGGTGGGCCTTCAATACAAACTAACCATCCAGTTACTGGCTCAACACCCTCTGTTTCACCCAAATAAGGCATAGTTTTTTCATCTTCACTTGCACTTGAATTCATTGCTGCAACTTTACTTGGATTCAAATTTGTTTCAACTGCTACATTGCAGTAAGGACACAAACTTCCATGTCTTCTAGAACTAAACATATGACCATTTTTACAACGTGTTAAACTCATCTTTTATCACCCTTTTCCGAAGTATCATTCATTTCACTAAAATTCGTGTATTTGCTAGGTAGATCATGTCACCAAAATGAACTTCACTTGGCTTATCACTCTGTATTTTCTGTGGTGTACTTTCATTAAGCCTTTTTATACCAACCCCATTCTCAGACTCTAAATCTTCGATAAACCAGCTTCCTGATGAGTAGTTTAAGACCGCATGTTCTTTACTTATCAGTGAGGCATACTCGACATCTGACAAGTCAATATCTACCTCGTGGCCAGGGGAACTTTTCCCAATTAACATCGATGGAATACCTTGGATATACCATTCCTTTAAACTTTCGCCGTCATAATCTAACAACACGAGCTTATTGATCTTTGTGTCATTGAACTCATCATTTGGACTTTTCTTGGTATTCTTCATGATTAACCAAGCAAGTGAGATGACTAGCAAAATGGAAACAAGAATTTTAAATGGCAATTGAGAATTTATGATATATGTATAAATAAGAGCAAAGATGATTGTCATTATGATGAGGCAATCAATAACAATGACTACCCCAGGTTTATTCTTTTTTTCATGGGAAGAACCATCTAAATTCATTACTCAACCCTCCATTTATCTTCTGCCAAAATACTGGTTAAAAATATCCGATGTATCCAATGGATTTTTCTTTTGTTGCTCATTTTTATTTCGAGTTGGTTGTTTCGTTTTTGGGTTAAAACCAAAAAACTGTTCAAAGGTTTGATGTACTGCAGATGGGTCAAATCCTTGGTGATAAGTTTCACCATGCACTTTTGTTGACTGACCACTTTCCCTCTGTTCGTTGCTGTTTTTTACTCCAAGTTTTGCATCGTATTTTTCCCTTAGCTCGGGTGAATACAATGTTTCATAGGCTTCTTTTATCTCTTTAAAACGTTCAGCTGCATCTGGATTTCCATGATTGACATCAGGATGGTATTTTTTGGCTAGCCTTCTGTAGGCATTTTTTACTTCATCCCTTGTTGCATTATGTCTAATACCTAGTCGATCATAATAATTGTTCATTAGTTCAAATCCTTATAGTTTTTAGTCAAACCACTTTTATGGAACAATAAGAGGCTATACGCCTCTTATTGTCATTCTTCAAGCTATTATTGGAAGTTTCCGTCGATTGCCACTTCGTCTGTTTTGTCTTTTTTCTGTTTAATTAATAACTCAAAGCGCCCAATACCTTGGGAATCTCCAAAAATCTCACGATAATCTACAACAAATGCGTGTGGTAAAGTGATTTTACGTACAGTTTGTCCTGCTGCTTCTACTTCTAGAGTAACTTCACGATAAGCCTCAAGTTTCTCTGCTGGAACTGTAGACCATTCTGCTAGTTTAATTGTGTCGTCAGCTCCGTCTTCTGTTGTTGCAGTAAGGATTTTTCCTTTAATTTTTAGCGTTGCACCAACATCTGTTGAACGTGCATTCGTATCATCTGGAGTATCAGTGCCAAACACTGCCTCCTCAATATTGCGAATGCCTAGCTCAATTGTTTCTCCTGCTCCTTCTACTCTTAATCTAAATCCCATACAAAGTTCCTCCTTAGTGATATTAATCTTTTTACAAGCTTATTTTGCTTGTGATATTTATGTTGAAAGGACTGGTTTAGTAACCACGCCTTTTAACATCTGTAAATAATGTTTTATTGCTCTGTCATCTGACTCTAGTAATCTACGACTTGACCGCAGATGTCGCTTTTGTAATAGTAACTTCAAGGTTTTTCACATTTCCATTGAAGGCAATATCGATTTGACATAGATTATTGCGTTCATCAATTGTATAGCTTATGTCATCTCCGTCTTGAAGAATGGAGTTAACATATTCTTTGGATTTTAGCCATTTGCTCTTTTGACTGCTTGGGTTATTGCTAAAGAATTTCACGATATTATCATATTTGAAATCGCTTGTTTGGAATCTAAGGACACGTTCGATATATGTACTCACTAGTGTCTTATAAATCGAATCAAAGCCAACCCCGTCATCAATGGATGCAGCTAAACTTCTAGCCTTATAAACTGTAATTCTCGTAACATCTTTTTTATCCACTTGTGCATTATCTGACGAGAAAATAAAGCCAAAGCTTTTTTGGTTAATTGCATCCTTTATAGAGTTCGTAAATCCAGAAATTTCCTTAGCCATTGTTGTTGTTGCGTGTAAATTATGATCTTCTGCTTCTATGTCAAAACGTACACCTGGATATTCCCTTGTTACATTGCGGAACTTGTCCTTCAGATACTGAGGACATTGATAAGCTGCAACAATACCCGCCGCAATGTAAGCAGCTTCCACATATACACCTTCAATCCACAATTTTAGGATATCTTCTTTATCCTTTGATAGTTGAACACCATTTTCCGTTTGCTGCATTCGACTATCAATAATAACTCCAGACTTATCTTTCGGAATAATTGTAAAATTCGGTAAACAAGGAATGGCAAATTCACTATATTCCTTTCTCTGAAGGACAGCACATTTTTCAATAAATCGATCGATGCCTGTCGTTGCAACACTGTTAAATGTTGTTTCCTCTCCAGATTCAAAGCTAAAGAACAGCTGTACTCGATAATTTTTCGCAATCTCAAGCAGTGTCGATAAAGACTCCATCCGATTGCTATCTTTTTTAACGGCTGCTTCATTCCCTTGGAAACGAAGTCTTCTAATCGGCGCCTTGCCATTCGTCTCCCATTCGATCATTGGAACAATGCCGAACCAAACTGTGTCTGTAAAGTCGTTCTTTGTATTGACAGTATTTAAATACGCCTCTAGTCTATTGCTATTTTTAATTAACATGTCTAATCGAGTATTTAATACTAATAAGCTAGGCTGCATCCCTCGATTTTTCGTTTCGTACTGATCGAAGAAAAGCTTTACCCCAAGAATTTTCTCCACAAGAGGCTTCACGGTTTTTACAAAATCATCTTTCGCATTCTTATAAAATTCCAAATACGTATTGTAATTTTGTACTTCTAACTCAACATCAACTTCATTTCTTACAGCTGGAAGCGGAGAAAATGTTCGTACAACTAAATCCTTTACATATGCAGAAGGTGTCTCTGTAATTGCCTCATAGTCTTCTTCAAATACTGCTTCTAATCTCATTTGGCTATTTTCATCCAACACAAGTAATTCTTTACTTTCTTCCTTTGGAGCTTCAATGATTTTTAGCTCACCATCATCACCGATGGATAAAACTCCAATCTGTAAAGCCTCTGATTCATCATTATTTTGAGAAGCACCAAGCAACAGTCTCGTTTTTATGTCTTCGATTGCAAGAGGCAGCATTGCCATCACATTATTGTAATTTTGACTTGCCTCTTCAAATTTCATATTCAATTTATCACCAATATCAAGTCGTTTCGGATCGCCTTCGTCTAGTTTTTCATACTCATCATGCAAATAGTGAATCTCTTTTCGAACTTGGCGAATATCCTCCATTACCTTTTTTGGCGAAATCATATCAAGTAAGTTTTCAAATTTAAAATCTACGTTTGCGATTCCTTGACTTCGTTTCGTATCAATCAGTGTAAATAACATTTTTAGAAAATCATTATTTTGATCGATTTTTATTTCTGATATTAATTCCTCAGATATCCCTTCTGGTTTTCTTAATGTATAAACAACCTTTTGGTTAGCTGCGTTGTAGAAGGAATAAACAGTAGGTGAAAATTTAATTAAAAAGTCATCAAAGCTCTTAACAAGTAAACTTTCATTAATTTCCTTTACCTTGTCATCACTTAAACTATCAATTCCTTTTACATCTCCTACAAGTGTAAGTAAATCTAACTTTTCTGGATTTATTTCCTCAAAAAGCATGGTTCTGTTTGTTTGATAAATAATTTCCATAATTTTACTCGCCACATAATTTGCATTCTAGTCATTCTATGAAGTTTTTTGCAAATTTAAAATGGCTCCTCCTCTCTATTAATAACCTTTAAAAAGTTTGAGTATTGACATATAATTATTTGCCATTAAAGTTATAAATTGTAAGTTCAGTAAAATATCGCAATTGAATTATACATAATTTTTCCAATCGAAACTATAAATTGGTAAAAATTGAATAATAAGAACCATTTTTTTCAAATTTTGATACTAATTTACTAATTTTTCCTATTTCTAAAGATGTATTCTATTGCTTCACAAAATGTTACTTACAAAAAAAGGAGCCGAATGAATCAAGCTATGTATTTATTGTTATCTCAATAAAATAAAAGGGTGTGGAAAAGTGAGAAAAGTACAGTGGATTGTATTGTTGTTTTTTATACTGAGTTTCTTTATCAGTCCTAATAGTGATGCAACTATTTATGCAAGTGAGCCAAGTGAGGTTGAGGTTGTATTCGTTATTGATACTAGTTACTCAATGCGGACTACCGATAAAGAGAGAATTTCGACAGAAGTATTGAATATGTTTATGGATTTAAATGAAAACACAAAAACAAAAGTAGGGTTTGTCTTCTATAATGATAAGATTGTAGCTTCACAGCCGCTAACATCTCTAGAAGAAGGAAACGCCAAATCTATTCTGAAGGATCTATTCAATTCAATTTCTCGAACAGGTTATACAGACCCTGGACTTGGACTAAAAAAAGGACAGGAGTTATTTGAAAATAATGATGAACAAACTAAAAAAGCAATGATTTTCTTAACTGATGGTGAAATTGATTTACCACAAGGTTCGAAACGAACAAAGGAAGAATCACAAAATGATATTACTAAAGTAATAAAAAAGGCTAAACAAGATAAGTATCCTATCTATTCTGTAAGTTTAGCTGGTGCAGGAAATATAGGTAAAAAGGAGCTAGAGCAAATAGCTGTAGAGACTGGAGGATCTCATTTTGAAGCAAAAAATGCAGTGGAACTTCCAGAAATATTTCAAAGCATTTTTGTCAAACTAAGTCCATCGACGACTCACTTTCCAATCGCAACGGTAACTACGAATGGAAAGGTCCAAGTAGTGAATATTGATATCCCATACGGAATGTCTGAAGGAACCATCACCCTACTTTCACAATACCCAATTGATGAAACGATTTTATATGGACAAGCTACTCTAAGTGAACAGCATCGATCAAACCATTACACAATACTAAAGATGAAACAAATTACTGGAAAATCTTTATCATTGAACTTTAAAGGCGTCATAGGGGACATGGTGCAGGTGAGCTTTCTTGGCAATTATGATTTTTTGCCATCCCTTGAATTACCTGAAGGAGAATTAGTGAAGGATGAGCCGCTATTAATTCGCACAACGCTTATAAAAAATGGCAATAGCGCTCCTTCTAAACTTGCAGCTGATCTTAGTGGTGAATTGATTGTAAAGCATTTAAAAACAGGGACAGAATTACGGCTTCCTATGAAAAATACAGGAACCTCTTTTGAACTTGAACAATCTTTCTCATTGCCAGGGATCTATGAGGCAAAAGCATTAATAAAAGGGGAAAACTTCCAAATCGAAACACAACCTAAATCTTTTGAATTAATTGATTCACAGCCATTGATAGTGAAATCCGAACCTATCACAATTAATAAATGGAAGGAAGATACATCCATTAACTTAAGTGGGTATTTCTCCGGTCCTAACCAGGACAAGCTCACTTATGAAATTAAAGCGATAGGTGATGACAAAAAGATAACTGCAACAATAAAGGAAAATCTTTTAACTATAACACCTATTGAAAAAGGTAAAACATCCATTGATATTCGTGCGGTGGATCAGTCTGGCAAAAGTATACTCTCCACATTGCATATTTCGATTGAAAGCGGATGGAATCCAACCTACATCATGGCAGGAGTCGCCGCTGGTTTTATATGTATTGGACTAATTACTTTATGGTTGGTTCGTAAAAATTACTCATTTGTTGGACGAATTGAGGGAGTTTTTTATCAAACAGAAGGGAAAACTTTTCTTTCAAAAAAATATTGGTCCCTTGCTTCTTTTAACACTAAGAGCCAATTAACATTGTTAGAGTTATTTTCCCGCTTAGATATCGAGGAAACATTAATACCAGGAGCAGAAAGAATTATTTTGCAAGCAGGTAGTAACGGGGTTCTAACGATTAAACATGACTCCAAATGTATCATCCTTAAAGGTGGAACTATAGTACCTAGAAATCAAAAAATAAGTTTAAGAAACAATGAAAAACTCTTTATCACATTTGAAGATGGAAAAATGGAAGTCGAATTGTTATATAAAGCAGCGGAAAAACACGAAATACTCAAACAATATTCTTACTCAGGCTGATAAATTAAGGGAAAAAGCCCGATTCAGTGTACTACTGGTAATCGGGCTTTTTTTCTACTTTTTGAATTTTATTTTTTAACTTTATTAGAATATATTCCAGCTTAATTAACGGAGTAAATGAAGCGATGGAATTCGGTCTTTCAGCAGCTTGTAATGACAAACTCTTCATTATTTTCTTCAATAACCAAGGAGAGATGGAGTAATCTTTACTGCCTAGCGGTTCTAGGCTATCTTCTATTACTCTTGAAGGGGCATCTGCTGGTGGTTTGCCCTTTAAAATATAATAAAAAATTGCAGCCATACTATATATATCTGAATAAGTACCCTGCTTTGATTGATTCGAATAAAACTCTATAGGGGAATAGCCTTTTGTTGTGAATATTTTACGATCAGAATTTGTTTCAATATATGCAGCTGAACCAAAGTCGATCATTTTCAGAGTGCCGTTTTTATCAATTATTATGTTTTTTGGCTTTAAATCACGATGAATAATTCCCTGATTATGTACATAATCAAGTGTATTTATTAAGGGCAAATATACTTCTTTTAAAAACGCCGATATTTGGAATGAATCTTGCTGTCTATAATTCTCTAAAGTATAACCTTCGCAGTACTCCATCACTAGATAGATCGTTTCATTTTCTTCAAAATGGTCAATGTATTTTATAATGTTTGGATGTATAAGGATTTTTAAAAAATGAACCTCTTCCAAGAAGGATTGCTTTAATGTATTGAGCTTTTTTTTATTTGTTGAATACCCACAAACAAGAGTTTTTCCGTCTAAATCTCGAATGACAAGTGCTTTTGGATAAAACTCTTTAATGACCACACGTTCTCCACTTTCGATTACTTGTGCTAAATAGACAATTGATAAATCACTAGAAGATATTGTCGATAGAATTTTATATGTTTCATTTAATTGTACATTCTCATTAAGATTAGCCTCATATATTATCTCTTCCAAAACCATACCCCTCATTTTCAGAATTAATAATTATATCTTATCAAGTGAATTAATTAAATGGAAATAAAAAAATATGCATCGCTTATTTTTTATTTAGCAAAAATTGTTTATATATCACAACCTAGAGGATGTTTTACTAGCTGCATAGCAGAAGGTTGCTATGCAGTTCCAACTAGATTTAAAAGGCACAACAAAATATGCATCTTCCAGGAAGAAATCTTTGGTCCAATATTTTCAACATTCTTTTACTTTAACGAGGTTCCCCTCTTTTTCTATTAGAAGTAAAAAATGGACTTCTTAACGAGTCCATTTCTTAATTATTATTGCTCTCTTTCTCTAGCAGCTGCCTCATCTTTAATCTCTTCTCTAAAACCTTCAACTGCGTGTTTGCGTTTTTCATTTTTCGCCTGTATTTTTGCTTTTTCTTCTGGACTTGAAAAAGCCATCGTTTCCTCGGCAGCTTCAATATTTTCAATCGTGTTTTGTACCATACTTTGTAGCTTTTCTACGTTATCTGATCGATCATCTGGATTTGGCTTTTGGCGATTCATTTTATTTTCCTCCTATAATATTTTTGACATTACGGCTTTAGTTTGGTTCTATTTACTATGTTTATGCATATTTTCATTTACAGTTTTATTTAGAGAATTTAAAAGAGCGGTCCGAAATAATCCTTGAACCAACCATTTAAAGGAGGGATAGAAGCAGTAAAGGGACTATCCAGAAATCTTTACTTTCTGGGCAGTCCCTAAACAAAGTTTTTTAATTGTAATTATTCTTCATCTTTTAAAGTTTCGAATTGAATTGCTGTAATATGGACGTTTACTTCATTCGTATCAATTGATGTCATATTAAAAATAGCTTGACGAATGACGCTTTGAATTTCTTTTGCTACTTTAGGGATTGAATACCCATATTTTACTGAACAGTATACGTCAATCGCAATTTGCCCTTCATCATCAATTGTTGCCTTTACACCTTTAGAGTGTACTTTCTTTCCAAATCGTTCTGCGACACCGGATGCAAAATTACCGCGTGTTGCAGCTACTCCTTCAACTTCAGTTGTTGCAATACCAGCAATTACTTCAATTACTTCAGAAGCCACTTCTATTTGACCAAGTTCTTCTTTGCCAGAAGGAGTTGGTTGTATGAAAGCTTTTGTTACTTTCTCAGCCATCTTCTTCATCCTCTCTTACTTTGTGAAGCTGTTGACAGAATTTACAGATTTCACAAAGACAACTATATTTAATATTTGATTTTATTATACACCATTTTTTACATAAAACAGGGTTCTAAACAATATTTATTTAGTCATTAAGAGTCTTAGATTAATCTTTCCATACTTGTGCAAGCAGCTCGTATGATTTTTTTCGTTTTTCTTGGTCAAAAATTGCACTATTAATCATAATTTCATCTACTTCTCGAGTGCTGATTAATTCAGTCAGCTTGTTATAAACAGTCTGAGGTGAACCGTAAAATGTATATTTTAATTGTTGCAGCACAACCTGCTTTTCTTGTTCCGACCATAAAGTGGACATATCTCTTGGCGGTTGTGTTTTTCCCCTCTTACCTTGAATCATTCCTAAAAACTGTTGGAAAATTGTACTTGCTAAAAATTCTCCCTCTTCATCCGTTTCACCGACCATCGCATTAACCGCGATCATGGCATAAGGTTTTTCAAGTACATCTGAAGGTTTGAAGTTTCGTCTGTAAGTATTTAATGCATCATCCAATAAATCAGGTGCAAAGTGACTTGCAAATGAATAAGGCAATCCTAATCTACCAGCTAATTGAGCACTATAAAGACTTGAGCCTAAAAGCCAAATTGGTATATTCATCCCTTTTCCAGGAACAGCAATAACAGGGCGCTCTACATCTTCAAAATACCCCATTAATTCATCAACTAATCGGTCAAATTCATAGGCTCCACGATCATCTCGTCTTAAAGCTCGGGCTGTTAACATATCTGATCCAGGTGCTCTTCCTAATCCTAAATCTACCCGACCTGGATACATTGATTCTAATGTTCCAAATTGCTCTGCAACAATTAATGGTGAGTGGTTTGGCAGCATAATGCCACCTGCCCCAACTCGAATAGTATTCGTCGCTCCTAATAGGTATGAAATTAAAATTGGAGTTGCTGAACTGGCAATGCCTTGCATATTGTGATGTTCTGCAACCCAATATCGATAATACCCGTATTTTTCTACATGCTGAATTAATTCACGACTATTTTGAAAGGATTCGGCAGGTGTTTGACCTTCTAACACAGGTGCTAAATCCAGTACTGATAACTTTGGTAACAAATTGTTTCTCTCCTTTCCATAGTTTTAGTATAGAACTATTAGAAGAAGGATTCATTTATTTAGCTCGAAATAAAAAAGTACGTTCTGTTAATTACCTAATTAAAGTAGGGACTGCTCAGAAATTTAATTCTGAACAGCCCCTATTAGGATTTAAAAAGTTATTTTCCAACTTTTTCTTTATTCGTATTTAAAATATCGTTTTCTTCCAAGAATTTTGTGTTGAATTTGCCTGATTGGAACACTTCATTGTTCATTAAAGCTTGATGGAATGGAATTGTTGTATGGATTCCAGGTCCAGCTACTTCGAATTCACTTAAAGCGCGGTTCATTCTGGCAATTGCTTCTTCACGTGTATCTGCATGAACAATCAGTTTTGCCACCATCGAATCGTAATACGGCGGAATTGTATAGCCGGCATAAACAGCTGAATCAATTCGTACACCGTTTCCACCAGGTGTTACATAAGTTTCTACAGTACCAGCTGACGGCATGAAATTCTTATATGCGTTTTCAGCATTAATACGGCATTCAATAGCCCAACCATTCATTTTAATATCTTCTTGTTTAAATGGAAGCTTTTCACCGGCCGCTATTTTTAGTTGTTGTTGAACTAAATCAACACCTGTAATTAATTCAGTAACAGGATGTTCTACTTGGATGCGAGTATTCATTTCCATAAAGTAGAATTTATCAGCTTGGTAATCATAGATAAATTCGATTGTACCAGCGCCCTCATAATTACAAGCTTGAGCAGCTTTTACAGCAGCCGCTCCCATTTCAGCACGTCGCTCACTTGATAATGCAGGTGACGGTGCTTCTTCAACTAATTTTTGCATACGTCGTTGAACTGTACAATCACGCTCACCTAAATGAACTACATTGCCATATGAATCAGCCAATACTTGAATTTCACAGTGGCGGAAATATTCAATGAACTTTTCTAAGTACACGCCAGGGTTGCCAAATGCTGCAGCAGCCTCTTTTTGTGTAATTTCAATCCCTTTTACTAAATCTTCTTCGGTACGAGCAACACGGATTCCTTTACCTCCGCCACCAGCTGTAGCCTTGATGATAACTGGATAACCAATCTCGCTCGCCCACTTTTTCCCTGTTTCAATATCTGGAACGATGCCTGTACCAGGTACAAGTGGAACACCCGCTTCCTCCATCGTACTGCGTGCAACATCCTTAATACCCATTATTTTAATCGAATCTGATGAAGGACCGATAAATTTTATGCCTGCATTTTCACAAGCTTCAGCAAAATCAGCATTTTCAGCTAAAAATCCATAGCCTGGGTGAATTCCATCTGCACCAGTTTTTTCAGCTACACTTAATACTGCTGGAAAGCTTAAGTATGAGTCTTTTGACAATTTTGGTCCGATACAGTAGGCTTCATCTGCTAATTTGACATGAAGCGCATCACGGTCTGCTTCAGAAAATACAGCTACAGTTTCAATGCCGAGTTCTTTACAAGCACGTATAATACGTACTGCAATTTCCCCACGGTTAGCAATTAATACTTTTTTCATTTTAGAAGCACCCCTTACTCAGGTTTCACTAAGAATAGTGGTTGACCGTATTCTACTAATTGACCGTCTTTCACTAGTACTTCAACAATTTCACCTTTAATTTCAGCTTCAATTTCATTGAACAGTTTCATTGCTTCAACGATACATACAATCGTTTCTTCGCCAACTTTATCTCCAACTTTTACGTATGGAGGTGCATCAGGTGATGGAGCTTGATAGAAAGTACCCACCATTGGAGATGTAACTTTATGAAGCGATGCATCTGCGACAACAGGTGCAGCCTTTTCTTCAACAACAGGTTCTGCAGCTTTTTGAACTTGTACAGATTGTGTTTCTTGTACAGGAGCTTGTTCAACAACCGGAGCTGCAACTGCATCTTCTTTTTTAGGAGCAACGACTTCAGTAATTACTCCATTATTTTTTTTCAATTTAATTTTAGCGCCGTCATTTTCATAGACAAATTCATCGATTGATGAGTTATCAACTAATTTTATAATTTCTCTTAATTCTTGTACTTTAAACACTATTGACACCCCTCATGTTTTATTAACTACAATTACCATTTTATATTTTTTTCGCACATTTTGAAACACATAATTTTAAATTTTATTTAAGTATCATAAAAAACAGTGCTTTCGTTGTGAAAAACGAACGCACTGCGTAATTTCTGTTGCTATATTATTTTAGCAATTTATTATTCTAATATATTATTTTAATAGTAATTTGATTGTACATTCACTGTTACATCACTAATTTCTTCCAACTCTGATCTTACAACATAGATAATTTCGTTTGCTTGTTGTTTAGAAATTTCATCCGATAATACAGTTACAGTTGCTTTTTCATCATTTACTCGAACTAGCGCATCTGAATAGCCAAGCGATTCGATTAGCATTTCAAGCATTGCTTCAGAAGATTCTTGCTCAATTAGTGCATTCATTTGATTGAACGCTTCATTCTTTTCTTCTGCAGTATATTGATCTGATGCAATTTTTTGAGTTAGTTGATCTCTTAGTTGGCTTCTTTCGTTGCTAATTTCCATTCTCATTTCATCAAATAAATAACTTTCTGATGTTGTTGCTGTTATTTCTTCGTCATCTACACCCGTTAATGTTGTTTCCTGTAATGTGTCATCTGTAAAAATCGTTGTCAGATCCACATTACGGTCTGGTTCAAATACATAGTAAACTGAAATTACAGCCGCTAAACTTAATAGCGTTAATAGCCATACTGTTCTTCTTTTTACTTTCATTGTTCATCTCCTTTACTCTCCATCGGTACAATCATAATTCTGTGAGTAGGCATTTGCATTACTCGACTAATTGTTTCTAACAGTTTCTTTTGAATTGCTGGGTCAGACGCCCCTTCCGATACGACAAGCAATCCTGATACGGTTGGTTTAGTGTCACTCGAACTAAATAGTAAACTATCTGCGTTTGAGCTCTTTGAGGCCGGTGTTTCATAATGAAAATAGACCTTTACTTGTCCAACACCTTTAATTTCACTAAGAGTTCGTTCAAGTCTACCTTCTTCAGAAGTCGTATCGTATTGCTCATCTTTTGGATCATTAAACGTTGCAGAAATGTACGCAATGAACGCTAGAATTGCAATCGGAATAAATATTAGTTTTTGTTTTGACCATTTCTTTTCCACCTCACGTTCTTTTGCGCCCCCTTTCTATCAAATACGCCTTGGCGTGTTTGCGTCCAGATTTTGAATCATACTTGTACGATTAACTTCCTCTACAAAATCTGTGACATTTCTTTAACTTTGTTCAGTCATTTTTGCACAGTAATTAGATACAATTTTGCCATGTACTTCTTGATGTAGCAGACTTTATTGAACAAAGTTTAACGTATCACCACATTGTATGAAGCTAGTCCCAAGTCTATGCTTTAGAGTTTAAGAAAATCTAACATAGTTGTTAAAAAAATAAGTAAGGTTGCTAGTTTTACATAAACTAAAACGTCTTTTTCATCTGCTAAAAGTAGTAAACATTTTCCTATTAAAATAATAGCGATTAATTTTATCAAAAACTTTTCCCCACCCCTAGTTGCATAATGACCATCAAGATTAACCATATGAACACAAAGGCTATTCCTAATAAAATCGCGACAGCACATAGTAGAAGCAAAGATTTTCCTACATCATCTAATAGACCGCTTACAGTACCGCCCGTAAACGGTTCAACAACTGCTGCTAGAAATTTAAATGTCAGTGCCTGAATAAGTAATTTTCCTGCAGGATAAAATGCAGCAATCCAAAATGCTGTCATTGCACTAAATCCCGCAATCGTTGTCGCTGTTGATTGATATTTATGAAAGATAGAAAAACCCTCAACAATAAGAGATCCGACAATCGGTATAGTTTGTTCAATTACTTTCTTAACAGGACTTGCAATAGCTTGGTCAATTGTAAAGAATGCAACGCCAGTAAAAGAAAGCACAGTAACCATCGCTAAAAGTGAAGCAGTAATTAATGTCATTACCGTTCCACGAATTAAATCAGATGCTTTAGAAAAAGAGATATCCTGAATAAACCTTGTACAAAAATCAAGAATAAGCGCAACTGTTACTGCTGGAATTAAGATTTTTTTGCAAAGTAGCATGAGCATCTCAAAAATGAAGAGAATGATTGGACTCCAAGCAATAAATGAAAACACAGAATTTAATACAACTAAAATTGACGTTAAAATTGGCGTAACGGCTAAAAAGAAATCAGATGCAATATTTACGAGTTGACCCATTGTTGAAAATGCTTCCATCACTGTCTGTCCAAGTGTTAAAACGAGGACAACCACAAATAAAGTATCAATCCATTTTTTAAATTGAGGTACAAAGGCCTCAAGTATTAAAAAAATAATCGTATACGTAAAAATTAAGATGATGGATTGCCCTGCTATTTTCAATGGATCCAAAAAAATATTTAGTAGATTATCCATGGTCAAAGCCCCTTATTGAAGCTTTTCTAAAATTGACGAGAAATTCGAGAGTACTTTTGCAAATTCACTGCTCCAATAAATCAACAAAACGATGCGTATTGAAAACATAACGAGTCCGCCAAATGTTTCGTATTCCTCTTCATCAAACAATGACTGGAAGAACAATCCTATCTGATAAAAAAGTGCGGAGTACACAAGTTGAGGTACATAGGGCACTGTTTGTACATATGAAAGGAGCTGTTCTACAAAAGGAATGGCAAGCATCGACAGTAGGAAATAAAGTAGTATGAAGAAGAAAATGATGACTATTAGTGCATGTAGTTTATGAATGGTTTCTTTAATAAGTATTAAAAGTAGAATTAATATAACGGTATAAATTAAAAATGTCATAGTTTACCTAGTTTAAATTTAGCCATTGGAAAAATGTAAGAATGTCGTCAAAGAAAAGCCGTAAAAATCGTATTAGTTCTGCTGTAATGTATAAATATGCGATGAAAAATATAAAGAATGAAAATTCCTTTTTGCCGATTTGCTCGAAGAAAACATGAAGCAAAGCTATGATGAGCCCGACTCCTGCTACTCGTAAAACGTCCTGCAACTCCATTACGACGCCTCCTTGTGTAAGGCAATATATGAGCTTGTTCCAAAAAATAGACCTACAATCTAGAAAAAGATATTAGAATCTATAATTCGCATGAATTATATTACAGATTATTGGCGATTAAAAACCACTCAAAAATGGACAGCCTGGCTGGTTGCTAATAAATGTTTATAAAATAAAAAAGAGTGCAGACAAAATCAAAATTGACTTTGACTGCACTCTGACCATCTATATGAATGGCTTTGAAAATTATGCTCTAGAAACGTATGATCCGTCAGAAGTATTGATAACTAGTTTATCTCCTTCATTTACGAAGAATGGTACTTGAACAACTAAACCTGTTTCAAGAACAGCTGGTTTTGAACCGCCTGAAGCAGTATCACCTTTAATACCTGGTTCAGTTTCTTTAACTTCAAGAACAACTGTATTTGGTAATTCAACACCTAGCATTTCGCCTTGATATGATTGAATGTATACTTCCATATTTTCAAGAAGGTATTTTAATTCTTCTTCAATTTGAACACTTGATAGCTCAGTTTGTTCATATGATTCCATATCCATGAATACATGTGAATCACCTTGAGCATATAGGTATTGCATTTTGCGGTTGTCGATTTGCGCTTTTTCTACTTTTTCACCCGCACGGAAAGTTTTTTCTGTCACGTTACCATTACGAAGGTTACGCAATTTTGAACGTACGAACGCTGCGCCTTTCCCTGGTTTAACGTGTTGGAAGTCCATTACACGGTATAATTGGCCATCAATCATAATTGTTAGACCCGTACGGAAATCATTAACTGAAATCATGAGTATTCCTCCATCATAAAATAATTAATTCTTTGCTCGAATGTGTTAATTTTTCATTTCCTGTTTCTGTAATTAAAATATCGTCTTCGATACGTACTCCACCAATGCCTGGTAAATAAATACCCGGTTCGATTGTAACAACCATATTTGGTTCTAATACTGTCTCTGAACGGAATGAAAGAGCTGGTCCTTCATGCACTTCTAGACCTATGCCATGGCCTGTAGTATGACCAAATTCCTCTTTATAACCCTTTGATGCTAAATAATCTCGTGCTACAGCATCTGCTTGAATTCCAGTCATACCTGGTCCAACTTTTTCTAAAGCAAGAAGCTGCGACTGTAAAACAGTATTATACACTTCAACTAATTTTTCTGAAGGTTGCCCTACCGCAATGGTGCGAGTAATATCTGAAACGTATCCATTATAAATTGCGCCGAAATCAAGTGTTACGAAATCTCCTTTTTCAATCACTTTGTCAGTTGCGACACCGTGTGGCAGTGCACTACGAGTTCCGCTTGCAACAATTGTGTCAAAGGATGATGCTGTTGCACCCTGTTTTCGCATGAAAAACTCTAATTCATTCGATACTTCAAGCTCAGTTACACCTGGCTTAATGAATTTTAAAATATGTGTGAATGCATTATCTGCAATTTCACATGCAACCTTAATAATATTAATCTCTTGTTCAGTCTTTATCAAGCGAATTTTTTCAATTAACCCAGATTGCGGTACTAATTCAGCTTTAATGAGCGATTTATAGGTTTCAAACATACCGTAAGTTACCGTATCTTTCTCAAAGCCTAAGCTTTTAATACCCATTAATTCGACTTGCTTTGCAACCTCGTTATATAGCGTTCCTTCCTGCTGTACAATACGAAAGTTTTGCACCTGTTTTTTCGCTTGCTCTGTGTAGCGGAAATCAGTAATAAAAACAGCATCTTCCTTTGTAACAATTGCGACTCCTGCAGACCCGGTAAATCCAGTTATATAACGACGATTATATTCATTAGTAATCAATAAACCATCAAGATTATTTTCTTCAAGAGCTTTGCGCAACTTTTCCAATTTTAACATGTGAAAGCTCCTCTCATGATTGTTGTAAAAACTTTCTTAAAGCCAGTTCATATCCAAAAGTTCCCAGTCCACAAATTTGTCCAACACATTCTGCTGCAAGTTTCGATTCGTGACGAAACGGTTCACGTTTATGTATATTTGAAATATGGACTTCAATAACAGGGACATTTACAGCAGCAATGGCATCACGAAGCGCAATGCTTGTGTGTGTAAAAGCACCAGGATTAATTACAATCCCATCAACACCTGTGTCTTCCGCCTCGTGAATCCAATCAATTAATACCCCTTCATGATTCGATTGTTTAAAATCAAGTGTTGCATTAAACTGGGATGCAAGCGACAAACATTTTTCTTTTACATCGTCCAACGTTTCAGTTCCATATACTTCAGGCTCGCGCTTCCCTAAACGATTTAAATTTGGTCCATTCAACACTAACAGCTTCATTCGTCATTCTCCCCTTTTTACGAAATTTACCACTTTTATTTTATCACAGAGTCTTTATACGGCAACTTATTTCGTTCGCTATGTGCCCTGTAATGGAAGGTTGCTGTTTCAAAAACGAACCTAGCTGTAATAATTACTGTTACGATAAAAGGAATAGATAATTTTTTAAATGACTTCAGTTCTGCTGGCAGGTCGAAAATAACCCATTCACAAATTAAAGCTAATATGCCTCCTATTACTAGTGACGTTATGAATGCAGGGACTAGTTCAACAAACTGCATGATAAAATAAAGAATAAGTGTAATCAAAAAAATAACAATAACTAAAAATAGCCATTGAATAAGTGGATGACTTGATTCAAGAATATCTAATCTTTTAGTGTAGCCTACTGGATTCCATTTAATAAAATGAAGATAAGATAATACTTTTAACGAAAATGTTAAAAAAATAGAAGCACATAAACTTGTAATGATAGCTAAATATATCAAACCCAACACCTCTTTTTATTTAATTTTCGCCAAATTTTACATTTCGTATGCGTAAACGTAGAGGTTTTGAGTAAAATTTAGTACAATGGACTAGTTACTAGTTTTATATTTTGAGAGAGTGGTGTACATAATTGAGTAATGAAGCACCTGTATACGGAGGTCAAGCACTATTAGAAGGTGTTATGTTCGGCGGCAAAGATCATACCGTAACAGCTATCCGTCGAAACGATAATTCAATAGAATATTACTATGCTAAAAAACAGAAAAAACCAATTTTCCAAAAGTTAAAGAAAATTCCTTTTGTTCGTGGAGTAATTGCATTAATTGAGTCTTCTGGACTTGGCGCAAAACATTTACAATTTGCAAGTGAGCGCTATGATGTTAATCCTGGTGAAGAAGAGGAAAATGAAGCAGAAACATCCAAGCTGCAAATGATTCTAGGTGTTGCAGTTGTTGGGGTGCTCTCCTTCTTATTCGGGAAATTTATTTTCACCTTAGTACCGGTATTTTTAGCAGATCTTTTTTCTCCTTGGATTTCAGGAAAATATCCTCAAATTTTCTTAGAAACAGGATTTAAGCTAATATTACTTCTTGGATATTTATATGTCATATCGATGACACCGCTTATTAAACGTGTTTTCCAATATCACGGAGCAGAGCATAAAGTGATTAACTGTTATGAAGCAGGCATGGATTTAACTGTAGAAAATGTCCAAAAACAATCAAGACTACACTACCGATGTGGATCCAGCTTTATTTTATTTACTGTAATTATCGGGATGTTTGTTTACTTCTTCTTCCCGACTGACCCTTTATGGCTGCGTGTTGTTATTCGTATTCTATTAATTCCAGTAGTTCTTGGAATTTCTTTTGAAGTACTACAAGGAACAAACGCTCTAAGAAATATCCCTGTATTAAGATACCTTGGCTATCCTGGGCTTTGGCTGCAATTACTAACAACGAAAGAACCAAAAGATGACATGGTCGAAGTGGCAATCGCTTCATTCAACAAACTTCACGAGGTAGAAAAAAACCCAGAAGTAGCCATGGAATTACATCATGACTAAACTTACGGGCTGTTCAGAATGTAAAATGATATGCTCCCTATTAGGTAGACAGATGAAAAAATAAAAATTCATCTACCTAATAGGGGGCTTTTTTTATGACCTTTTATAAGTATCCAAAAGAATTTATGTTAAAAATTATTCAACTTT
>NZ_RXNR01000027.1 GCF_003966145.1 Lysinibacillus telephonicus
ATAATCATTATCGTTACACAAAAAAATTAAACGGCTTAAGCCCTTTAGAATTCCGAGCTCAAGCCGCTTAAAATCTTTTTATTATTTATACTGTCTACTTGACGGGGAGCAGTTCACTTTCCGGACAACTTCTTTTTTTATATTTTTTCTTAATTGCTGTACCTAGCAGAACTATCTTTCAGTCATTTGCTTCCATACAGAGCCTTTTGCTTCTTCTCCCTGCTCAATTCGGGCGATGGCCATTTTTACTTGTAGTTTCACTTCGAATTCTGGATCATTTTCCGCTTCATGCAATGCCTCTAAACAAGCTTCTGTACCTGTTTCATATAAGTACATTGCCGCGCGCCAACGAACTAGTTTATTTTTATCTTTTAATGCTTCAATCATAGCAGGTTCAAATTCCACAAAACCTAAATCACTCATACAATCCCCTGCTGTCCGGCGAACTGCAGCACTTTTGTCTTTTAAAGCTCGGCTTAAATAAGGTACAACAGCAACATCCTCAATCATGCCTAAGTATACCGTTGCTAACCGTCTTATTGACATTTGATCATCTTCTAATGCTTTTTCAAGTAAAGGTAGATCTTCCACTTCTGGATCTGGAATTTGATCAAGCAATTGATAACGTTTTTGCCAATCCTCTGCAGCAGTAAATTGATCTAACGTTACCTTTTCACGTTCCACTGTCACTGTATTTTTTGAATTTGCAGCTTTAATAATGTCTGCTAAACGCTCCTCTGAATAGGTAGCATGAATTTCTTCTAAAACATTTTTAGCTATGTCTTCCTTTTCACCATAGCGAACACCAAAATCTACCCATTTGCGTTCTAAAATATAATTGTCATCCATTTTATCAACTTCTATGGATTGGAATGCTTGTACAAAACGATCCCCTGTTGCAATTCGGTGCTCTGACGAGGAATCAAATACTTTAATTTGAAGTGGAACGCCTCTGAACATTTGGACATGAACAAATACTTCTCCATAATGATCGATGCTCTGTGCTTCTTGCTCTGCTTTTTCACCTTTTTCACCTAATGCAATTCGAACACTTGCTAAAATGGTTTCCCAATTAAATTTTGCATTTCGTTCAATTGCCAAAAAGTCAGCAACATGATAAACACCTTTTACACCTTCAATATTTAATATTGATTGGATGACTTCTGGTGCTTCTGATGCGTTTTCTTTTGTATAATTAAAGCTTTTGCCAAATGGCAGCTCCTCATCAACGACAACCTTCATTGAATTGGGGCTTGGTGTTGGTTCGATTGTGACGATTTTCATATTATCTCTCCTATCCATTTACAATCTCATCTAAATATGACCATCTTTCAATTAATCTTTCATATTCTTTATTTAGTTCATCTAATTTTTCTGTTAAATTTTGAAGCTTCGTATAATCAGAGCCAACCGTAGAGATTTCTTCTTCTGTCAGCATAATTTCTTCTTCGACTTTCGCAATTGTATCAGAAATAGTCTCCCACTCTTTCTGTTCTTTAAACGATAGCTTTTTCTTGTCACTTTTTGGTTTTGGAGGTTTTGGCTTTTCAATCTTTATTTCCTTAGTTATTTCCTTTTGTACTGCTGCTTGTTTTTCTAAATAGTCACTGTATATATCTAAGCTTTCTTCTACATTTCCCTTTCCATCTAGTATCCACAGTTTTTTCGCGATACGATCAAGGAAGAAACGATCGTGGGAAATTGTAATGACAACACCAGGGAAATGTTCGATAAAGTCTTCCAAAACTCCTAATGTTTCAATATCTAAATCGTTCGTTGGCTCATCTAATAGAAGTACATTTGGCTGTTCCATAAGCAATTTTAATAAATGAAGTCTTTTACGTTCTCCACCAGAAAGTTTTCCAATTGGAGTTCCATGGGTATGCAGCGGGAATAAAAAACGTTCAAGCATTTGGGCGGCAGAGTAACGTACCCCTTCAGCATCTGTAATATCGTTGGAAGCTTCACGAATATATTCAATCATACGTTCGTTTTCATTCATAGCAGGCAATACTTGTTTAAAATGTGCAATTCTTACTGTAGAACCTACAATCACTTCACCAGCATCCGGTTCCAGCTCGCCTGCAAGCATATTAAGCAAGGTAGATTTGCCATAGCCATTTGCACCAATGATTCCAATTCTATCACCTTGCTGCATTAAAAAGTTAAAGTCTTTTAAAATTACACGATCACCAAAGGATTTTGACAGATGTTCGCCCTCAATTACCTTTTTACCTAGTCGAGTTGTGGCTAACGCCAATTCTAAATTCGCATCATTCGAATTACGATCTATTTTCGAATCGAGCTCTTCGAAACGTTGAATTCTTGCTTTTTGTTTCGTTGTCCGAGCTTTTGCACCACGGCGAATCCATTTTAATTCTGAACGATAACGGTTGCGTAGCTTTTCTTGAGTCGCAGCATTCATTTCTTCACGAATTGCACGTGCCTCTAAATAATCTGCGTAATTTCCCGTATGACGATACAGTGTTTGATTTGCAAGCTCATAAATATGTGTTGATATTTCATCTAAGAAATAACGATCGTGGGTGATGAAAATCACGGCACCTTTAAGACGCAACACCATTTCCTGAAGCCATTCTGTTGACTGGACATCAAGATGGTTAGTAGGCTCGTCTAGCAAATAAAGGTCGGCTGGTTCAATTAAAACCTTTGCCAATGCTACACGTTTTTGTTGGCCACCTGACAACTTCGTTACATATTGATCGTACATATCGATGCCCAGTTTTGTTAATGCTTGCTTTGCAAGTGCATTGACATCCCAAGCTTTTTCCGTATCCATTTGCTGCTGCAAACGGAATAATTTATTTTGAAGTTCTTCAGATTGTGGATTTTTTGATAGTGCCGAAACCGTATCTTCATATTGTCTATTTAGTTGAAGTATTGGAGAATCACCTGAGAATACAGCTTGTAACACAGTTTCTCCATCATTAAACGTTGGCTCCTGTGGTAAATAAGCAATACGATACTTGTTTGGATGGTCAAGCTCAATGGAATCCGCATCCTGTACCCCTGCTAAAATTGATAAAAGCGTCGATTTCCCAGTACCATTGATGCCGATTAAGCCTGCGCGTTCCCCATCATATATAGTAAATTCGATATTTTCAAAAAGCGTTTTATCGCCAACTGTCTTTGTTAAATTTGATACAATTAAATGACTCATGAAATTCCTTCTTTTCTTTATTTTGTTGTCATTCAATGTTAGTTTTGTAAAGAATTCAACTAAACATCTACAACAATAACAATGCAAGTTTTATTGATTTAATTATAATAGATTTTCTAATTTAATTATAGCAAAGCAACTGCTTTAAGAAAAATTGCCCCTCTTAATAAAAAAGTGGTAGAGAAATCTGTTTAAGTCTCTACCACTTTTTTTCAAACTGCTTCATAAATGATATCACTAATTTATATTCATAGCTCCCTTTTACCTATCTAAGCTTTCCTTGTTTGTATAATATGAACTTTAGTTTACCTCCCATACCTTTACAATCAATATTTATTATGATTTAGTTCTTTATTATAGGAACTAACTTATTATTCTCTATTGGTGATGATAGTACTATTAATGTAGTTGAATCCCCGTAGGTACCCATTTCGTTAATAGCAACTTCAAGGGAGTGAAGTGTTTCACTAACTACTTTTACTAAAAAGTTATATTGGCCACTAATTCTATGTAATTCAACTACATCATTTGACTGATTGCAGAAATCTACAAAGTTTTCACAGCTTTTCGTATGGAATAACAGAAAGGCTGATATCGGTCTGTTTATTTTTTCTGCTCTTACAATAGCCCGATAGTGGTCAATAATTCCCTTTTCCTCCATTCTTCGCACTCGCTCCGTAACCGCTGGCTGAGAGAGTGATACCTCTTTTCCAAGATCCGTCATGGAAATTCGACCTTTCTCCTGTAAAATCAAAAGAATATCTTTATCCAATTCATCCATTATCTACTCCACCTTTATTTTCTAAGTAAAATACTCAAAATAAAATAAATTTCAAACTAATAACACCATATAAACTGGATTTTTCTATATAACTCCTTCTTTTAATTATATAAAATTATCCAAGAAGTTAATACTTTTATAAAGGAGTTAGGACTCTTGGGAAAAAATGAATTATTAAATCCAACTCAGATCGGCAACTGGCACTTGAAAACAAAAATTGTGATGGCTCCTATGACACGAAGTTTTGCTAACAACAATACAGGCACTGTTGGTGAAGATATTGTCAACTACTATCGGAGAAGAGCCAAAGATGGTATTGGTCTTATTATTACAGAAGGCATTATTCCTTCTCCTAGAGGCAAAGGCACTTTCGGTGTGCCAGGGCTATATACAAATAGCCAAGTAGATTCATGGCGGAAAGTAACTGAAGCTATTCATGAAGAAGGAGGAAAAATTGTTGCACAACTTTGGCATGTAGGAAGGTTGACACATCGAGAACTAACTGGAGGATTCCCGCCACAAGCACCCTCACCTATCAAGGCAGATGGTCTTGTCCATCGATTGCGGAAGCCGTATGACACTCCTGAAGAAATGTCTTTGGAGGATATAAAGGAAGTTATTAAAGAATATATTTCTGCAGCTAGAAACGCCATGAAGGCTGGATTTGATGGAGTTGAAATACATGGGGCTCACGGTTACTTAATTGATCAATTTAATTCTGAAATTACTAATAAACGAACAGATGAGTACGGGGGGGATTTGTTGAATCGCTTATCCTTTATCAAGGAAGTATTAAAGGCTGTTATTAAGGAAGTTGGCAAAGATAAAACTATTATTAGATTTTCTGAAATTAAAGATGATATCCCAGGTTATAGATGGGCTAATCCTGAAGAGAATATAAAGGCATTTATACAAGTGTTTAATGAAGTAGGAATACAAATTATCCATCCCTCGACAAATCATTTTACTGAAAAAGTATCTAATGACATGACTTTTCATCAACTAGTTAGAAAATATTGGGATGGTATTATTATCGGAGTAGGTAATTTAAATCCAGAGATTGCTTCAAAGGCAATTAAGGAGGGTACAATTGACCTAGCTGCCTTTGGACGTTCTCTAATAGCTAATCCAGATTTCGTTCATAAAATAAAAGAAGGACGTCCTTTAAAATCCTATCAAGCAGCAATTGATTTAAAATACTTATATTAGGAGAACTTAAACAATAAGTTGGACTTTTTATCAATAGTAACTCTTGTCATAAAAGGCACTCCAAATATTGGACTCTTATCTAACATTTGGAGTGCAGTTCATCTTAGTTAACGACTTCTGATAGTTTAATTTAAAGTTTCAGCTTTAAACCTTCATGTGTTGCTTTAAAACCTATGCGTTCATAAAACCTTAACGCGTCTGGCCTTTGTTTATCAGTTGTTAATTGTATTAAATGACAACCACGTTCTTTAGCATGTTGAATTGCCCATTTAATAAGTTCGGTACCTACACCTTGTCCTCTTACAGAAGCGGATGTTCTTACTCCTTCAATAGTAGCTCTCCATCCACCTTGATGTGTTATATAAGGTGTAAAAGTAATTTGTTGTACGCCGATTACTTCATTGCCTATACAAGCTACTACTAACTCATTGTTTGGATCAGATGTAATCGCCTCGAATGCTTTTATGTAACTAGTAGGAAGTGGATGCTCATAACGCTCACGCTTACTTCCTAAAAAATCATCTGCAAGCATTGCAACAATACTCTCTAAATCTTTTTCAGTAGCTGTTCTAAACTTTATTTCTCTCTCCACTAAAATTCCCCCTCTTACTGTTATGCTATCCGACTTTATACCATAAAAAAATTATAATGTTTTTATGAGACTTCATAACATTCACTTATTGCTTTCAATAGCTAGTGTGTAATGAAATTAACTTATTAATTATCAACTGAAACCCTCTTCATTAATCGCTTTAATTTATGTTCTGTATCTGTTTCCTCTACTGGTGTATAAATGCTGCACCGTAAATCCAGATCACCTTGTACTTGAAGCGATGTTAAATTAAACAACATTTTGCCGGCTTTAGCATGTCTAAATTCAATTACCATCTCCGGAGCCTTACTCACCTGACTTTCTTGCCATAATTGCTGAAATTCTGAATGTGATTGACTCATTTCTTTAATAAATTGGTTGTACCATTCATCGCCTAAATAGTGACCATAATAGGTTCGAAAAATAGCAAGAAATCCTTTTGCAAAATGTTCCCAATTAACAGCTAATGTTTTTAATTCCTTTCTAGCAAACACTAATCGAATCAAATTTCTTTGACTATATGGTACTTGATCAAAATCTAAAAAAACATGAGCAGCTGCATGATTCCAGCCCACAATATGGCAATGTCGATCCGTAATAATCGTTGGACAGTATGTTAATTCAACTAATATTCGTTTTAAAGAAGGACTAAGCTCTATTTGATCCTTTTTTGTATTTGTAATTTCCGATTTCGGTTCTAACGCTAAATCATATAAGTAATCTTTTTCATCATTATTTAATTGCAAGGCTGTAGAAATACAATCAAGTACGCTTGAAGAAACTTTTATATCTCTTCCTTGTTCAAGCCATGTATACCAAGTAGTACTTACACCTGCTAATTGTGCTACCTCTTCTCTTCGCAGCCCTGGTGTCCTTCTTCGGGTTCCTGCAGGTAATCCAATGGACTCTGGCTTAATTTGGGCACGCTTCGCTTTTAAGAATGTCGACAAAGCTTCCAGCCTAGTTTTATCATTCATCTAAAAAACTCCTCATAAATTTCAATTTAACCTAGTAGTAATTATACCAGGATAAACAATCCCTTGTAATAGGATAAGAGGTCTGTAAAATACAAGTATATAAATTGATTTGGAGGGATGGAAATGGAAAGAGTAGTTATTACGGGTATGGGAGTAGTTTCCCCTATAGGCAACAATATCCAAACATTTTGGAACAATCTGATCAATGGGAAGTCTGGTATATCTACTATTGATACATTTGATGTTAGTAATCATAAGGCAAAAATTGCTGGTATCGTCCAGGATTTTGATGCTGTTGAGATTTTAGAAACGAAAGAAGTAAGACGTTTAGATCGTTTTTCCCAATTTGCTTTAGCTGCAGCTGAACAAGCTTGGACAGATTCTAAATTAGACCTTGATAGTATAGATGCAGAAAAGTTAGGAGTGTATGTAGGTTCAGGTATAGGAGGAATTGAAACCTTGATTGAAAATATTGATTTGCTTAGGCAGAAGGGGCCAAGAAGAGTCAGTCCAACTTTAGTGCCTACTATGATTTCGAATGCTGCTGCTGCACAAATTAGTATTAAATGGAATGCTATGGGCCCTTCTATGTCGCCTGTTTCTGCTTGTGCAATTGGAAATACTGCTATTGGAGAAGCTTTTAGATTAATTCGTTCTGGAGAAGCTGATGTTATGTTTGCGGGTGGAACAGAGGCAGCTATAACAGACTTATCAATAGCAAGCTTTGGTAATGCTACAGCACTTTCAATAAGAAATGATGAACCCACTAAAGCAAGTCGACCCTTTGATGAAAATCGAGATGGATTTGTTATGTCAGAAGGAGCTGGAATTCTAATCTTAGAATCTTTATCTCATGCTTTACATAGAGATGCAAAGATTTATGCAGAAGTCATTGGATATGGTGCAAGTTCAGACGCACACCATATGGTAGCTACACATCCGGAAGGTAAAGGTGCCTATCTTGCAATGAAATCAGCTTTAAAAAGTGCAAATATATCGCCCGAAGAAATTGATGTAATTAGTGCCCATGCAACTAGTACAAAAGTGGGCGACATCTCTGAAACGATGGCTATTAAGCAGTTGTTTGGAAAGCGTGCTTATCAGATTCCAGTAACAGCTAATAAGTCTATGATTGGTCATATGTTAGGGGCAGCTGGAGGAGTTGAAGCAATTGCTTTAGCAATGAGTTTGAACGAAGATGTAATTCCTCCAACAATAAATTTAGAAAATCCTGATCCATTATGTGATTTAGATTATGTACCATTTGTTGCCCGCAAAATGAAAATAAGAAATGGTCTATCAAACTCATTTGGTTTCGGAGGTCATAATTCAGCTATTGTTTTAAAGAAATACTAGTGAATGAAATTTCTCATTAAACTAACCGTTTTTTTAAAAACGGTTAGTTTTCACTTCGTCATTAGCTGACATTGAAGTTAAAAACCACAAGGCTAATAAAATTAACCATATTAACGCTGCACCTATGATAAACCTTTTCATATAGTCCTCTTCAGCCTCTGTTATCCATGTCAACGGAAACTTCACTAACTTTGATTTAAATGCCATAATTTCTTTATAGGTACCGAATTATAATCGATTTCAAATCTCTCCTTCAATAACAGTCTATTTCTTTATGTATTGGAAATATAATAAGGCTACATTACAATCAGCTAGAGCTAAGTGGTTTGTACATTGTTATTGTGAATTATTATCTCAATTATAATTTACACTATTTGGAATTTCAATTGGTAATACATTAAAAAAATGATTGAAAGAGATAATATTACAACTCCTTCAATCATTTTTCATTATACTTGCTCAGCAGGTACTTCTTCGCCATTCAAGATTAGTTTGTATGTTATTTCTGCTTTAAGTGATGCGGACACGGCGCAATACTTTTCTTCACCTAAATGAATTGCCCGCCATACTTTTTTTGGTGTGATGTTGCCATCAACTACAAATGTAAGTGTAGCAGCAGTAAAGGCTGTCGGCAATTCCTCTCGACGTTCACCGTCTACTGTTATTTCAATATTTTCGATGTCATCTAAATGTGGTTTTAAAATCATTGTAACATCAATTCCAATACAGCCTGCTAATGAGGCTAGCAGCATTTCTGTCGGTGTTGCAGACTTTCCTTCCCCACCATAATTAGCTGTCGCATCCATCGTCATTGGATATCCAGTCGGTCCAACTGCTGTAAAGGCACGTCCACCTTGCCATTTCGCTTTAATTTGCATTTTGCTCATTTCCTTTCATAATCAGTTAACCGCTTGAAAAATATTTAAATAACTAAGTTAAAATTCTGATACTTGTTGTAAAAATTTTTGTGCTCTTTCTGTTTGAGGATGCTCAAAAAATTCAACCGGGTTAGCATCTTCCACAATGACACCATCCGCCATAAAAATAATTCTATCAGCTACTTCTTTTGCAAATTTCATTTCATGTGTGACGATGACCATTGTCATCCCCTCTTCTGCTAAGTCTTTCATTACTTTCAATACTTCACCTACCAGCTCTGGATCTAGAGCCGATGTCGGTTCGTCGAATAACATTAATTTTGGTTCCATTGCCAATGCTCGTGCGATCGCTACACGTTGTTGTTGACCACCGGATAGTTGTGAAGGATATGATTCTTTTTTTTCGGCAAGACCAACTTTTGAAAGCAAGTCCGATGCAATTTTATATGCCTCATCCTTCTTCATTTTTTTAACGATTAGAAGTGCTTCCATTACATTCTCTACAACCGTTTTATGTGGGTACAAATTAAATTGCTGGAATACCATACCCGTTTCTTGCCGAATGGCGTGTACTTCTTTTTGTAATTCTTTTCTTTGTGCTTGTGGATCGATAACATGCCCATTCACATTGACGGTGCCGCCGGTTATAGCTTCTAAACCATTAATACAGCGCAGGAAGGTACTCTTTCCAGAACCACTAGGACCGATAACAGCTACGACTTGTTGTGAAGGAATCGTTAATGAAATGTTTTTTAGTACTTCGTTATCTCCAAAGTTCTTTTGTAGATGACTAATCTCAATCACGCAATACGCCCCCCCTTTAGTAAACAGACAATCGTTTTTCAATTTTATGCAATATAAATGTAAAGAACGTACTCATTATCCAGTACATTACAGCAATTGCTAAATAAAATGGCATATACACATAATACTGGGATACTAATAATTGGGCAGAACGCATTAGTTCTGTCACTGTAATAGCAGAAACAAGCGATGTTTCTTTTAGCATACCAACGAATGTATTTCCTAATGGAGGAATTGCATAACGTATTGCCTGTGGAATGACGATACGGCGCATAGCCTGGCGTTCAGTCATCCCTGTTGCAATTGCTGCTTCCGTTTGACCTTTTGGTACTGACTCAATAGCACCGCGGAAAGCTTCTGAAACATATGCTCCAATATTAATACTTAGTGCAATGTAGGCAGCCGTAAGTGCTCCCAACTCAATACCAAAATCCACCAAACCATAGTAGACAATTACTATTTGAACAAGCGGCGGTGTTCCACGGATGATTGAAACGTATACTCTTGCAACCATACGCAGAACGCGATTGCCCTTAATTCGAGCAATCGCGGTAATTAAGCCAATAATTAAACCAAAAAACATCGAAACCAATGTGATATTTAAAGTATAGTATGCCCCTTTTAATAAAAAAGGGAGATTTTCAATAACCAGATTCATTGTAGTTACCTGCTTCCTTATTCTGCTGGAGGCGCTTCTTCAAACCATTTCATAAAGATTTCTTCGTACGTACCGTCTTGCTTCATTTCTTCTAAAGCTTTATTTAATGCCTCAACAAGTTCTGTATTTCCTTTTTTCACTGCAACTGCTGCCTTATCTGATTTTATTGGTTCACCAACCGCTTTAATTGCATAACCATTTTGTTCAACAACAGGTTTTAAAGCATATACATTATTAATTGTTGCATCAATACGACCTGAATCTAAATCTTTTAATGTTGTAATAACATCGTCGTACGTATTAATTGTAAAATCTCCAACTTCAGGCATTAATTCCGTACGTAAATACGTTTCATCATTTGTACCTAGTCCAACACCAATTTTTTTCCCTTTAAAGTCTTCTTTTGTTTGAATATCTGTATTTGATTCTTTAACAATCACTTTCACTTGGTTTGTAATGTATGGTTCTGTAAAATCAATTTGTTTTTGACGTTCTTCTGTAATCGTAACTTGACTTACTAAAATATCGAATTTGTCTTTTTGCAAACCAGGGATAAGCCCAGAAAAATCTTGTGCAACAAATTCAGCTTCCACACCAAGGCGTTCAGCCAATTCTTTTGCAATATCCACATCAAATCCATCGTACTCTTTATTTTCATTTAGGTAGTTATATGGAGCATATGTACCCATAATTCCTACAGTGATTTTACCTTCCTCTTGGATTTGCTCAAGAGCGTTTGCTTCGTCTTTATCTGCTTCTTTTGTTGTATTAGCTCCACATGCGGCTAAAAGTAATGAAGATACTGCTGCAAGTGATAGTAGCCATTTTGCTTTTTTCATGCTGTTTTCCCTCCTGTTTTAGACACCGAAAATGCCGAAAAATTCAAATTTTACGGTCTCTTCAATGATTTCTTGTAGTGAATGATGCTGCAATACTTGGCTTGATGAAGAAGATTTAAATAGCCATCGCGATAAAACCCCTTCAAGAAGACTCATTACAAAAACAGCCTGCATCTCTGGATTGATGCGTTCATTCGTCATATGTAATTCTTTTGCTTGTTTTATATTATTAGCAAAAGCAGCTTCCATATCCGTTTTAATTGCATCAACTTTTGTTTGTAATGTAGGCTGTGAATGAATCCCCTTTAAAATAATTTGCATTAAAAACGGATTTTCTTCTGCAAATTTAAATATATGTTCAAAAATACTCATTGAGGAAACAACTGAATCTTGCACATCTACTTTTGTTGTACGATATCCAATTTGGATTGCCTCTAATATTTGAACACGTCCAGCCTCGAGCATCTCTAAGCAAATCGCCTCTTTACTTTCAAAATGCCAATAAAAAGTTCCTTGCGATACTTCAGCTTTTGCAACTATGTCAGAAATTTTCGTATTCTCAAAGCCTTTTGTTGCAAATAGTTCTAATGCAATCTGTAATAATTGCCGCTTCCTATCTTGTCTTCGCACTCGATCTTGCATCATTCACACCTCCTAACTGACTCGTCAGTTAATTAAATCCTACAAATTAACTTGAGATTAGTCAAATGTTTTTACTTAATTTTTTTGGAAATTTATATAGCCTTAGAATTTTAAAAAAACAAATTAAAAAAAGTCATCTTGAAAAAATCAAAATGACTTCTAATGTATTTGTTATTTTAGGCTCTTCCTTCAATCTCATTCTTTAATTGGCTTAAAAAGTTTTCCATAAATGCATGTCTTTCTTCAGCCATTTGCTTTCCTTTTTCTGTGGTCATTAATTCCTTTAAAAGCAAAAGCTTTTCGTAGAAATGTGTAACTGAGGCTGTACTTTTTGAACGGTATTCTTCTTCTGTCATTTTTACCCGTACTTCCTCATGATTATCATAAAGCTTGCGTCCCTTCGCCCCACCAAATGCAAACGTTCGAGCAATTCCAATAGCACCAATTGCATCTAATCTATCTGCATCTCTCACAATTTTAGCTTCAATCGTTTTAGCAGGAAGTTGATTCCCACCATTAAATGAAACACTCGAAATTATTTCACGAATATGATCCTTTTTTTCTTCAGATATATTTAATGAATCAATTAAACGATTTTCATTATCTTTATTATCTGTATACTTTTTATCACTTACATCATGTAATAATGCAGCAAGGCGAACTACTTCTTTATCTGCTGTTGGCTCCGTTTCAAGTATTGCTTCTGCATTTTGTAATACACGTTCGATATGTTGAAAATCATGGCTTGCATCATAATTTTCATAAATCTCTTTAACAGAATCTTTTATTTGTGTAATCATACTTCATCATCTCCTATTGAAATTATAAATGAAAGGATTAAGACATGAAATAAAACTTTTCTTTCAGATAAACTTATTTTCTAGAAGTGTATTATATCTGGACTAGCCACAATAAGATAATATAAAAACTTATTTTGAGAGGAGATTATAAACTGTATAAAAACGAATTTGGGGCGCTAATTATTCGCATTGTCCTTGGAAGTATATTTTTAATTCACGGATTGGCAAAGTTTCAGGAGGGGATAGCTGAAACGATAAAAAGATTCGAAAGCTACAATATTCCATATGCTGACTATGTTTCTTTTGGTGTAGCAGGAGTTGAATTAATAGGCGGATTCTTTTTAATTATCGGCTTTTCAGTCCGTTTTGTATCCGCTTTACTAATTATTATAATGACCGGAGCGATTGTATTTGTTAAATTTGATGCTGGTTTTTTAAATGGATATGAATACGATGTCGCATTACTAGCAATGTCCTGCTACTTGCTATTTGGGGGCAGTCGCTTACTTGCATTAGATAAACTTTTTGTTAGAGATACTAAAAAGAAATCCAAAGTTGAATTTAAAAGGAGCTATTAAAAAAATAGCAGGCAGAGCGATATTGTTCTACCTGCTATTTGTTACTTATTGTTTAACTAACTCTAAATCTACTGGAACGAATTCTTCAACTGTTTTACCATTTAAGTAATCAACTGCAGTTTTAATTGCTGCTTTCCCAATTTCCTCGGGCTTTTGTGCAACTGAAGCTGCCATTTTACCTTCTTCGATTTTAGCTAGCGCATCATCTGTTGCATCAAAGCCAATAACGATAATATCTTTATTGGCTGCTTCGATTGCTTCAAGGGCACCTAATGCCATCTCGTCATTTTGTGCAAAGACTGCTTGAATTTCCGGGTTTGCCTGCAGCATATTTTCCATAACAGTTAAGCCTTCGCTGCGGTCAAAATTAGCAGTTAGGCTAGATACGATATCAACTTTTCCTTCGACTGCAGTTAGGAATCCTTCACCGCGATCACGTGCAGCAGAAGAACCTGCAGTTCCTTCTAGCATGGCAACTTTTGCTCCTTCACCTGCTAATTCAAGTAAATACTCCCCTGCCAATACTCCACCTGCTACGTTATCTGATGCAATATGTGAAACTACCTCTCCACTTTCAGCTGAACGGTCAACTGTAATAACAGGAATTCCCGCTGCATTTGCTGATTCAACTGCAGAGCCAATTGCTGCAGAGTCTACAGGATTAATTAAAATAATATCAACACCTTGTTGAATTAAATCTTCAACGTCAGAAGCTTGTTTAGATGCATCGTCTTGTGCATCAACAATCGAAATTTCTGAGCCTAGTTCTTTTGCATTTGCTTCTGCACCTTCACTTAAAGTAACAAAAAACGGATTGTTTAAAGTTGAGATAGAGAAGCCGATTTTAAATGATGTTTTTTCACCCGTTGCTCCTTCTTCTGCATTTTTTAAGAAAGGAGATTCCATTGAACATGCACAAAGGATGATTGTCATTAATGCTACTACTAACAATAAAGTGAGCTTTTTCATATAAAGTACTCCTTACGCTGATTTTTTACGATCCATTAAAACTGCTAACAAAATTACGATACCTTTTACTACTTGCTGCCAGAATGACGACACACCAATCAAGTTCATTCCGTTATTTAATACACCGATAATTAACGCACCGATCAGTGTTCCAAAAATCCAGCCTTTACCACCGTTTAAGCTTGTACCACCTAGTACAACTGCTGCAATTGCATCTAATTCATAAGATTCCCCTGCAGTTGGCTGAGCTGAATTTAAGCGTGAAGTTAAAATAAGCGCAGATAATGCTGCTAAAAATCCAGTAATTGCATAAACCGCTATTTTTACTCGATCTGTGTTAATTCCAGATAATTTTGCAGCTTCCTCATTTCCACCAACAGCATAGACGCGACGTCCAAATGTTGTTTTTTGTAAAATAAAGTATAGTATGAAAAATGCAATAACCATCGTTACAACAGGAACTGGGAATCCTAAAAAGTATCCTTTCCCGAATAATTGAAATGAATAATGATCACCTAAACCCGAAATTGGGCGACCTTCTGTAAATACTAAAGTTAAACCACGGTAAATTGTCATTGTTGCAAGTGTTGCGATGAATGGTGCAACCTTTCCTTTAGTAATAACGACCCCGTTAATAGCACCTAAAATTAAACCTAAAATTAAAGCGATTCCCATTGTTAGAAATGGATCCAATCCGCCTGCTAGTAAACTTGCAGCAATAGCACCTGTTAAGGCTAAAGTTGACCCAACTGACAAGTCAATTCCACCTGTTAAAATAACAAATGTCATACCGAACGCAATAATTGCACTAATTGAAACCTGTCGAAGTACATTAAATATATTGGCAATTGATAGGAAGCTAGGGTTTAATACTGAAACAATAATAATTAGCAAAAGTAACCCGAATAACGGTCCTAGCTTTGATAACATTTCTTTTGATTTAATAGACAAGTTGCTCTCCTCCTGTTGCATAATGCATAATGACTTCTTGTGTCATTTGCTCTTTATTGACTTCACCAGTTAGCTTTCCTTCTTGCATAACGATTACACGATCAGCGATGCCAATGACTTCTGGCAACTCAGATGAAATCATTAAAATTGCAACACCTGCTTCTGCTAGCTGATTGATAATATGATAGATTTCTTTTTTCGCGCCGATATCTACACCACGAGTTGGTTCATCTAATATTAAGATTTCAGGATCAGTACCTAGCCATTTCCCAATTACGACTTTTTGCTGGTTCCCACCACTTAAAGATTTAGCACTCTGTTCAGGACTTGAAGTGCGGATTTTAAGATCTTCGATATATTTCATCACCATTGAAGTTTCTTTTTCTTTATTAAGAACACCAGATGATGAGCATTTTTTAAGATTAGCTAAAGCGATATTCTCTTTTATAGAAAAATCTAAAACCAACCCTTGTGTTTTACGGTCCTCCGTAACAAAGCCGATACGATGGTTCATCGCATCAATTGGTGATTTAATCGTTGCCTTTTTCCCGTCAATGAAAATCTCACCGCTGCTAGCTTTTCGATAACCAAAAATGGTTTGTGCAACTTCTGTACGACCGGCACCCATTAAACCAGCAACAGCCAATACCTCTCCTTTTTTCAATGAAAAAGAAATATCCTTAAATAGTCCATTTACAGTTAAGTTTCGGACTTCCAGCTTTGTTTCACCAATTTGGCAATTTCGTTCTGGGAAACGTTCCCCAAGCTCCCGTCCTACCATCATTGCTACAATTTCATCAAAATTTGTTTCAGGAATATTTCGTACACCAACATACCCGCCATCTCGCAAGATTGTAATACGATCACAAATTGCAAAAATTTCTTCCATACGGTGTGAGATATAGACAAACGAAATTCCTTTTGCCTTTAATTCGCGAATCGTTTTAAATAAAGTTTCAATTTCTCGATCTGTTAATGCAGCAGTCGGTTCATCCATAACGATATATTTTGCATCACTTGCAATTGCTTTCGCGATTTCAATAATTTGTTGTTTCCCTACAGATAAATCACCAGTTCGCATTCTTGGGTTGACATCTAACCCTAATCTTAAAAGAAGTTCGTGTGCTTCTTTTTCCATTTGGCGAGTTTTTAAGATTCCAGTTTTGCCGTAAGTCAGTTCTTTACCTAAAAATAAATTCTGTGCAACAGTCAAATCTGGCAAAATATTTAACTCTTGATGAATAACGATAATTCCATATTTCTCAGCATCTTTAGGTGATTTAAAATGAACAACCTCTCCATCAACTACGACTTCCCCAGCGTCTTTTGTATAAATACCGCTTAAAATTTTCATCATTGTCGATTTCCCAGCGCCGTTTTCACCCATAAGAGCATGGATTTCACCATCTGCTAAATTAAATTGCACATTATCTAACACGACATTGCCACTAAATGATTTTGAAATACCTTTCATTTCGATCATATGAATCACCTACTTTTTTATGGTTATATTAGAAAAGCCATTCTTATAAGTTTTAATTAAAAAATAACGCCGCATTGTAAGATAACATTTGCATATGGTGTTGTTTCACCTGTTCGAATAATTAATCTTGTATTTTTCGTAAGAGCCTTAAACTCCTCATGAGATACGTATGAGATGTTTGGACATTTCATTGAAAGTTCATTTCCAACTTGCTCATTATTTGTTTTTACTTCTTCTGCAACAATGGCAGCTTCTACAACTAAGTCTTCTAAAACTACGTCTAAAATCGTAGTAAACGGCGGTTCCCCTAATCGATATGCTAAATCAATACATGGGACATTATTTGGTATTGGTAACCCACAATCTGCTATAACAATTTGATCAGTATGACCTAATTTAGCAAAATGTCCTGCTAATTCTCTGTTTAATATCCCGTGCTTTTTCATTTTTGTTCCTCCAAACGTGCATTCACTTCCTGTAGCGTCGGCATACCACCCTGTGCGCCAAATTTTTCAACTGAAAGGGATGCAGCGATATTTGCAAAATAAACTGCTTCATCAATTGAACTACCTGAAGTAATGGCATGTGCAAAAGCTCCATTAAATGTATCACCTGCACCTGTTGTATCAATGGCAGTTGTTTTGTAGCCTGCGATTCGCACGATTTCGGATCCATTATGGTAAGCAGCACCGTCGCCGCCCAAAGTCACAATAATTTTATTTGGATATTGTTTTAATACCGTTTCGTAATCTGCTCCAAACATTACTAGACATTCTGTTTCATTTGGCGTTAAGAAAGTTACCTTTTCAATCCACTCACGTTTAAAGTTTGCAGCTGGTGCTGGATTAAGTAACACAGGTATTTCAAATTGCTGGCAAATTTCTAATACATATTCAATAGTTTCTACTGGAATTTCTAGCTGCAGCATAATCAGACTACTTTTTTTGATTAATTCCATATTTTCATCAATTAAATCTTTCGTAACATCAAAATTGGCACCAGGTACAACGATAATACGGTTATCTTGATCATGCAGTAAAATATTCGCAATTCCAGTAGAGTTGCTAGTTCTTACAACACTATCTACGACAATGTTTTCATTTTCTAAATTTGACTTTAGTTCATCACCAAAGCTATCTTTCCCAACTGCACCGACCATTTGAACTTGACTTCCTAATCTTGCAACTGCAACAGCTTGATTTGCCCCTTTCCCACCAGGAATCGTTGTAAATAAATTTCCTAATACGGTTTCTCCTTGTTTAGGAAAAATATCTGTTTGAATTGCAATATCCATATTGATACTACCGATGACTGTAATCATTATGTTGACTCCTTTCGAGTTGTCTCACGAATGTATAATTGCGGATCTATACATTTGGACACATTTAATATGGTTTTTCCTTCAATTTGTTGTATTAACATTTCCGTTGCAGCTTCCCCTAATTTATAAATATTTTGGGCTACTGTAGTTAAGCTTGGAGTTACAACTTCTCCCATTTGCGTTCCATCAAATCCTACAATTTGTAGTTGTTCAGGAATCTTCTTACCTAATCGATGTGCCGCTTTTAATGCGCCAATTGCAGAGGCATCACTAAATGCAAAAATGCCATTTATGTCTGGATGACCTTGTATATATTCAAAAACGATTTGTTGTGCAGCTTCAAAATCATATGGACTTTCAATAATATGTGTTTCGATCTGCCTACCTTCTATTGCCTGTAAAAAACCATCCAGTCTAAGCTTTGTTGAGGACAATGTAGTTGGCCCGGTTAAACAAAGAATTGACGTTGCACCACTTTGTATTAAATAGTCCGTTCCAAGCTTTGATCCTTTTTGATTGTCGGTTGTGACAGTTGGAATATCCAAGTCTAGCGGGCGGTCTAGCGCTACCATCGGAATATTAAATTCGTTATTATGTTTGTCGCTGTCAATTATCGAAGTTAAAATAATTCCAGCCACGTATTTTTTAGAAAGAGTTTGCAGGTAATGCTGTTCCTTCTCTACATTTTCATCTGAATTGCATAGTATAACTGTATAACCGTATTTAAAAGCCGTATCTTCCACCGCTCTAGCCAGCTCCGGAAAGAATGGATTTTTAATATCTGGAATAATTAACCCAATAAGGTCCGACTGTTTAGTAGATAAAGATCTAGCAACCTCACTCGGGGTATAATTTAATTCTTTAATAGCACATTCTATTGCTGCACGCGATTTCTTTCCAACGTATCCGCTTTCATTTAAGTATCTAGAAACCGTTGCAACTGAAACATTTGCTTTCTTTGCTACATCACTTATATTTGCCATTTATCTATCACACTCTTTATTAGAATCATAGAGATTTTTCAAATATGGTACCGGTTACATATAATACCACAATGTGTAATCGGTTCCACATTATCAAAGAATGGTGTGACATATATTGTGTAATCGGTTCCACATATAAGGATAAAATAACTGTAATTAATATTAATACCTCAAAACATATTATAGTATGTCACATTTATAGAGTTTAGGCTATACTAAAATTTCATTTTTTATAAAAATATTTTTTAATGCTCTCAAGCAAACTATGAGAACCCTTATAAAGTCTATGTTTTTAGCTTTTTTAACAGAACTTTTTTATAAATTTTTTAAAACAATTCTACCTTACAAGATGTTTTTATGCCTACTTTACATGGAGAAACAAGGAATTTATGAGGAGGTTTAATTTCAATGGTGTGGCAGGACCGAGTTTACAATCAATTGGACCTCCATCCATGAAAAACGAAAAAGATTGTGTACAGAAGCAAGATTAAAGCTAAGATCATCTTAAAAAAACGTTAAAGATCTTTATCCTTTACATTTTTTTATAAAAAATTTCAGCTTTTTCTACATTTTTTTATAAAAAATTTCAGCTTTTTCATATCCTCTGTTTCAAATACTATTCCTTCCGAATCTAAAAATATAAAATACGGAGCACTTTTAATATTTAATTCTGGGTACGTCTTGTCTACCATTTCAATATCCATCAAAATAATCTTAAAAATCTCTTTCTCATAATGATTTGATAGGAACTTAGGTTTTTCTAAGAATGAATCACTAGGAAAAATAATTATAATTGATAATCCCCCTTATTTAGGCAAGTCTTGTGAAAATCCTTTGTTTTCGTGAAAATCCTCTTTAAAATAAGTTATAATCAAAAATAAAATAACACTCGATAAACCAATAAATACTAATTTTTTCATTTTACCCCTCCCCTTTAAATTTATCTTTACTTGCTATATTGAATATTACCCTTTCCATTGGATATAGAATAAAAAGGGATGCCTTAGCAACCCTTCATTTGAAAATTTTCACGAACCAAATTAGTTCTGAAAGTTATTTAATTTATATTAATCTGTGGACACTTAATTTTATATATATGTACTCCCACAACTATCAAACAAAATAAAGCACTTACACAAGTAATCCAGAAAATAACCTTTCCACCAATTGTTACAGAATTGGATAAAAATACTGAAAATAATATTAACAAAGAACATATCAATCCCCAATAACTTATAGAGAACTTAGTTATATGACTTAAAAGATAAAATCCGATTACACTTACCATATATATAACGCTTACTATCATAATGGCTGGGAACATTGGTTGGAATTTAGCCGAATAAACAAAATAATCCAGTTGGCTTATGTCCTGCCCACTTGTTATATTATGATTAAAAAAATGAGTGAATGGTGTTGAATATTCCCATTCTATTGAATTATAAGTAATGGCGCTTCCCTCATACCAAGCGACAAATGTTGATACCATTAAAATAAACATTCCTAAGGAGAGTTGTAATATATATTTAAACAATTTTCATCCTCGCAATCATACATACTTATTTCAAGTAAATTATCTATCATACCATTATTAGTACATACTAATTTATTGCCCTATCCTTTCCTCTATAAGAAAAAATATGGACATATACAATCCGATAAATTAATCAAAGATTACATAATCCCCTTCTTTGATTCCTTTCCTTCTAAACCATCCGAAATTTACCTCAATTGCATAACGATAGAAAATTCCTGGATTGTAAATAGGACATTCTTCCACTTTGCATAGTTCCATATCTAGTATTTTGAGAATTTTACCATCTGTATCAATAAAAGCAATAGATAAAGGAATTAAAGTATTTTTCATCCAAAAACCGCCATATATTTTTTCAGAAAACACAAATAACAATCCTTCATTTTCAGGTAAATATTCAACAAACATTAAGCCCTTTTCTCTTTTTTCTTTAGTATTTGCAACCTGAACAAATAATTTGGTTTCCTTTTCTCCACCAATTATTCTTATTCTTTTTTTCACCATTTCCCTTCCCTTCGAGAAAAATAGCTATAAACAAGATCGGACTATGTTTCAAAGAATTTTATTACCAAGTTAAATAAAGCGATATTTGCTTGAGAATTGCATGATAATCAAAGTAATTGTGAACCCAACAATTAGATACCATAGTATATAGGAAGGAGCTATAAAAATTAATAACCCGAATAATATAGCTATTAAGGAGCTACTTGCAAGTGAGTGTCCACTCGTTGTTTTATTTTGAATGAAATTGTATATAGTTAATGGAAGTGCTAAAGTAAATATCGGAATATAGATCATTACAATAGACATTTTAATTAGGGAAACTGAAAGCACTGCGATGATGAAACCGATTGAATTAGTAAGAGTTCTTCCTGCAAACATTTTGCCTGAAAAGTAGCCGTAGATCAGAATTAATATAATGATTAAACTAGCACAAATTCCCATTATTTCTACAAATGAAATATCAATAATGTAAGCTGACAGTGAAAAGCAAATTAAAGAGATGCATGATAACAGCAATAGTGTAGAACTTTGCACTTTTTTAATATTCATCACATTTGTAAAACTGACAAGAAACAGTAAAGTAATTGGGATTGTTAAATACCCCAATTCAATATTGCCGCCATAAATTTGATTGATATAGCTTACCTCTAGTTTCCCGACTATTATAATTACAAGTGCAGCAGCAATATGACCAAGCAACTCCCAATTGCTTGAAAGTTTATAAGCTTCAGTAAGTTTAGTTGTAGATACAATTAAAACGATACCTATAAGTAAGGCTACATATAACAAACCTTTCCCTCCCTAAATTGGTTTATAAAATAAATTAAAACTGGCCATTATAATCATCAGGGACAATTGTTCTTAAATAATTTTTTTCAGTATCTTCCATTAAATCATAAACTATTGTATAGCTCTCATTCTCTTCGATTAATGACCAGTTACTGAAATTTTCTATAAAAACCTTTTTATCATTAGCAAGGATAATCCAGTGTTCTTCGGAAGATTTATGCTTACTAATTACTTTTATCTGTTCTGTTGTAGTTTCTAGAACATCATTATTACTTCCATTCATATAAAATAGAATGCCTAATATAATTAATAAAGTTGAAGTAACTAGGAAAATTATATTTTTTTTCACTTCATTGCTCCTTTTAAATCCCATAGGAATAGCTGTACTTCTTCTACCGCTATTCACCCCTACTAGTTCAGTATAAATTTTTGTTTTTCTCTTGGTATATTTTAACAAAACCATAGATGCATAGAAAACCCATTATCTTCAAGATACTGTTACCGATTATTGAATCATCAATGGTAATTGACATAAAAAAACTTCCCAGTAATAAAAGAAAAAAACCAAATAAAAATTTCATAATTACTCCAATCTATTCCTTTGTAACTTGCACTCAAAGGCCAAAAAGCGTGGCCATTATTAGTGAAAGATATTTTATTTACTATCATTAACCTTAAATTCAATTTTCGCTTTTATTTCATACCTTTTCCCTTGTTCAGAATCCCCATCGGCTAATACATTAAAATCAGTAAATCCATTTACAACATAATGTCCCTTAGGAAATTCTTGGTTCATAATTTGTTTCATAAATTCTATGTATTTTTTTTCATCCTGTGAACTATACCCACCACTACCCATATATTCTTGACGGATTGGTTCCCCTTTAAAGAGTTTAGTAGTTATAAATGATTGGGCATAAGATAATCAATTTCGTAATTTCGAGTTGTCTCAACCATTGGAAAATAAAATGGGGAATTTGCATGAGAAATTTCAATCTCTTCTTTATCTCCTATATATTCAAGTTCCGTTATATATTTTTACCGTTTCATTGTCACTGTACTGGGCTTTTTCTGTTACAAGCCGATAAACAAAGTCTTCCTCCTTGACTACAGCATTCGTTTTTTTATTTTGTAGATACCCAAATACTCCAAATAATAAAATCACGAAAGCAAAAAGGATGCTCATTTTTTTCAGAAGATATCACTCCCTACCACATTTTAATTTTACCATAAAATACAAATTTTACCTAAACCAAACTGCTTATTTTGTATTTGGTAAATTTCACGATAAGAACAGAGGAGGAGGAAAAAGGAGAGAAATAATTAATTATACATTGCTTCCATTGTTATTACTTTTTTAAATGGCTGCAGAACAAATAAACAAAGTACAGTTGAAGATATATTTATATTTAAAGGCTCATATGTGGGGGATTATAGTGAAATGAAAACCTTGCACAAACTACCAAATGGTGAATATTTGCAAGGTTTTGAACTAAAAACAATTGAAGAACCATATGGGTTATCCTGAATTTTAAAGACTTAGAGCAGAGGTGTTAGCTAAAGAGTATAAAAATAATACAAAGCAACATTTATTCAAGAATATATAAAAAATGAAAAACTTAAAGCTCCGTCTATTTAAATACAATTTTTCAAAATACTATTTTTATTCAACCAATGTCTTATGAACATAAATAATTGTACACGCACCGTAAGCAAGGATTATAGAAGGAGTAAACGAATCCTGGTACGGAATATGGATAATGCCATTTAAGAGTAAGAAAAACCCACTATTCAAGAAGAAAAATCCTGCAATCTCTGCTAACTTATCCTTATCCCTAATCCTTGCTTGATTAAAGCCTTTTAAAATCCAAGTTTGTTTCTTGACTCCAACATAATAAGCAACAAATATAAAAAGAATAGCAACCGTTATAGAACTAACATTCAAATCAAAGTACATATTGTGCCCTCCCTATTATTATTTACGTTCACTTTTTCTTAAAGGTTTCATTAACTATCCTGATAATTTAATAGGAAATGCTGTGTTGTATTTTAATTCTCATGCATCTGCAGTAGAAGAAAAATTCAGTTAATATCTCTAGTCCTATATATAAACAATTAGTACAATTCTAGTTTCTTAATTTCCTTTACTCTTGCTCTACCTGGTTTTGAATCACTGATAGTTCCTTCTATAGTTGCTTGGATTTTATCACCTGGATTGAATTCTATTGTATTTTCCCCTACTAAGATTGTAAAATCAAAACTATAATCTTCAAAATCCATCTGTTGTAATTCTTCTTTAATCCATTGGTAGTCAAGCATCGTAAGTCCTTCTCCAATTAACAGTTCTTTGCCCTTCTTTTCTAATACATAGCCTTGTACGGTGACTTTTGGTTGTTCAGCTTGTTCCTCAGCAGATTGTTCAATGATGTAGTTTGCAATTTTAGTAAACTTCACCCCATCCTTACTGTGATCACAAGCATCCCATTGATATTCACGTTGACCACCATTTATGTGTACTCTTAAAAAATAATTGGTTGTATCCTTAGTATCACATGTCTGAGTTAAATCTTTTTCTTCTAAGTAGTTTGCAAAAACTAATCTTTTATACATTTCTTGCTTTACATCCATTGCTATATTATAGTCATGATTTATTTGTGTTCCATTTTCAACGCTAACTTTTTTCATTATGTTTGTTAATGTATTTATTTCGTTCTCCAAATTTAATCCATATTTCAACTCAAATTCAAACAAATCTTGTTGGCTCAAGTTGTAGTTTATCTGCAAAATTTCCTGCATCCCATAAGGATCGTTAACACAGTCAACTGCTATATATGTGGTATTGATAGGATTAACCTCCTCAATCAACTTGCTACAATTATTATGCCTAATAGCTCCACTACCATATTTATCTCGTGTTGTATCATCTATTACTTCAAGAAGTTCTCCGTTATAATTTAAATCTGTTACAATTGGGTCCCCTTCAATTGTATAGTGAACAATTCTCAATTCAGAAGGAACTCCGTTTTGCATATTTTCATAGAAATTAGTCATATTTTCCAATCCTTTAATTCTTCCATGACTATTTAGAACATCAACATTCTCTAAGCCCTTCACATTAATTTCAGAGCTGCCTTCTACTGTCTCATCTTGATTAAGACAAGCAGATAGCACCACAATTAATAACGATAGAAAAATGATGCAGGATGTTTTTTTCATTAGATTGATACCTCCAGTTTCTACCAATAGAAAAGCTTTATCAATTTCCAACTCCCCATATAAACTAGACGAACAAGAATGGAATAAAGTTACAAATCCCCATGTTATCTATATACATTTCCTTACAATTTGAATTTGCATAAATTCCAAAGTTGCTAATATTAATAGTTCAACCTGTGACTTTTAATTTTAAATATAAAAAAAGAGGAGTTATGCTGAGCATACTATCCTCTTTAAAAAATTGTTCAGTTTTTAGAATAACCCGATCGTTTCCCCATTCTTATTTATATCCATTGCGAGTGCAGCAGGTTCTTTTGGAAGACCAGGCATTGTCATAATTTCTCCAGTTAAACAAACAAGGAAGCCAGCCCCCAGTTTTGGAATTATTTCTCTTACAGTAATAGTGAATCCTTCTGGACGTCCTAGCAAATGCGGCTGATCAGATAGTGAATACTGTGTTTTTGCCATACAAATTGGCAGCACATCCCAACCAAATTTCTTAATTTGAGCAATCTGTTTTTTCGCCTGCTCCGTAAATTGCACTCCTTCTCCACCATACACCTTTTGGACAATTGTAGTAATTTTTTGTTCAATCGTATTTGATACTTCATATAATGATGTAAATTGTTGAGGCTGTTCTAGTACTTCTAAAACTTGTCTTGCTAATTCAAGTCCGCCCTTGCCGCCTTCTTCCCATACATTTGTTCTTGCAATTCGAATATTATTATCTTTTGCCCAATTTAAAATTACATCAATTTCTTGTTCAGTATCGGTAATAAAACGGTTTAATGCAACGATTGGCTCAATTCCAAAGTTGCGGATGGTATCGAGGTGTTTTTCTAAGTTTGGAATTCCTTTTTTTAACGCCACCACATTTTCAGTTGATAAAGCTGATTTTTCTACTCCTCCATGCATTTTAAGAGCACGAATTGTTGTTACAACAACAACTGCACTAGGAGCAAAGCTGCCTTGACGAGCCTTTATATTCATAAATTTTTCAGCGCCTAAATCTGCACCAAATCCAGCTTCTGTTACAACAATATCTGCTAGTTTTCTTGCAGTTTGAGTTGCTATTATCGAGTTACAGCCGTGGGCAATATTTGCAAAAGGGCCGCCATGAACAAGTGCTGGTGTTCCTTCAATTGTTTGAACTAGATTTGGCTTAAAAGCATCTTTTAAAAGTACTGTTAAAGCACCCTCAACTCCTAAATCTCGAACAAATACTGGTTCCTTGGAATATGTATATCCAATAACAATATTTGCAAGTCGTTCTTTTAAATTTTCTAAGCTCGTCGCTAAACAAAATACAGCCATAATTTCGGATGCCACTGTAATATCAAATCCATCTTCGCGAGGTACTCCCTGGACAGGTCCGCCTAGACCTAAAACCACTTTACGAAGTGCTCGGTCATTTATATCCAACACGCGCTTCCAAATAATTCGTCTCGGGTCAACTTTCAGCTCATTTCCTTGATATATGTGGTTATCGATTAAAGCTGCTAGAGCATTATTAGCTGTCGTAATCGCATGAAGATCTCCAGTGAAGTGTAAATTAATATCTTCCATCGGTACAACCTGGGCATAGCCGCCACCAGTTGCCCCTCCTTTTATTCCCATTACTGGGCCTAAGGAAGGTTCACGTAAAGCAACCATTACTTTCTGTTTAAGTTGATTTAAAGCATCTGCAAGCCCCACTGTAACAGTTGATTTACCTTCTCCAGCGGGTGTTGGACTTGTTGCTGTAACGAGTACTACTTTTCCTGTTGGTTTTCCGATAATTTTAGTTGCATCTATTTTCGCTTTATATTTTCCATACTGTTCTAATGCTTCAAAAGGTATTTTAGCGGAATCTGCAATATCAGTAATTGGTTTTAATTTTGCTTTTGTTGCTATTTCCAAATCAGTCAGTGGTTTCGTAAAAGTCATTATTGTAGCCTACTTTCATTTGGTATCAATATTATTATAAGCTTAAAATGTTCCTCAAAAACGTTTTGTTGTAAACGAAAAATGTCAAAATGTTGACACTACTATAATAATAAGGTATAGTTTATTCGTAATTGTTCAAATATTCTAAAGATGCCATTTCTAATTTGGGAGGAGAACGCCTCAATGCACCAAGGAAAAGTTAAATGGTTCAATAATGAAAAAGGTTATGGTTTTATTGAATGCAACAATGGTGAAGACGTTTTCGTTCACTTTACAGGCATTAAAGAAGAAGGATTCCGAACTTTAGAAGAGGGACAACCAGTTTCATTCGACATTGTGGAAGGAAATCGTGGTCCTCAAGCTTCAAATGTAGTCAAACTATAGATAACAGGCACCAGTCATTTTTAAGGCTGGTTTTTTTATATCCATTTTTGCTATATAGGTTATAGGTTACGGTTTAATAATCAAAAACCTTAAAAGAGCCTTCCAGTAAAAGACCTTTTAAGGTATTAATAAGTTCTATTCTACTATCGGGACATAGCCAGCTCGCTCAATAAGCTGTTGTCCTTCAGGTGATAATATCCATTCAATTAGCTTCTCAACATGGGGATTCGTTGTACCTGCCGTGACAATATAAAATTCAGAAGTAATTGGATACGTTCCATTACGAATCGTTTCCTTCGAAGGCTCAACACCGTTTATTTCCAACAATTTAATTTGATCATTTTTTACCATTTCATTTGAATAAAATCGAAATGTATAGCCAATTGCATTTTTATAATTTCTATATTGCGCTACCTCACTTATAATATCTCCCATACCGGAAGCAATATCTTCCGTAGGTGCTTCCATAATCGGAGTATCTTCCATTAATTTTTGTAGCGCTGTTTGGGACCCACTATCTTCCGGGCGTTGAAATGCACGAATCGAATCATCATCTCCTCCTACATCCTGCCAATTTTTCACTTCTCCAGAATAAATTTTCTTAATTTGATCAATCGTCAACCCGTTAATGCTATTTTTTTGATTAACGAAAAACACAAATGCTTCTCGTCCTATAGGAGTTAGTTTTAATTCAAGTCCTTTTTGTTTTGCTCGATTTTGCTGTGAAACAGAAGGAGCTGCTGCAAAAATCATATCTACTTTTCCATTTAATAAATTCATATATGCTTCTGGTGTAGTATTCACCATCACTTCGCTATCATAAGGATTATACTCTTTTTTTGGATATGTGGCTTGCACTATTGCTGAATACAGCGGGTAAAGTGCTGTTGCACCATCAATTTTAGGTTGATCGTCTGTAAGCTTTAATGACGCTTCTTCATCTAATACTGCTACATTATTATTCTCTGAAAATGGCATGTATTGGTAAATATCTACCTCAGCGCCTACTGTTGGTATTCTATCAATATAAGCATGTTTTATAGGTGAAATTGCAGTAATAGCAATTGCAGCAATTGAAATACAAGCAAAAGTTACTTTTCTTTTCTTTGTTTTGAAAAAACCATACAATTGAAATTCAATAAATAAAAATAGAATAATAGCCAGTGCAACTATTAAACCAGTATAATAGAGTTTTCCTGTAAGTAAAAAGCTAAATAATAGTACTATTGTTACAAAACCAATAGCAAGAAATATAAAAATAGATGCCATTATTTTATCGAACATTGAAATCCCCCTCCTATATGTAAAGAGATTAAAGTGAAATTATTCAACTAAGAATCATCATCGTTTAAATTTATAGGAAGCTCCTTCAAGTTCGATTTCTTTTTGCTCTTTTGCTCCCGAAATGATAACTTCGGTAATTTGATTAATATTCGAATTTTTATCATTTGTATTTTTATAAAACCCAATGACACAATTTGGTGCTTTAAGTTTTATGTATGTTTCATTTATGTCCAAATCAAAATTAAAAAGTTCAGCCCACTCTTTTACACTTTTTAAGTTTTCAACAACATATGATACTTCTTCAATTTTCAAATTTCCTAAAGGGTGCTCTCCGATTGTTTCTTTCTTAACCAATTCATCATAACGGTCGGAATCACTGCCCTCCCATTGAATTAAAAATGGGAATTCGATTTCCTGGTTTTCATTACCAAAATGAAGTAATTGCCATTTTAACTCTGACCCGTCCGGACGAGTGCGTGAAAAAGTTTCTGGTCCATGAACGACAAGACCCGCATCTTTAAGTTTTTTTGCATCTGCTTCAATTGTCGTTGTTCTTAATGCAATTCGGGTAAGTCCATTTTTACGGTTTCGCTTTTTATATGATTCATGAAGTGTAAACGGTTCGAGGGAAGCTCTCTCGAACAATTCATCATCAAAAATACCGATAAATTCAATATATGATAAACCAAAATAACTTAATGAGTTGTATGTTCCCCACATCCCATGTTTTCCACCATTAACTGTATAAAGGCCAATCTTTTTCGTTTCTTCTACTAGTTGTTCTGGCTTGTCCACGAAATGAACAATATGATCTAGTAAATACATACAAGCTTCCTCCTATTTGTTAGTTTGCAACTATATTATCTTTAGACGAATTTGGTTCAGTTAGGTTTTCATTCCAATCTTTACTAACATCTACCCATTGAACTGCTGCAGAATATTGCTCTAATTCTTCACAAGTAAGTTCAATTGCGGAATTTACACTTCCGCATGCAGGAAATACAGTTGCAAAACGTTTCATCGAAATATCTAAGTAAACTTTCAAAGCTTTGGCAAGACCGAATGGACAAACTCCTCCGACTACATGTCCTGTATGTTCAACTACTTCATCGGCATTTAACATTTTTGCTTTTATTTCAAATTGCTCCCGAAACTTTTTATTATCAATTTTTGCATCCCCAGCAGTTACCACTAAAAATGCTTCCCCATCATTATTTTTAAATGATAAAGTCTTGGCAATTTTTGCAGGTATAACATTTAATGCATTTGCAGCTTGCTCCACTGTGGCACTAATTTGATTATATTCTAAAATATCTTGTTCTCGATTAAATTTTTTGAAATGCTCACGAACACTTTGTAAAGACATAAAGACAATCCTTTCTTTTCCAATTTTAAAAACTCAATTTCGTTTTATTATACTGGAAAATTCACAACTTTTTAAATGAAAAAGACGAGATGTTAGGTCTAACAAGAAAGTTCCTTAGACCAAAACAAAAAGAGAGTAGAGGTACATAACTCTACTCTACTTATAAAGAAGTACTTTCCCTAGTTACCATTCATTTATTAACACGATTTTTCCAATTGCTTTGTTAGATTCCAAATAAGCATGTGCTTCACTTACTTCATCAAAGGTAAAAGTATTTTCATCGACTAGTGGATGAAGTTTCCCTTCCTCTACAAGCTTCGTTACTTCTCTTAATATTTTTCCGTGATCTTTCCTTTGGTCTTTATTAATTATTTTCAAAAGCATGAACGTAACATGTAAGGATAGTGACTTGGAGTGGAGAGGTGACAAATCATGGGTTGAGCGTGCTGCGATTGCTAATACTGTTCCATTTATGGCTGCCGCTTGGAATGAGCGGTCTAGGTTCTCTCCACCAACCGTATCAAATACAATATCGAACCCTTTACCATCTGTATATTCCATTACATAATCTTCTACTGACTGTTCTCGATAATTAATAGCTACATCAGCACCTAAACGTTTCCCAATGTTTAACTTTTCTGTAGAAGAAGCCGTTGTGAATACTTTCGCACCAGCAAGTTTGGCTAACTGAATGGCAATATGGCCTACCCCGCCTGTGGCAGCATGAACAAGTACCGTTTGTCCATTTTGCACATTTGCTCGATTATAAAGTGATTCCCATGCAGTAATCGTTACTAAAGGAAGGGCTGCAGCTTGTGCCATCGTTAAGTTTTTTGGTTTAGGTGATAGTAGGTGTACATCCGCAAGCATAAATTCTGCAAGAGCACCACCTGTTCCTTTAAAACCACCGGCACATCCATAGACTTCATCACCAACTTTGAACTCTGTTACCCCTTCTCCGACCTCAGTAATAACTCCTGCCACATCTCCGTGTAACACCGCCGGGAACTCTGGTGAAACTGCCGGAACGAAACCACTGCGTATCTTTGTATCAATTGGATTTACACTTGTTGCTTTCACTTGAATAATTACATGCCCAGGAATCACTTCAGGCTTAGAAACTTCAGCAAACTCAAAAACAGATGAATCCCCAAATTTTTTAATAACCTGTGCCTTCATTTGTATATCACACTCCTCTATTATAATCTTATACTAGTTATATATAATTTAGAAATATTATGAATTTTAGAATTATAAGCCATCGCGGCTTAGGTTTATAAAAGTTAAAATTCGAATTGTAATGTAGAAATTTATAATTTTTTAATGGGAACCTCTAATAATTTAGAATGTACTGCTAAAATTTAAAACCTTAAAAACTTCCCTTTTAATACTAGTTTTCATTCTGATTTACACAAATAACTTATGTAATAATTGCTTTTCTATTTCTTCCCTTTCGTTTGTTTCAATCCCAATCCAAGTTACGATGTCCCCCATAAAGGCAAGTCTTAGAAATAATAAAATCATAATGCTGGCCCAACACATTTACTTACCTCACTAAAAATTATATTCTCCTACTTCTATTAAACTTGTCTTCTTTACGTTCCCTTTTTTTAACCACAGCATAACCAGATGCTTCCATTGAACTTTAATGAAATGAGACGAGTTACTTAAGCATTCATTAATTATTGTTTATAGTCGTTCAAAATTCAACATAACAGAGATTGTCAATAAGTTACCATGGTAATGAATTGACACACAATTATTGGATAATATAAATAGTACTTCTATTAGATGATTGGGGAATTCAATATGTCTTCATTGGAAACCATTAATTGGATTAACGAACAATTCAAAAATACAAATGAATTAGTACAAAAAAACTTGGAATATGAAAATAAGCACATCTTGCTATTCTATATTAAATCTCTAATTAATTCAGAAATGCTTCAAAAGTTAATTATTAAACCTTTTTTTGAAATGTCCTCCGAAGAACAATTCAATTTATACTTGCAAGCACTGCCACAGTTCCAAGAGGTTCAGTCAAAAGAACAAGTTCATCTTGAAATAATGAATGGCAACATTTTAATTGTAATTCAAAACGAATTCTACTTGCTTGACTTTAAACTAGCAAAAAACGATAAAGTCAATTCAACATCTGTAGAAACCACTATCCATGGTTCTCAATTAGCATTAAGTGATAATCTCATGACAAACATCAACGTTATCCGTTCTAATTACCATCAAGCTTCTTTATCCGTTGAATATTTCGTTAAAGGAGAAGTAAATCAACATAAAGTTGCAGTTATATATGATAAAGAGAAGGTTAAAAATGATGTATTAGATATTATTCGAAAAAGGCTTCAAAAAGTAGATAAACAACTAATTACTTCTACCACTCAGTTGGGTAATCTTATAAACGACAGCCGATTTTCATTATTTCCTCAAATGATTATGACTGAACGACCTGACCGGATTGTCTACAATTTAGCTGGTGGTAAAGTTATTCTTTTGGTCGACGGAAACCCACAATCGATCGCTACACCAGTGGTATTCTTCGATTTCATGACGACAATGGAGGATAATTATCATACATTATTTATTTCACTTTTTCTAAAGATTCTTCGGTATGCTGGATTATTTCTCAGCCTTCTTCTTCCTGCTTTATATGTCGGAGTTACTTCATTTACTCCTGAATTGTTTAGAACTGAACTGGCTTTGACTGTAGCTGGAAGTCGAGTAGGTGTACCTTTCTCTTCTTTTATAGAAGTTCTATTCATGCTTTTTTTTATGGAATTATTATTAGAGGCCAGTATTCGACTTCCAAAAGCAGTTAGTGCAACTGCTACTACGGTAGGAGGTCTAATACTAGGAACAGCTGTGACTGAGGCATCTCTTGCATCCAATATTATGGTCATTATTGTTTCAGCAGTAGCCATTTCAACTTTTGTTATTCCAGTAAATGAAATGGCGTTTTCTATAAGAGTAGTTCGATTATTATTAATAATCATCACAAGTGTATTTGGTTTGGCCGGTTTAGTATTAGGTTTCTTTGTATTGATAATGTATTTAGTTAATTTAGATAGTTTTGGGGAAACTTATCTGAAGATATATACTTTATCGAAAAACAGGAAGACTACGGAGGAAAAAACTTGAGCCGATATTATTACTACTTAATATTAATAAATATGGTGGCGAATGTTATCGCTTCAGTCCCGGCGATCCTCTTACACAACCATAAAAATGGATCCGTTTCCGCCATGATACTAGCGGTAGTTGCAGGAACCATTCTTATAACAATTTATACACGTTTTTTTATCGCTTTCCCTGGCATAACATTACCTGATTTACTAAAGAAAACCACTTCCAAATGGTTTTACAATCCATTTATATTCTTTTTAGCATTAATGTGGTTTGTAGCAGGATTAATTACATTGGCAACTTTTAGTTTTCTCCTTATACGATTTCTTACGCCTGAGATGCCACTTTTTCAAATTAGCTTAATAATTATATTATCTGTCATCTTTGGGTGTCTAATGAGAACCGAACGTGTGTTATATACTATTGAATTAATATTGTTAATTGTTTTTCCATTAATTTTATATATTTTTTTCAAGGCTTATAGCAACGAAAGTTTAGAGTGGGATTTTGTAAAGGAAGCAGCACTTTATGTGAATCAATTCCCTAATATACATTCATTCTCATCCTGCTTTTTCTTATTTCTAGGGGTAGTCAATCTTTTTATATTTAACCGTTTCTTTACAAAGAAACAAAATTTCAATTGGAAACATATAACACTAATTGGTTTTATTTCAACCTTAAATTTATTTACTACTTATTTTATTCCTATAGGCTTTAACGGTTTCGAAAACATTGATGAACTTGTTTATCCATGGATTACTACAAGTGATTCGTTAAGGATGGAATTTTTCATGATTGAACGACTTCTGTTTGTTTTTTTATTGTTCTATTTGGGCATAGCCTTCTTAAGTATCTTGATTCACTGGCATGTCTCGTTTGAATTTTTAAAGTTTGTTTTCAATTTAGAAAAAATTAAATTTAAAGGCTTTAAAATAGGCAAGTATATCCCAATCCCTTTTTTCATTGGTGCATCTTTACTTTTAATTGGTAAACTTAATGAATATCAATTACTCCGTTATTCAAACTTTTTTTATGATACGTTAATACTTTTTTTCCCACTATTGATTATACTTTTTATCTTTATAAAAAGGAGAATGAAATATGCCAAGCAAGAAAAGCAAAACTAAATTATTCATTCTAGTAATAGTGCCCTTAATTACCCTGCTTACAGGTTGTGAATTTATGGATATCGATAAAGATGTATTTGTTTCAATGATTGGCATAGATAAGTCTGATGAAGAAGATAAACCATACAAAATAACTTTGAAATTATATGTACCGACTAGTTCTTTTAAACAGTCTCCGGAACCTCAATATACTTATATCACTAAATCTGGGGAGACTTTATCCGAGGCAATTCGCATATTAGAAACTTATTCAGACAAAGAATTAGAATTTGGACACGCGAAGCTAATCGTAATCGGAGAGGATCTTTTAAAGGAACATAAAGCATCTGAAGTAATGGATTTTTTATTAAGAAGACCGGATATTCAAATGATATCTTGGATTGCAGCTGGGAGACCTTCCGCAGAAGAAATAATCAAAATGGTGCCTCAAGGTGAAAATGCAGCTTACCCTGCTTTATTCAACTACTTTGATGATATTGGAAACGAAAGTCAATACATTGTAACAACTTATTTATTTGATTTCAGGAGAAGAATGGTGGAAGAAGGAATCGATCCGATATTGCCGATTATTGAAAAGAATACATCACACTTCAAAATAAATAAATCTCTAGTATTAGTGGATAAGAAAGAACCACACGAACTCCCCACGCTTTATACAGGAATTTTTAATATTCTATCAATGAATATACAGGTTGCTGATCTTATTATAAAAGAAGAAGACGGAGAAGGAGAAGCTTTTATTGCAAAAATTGATTCTATGAATTCAAAACATAAAGTGATTGTAAAAAACAACAATAATATTGCACTTGAAATAGAAGTACGTTTAACCGGATATATTGCAGAATCTAAACATCCATTAAAAATGAAAAATTTATCGTACTATAACAAATTACTTGAAAAAGTCGCAAAAGAGAAACTTACCGAATTTTTTTCTGAAATGACCAGTGTTGGGATTGATCCTATAGGTTTTGGTATTGATTATAAATCACGTACATTGCATAACAAACGTATGAGTAGCGAGGAATGGAAAGAAGCGTACAAAAATGCGGAAATAAAAATAATAATTCATCCGAAATTAAAGAGTACAGGGGCAATTCAATAATTATAGGGGAAAGTTCACTTTCTAAAAAAAATCAGGTCACAAATTGGGACAACCTATTCTTTTAAGCAAATTGTGCTTCGTTTTTTACTTTGTTTTGGAACAAACATTTATTAAATTAATTGCCCATTAAAACAAAAGCCATCCGAATTTTATTACTCTTACATGTCCACCTAAAGAATTTTGAACGAGTTTGAATCCATTATATTATGATTAGTTTTTTATCTTTATAAGTTTTTATTGATTGAAAAACGGAAACAATAGGAGAAGGAGTGATTCCATGAATACTTTTCTCTACTTCCTTCTATCCTTTGGATATATTTCGCTTTTCATATTTGGACTTATCCTTTCAAAAAAGAACATCTTGAATGCTACCAACTTGTTTTTGCTCGTTATTGTCGGACTTGTTTATGATAATTTAATTATTGCTCTAGGAAGATCTATTGGCGAGGGGAAATTACTCGAAGGGTTAAGTTATGCACGTTTCTGGTTACATGCTCTCTTCACCCCTTTACTCATCCTTTTCGCATGGAGTATTTGTTTTACACTAGGGTTAACCTGGGCCAAGAAGAAATTTTGGAAAATTACCTTTAGTTTCTTAACACTCGGGTTAATTCTTTACGAACTCTTTTCTTCAGTAATTGTTCTAAAACTAAAAGCCAAAAGAGAAAATGGCGTATTAACCTATGAAAGTATAGAACCGGCTAGTCCTGTCATGGTTATCTTGGTCACGCTAGTTCTCGTTATTATAGGCATCATTCTAATTAAAAACTTTCATTTCCCTTGGTTATTAATCGGAACAATCATTATGACTTTAGGCAGTGTATTAGCTATTTGGATTACGAACTTTCCAATAATGAATGTATTGGAATTTCTACTACTCCTTACATTACTGTTGACAAAGCGTTTTCAAGTTAGAAAGTCAGAAAAATCCAACACTTAAAGTGTCGGATATCATCAACTATTTATAAACGAACATTAAAGAAGGGTAAGTATAAGACATCATTACCTTGTTCCCACAAAAACAAGGGCTGCAAAAATCAGTTCTTTACTAATTTTTGCAGCCCCTATAAATTGCTTCAATATTATGACGGCATACCAACTATTGATTTTACTTCCAAGTATTCCTCAATGCCGTAGCTGCCCCACTCACGACCGACTCCGGATTGCTTATAGCCTCCAAATGGTGCTGACATTTCCATAGGCGCATTATTAATCGTAATATGGCCAGCACGAATGGAAGATGCAACTTTTACTACTTTTTCTTTGTCCTCGCCAACTACATATCCTGCTAATCCATACACCGTATCATTGGCGATTTCAATGGCTTCATCAATATCCTCGTAAGTAAGAATTGACATCACTGGTCCAAAGATTTCCTCTTGAGCAATCACCATATCATTTTTCACATTAGTAAACACAGTTGGCTTTACAAAGTAACCTTTTTCAAGCCCTTCAGGTTTGCCAGGTCCTCCACTTACTAAGGTCGCACCTTCTTCTATGCCTTTCTTTATATACCCTTGCACACGATTGTATTGTTTCTCAGAAACGAGCGGTCCGAAGATGTTTCTCTTATCCTGTGGATCACCATATGGAATATTCGGCAAGATTTCCTTCACAGCCTCAATGAATTCATCATGTTTTGATTTTGGAACAAGTGTCCTTGTAGCTGCTACACACACTTGACCAGAATTGAAAACAACATTAGAGATGGCAATTTGAGCTGCTTTTTTCATGTCAAAGTCATCAAGGATAACAAGTGGTGATTTCCCTCCAAGTTCGAGGGCCACTTTCTTAATTGTTTTTGCAGCATTTTCGGAAATCTTTTGACCGACTGCTCCAGAACCGGTGAATGATACAAAATCAATATCTGGGTGAGAACTAATGCCGTTTCCGACGACTTCACCTGTACCATTCACAAGATTAAAGACGCCTTTTGGTAAATCAGCTGCTTGGAAAATTTCAGCGAGAATAATCGCTGCAAATGGTGTTAATTCAGATGGCTTTAACACTACGGTACAACCAGCAGCGAAAGCACTTGCTAGCTTCGTAGATGTCTGATTCGTCGGGAAGTTCCATGGCGTAATAAGGCCGCTTACACCGATAGGTTCTTTGCGAATTAATGCACCACCGCGTCTTTCAGTAAATTCGAAGCTTTCCAACTCCTTTGCCGCTTGGCGGAAATGAGCTAATCCCATGTTATAATGCGTTTTCTCACTTATTGTAATAGGTGATCCCAATTCTTCTGTAACGACTTCAACGATATCGTTTTTACGCTTTTCATACTCATCAGCAATGCGATTTAACAGTTCAATTCGTTCTTCCTTTGATGTTTGAGAAAATGAAGGAAATGCTGCTCGGGCTGCTGCAACAGCTTTATTTAGATCTTCCATTGTTCCATCACTAATTCGACCGATCACTTCTTCAGTAGCGGGGTTAATCACATCAACAGTTTTTGAACCAGTTGATTCAACCCATTCGCCATTAATAAAATGCTTTAAATAGTTTCGTATATTCCATACCCCTTTCCATAAAATATTCATAATAATTTTATGTATAAATACTCTAAACATAACGCTATTCAAAATTTTATTGAAGGTCCTTTTCCACCTCTATTGCTCGTTACAAGATTTCACAATCTCTCCTAAACTTTTACTAAATTTCCAGGTGTTTTTTTAACAACTTTCATTAAAAATAATCAGAGTTAGTTCTATTATCGAGCTTTATACAATCAGGGTTGCATTAACAGGAATAAATTTATACAAAAAAGATGGTCTTAAGCCAGTAGACTTAAAGACCATCTAATACATATTATATGAAACTTAAATTATTGTTGAATAAATTGTTGTGTCCAGTAGTTACCATCTGCCACATAGCCAACACCAATATGTGTGAAGTTTCCGTTTAAAATGTTTGCACGGTGACCTTCTGAATTCATCCATGCTTGTACTACTTCTTCAGGTGTTCTTTGACCTTGTGCAATATTTTCACCTGCTGCTTTATAAGAAATACCTGCAGCTTTCATTTGGTCAAATGGGCTACCATAAGTTGGGCTTGTATGTGAGAAATAATTTTTTGCCGCCATATCTTCTGATTTTGCTTGAGCTACACTCATTAATGGATTCGAGATTTGAAGCGGTTTAAGACCTGCTTTTGTACGCTCAGCATTTGTTAAATCTACAACTTGTTTCTCAAATTCAGATACTGATTGACTAACATTTGTAGAAGGCGCTTTTGCTGGTGCTTCTACTTGTTGGTTATTTGAATTTGTTGGTGCTGTAGTTTTGTTGTTGTTCGTTGCATTTGTAGAAGGTGTTTTTGCTGGTGCTTTTGTGTTTGTTTCTTTAGATGCATTTTCTTGATATACTTTTTTACCTTCTTTAATTACTTTTTGTGCTGCTTGATCATTTAATGATTTATTGACTAATTCTTTGAATTTATTAAAATCAAATTCTCCATTTGATAATTGAATTTGATCGATTATTTTTAAAGCAACTCCTTGAACTTGATCGCCTTTAATTACTTGAATATATGGATTTGATTCACTTTTAACCTCTTCATTTAAACCTGCTGCACCCGCAGTTGTAAAAGATGCTCCAAATAATGTTGCTGCACATAATGATGTTGCTAACCATTTTTTATTCATTCTGAATTCCTCCTCTTTGTTTACAGCACCTATCTTACAGTACAAATTAAGTAATATAAGGTCCATAAACTGGAAGGAGATACAATCTATAATGAAACTCTAATAGACTAAGAGATTCAACACCCTTTATTTCATAAAACATTCCATACAAAAATTATTTTACCACTGAAAACCTATTGACAGATTTTCAATTTTGCACTTTATTACATAGCTTCTACAATTGTTACAGATAGATTAATTTATTTTCTTTCAATTTCAATCTGCTTGCTGGTTATATTTCGTTATTGAAAATAGCCTTAATTCACAATCCCGTCCAATAACAAAGACCTTTTTTAGTTTTGACTTGAATTAATTAATCCTTTTCAAATGATTGGACTTTGTTTAAAGCTGCCATTAGATGAAATGAACCATAATAATGCTAATACGAAGAATAGAACTGAGCTGCCAAAATAGATATAAGAAAAACCATTCTCTAATTCTATAAGCATAAAACTAATAAAGGGTCCAATTGATGCCCCAAAATCCTGTGCAATCGAATAGGAAGTAAGAAATGAAACTGAAACTTCATTAGTTTTCTTAGAAAAATCTAATGCAATTGCATCAACTACTGTTGTTAGCGAAGTTGCAGCAATCAAAACGAGAAAAGTATTTGTTATGAAGAGGAAAAGTGGTAGATCCATTGAAATTGTCCAAAATATTAAACTTGTAATTGTCAATGTTAGAATTAAAATTGGCATTCTTCCCTTTGCTCCATCAGACCAATGTCCAAAACGCACACCTAAAAATGGCTCCCATACCCATCGAGCTGATTGAAGTACGCCAGAAAAAAATGTAACGCTAACTGCAGTGCCAAATAAATAGATAATCTCACCATAATGATTTTCAATAACCGGGCTTAGAGTAGAGGTAAATATCCCTTGAAATAACATGGTTATACAAAAGCCCGTGAAAATGATCATTAAATATTTTTTTTGCAGTCTCTGTATGAAAGGTCTCTTTTCAGTTTTAGTTTCCTTTCCTTTTACTTCAACTTGACTAGGAGACTGACCATTTATAAACAAAAGTATTAAAGGTAAACCAATAAGAGTCAAACAGCCAAAAATAATGGATACAAGATCTATACCTAAAATAGGAACCAGTAACCCTCCTGCTAACATTCCTATTAAACTTCCTAACCGGTAAATTCCATTGTACAATCCAATTGATTTTCCATTATTTTCTTCAGCAGCAGTTGCGACAATAGATAAACCACCGATTCGAAAAAAAGACCACGCTATTCCCCATAAAGCCCGTAGAATTATCCATGCTAGAAACCCATTAAAGACACCATAGCCTAATGTAGTAAAACTCCCTAAAAGAATTGCAATCATTAAACCTGTTTTCAATGAAATTTTACTATATATCCATCCGACAATTGGGCTAAATGGCAGTCTAATAAATCGATTAATCGAAAGGAGAATACCAACTTGCCAGATTGAATCCAGTCCTACGTCTTCCAAATAGATTGGTAAGGTAATGTATAACATGGAATCACCTAAAAGGCTTATACCGGTAATTACTGAAACAATCACAATAATATGTGAGTTATTATTTAATTTGAACATTCTTTCTACTCCCCTCTCATGCACAGAAAAAACTATGTATAATCATTTTACAAATCGTATTCTAGCTTTTATATTACTAAAAATTTCTAACAATTATTATTAAGTGATGAGTAGAATGAGTTTCTAATTATTTTAGACGATTAAGTCTTTTTTCATAACATTAACAATTGAGGATATAAATAGCAATTAGCACTGCTAATACAAGTAATGATGTTTTTGTTTTAATATAAACAATCAATACCATTTAATAATAAAGGGACTGGGACATAAGTAGAAAAAACTACAATTCGAATTAAATTGTAGTTTTTTGCTATTCTAATATGTTGATTTCGTTATTTTAGAAAGTGAATTTCTACTCTTTATTTTCTCCTAATATTTCCATCAATTTCTGAGCAGTACCCTCTTTACCCTCTACACGAATTACTTCACCGCTTGATGCTACAATAAAATGGGGCTCATTTGCACCATATAAAGAATTTGAGCTGTTTGCTACCATGTATTGTGCATTCGAGCTTTCCATGCGAAGTTTTGCACGGCTAATTAAATAATCGAAATCATCCGTAGCCTCTAGTTTAAATCCAATTAATGTTGATTTCGGTGTCCATTCTTTTATTTGTCCTAATATTTTTGGAGCTTTTTTAAAATGGATAATAGGCGGTTCATCAGAGGGCATTTTCCCCTTTTCCTCCATTAAGTTACCGGATTGATCGTACACTTTGTCAATAATCCAGTCTGAACCTGCCGCTGCCATAATGATAAAATCAATCGTTTCCTGTTGCACAATGGATTTAATTTTATTTCCTAAATCCTCTATTCCTTCAAACATAATCGTTGTCATCAAATGCGCGTTTTCAGGAAGTTTAGCAAAAAAGCCATGTAAATAAATTACTTCAGCACCTGCTGAGAGAGCTTCTTCTGCTAAAAAACACCCCATAGTACCTTTCGATAAATTCGTATGACCGCGCACACGATCCCATTTTTCTAGGGTTCCACCGCTTGTAATTAGTATTTTTTTACCATTTAAGTTTTTCATAATATCACCTTTATATTGAATTATCCTATCAATAGTTTACTCGACTTTTTTAACATTTTCATTAGTTGAAAGCCAACTCTGTAAAACCTCTATAAATTTCTCAGTTGCTGGAGAAGGTTGATGTTTTGTTGCTAGTCCAATTGTTCGATAGCTTTCTTGCTTTATGGGAATTGCACGAACATTACTTGGAAGCTGATCAAAAACGAGCTGTGGCAAAATCGAAATCCCTAAATGGTGCTCAACCATCGAAATAATGCCTTTTTCATCAAATAATTCAAAACGAACGGTCGGTTTTATACCATAGCGATTAAAAATTGCTAATACATCATTTGTCCCGTTATAGGATGTTAGTACGAAAGGCTCTGCCTCAACTTCCTTTATATCTATTACTTCTTTATGAAATAACTTGCTCTCAGATGAAGCAATGGAAAGCAATTCATCACGTATTAAAGGCAAAAATTGAAACTGTTTTGAGTGTGCACGGTTTAAAAAACCGCAATCAATATCCCCATCACTAAGCCATTGTTCAATTTGATAATAATCCCCTTCTTGTAATTCAATTTTAATTCCTGGATATTTCCGATCCATTATTTGAATAATTTTAGGCATCCATTTAGAGGAAATACTAGAGAATGTCCCTATTCGCACCTTACCTTTTGTAACACCTAATATATTTGAGGCCTCTTGTTTTAATCTCTCTTCTGCTTGCATAACGGATCGCATTGATGTCAACAATGTTTGACCTTCTGAAGTTAACTTCACTCCATTTTTACTACGATGAACTAATGCAAAGCCAAAATCCTTTTCTAAACTCGAAATTGCATGGCTGATAGCTGATTGTGTCAAACCTAGTACTTCTCCAGCTCGCGTAAAATTACCAAGTTCCGCAACCTTACAAAAGATTTCATATTTTACTAAACTCAAGTAGCAACACACCTATCTAACATGAATAATTTTAATGATATTCATTATAAACATTCGTTTCACTAATCTTTGATTACATTATATATTAATTTGTACCAATAAAGATAGAAATGGGAGAAAATGAAAATGCAATTAAAAGCAAATATGTTAATGGTTATTGTTACTATGTTTTGGGGACTTTCTTATACGTTTATGGTTATGGGGCTAGAGACATTAGAGGTGTTTAATACGGTTGCACTTCGAAGTTTTATCGCCTTTATAATAGCAGGGTTAATTTTTTATAAAAAACTAATGCACGTAGATAAAAAAACAATTTACTATGCAATGATCCAAGGCTTTTTTCTTGTTTTCGCTATAGGTTTTCCAATGTTCGGTGTTAAAACTACCCCAGCATCAAATGCAGGTTTTCTTGTTAGCTTGACAGTTGTTTTAGTACCAATTATTACTAGCTTTATCGATAAAAAATTGCCGACCCGAACAGTTACAATCGCCATCATCTGTACAATGCTTGGTATTAGTATTTTAACGTTAAACAGTACGTTCACATTTCAAATTGGAGATGTTTATTGTTTACTTACAGCCGTTGCCTATTCCATCTATATCGTGCTAAATGGGAAATTTACAAGATCAGTTGATTCACTAGCATTTGGAATATACCAAATGGGGTTTGCAACGATTATAAGCGGTATTTTTTGTTTATTGTTTGAAGCGCCAAAAATCCCAGTAGATTCATCAGGCTGGATTGCAGTTCTAGGGTTAGGAATACTTTGCAGTGCATTTGGTTTTATTGGTCAAACAGTTGCTCAGCAATATACTTCTGCCACTTTAACTGGACTTATTTTTTCACTAGAACCGATTTTCGCTGCCATCTTTGCTGTAATTTTTTTAGATGAAAACATTACAATGAAACTTATTATGGGTGGATTATTTATTTTTGGTGGCAACATTATTGCCCAATTAGAACAATTTAATAGTTTCAGATTCTTCCACAAAAAATCACATACAGAAAAAACAGTTTAATATAAATAAAAATATCGAATGGTGTGAGACTGGTTCTTCAAACGAACGAGGTCTTAAGGTGCTTCTTTATCCTCCTATATGGTTTGTTTTCCGTCACAAAAGGAAAACTAAGCTACCAAACATTACGAATTCAGAAACAAGTAATCGACAGTTTATTAGATTCTTCTATTAAACTGTTTTTTAATTCTATTTTTGAATTCATTTGCATATATATATTTATCCCGCTTTAAAGCAGTAATTATAGAAAAATATTAGTGGAGGATGGATTAATTGTCTGTAAAAGCTAAAAGCTCCTCAGATTTTGCAACGGCTGTATAACTCACATTTTGTGGACAACAACTTACAAACGGCGAGGGATGAGTGACCCCTACTGATTGAAGTTTCACTTTATCTGTCCGATTTTTCAAATAGTTTATAATAGACTATCATTTTTCAACTCAATGCAAAGCCGTTATTATTATGGATGGAGTTTAATAGTAGAACAAATCAAACTAGAATTCGTAAAAGGGAGTGCTGTATATGGTAGGACGCAATGAACCATGTCCATGTGGAAGTGGCAAAAAGTATAAAAAGTGCTGTGAAGGAACTCAACAGCAGACAATTAAAAAGGTATTTTTAGAGGAAATTGAACATGTTCTTCAAACTTTTTATAATAGCTATCCAGAAAGAAAGGATATAAAAGATTATTTTGAATTAGTTCAACAATGGAAACCAAGTCTAGAACAAAATTTACAACGTGAATTAATCGAGGCTGTTGCATTGGACGACTTTTTCTTCCATCAACGACATGATATTTGGTTAGGATATTTAAAAAAAGTGTCAAAAAAAGTTATTCGTCCAGCTTTAAAAGAACTGTTAAAACAATGGGAAACTCCAAAAATGTTTATCGGACAAGTTGAAGCACTAGAAAGTCAATATTTTAAAGCTTCATGCACAATTACAAATTCAGACCTCTATATTCGACGAGAATCAAATAAACCAATTCCTGAAGGGATGCAAGTTTTTGCGTTTTTATTGCCAGATGGTTCAGGTGAAAAGGATCATTATTTAGCAGTTTCTACTTTAATTTTCTTCCCAAATCAATACAAGCAAGCATTTGATGCATTTGCCAAGGAATATGATGGGAAGATAGAAGTAGATAAATTTTTACAAAACAATCACTATAATTTCTGGGTAAAGTTAGTTGAAACAGGTTATAACGGTGAAGAGTATTCTTCATTTGAGATTGAAGTAATTGAACAGACGAAGCAATTTTTACTAGATAAAAATATAGAGGCAGATCGTCTAATCGAAATATTAGAAGATTATTTAGTAGAGAAAAAACCAAAGGCGAGAAAAGCTTCAGCAATCGCTGCTGGTGCTATTCGTTTCGCTCAAGAACGCAATTTATTACTAAATCAGTCATTTACTATTAAAGAAATTGCAGAGAGCTTCGGAGTTTCTTCTAGTTCATTAAATAAATATTACCAAGAATTATTAGAGTATGATAATGTCTTAGTTTAAACTTTTTAATGTGTAAATTAATGATAAATATTTGATATTATGAAGAATCCGCTTATTAGCGGGTTCTTTTTTAAAATTATATTATTTTCACTTTTTCTTTAAATTATAAAAACAGCCCTCTAATAAAGAGGGCTGCCAGAGTGTAGACAAAGTCGAAAATCGACTTTGTCTACACGTATTTTTAGGTAATTCTTAAAAAGTAAAGAATATCCAGACTGTCTTGAAAACGCTTGCCAGCCAAGGCACGAAGGCGAGTGAAGACGCGAATAGAAGTTGCCTTCATGAGCGGACGAGCGAGACAAGTAACGTAGGATGAAAGCGTTTGTCAACAGTCTGACAGCCCTCTAATAAAGAGGGCTGCTTCTTCTATGGCTAACCAACCATTTTGTATATTAATCCTCATCGGATATCATTCAACTAGCTCTATCTTGTTTCTTCATATGAAGAGGATACATTTGATGAGCACTAATAGTACATATTTATAATATCAATTTTTTATTAAAGATTCAATAATTTTTATCAAAAATTTGATAGTTAAAATAAGGATAAATAACTATTTTTCGTAGATTTTTAATAATTCATTTCCTAAAAACTGTAGCTGTTCTCCGACAGAACATTGTTCGATGCAAAAACGGTGAGCACCTGATTTTCCGCGTTTATTACGTAAATCACGCTTTATAGGACAGTCATTGCAATAAGTGTCGGTTAATTCATCTATATCTTTAATTACAGTATTTTTATTCACAATACTCCCCCTTTAAACAACGTTTTCCTATTTTACTATTACCGTTTTTCTTTTGTCAAAGCGTATTACCTAAGTAATTGTGGTGATAACAATTTTTTATTACGATACAATAAGTTATAATATGCTTAAAAAACAATTTAATTATTTCAAAAAAAGAAGGGATATTTATGCTAGAAGTGTACATTGATGGTGCTAGTGCGGGAAACCCTGGACCAAGTGGCATTGGAATTTTCATTAAAGGTGAAGGTCATTTAATAAAAATTAGTGAGTACATAGGTGAAACGAATAACCATATTGCAGAGTTTACCGCTTTATTACGCGGCCTTGAGGAAGCGAAAAAATTGGGGTCAACTTTCGTTTCAGTCCGCTCTGATTCAAAAATAGTGGTTGCATCAGTTGAAAAAACGTACGTAAAAAACGAACAATATAAACCATATTTAGATCAAATTATACAACTTGCTGAACAATTTGATTTATTTTTTATCAAATGGATTCCAGACAATGAAAATAAAGCAGCAGATGCACTTGCTAGAGAAGCAATTTTAAAAGGGGCAAAATAAATATAAGAGAGAAAGGCATCTAAGCATGATGGATGCTTAAAATGCCTCTTGTTTTAATAGGTAATTTTAGATTGTTCGAGTTTATTTAATAATGCCCCGATTGCTCCAGTAAATCCGCAATTTTTTAAGAAAATCGGTTTATGTTTTTTCAAAATTGTATAATTAGCAATAACCTTTTTTAAATGCTCATTATTAATTAAAGTTGAGCCAATATAAATAATATGTTCTGCTTTTTTTTCTTCTGCAAATTGAATACTTAGCGTAGTAATAACTTCACCAACTAATGCTTGAACAGTTGCAAGTAAGTCATTTACTTCATGTTTTGCATCTTTTAAAATACTTACTTTCCCAAAATTACTAGCTGTTAGGTGCCCCTCAATCGGTGGTTCCATTCCTTGGAAAATATCTTTAACAAATAAATCGATTAGTTCTCGGCTGCCTAGAGCTGCTTTAGATGTAATATCTTCAAAATCAGAAATACCTGTTATTATTGTAGAAAGTCCAGTTAATGTACCTCCGCCAATGCCTGTCCCACCAACTCGCGTATGGCTTTGGCCTTCCATATAATGAATGGAAGTTCCAGTTCCTATATTTGTTATAATACTATTTTCTATATCATAACCATCTTTTTTCAATAAATATTTTACACCTTTGAATGTTGCTTCGAATTCAACTAAATATTGAATGGATTTCATTGTATTTAAGACTTCAAGCAATTGTTGTGTGCGGCCGCCTGTAAGTCCTATTTCTTCTATATGCGGGTGATTTTCTAACCAATTCCTTACTTGAGAAAAATCATTTGAAGGAAAGATTTTAAACTCCAGCTCATTTTGCTCATTTACAAAAACTAATTTTGTTAAAGTTCCCCCTGCATCAATTCCTATAACTTTTTGCATAAATGTTCTCCTTTAGTTTCTCCCTCTAAACTTTAACTTTCTTAAAATAATAGTGCAATTATTTTTACTTAACTATATTAATATAAACAATGAGTAATTGACCAATAAAATGTAATTCTATAGTTCTATTTCATTAAATAAGTATTTTATCCTTTATTAAGAGGTCTCGTTTTTTAAATTCATCTATAATTAAATTTTCATTTTTCTTTAATAAAAGATAAATTTTATTTTCATAGGATTCATTAAATTCATCAATTAAAGTAAACTCATTTAGAAGGTCCTCATTTTGCAGTACGTTATGTAGTGTCATAACTTCTGTTTTAGGTATAGTACATTGATGAAGGCGAATAATTCGGGATAATTGTTTTAAACCGGAACGCGTAATCAGTACTTTATTTTTTAAATTTTGAATTATACTTTCCTAGAATAGTTGTACATCATTATGTGGATAAATTTGTGTCCGCTGAATGATTTCTATTTCCCCTTCTTCTGTTTTACGCTGTTCTTCAATAATGTCATAATGTAAATGTTTATTTATATTTTTAACTGACGTTATTTCAATCTCCTTTGAAGAAACATTTCCCGAAATAAATGAAATGCTTAAATCAAAAACATTGTCCATTTGGCGAAATTCACTTAAAATAATGCCGAACTTATTTGTTTTTTGATTTTCAATTAATTCTACTCCATCTGTAGCATTAAAAATTTTACACAAACTAAAGGCATCAGCCAGCGCTCTGTGCTGGGTTTCAACTTCAATTTGATAAGCATCCAATAAACTACTAAGACTAGGTTGTTCCTTTAATTGATTTGCAATCATATACTTCTGTTGAAAATCAATCATTGGATAAATAAAACTTACATCCAAACCGTTTCGTATTAATTCTTCCTCTAAAACCTTCCGATCAAATTCACCAAATGCAACAAATATTGTATCCTCGCTGCACCAATCCATAAACTTTTTCATTACTTCTTTAAACGACGCAGCTGTTATGAGTTCTTCCGTTTTAATTCCAGTTAATTTTTGTATATGTGAATTTAACTTTTTGAATTTATTCGGTTGAATAAGTTTTGAGAAACTCTCCCTTGTTCCATTAGGCAACAACTTAATAGCACCAATTTCGATAATATGTTGTTTTCCATGGATTAATGCCGCTTCAATATCAAGAAATATGTAAGTGTACTTGCGCACTCTCATTCCACCTTTAACTAAAAAACAGGCTGACCTGTTCAGTCTACTATTCTACATTGTAGCGAATATAAAGGTATTTTACACGAATATGTTATGAAAATAGTTTATCATTGTGAAAAAGAGAAAATAAATCTTATAACTGGTTTCTTTTCGTATTTGCAATGCTTAACAAAATAAATACGGTATTTAAGTAAAAATATTAAAGTTTCTATTTTTATTTTCTTGAAAATTAATGTACGATAATAACTGATGTATGTAATGAACGGAGGAAACATCTGAATGAATGACAAAGAACTCCTAAAGGATGCAATGCGGGTTTTAAAAGCAACTAGCCGTACTTTTTATATACCCATTACCTTTTTGCAAAAAGATTTAAAAACAGCTGTTGCTACTGCTTATTTAATGATGAGAGCGATTGATGAAATAGAGGATAATGAAAATCCAGAAGTAACGAATGACATTAAATTCGCAATTTTAACAGAGGTAAGTTCACTATTAAAAGAGCCTGCTTTTAATGAACAGAAATATTTAGATATACTTGAACCTATAAAACAATACATGCCGGAAGTTACGATACGTTTAGGAGATTGGATTCGTCTTATCCCTAATGGAGCGGAGAATATTGTTAAAAATGCAACAAGCGAAATGGCTGAAGGTATGGGAAAATGGGCTAGAGACAATTTCCAAGTCCATACGAAAGAAGATCTAGATGATTATACATACTATGTTGCAGGACTTGTTGGCGTAATGTTGTCAGAGCTTTGGGAATGGAATGCAGGAATTAAAACCGATCGGGAATTGGCAATTGGCTATGGTCGAGGGTTGCAAATTGTAAACATTCTTCGGAATCAACAGGAGGATATGGAAGAACGTGGTGTAAGTTTTGTTCCTGATGGTTGGACAAAAGCTGATTTATTTAAATACGCTGAAGAAAATTTAGATAAAGCAGACCGTTATATGAAAGATATTAATAAACGTTCTATTACATTATTCTGCCGTTTACCACTTGCATTAGCACATAAAACGTTGGATGCATTAAAACAAGGTAAAGAAAAGATGACGCGTGCAGAAGTAGAACAAACAGTTGAAGAAATTCAAGCCGATTAATACAACAGCTCAAATTCCTTGAAATTTCCTTTATATTCCAAATCGCATTAATGCGTATAATAATTAATAATTGAACAATACTATTAAAGATTTCACTTCAAATCCAATGACTAGGAGGGTTAACCCGATGAGTGCAGAAGATTGAACTCTGAAGGGCCATCAACTGAAATATTGCTAAAGCAAGGTTTTCTTAGGTAAATCTTAAGATACAATGCGAAAAGCGAGGCAGTGTGTCATGGAGGAATTTAAGTAAGTGTAATCAAGCCCGGAATATTATTTCCGGGTATTTTTTATAGAAATGTGACTAATCAAATAAAAAGGAAAAGTAATTTCTAAAAGCGACTACTCTGAATCAAAAACCCCAATAGATATCCCCTTTAATAAAAGGGTTTCTATTAGGGTTTATTTTTACCTGATAAAATCAGTCAGCACTTAATAGTTAGATGTTATTTTTAGCTAGAAGCTGTTATGATTTTTTATTACGGTTTTTATTTACGTTTATTTCCTCAGCAAACTCTTCACGCTTATTCGCGTTTTGATTTTGATTTTGTTGTTTTTTGTTATCTTGCGTTTTATTGTTTTTATGTTTATTGCTGCCCATTCCATTCTCACCTCCACAATTATTATTGTGAGTCATAAGATTTTTTTTATCCGTTATTCAATTTTTTGCTTATTCTAAAAAATAGCAGCACAAACCATACTAATGATTTGTACTGCTTTATGTCAGTTTATCTCTATTTTAGAGTTTTTTGTAAATACTCTATACGCTGCTCGGGCGGTACCATATCTCCCCCTGTTGACCATATCAGATGAGTTGCGTGCTCCATTTTTGCTGTTAAGTCATTTTCCGAAAGATAGTGACTGCCGTTTTTCATTAACATGATTGGACCATAAACACCAGCATGAGCAGATGGCTCCATAAAAATATGTTCCTGTTTATATATATCTTTTAAGCTATTAAATAAAAATTGATCACTAACTGTATAACATCCGCTTATAATTGGCTCCATTATTTTCCCAACAAATTTGGATGCTCGTCCAACTGCTAATCCATCCGCTTCTGTTTGATTAGATAAGCCAATGTCTGCTACAGAAATCCCATCGTGTAGCCCAGTCATCATTCCTAATAACATGCATGGTGATTGAATTGGTTCACCAAAGAATATATGAACATTTTCTCCATACAGTGCTTTTAAACCATACGCAACTCCTCCTGGGCCACCTCCTACACCGCAAGGCAAATAGACAAATAAAGGGTGATCTTTATCAACAAGTATTTTTGAATCAATTAGCTGCTTTTGTAATCTTGCAGCTGCTACTGCGTAACCTGCAAATAAGTCCTTTGAATTTTCATCATCTACAAAATGGCATTTTTCATCAAGTTCTGCCTGTTTCCTTCCTTCTTCAACCGCTTTGCTATAATCTGATGAATATTCAATTACCTCAACCCCTTTTTCCCTAAGCAATTGTTTTTTCCATTCCTTTGCATCTGCTGACATATGAACGGTAACTTGAAAGCCTAGTTTTGCTCCCATAATTCCAATACTTAACCCCAGATTCCCAGTTGAGCCGACTGCAATTTTATATTGACTATAAAATTGCTTAAATGTATCACTAGCAAGCTTTTCATAATTATCATCATATGATAAGTAACCATTATCAATTGCGAGCGCCTCTGCATATTTTAGCACTTCATAAATTCCACCTCGCGCCTTAATGGAACCAGAAATCGGCAAAGAATGGTCGCATTTTAAAATAAATTTCCCCGATATTTTAATACCTTCTAGTTCTTCTAGATGACGTTTCATATTAGAAATTTCTTTTATTTCGGACTCAATGATTCCTTGCGATTTTTCAGTTTCAGGAAACGCCGCTCTTATATAAGAAGAGAATCGCTTTAATAGTTCCTCTGCCTCTTTAGCTTCATGAATTGAAAAATCATCTTTTGGCAGAGTCAGTTGTTTTTTTGGGTTTATCCATAACACCGGTTTTAACATAGATATGTCATTTAATAAATAAAATTGATTCCTTAATTTTTCTATTTTTTGTTTTTCAATCATTTTATTTCATCCCCCTTTTTTCTCCAAAATCGCTCGTTCACAAATTTGTCGAAATTTCATTTCAAACGAAATATTATTTTTTTCCGTTCGTTTTTTTGGACCTTTTGTTCGACCTCCTGAACGTCTAATTTTTGCACTTTCAAATCGAAAAGCAAGTAATTGAGCAATGTTATCTGAAGTCATTTCTCTTCCATTTTGATCAATAACAAACGCCCCCTTCGCTAAACACATTGCTGCTAATCCGTAGTCTTGTGTGATGACAATATCGTATCTTGAAACCGCATTAACCAGCTTAAAATCAACTGAATCGGGCCCTTTCGGCACTGTAATTGTTATTGCATTCTCCCTTTCTATAGTATGTGATGTATCGCAAAACAAGATTGGTTTAATCTCATATTGAGATGATATAAACAGCGCCAAATCAACAACCGGACAAGCATCTGCATCAATTAGTAACTGTAAAATAGACCTTCACCACCTAGAAATATTTGTATAAATTTATTATATTTAAATAGTAAATTCAGCATTAATTACAACCTTACATAAACATGTCATAAACTTGCGAGCAAAATATTTTATTGAATTGTTAGAAAAATCATAATACTATACATTCATCAACAAAAAAAACGGGGGTAACATGATGACGACAGAAGTAATTAGTACAAAATCAGCTGCACAAAACTATATAGATTCAGTATTCGAACAACTTAAACAAAAAAATGCACACCAACTAGAATTCTTACAAGCTGTGGAAGAAATCTTTTTATCCTTAGTACCAGTTTTTGAAAAACATCCAGAATATATTAAACATAATATTTTATCTCGAATCGTTGAACCAGACAGAATTATCTCATTCCGAATTACGTGGCAAGACGACCAAAATAATGTCCAAGTAAATCGGGGCTATCGGGTACAGTTTAATAATGTTGTAGGCCCCTATAAAGGTGGTTTACGTTTCCACCCAACAGTAAACGAATCAATTATGAAATTTTTAGCCTTTGAACAAATTTTCAAAAACTCATTAACTGGACTGCCTATTGGTGGCGGTAAGGGAGGTTCGGATTTTGATCCAAAGGGTAAATCAGATTCAGAGATTATGCGTTTCTGCCAAGCGTTCATGACAGAATTATACCGTCATATCGGTCCTGATGTCGATGTTCCTGCTGGAGATATCGGTGTAGGTGGAAGAGAGATTGGTTACCTTTACGGACAATATAAACGAATCCGCGGTGCATATGAAGCTGGTGTTTTAACTGGCAAACAACCTCGCTATGGAGGATCTCTTGCTCGTAAGGAAGCAACTGGATATGGATTAATTTATTTTGTAGAGCAAATGCTGCAAGATGCGAAACTTTCATTTTTAAACAAAACTGTTGTTGTTTCAGGTTCTGGAAACGTTGCAATTTATGCAATCGAAAAAGCACAGCATTTTGGAGCAAAAGTTGTTGCATGCTCTGACTCAAACGGATATATTTACGATCCAGATGGCATTGACCTAAAGCTTGTTAAAGAGATTAAAGAAGTAAAAGGCGATCGTATTAAAACCTATGTAGATTACCGTTCAAATGCAACATATACAGAAGGGTGCAATAATATTTGGACTATTCCATGTGATATCGCTTTACCTTGCGCAACTCAAAATGAGATTGATGGAGAAGCAGCTCGTACATTACTCGCAAATGGCGTAAAGGTAGTTGCAGAAGGTGCAAATATGCCATCTAACTTAGAAGCAATTAATATCTTCTTAGATAATGGTGTACTTTTCGGACCTGCAAAAGCTGCAAATGCTGGTGGAGTTGCTGTATCTGCTCTAGAAATGGCACAAAATTCAGGTCGAAACTATTGGTCATTTAATGAAGTAGATGAAAAACTTCATGGCATCATGAAATCTATTTATCTCGAAAGTAAAACTGCAGCCGAAAATTATGGGCATCCTGGCAACTTAGTTGTTGGTTCAAACATTGCTGGTTTTGTAAAGGTTGCGAATGGAATGATTTCAGAAGGAGTTTATTAATAAAAAAGCTAAATTTAAATTTCAATACTGGAATGTTTGAAGGGGCTGGGACATAAGTGGATTTTTTGTAAGAATTCGCTTTTATCATTAATAAGAATTTGATATTTTTTGAAAATCGATTGGAGTGAAGGGGCGAGTGTAGCTGCCGGCTGCGCCTTTCGCTACAGAGCAATGTTTTTCTGTACCGAAAGCGAAGCGTCAGGTACAAAGCTTCCTGCGGGAACAGCCCGTGACTCGAGACCCCACAGGAGCGTAGCGACGAGGAGGCTCTGGGCCAGCCCTGGATGCGCGGTCCCGGAACGGAAATCAATTTTCCACTTAGCAAAAAAACGTCATTTTTCTCATCAAGAAAAATGGCGTCTTTTAGTTATGTCCCAGCCTCTTTTCCACTTCTATGAAGTTTACATTTTTGTTTTATAATGTTTTACTTTTATTGTAAAACCTAATAGGAGGAACTAATATGACTCAATTAGAAAGAGTAAATCCATATTTTTCTGTATGGCTTCACCCCAAAAGAACAACTCGTTATATTCTCCAAAATAAAAGCTTCTTCTTTACAATGATAATTATAAGTGTAGGTTTTATAGGAATACTATTATCACTTTTAGTTGATAGTGAGCTTTATCCTACCCTTCCTATTTGGGGTATTATATTATTGTAAACGCTAAAATAGAATCAACAGAATTTGCTCATTTGGTTTGAACACTTTTTCACTATTCAATACACTTCTAGTAAACTAGTATTATTTAGTTTATTGGGAGGCTGTACTAATGGAGG
>NZ_RXNR01000028.1 GCF_003966145.1 Lysinibacillus telephonicus
CATTCACCTCAACGTATATTTAGAAGTAGTTGATTGTAGTGTAGGCGGCGACTCCTGCGGGAAAAGCGTGACGGCCGATACCCCGCAGGAGCGTAGCGACGAGGAGGATTGGCCCACGCCCACGGAAAGCGTCCGCCGAAACGGAAATCAACTAACTTATTCAAAAAGGGTTATTAATTTTATTTTAAAAGAAAAAAGACTGTAGGCAAACTCGAATTTTCGAGTTTGTCTACAGTCTGAAAGAAGATTTCGGTAATATCCGAAATCTTCTTTTTTATCTATTCTTTTACTTGTTCATTACTCGATTTTCCCGCCTCAATCAGCACCTTGCTTCCTAGAAGGAAAAATCCAAGGACGAAGATTAAGATGCCTGTTCCAATTAATAGCCATTCAATTGCAATAATGTCTGCGATTGGTCCAAAAACCAGCATTCCTAATGGCATCATTGATGTAGAAATCATTGTTAAAACACCAAATACTCTACCTAGATAATCTTCTTCTACTTTTTCTTGCAGCAGGACTGTAGCAGGTGTATTAAACATCGGCATAACTACGCCTATTATCCCCATGAAGACTAAGTACATCCAAAACAATGGAACTACTCCTAGTAAAAACGTACATATACCAAAACCAAATGCCGATAGTGTCATAGTATGTGTTTTATTGCTAAATCCACCCCATGAAGCCATAATAATGCCGCCAATCATCATGCCAATTGAGAAGGCGATTTCTATCGCTGATAAATACCATTCATTAGCACCAAACGTTCTCGTTACTTGTAATGGTGTTAAAAATGATGCTGGAGCAGCTAATATAAAAAACATCGCAAAAAACGTAAAAAACTGTTTAAGAAACTTATGATTTTTTATATATATTAGACCTTCTTTAAAATCATTAAAGTAACTTGTTGATTGTTTTTCTCTCGCTTTAGCATGTAAAGGGATTTTTAAAAATACTAATAATGTTATTACCCCGATTATTGCGGTAAATACATCTATGAAGAAAATCACTTCAATAGTGGTCATAGAAAGTAATCCTGCACTTGCTATAGGAGAAAGTAGCATAATAAGTGCTTGAATACTCCCATTTATACCATTTACTTTCGTTAAATTTTGTTCTGGTACAATTTGAGGTAATATTGCCCCGACTGCAGGTGTTTGTATTCCTGTACCTACCGCGCGAATGGCAGAAATTACAAATAAAAGCCACATTGCATTATATCCATTTAAAAATAGTATTGCTAAGATAAGTGTTGAAAATGCAATCATAGAATCTGAAAAAATGATCAGTAATTTACGATTGTATCGATCTGCCCATACCCCCGCGAATGGTGATAAGAAAAAAGCTGGGACAAATCCACAAATTATAGAAATCGTCATCATAATTCCAGATTGAGTTGTCAATGTGATATACCACATAATGGCATATTGAACTAAAGAGGAGCCAAAAAGGGAGATTGTCTGACTTCCTAAGAAGAGGATAATATTCCTTTTCCAATTATGCATTGCAAGTTCTGTTTGGTTCATAAAAAAACATCCTTTTCTTTAAATTGGATTTTCTTAAGTAATTTAGAACCGTTATTACAATACATTCTTTTGCGAAATACATAGGCTATTACCTTTAAAGTAAATGGATAGACTGATCAAAAAAGAAAAAAAAGAAATACGTGTAGCTTCACATTTTTTCATTGTGAAATATTCATACTTAACGTTAAGACAACAAAAAAAGAGAGGAGACCTGCCCCCTCTTTTACACATACGTAAAGTTAAGGTTTCCCAAATATAGCTAGACCAATCCCATTTACTCTGACAATAAGCAGAGCCTTGAACGTATTTAATTAACAGTTCGAAGCTTGGAAACGTAGTCTAACAGATGCCATTTAGGAAACCTCCATTCCTTATAAGTTAGCGTTAGTATAACATAATTATGATCACCCTATCAATTGTTAGGCATTTGATAATGGACCATTTATTTACAAATATATTCACCGTTAAACTAGGATTTTTATTTACTAATAAAAGGTCTATAATGGTAAATATTAGTTTAATTATAAAGGCGGGAAATGAAATGAGTGAAACGAAAAATACGCTAAATAACCCAATATACCCTATTATGATTGCGATTGGGGTAGCACACTTAATTAATGACACAATGCAATCCGTTGTTCCTGCCATGTTTCCTTTACTTGAACGAGACTTAGGACTGTCATTTACGGAACTTGGAATTATCTCATTTGTATTAAACATGTTTTCTTCTACACTTCAGCCAGTAGTTGGTTTTGTTAGTGATAAAAAGCCAATGCCTTATGCGTTGCCACTTGGAATGATGAGCTCCTTCATCGGTTTATTAATGCTTGTGCTAACTGAACAATATTGGCTAATCCTTGTAGCAGTTTTATTTTTAGGCTTTGGATCAGCTATCTTCCACCCAGAAGGATCCCGTGTTTCATTTATGTCAGCAGGAAATAAACGCGGGCTCGCTCAATCTATTTATCAAGTGGGGGGGAATTCAGGCCAAGCCCTTGCTCCACTCATTAGTGCGTTTATTTTAGACGTTTACGGTCAGCACGGAGCTGCTATTATACTATTGCTTACTGCAATTGGAATTGCAATCTTACTTAAAATTTCCAGATGGTATATGCAGCAACTAGAGGCAGAGAAATTATCGAAACAAAAGAAAAAGATTCTTATTTCTTCTCTGCCACCTTTAACTAAAAAGCAGGTTGGAATTGCACTTACACTTTTATTGGTTATTATTTTTGCCCGCTCATTCTATACGACAAACATTACAAACTTCTATGTCTTCTACTTAATGGATCATTATGATGTAAATATAAGAACGGGACAGGTCTTCATTTTTATTTTTATGGCATTTGGCGTCCTTGGAACATTTTTTGGAGGTTCTCTATCAGATCGAATCGGTCGTAAAAATGTGATCATTCTATCTGTTGTAGGACCATTGCCATTCTGCTTACTTTTACCTTATATGCCTATATGGGTTGCACTAATTTTTTTAATCATTATTGGAACACTTATTATGATCAGCTTTTCTGTTACCGTTGTTTATGCCCAGGAGTTAGTTCCAACTAAAATTGGAACAATGGCTGGCTTAACAACAGGGTTTGCTTTTGGAATGGGAGCAATTGGAGCTGTTGTAATCGGCTTCTTACTTGACTATATCGGGATTGAAAATACGATAAAAATCGTCTCTGTATTACCAATCATGCTAGTCGTTGCATTCTTTTTGCCGAGAGATAAAGTCGAAAAAACAGCATAATAAAAAAGGAGTTACCAAACTCCCTTAGCGGAGAAAATAAAAAATAACCTATCAATAGGGGGTTGTGATGTTTATATCCAGTAAAAGTTTGCCTATATCCATAATTGCTATACCCTTTTTGCTCGGCATTATTTTTACTTCTTATCGGCTTTTCTTTAGTTTAATGATTGTCATTTTCTTTTTACTAATTATGTACATCATAAATGTAAATTATCGTTTTGTAACTTTAATCTTTATTTCATTTCTAATTGGTTTATTTATTTATCAGTTAATAAATCTTTTCATCGATAATTTTGACATGCCTAGAGAATTAAGAGTCCTTATTAATAGAGGATTACTTATCATTATTTTTACTGCTCTAACGATAGTAAACATAGTACACAAAAAGAAAATATCTTTTTTTAACAACAAGGCAAACTGGGGCAATTCTATTTCATTGCCCTTCCATTCAATTAAATTATCATACTTCATGCTAATAGGTATCATTATAACTGGATTGGTTTTTATCCCTATAATCCTTAATAAGGAGCCTGGATTTATAAAATCAATCTTTATTTTTGGGTTATTATTTTCGATCATCAATGCCATACTCGAAGAGCTTATATGGAGAGGTATAATGCTAACTAGTTTAATAGAGTATATTTCTGTAACTAATGCAATTATCATTACGAGCATTGGCTTTGGAATGCTGCACCTAGTAGTCGGTATACCTTTTTTTATTAGTTTACTATTTTCTATCGGCGGATTGTTTTATGGGTTTATTGTAATAAAAACGAATAGCATTTATCCTGCAATAATATTTCACTTTGTTGTGAATATTGGAATGGTTTTAAGTGGTATGATACTGTAAATATGAATAAAAAGGAACCGCCCAAATTTTTGGACTGTTCCTTTTCCTTTTATTTATAGCCTCGCATCTTTTTTCGGTAAAAACGAATAACGACAACAATGAATATAATTGCTAGAGCTGCATATGCGATATTTGAATAGATATCCATATAATGAACAATTGTTTCCCAAGAATCCCCTACTGCTTTACCTATGTTTACTAACACCATATTCCAAATTAATGTTCCTAAAGTCGTGAGCAGTAGGAAAATCCAGAAGTTCATTTTTGCCATCCCTGCCGGCAATGAAATTAAACTACGGATTAATGGAATAAAGCGACAGAAGAAAACAGTCCACACATCATACTTTTCAAACCAAGCATTCGCTTTATAAATATCGCTGCTTGTTAGTCGCAATACTCTTCCCCACTTATCAACAAATCTCTCAATCCGTTTAATACCTACTATTGCTCCTATACCATAAAGTATTATAGCACCTGCAACCGACCCAATCGTAGATGCAACGATCACACCAAAAACCGTTAACTCTGTAGTGGTTGTCATAAATCCGCCAAAAGTTAATATAACCTCTGAAGGAATAGGGGGAAATAAGTTTTCTAACATTATAAGCAAAAATACCCCTAGGTACCCGTAATCCTCCATAATCGTCGTAATCCAAGTTTCCATTAATTCTCTCCTTATGTATTTATAAGTTTATCATCTTCAATTTTTATGCTACTATATTTAACCGTATTCAAACTTTCTTCTCTTCATACACTTTATCAAAAATAATGCCAATGAAAAATCTTATTGACACATTAATATTGACTATTTTTTGTATAATTTGGTTTCCACTTTACTTTAACTTTATAAAATTATTAAAAAGTAGATTGATTTATATTTAATATAAATAGATTAATTGTCGATGCAGTTTTAACGTCGACTACTGCTCGGGAAGTACATTAAAAAGAGGGACAGTCCAGAAATTCTTACTTTCTGAACTGCCCCTAATTATAAATTATCTTTCTAAGGACTTAGTGTTATGTTCAAACTCTGTTATTTATACTTCTTCTTTAATCCTTTCGAAATCTGCTTCCATTTCCGTTGTTCTGCTTGCCTTGCTTGTGTATTCACTTTTCTTTCAATAAAAGCAAGTTCTTTTAGCAATTTAAAGTAGCTTTGTAATCTTGAATATTCAAGGTCACCGTTATCAACGGCATTAATGACTGCACAGCCTGGCTCGCTTCTATGGCTGCAATCCCGATATCGGCAGTTTTGTGCTAATTCTTCTATATCTTTAAAACCAGAATTCAGGCTTTCACTTTGATCCCATAACTGAAGCTCTCGCATTCCTGGTGTATCAATTAAACAACCACCTTTTGGCAATAATACAAGTTCTCGGTGAGTTGTAGTATGTCTTCCTTTTGCATCATCTTCTCTAATGCCGGATACTTTCATTTTATCATTTCTGTATAAAGCATTTGTTAAGGTTGATTTCCCTGCTCCAGATGAACCGAGCAAAGCTCCTGTTGTTCCCTCTTTTAATAAAGAACTGATTTCTTCAATTCCTTCCCCTGTATAAGAGCTCGTAACAAAAATATCTACACCAAATGCAATTGCTTGTGCTTCATTGTAATATCGCTCAACATCCTCACATAAATCAGCCTTCGTTAAAACGATTACTGGTGTTGCACCTGAATCCCATGCCGCTACTAAATAACGCTCTAATCGTCGAATATTAAAATCCTCATTTAAACTCATAACTAGTAGTACAAAGTCTACATTTGCAGCAACGATTTGTACATCTAGTTCCTGCCCAGCCATTTTCCTGGAAAATTGAGATTTCCTTTTAAATAATTTATGAATGATTGCTCTTTTCTCACCATCCATTTTTTCGACAAGCACCCAGTCGCCTACTGCAGGATAATCCTCTTGGACAAATGATTCGTACGCATAATGCCCTGCGACCGTTGCCAGCCATTCTCCATTTTCTGAAATAACTCGGTATGAATGCTTATGTTCTTTAGTTACACGAGCAGGAATGCATTTTTCAAATTTTTTATCTTTTAACAAGTCTAATAATTGATCTTCAAAAAATGATGAAAATCCTAACGATTTTATATTCAATTTAAATTTCCTCCTGAAATATATGTCTTCTACAGTTCTTCTGCTGCAAAATAAAAAACCTATGGGCTGCGATTTGGCAGTCATAGGTTTCAACACGTTCAAAGAGTATAAATTGAATACACCTTATTCTTCTTAAATAAAGGTAAGTACTTAACAATATACTTTGAGGTGAGTGAAATAAGACAAACCAAATCGCTTGTTTACAATTACAGATACGTTTGCCATACTACTTCACCTCTCCTCATATTAGTATTTCTAGTATATTCAAGCATTTTATAAGTGTCAATTAGTTCACGAAAAATAAAAGGGATCATTATTTATCAACATCTACATATTTAAGATAAATACTGCCTAGAGCATTTGGTTCCATATTTTTAACATAATCCTTTTTTACATAAAGGTTTGTGTAATTATAAATTGGAGCAATTGGGAATTCAGCCATTGCAATAGCTTCTGCTTGTTTTAGTAAACCGATGCGAGTTTTTTCTTCCTTCTCTGTAATAGACTTTTTTAATAAGGCTGCATAACTTGCGTTTTCCCACCCAGTAACATTGTTGCCATTGTTTGCTGAGTCATAGGGCTCTAAAAATGTGTAAGCATCATTATAGTCAGCTACCCACCCAACTCGTCCTATATCATAGTCTAAATTGGTTAGTTTATCTAAGAATACTTGCACTTCGGAGTTATCTATTGATACGTCGATGCCTAGGTTCTTATGCCAACCTTCTTGTATATATTGAGCGATCACTCCGTGTCCTTCACTTGTATTAATAGAAATGGCTATTTTAATTTCACTTGGATTATTAATACCCAGTTCCTCCATACCAGTTTCTAGAGCTGTTTTTGCTTCTTTAATATTATTATCAGTAAAGTAGCCTCTGTCTTCTTCAAAACCAGGAACCGTAGATGGGACCATCCCTAATGCGGGAGTTTGTTCACCTTTTATAATATTATCAATTAACCCCTGGCGATCAATTGCAAGTGTTAATGCTTTTCGAATGTTAGCATTTGAAGTGAATTCACCAGTTGTATTGAATGTATAAGCATAAATTGCAGCGTAATTAGAAATATTTAAAATCCCTTCATCCTTATATTCATTAATTTTGTCTAAACCGATAGTTTGGAACGGAGCCCCTAAAAAATCCACTTCTCCTGCATCAAACATCATTGAAGCAGTTGCTTCATTTTCAACTATTGATATGTTTACTTTATTTAAAGCAACATTTTCTGCATCCCAGTAATTCCGATTCTTTTCTAAAGTAATTGAACTACTATGACGCCAGTCAGCTAATGTGAATGGCCCGTTTGTTATGTATGTTTCACCAGCATCAGTGTACCATTTGTCATTTTGCTCTACTGAAGCTTTGTGAATAGGATAATATGTTTTAAATGCTGTTAATTCTAGGAAGTAAGGTGTTGGGTGTTCTAAAGTAACTTCAAGAGTTTTTTCATTAACCACTTTAATTCCCAAATCGTCTTCGTTACCTATTCCAAGATTGTAATTTTCTGCACCTTTAATTGGATAGAAAATTGAAGCATACCTAGATCCATTTTCCGGATTTAAAGCAAACTTCCAAGCATACGCAAAGTCACCTGCCGTCACTGTATCACCATTTGACCATTGTGCATCGCGTAATGTAAATGTATAAGTAAGTAAATCTTCACTAACTTGTATATCTTTAGCGACCGCATTTATCACTTCACCGTCTTTTATAGTTGTCAATCCTTCAAAAACATTTTGAAGAATAGCACTTGATGCACTATCAATTGCTAATTGTGGATGTAATAATGGTGGCTCTGTTGGAATTACTAGGTTAATTTCTTTCTCACTTGCTTCATTTTTTGATACTCCGAAGTTACAAGCTGCCAAAATTACAGCTAGAGCTAGTAACAGGGATAGAAGTAGAATATTATTTTTCTTCATATTATGTCTCCCCAATTTTATATATTTTCACTTTTCTGAAAATACATTTACTAACAGTTATTATGGTAACAAAAAGCTTTTATTAAATAAATAAAAACTTTGATTATCTGTCTCTTTTACACGTATACACTATTTTTATATTCTTTTTTATCTCCTTTATTATTTACCTCCTATTATTACTCTAATTATAGTTATATAAATATAGCTAATAAGAATAATTACTGTTATACTTCCAAAATTAATCACTTTCTAATTCTATTTTTATACCCACTAGAAAAGATGATAATTCATCTGAAGGAATTATCATCTTAATCATTTATATTATCCATTTTTTCAATTGACTATTAGAGCCATAAACAAAATGATTAGGTAATACCTCTTGTAATTTTGCATGCTCGTCCGTTTCTTCATACTCATAAGGAATTCTTTGACGCTTTCTTTCTGTCATAGGATCCGGCAGTGGAACCGCTGATAATAATGACTTTGTATATGGATGAATCGGATTATGATAGATATCTTCTGCCATTCCAATTTCTACAATCTTTCCTTGATACATAACAGCAATGCGGTCACTAATATATTTTACCATTGATAAATCATGAGCGATAAATAAATATGTTAATTTGCGTTCTTTTTGAAGCCTCTTTAATAAATTCACTACTTGCGCTTGAATCGAAACGTCTAAAGCGGATATGGGTTCATCTGCAATTATAAAGCTTGGGTCTAAGCTTAAAGCTCGTGCAATACCTATACGTTGGCGTTGGCCACCAGAAAATTCATGTGGATAACGATATGCATGCTCGCGATTTAAACCAACAGCTTCTAATAACTCCGCAACTTTCTCACGTCTCTGTAGTTTATCTTTATAAAGTCCATGTATATTAAATCCTTCGCTTATAATCTCTCCAGCTGTCATACGAGGGTTTAATGATGCGTATGGGTCTTGAAAAATCATTTGCATTTCACGATTTAACTCTATTAATTCCTTACGAGATTTTCCAGCGTGAATATTTTTCCCCTTAAATAATATCTCTCCGTCAGTAATATCATAAAGGCGGATAATTGAGCGCCCTGTTGTCGATTTACCGCAGCCAGACTCTCCCACTAAACCAAGTGTTTCCCCTTCAAATATATCAAAGCTAATGCCGTCAACCGCTTTAATCGGATTACTTGGAGAACCGAAATATAGTTTTAAGTTTTTTACTTCGAGCAGTTTTTTAACCATTGCCTTTTGCCTCCTTCAAATAGCCTTCAATTCTACGAGAAATTGATTCCGGTACAGGTATTTTAGGGGCATTTGGATGCAACAACCACGTTTTGGCATAATGTGTATCCGATACCTGAAACATTGGCGGTTCCTTTACATAGTCAATTGCCATAGCAAATTCATTTCTTGCTGCAAATGCATCTCCAATCGGTGGATGAATTAGGTCCGGCGGTGAACCAGGTATTGTACGCAATTCTTCTTTTACATCGTTTTTTAGGTCAGGCATTGAACCTAAAAGACCCCACGTGTATGGATGTCTTGGATCATAAAAAATATCATTAACCGTCCCATACTCAATTATTTGCCCTGCATACATAACCGCTACTCGGTCAGCAACATTGGCAACTACTCCTAAGTCATGTGTAATAAAGATAATCGCCGTATTTCGTTTCTTTTGAATATCTTTCATCAACTCTAAAATTTGGGCTTGAATTGTGACGTCCAGTGCTGTAGTAGGCTCGTCGGCAATTAACAGCTTAGGGTCAGCCGCTAACGCAATTGCAATTACTACACGCTGGCGCATCCCTCCGCTAAATTCGTGTGGATATTGTCTGAACCGTTTTTCAGGCATTGGAATACCTACTAGTTGCAGCAACTGTATGGCACGCGCTTTAGCCTCGGAATGAGGTATTTTATTATGCTTCAAAATTACTTCTGTAATTTGCCTTCCTACTCGCATTGTTGGGTTAAGAGCTGTCATTGGATCCTGAAATATCATTGCGATATCATTTCCCCGAATTAACGACATTTCTTTCTCCGATAAAGGGATTAAATCTCGCCCTTCAAAAAAGATTTCGCCATCTTCATATATCCCCGGGGGTTGAGGAATCAACTTCATTATCGCATTGCTTGTAACACTTTTCCCTGATCCTGATTCTCCTACAATCGCCAATGTTTCTCCTTCAAACAATTCAAAGTTAACACCTCGAACTGCTTGTACTAGCCCTGCATATGTTTTAAAGTTGATTTTCAGATTTTTTACTTCCAGCAATTTTTTTCTCATCATTTTCACCTTCCTCTATTTACGTAATTTTGGATCAAGAGCATCTCTTAAGCCATCACCAACTGCATTAAATGAGAAGATAGTTAATGATATAAACAATGCTGGGAAGAATAAACGCCATGGTGCAGAAGTTAATGCACTATTCCCTTCTGAGGCCATTGTTCCCCAACTTGCTGTTGGTGCAGGGACACCTAAACCTAAGTAACTTAAAAATGACTCAGTAAATATAGCAGTTGGTATTGTTAATGTCATCGTTACTAAAATAGCCCCTAAAGCATTAGGTATTATATGTTTTTTAATTAAATGCCACGTACTCGCCCCAAGAGTTCTAGCAGCTAAAACATACTCTTGGTTTTTAATAGATAACACTTCTCCTCTCACGATGCGCGCCATATTAATCCAACCAGTAATAGATAATGCAATAATCATCGGAAGTAAGCCTGGCTCTAATACAACTAGCAAGATAATCACTACTAGTAAATACGGCACTGCTGATAGTATGTCTGCGATGCGCATCATAATATTATCAACTCGACCGCCAAATAAACCCGAGATACTTCCCCATAAAACACCAATTATTAAATCGATAACAGCAGCCGTAATCCCTATAAAAAGAGAGATACGAGCTCCTTGCCATACACGGACAAACACATCACGACCTAAATCATCTGTACCAAACCAATGTGCTGCAGATGGTGGTGCATTATAAATTCCAAGCTGCTCGCGGTAGCTGTATGGAGATAAAAAAGGAACGAGAATCGCCATTAATGTAATGATGATTAAAGCAACCACTCCAAAAACCGCCAATTTATTTTGACAAAAACGAAGTAATACTTCCTTCCAAAATGATACTGATTTGTCAGCTAACTTTTCAGTTTCATCATGACGACCACCGACGATCTCAAACATTTCAGGCGGTAGTTTTTCTAATTTATCTTCAGTTTTTATCATCATTTTCTCGCTCCTTTCAATTTAATTCGCGGATCAATCAATCCATATAAAATGTCTACAATTAACACTGCAAACAGAAGAATAATTGAATAGAATACAGTTGTACCCATGATGACGGTATAATCGCGATTTGTAATGCTTGTTACGAAATGTTTTCCCAAGCCAGGTACTGCAAAAATTTGTTCAACAATAAAGCTGCCTGTTACAACTCCTGCTGTAAGTGGAGCTAAATATGTTATTACAGGCATTAATGCATTTCGTAATGTATGCTTGTATACTATTGTCCACTTACCGAGCCCTTTTGCACGTGCCATTTTTACATAATCACTATTTTTCTGTTCAAGCATACTTGCACGAGTAAGCTTCGCTATAAAGCCCATATGTGAAAGAGCGATTGCGAAAGCTGGTAGAATACTATAGATAAACCCCTTCCAACCACTTACGGGGAATAGATTAAATTTAAAAGCAAGAAAATATTGCATTAGCCCTGCAAGTACAAAGGAAGGAACTGATATTCCAAGAACTGCAATAGTTGACGAAAGATAATCAGGAAATCGATTATGGTAAAGTGCAGATATTACTCCAAGTAATATTCCTAAACCTATCGATAAAAGCATTGCCTCCATTCCCAACGTAAAGGAAATTGGAAAGCTTTCAGAAATAATATCGTTTGTTGAACGGCCTTTATATTTCATAGATTCACCAAAATCAAAAGTCGCTGTATCTATTAAATAATCCTTATACTGAATATACCAAGGATTATCCAATCCATATTTAGCATTCAATTGCTCTTCTATTTGCTGCGGAAAGTCACGTTCGCTAGCAAAAGGGCTGCCAGGTGCTAATCTCATTAAGAAGAATGTAGCAGTAACGATTATAAATAATGCAATAAGTATATAAATAACTCTCTTCAAAATATATTTAAGCATGTTGAATCCCTCCCTTTTTAAGAAAGCACATAGTAAGACATTAGTTTCCAAAGCATAGAAGGCTGCTAGAATCGATTACTCGATATTAGCAGCCTTAAGAATAGTAACCTCTTCTTAATTTGTTTATTTATTAATATCTGTATATTTTAAATATATGTTACCAAGTACATCTGGTTCAATATTTTCTACATAATCTTTCTTAACAGATAGATTTGTATAGTAGTAAATTGGTGCAACAGGATATTCTGCCATTATGATAGCTTCTGCCTGTTTTAGTAATTCAAGTCGTTTAGCTGGATCTGTTTCACTATTGGATTGTGTTAACAACTCTGCATATTGCGGATTTTCCCAACCAGTGTCGTTGTTGCCATTTTCAGCTGAGTCATATTGCTCTAAGAATGTATAAGCATCGTTATAATCTGCTATCCAACCAAGACGTCCAACATCGTAATCTAAATTAGTTAATTTATCTAGGTATACTTGCCATTCTGAATTATCAAGTGAAACATCGATACCAAGATTTGTACGCCATCCCTCTTGAATAAATTGAGCAATAGCTGCATGTGCTTCGCTTGTATTAAATGATATATTAATTTTGATTTCACTAGGGTCAGAAATACCAAGTTCTTTCATCCCTAATTCTAAAGCTTTTTTTGCTTCTTCAATATCATTATCTTTAAAGTAACCACGGTCTTCTTCAAAGCCTTCAACTGATGGTGGAACCATACCAAGGGCAGGAGTTTGCTCACCTTTTGTAATGTTGTCAATTAACGTTTGTCGGTCAATAGCAAGCGTCAAGGCTTTACGGATATTTACATTTGATGTAAATTCACCAGTTGTATTGAATTTGTACATATATAAAGCTGTATGGTCTTGAATCTTTAAAATGCCTTCTTGTTTATATTTATTAATTACATCTAACCCTACAGTTTGGAATGGATTACCTATAAAATCAATTTCCCCAGCATCGAACATTGTTGCTGCAGTTGTTTCGGATTCAACCATCGAAATGTTTACCTTGTCTAGAGCAACATTATCTTTATCCCAATAACTTTCACTCTTATCTAATGTAATCGAACCTCCATGTTGCCAATCAGAAAGAACGAATGGTCCGTTTGAGATAAAGCCTGCTTCAGAATACCAATTTTTGTTTGCTTCAGCTGTAGCTTTATGAATTGGGAAATATGTTTTAAATGCTGTTAATTCTAAGAAGTATGGCGTTGGGTTTTCTAATGTAACCTTAAGCGTTTTTTCATCAACTACTTCAATCCCTAAATCTTCTACAGTACCTTCCCCAAGGTTATAACTTTGCGCTCCTTTGATAGGATATAAAATTGATGCATATTCAGAGGCATTTTCGGGGTTTAATGCAAATTCCCAAGCATAAGCAAAATCCTCTGCTGTTACAGGGTCACCGTTCGACCATTGTGCGTCCCTTAATGTGAAGGTATAAGTTAATAAATCCTCGCTCACCTCGACATTTTCAGCGGCAGCATTAATGACCTCTCCATCCTTTAAAGTTGTTAACCCTTCAAATAAACTTCTTATAATTACATCCGATGTAGTATCTGTAGCTAATTGCGGATGTAAAGATGGTGGTTCAGATGGAATGACTAAATTTATTTCCTTTGGACCTTCCGAAGCTTCTTCTGGAGCATCATCTGTTGATGGCTCTTCTGAAGTAGCTGGTTCTTCCTCCCCTCCAAAATTACACGCTGCTAATAAGAGAGTTAAGCCAAGTAACATCAGTAGCAAAAAGAAACTTCTTTTCATCATAAAAATCCCCCTTCTTTTTTCTTTGTTTTCTGAAAATAGAATCAACATAATCATTAAAAGTTAAAGATTTTTTTAAATATTTTATTAGGAAAGTTTTTTATTAATTTATATTTCTAGTAATAATGACTTTTTAAAAATTTAATACGTTAAAGTGATAGATTGAAATTGAAGGTAATATAGTTTATTTTTATACACACACACAGTTGCAATCTTTCTTTTTTCATAATATTCAGTTTATATTTATGATGGGTATATCTAAAATAGAACTTAATGATATGCCATAATATGATTTAAATGATGTGCTTTTAATTATTTCTTCACAAATCTAATAAGTTATAAAAGAAAGACGTGTTCCTCCGATTTATATATTTTTTATTAGGCTTGAATACATAAATTTGAAGAGCTAATATAGGTTTATACTTTATTTAGAAAAGAGATGTTTTACAATTGCAACAAACAAAACTTTGGACAAAAGATTTCGTCCTTTTTTTATGTGCAAATTTCTTCATTGCATTAACGTTTTATTTATTAATGACAACTTTAGCCGTATATGCAATTGATGAGTTTGACGCTTCTCAGAGTGAAGCAGGATTAGCTGCAAGTATTTATGTTATCGGTGCACTCGTCGCAAGATTATTTGCTGGCAAATATGTTGAGGTGTTTGGCCGAAAAAAAACATTATACTTTAGCTTATTTTTAGCTTTCATCACAGTGGTTGCCTATTTTCCTATCAATAGTCTCCTAGTACTTTTTATTGTTCGTTTCATTCACGGAATTTCATTTGGCATTTCAAGTACAGCCATTGCAACTACAGTAATGGATTCAGTTCCGAGCAATCGACGTGGAGAGGGTACTAGTTATTTTTCTTTAAGCTCCGCTGCCGCTACTGCTGTTGGTCCATTTTTAGGTCTTTATATCACCCAACATTTCGACTTTAATGTCATTTTTATGATTTGTACCGCATTAACTATTTTCTCAATAGTAGTGATTCTTTTCACAAAAGTCCGCGAAGCCGACTTAACTACTGAAGAGCGACAAGCTATGAGAGGTGGCTTAAAATTAGGAGACTTTATTGAAAAGGCTGCCTTGCCAATTTCGCTTATGATGGTCATTATTGGCATGGGGTACTCTGGAATAGTTTCTTTTATTAACACGTACGCAATTGAGATTAATTTAACGAAAGCAGCTTCAATATTCTTTATTGTATATGCGGTTGTGTTATTCATTTCAAGGCCAATTACGGGGAAAATGCTTGATTCAAAGGGAGATAATATAGTTATCTATCCAGCCATTATTTGTTTTTCATTTAGCTTAATTTTAATGGGAATAGCAAAAAACAGCTTTACTTTACTAGCCGCTGCGATTTTTTTAGCCCTTGGATTTGGTACTCTTATGTCATGTATGCAAGCAATCGCCATCAAAGTATCTCCACGAAAGAGTGTAGGTCTTGCAACTTCTACCTATTTTATTTGTATGGATGGAGGAATGGGATTAGGGCCGTTTTTAATCGGTCTCATTATACCACTCACTGATTTTAGAGGAATGTATATTTTATGTGCTGCTGTTATTCTTTGTATGATTGTCGTATATTATCTAATTCATGGAAGAAAATCTAGCAAGCCACAATTAGATATATAATGTCGAAGAATAATTAACTAAGTTTGCACTTTTTTGACTGATATATTCTTACCTATTTTATGGTCAAGGTTGAGGCTTTAATTGGAAGGTTGATGCTCATGTTTTTAGAATTAGATCCGTCGCTTATTTTAATATTATTTCTATTTGGATTTTTAGCTGCGTTTATTGATTCTGTCGTCGGTGGGGGCGGATTGATTTCTTTACCGGCATTATTTTTTACAGGCTTAAGTCCTTCTGCAGCAGTTGCAACGAATAAACTTGCTGGAACAATGGGATCACTGACAAGCGCCATTACATTTTATCGTTCTGGTCAACTTGATTTAAAAACAATTGCAAAGCTTTTCCCGATTGTTTTTATTTCTGCCATGGTTGGAGCTTGGATCGTTCACCTAATGGATCCAAATGTATTAAAGCCATTAATGCTTTTCATGCTCGCGGTAGTTGGTGTATATACTGTTTTGAAAAAAGATTGGGGCAGCATTTCAACCTTCAAAAAACTTACTACTAAGAAATTAATTGGTTTTATTATACTAGTTTCTGCAATTGGATTTTACGATGGCTTTTTAGGACCCGGAACAGGTTCGTTTTTAATCTTTGCTTTCTTAATGATAGGCTTTGATTTCTTAAAAGCAGCAGGAAATGCAAAGTTTTTAAATTTTGCTAGTAATATTGGAGCACTTGTTATGTTTCTATTTTTAGGTCAAATTAATTTTGCATATGGTCTAATCATGGGGACTGCACAAATTATAGGTGCAGTTTGCGGCTCAAAATTTGCTATTAAGCGCGGCAGTGGCTATGTTCGAGTGTTATTTATTGTTGTCACAGTACTCCTATTAGCAAAAAATACTTATGATTATTTCTTTAGTTGATAAGGTTCAAAAAATAGTGGTCACCACCTAAAGAGCATCATTTTAAAGCCTATAATATAAAGAAAGGGGGATGTTCACATGATGATTACTGAACATCCCCCCAACTATTATAGTAGAGTTTCTACAAAGTCATTTAATTTACTTATGTCTGTTAATGTTTCATTACAAGCTACACTATCTTCACAAATGTAATTTCCTCGTTTTGTATATGTTCCAAGAGTAGGGCCACTTTTTGAAGTCATTAACATTCCTACTTTCGCCTGACGGTTGCAAACTGTGCATATCCCTACTTTTTCAGTATTACTAAATACGCCGCGCAACCCTTTCAATTTTCCATCTTCTCTATAGACGATATACTTACGATTAGTACCAGAGTCAACCCAGCTTAAATAAGTAATCTCTTTCCAATCGATTTGTTCAAGATTTGGAATTCTTAATTTTTTATCCTTTGGGAAAAGCTTCTTGAACTCATTTTCTGTTGGACGCTTAAAAGGTTCTACATATTGTTTAATATCAACAATAAAAATTTCCAGCTGTTCTTTTGTACGCAAACCAAAAATTGGCTGCAATAACAGCTGTTGTTCAACATCGCTAAAATATAACTTATTATTTATTTCTTCTTGGACGAGAGCTTGAATCGCTTGTATGACGTTTTGGTCCTTTGATGATGTATATGCACTTAAGATTTTCTTTGCTTGTTTTTTAACAAATTGATATTGCTCAACATTCATGAAATTCATTTAGAACACTCCTTTTGCTATAGCGTACAGAAAATGTACAAACTCAGCAATTGGAGACATTTTTTTAAATTAAACTATACATAACATAAAGAGGGTTAAAATTTTGCAACCCTTTAATCAATATCATAAATAACCTAATAACCTTAAGTTCTTTATTTTCGATAAACAATCTTTTTGATCGTTTCAATCGATAAATGATATTGCTCTGCCAAGCTTTGAATAGGCGTCCCTTCTTGAAATAACATTTTAATATGTTCATTTCGTTTTTGCAGCCTTAATCTCTCCCCAGAAAGGACGCCCCATTGTACACGTTTATTTTCAGGCTTTGGAATATAGATTAAGTCACCTTGAACATACTTCTGTATTTCATCAAGTAATTCTTTTGGTAATATATCATGTGCATTTACATAACGCATTTGCAACTCTCCTTTACTTTATCGTTCAAAGTAAGGGCAAAGCGTTTGAATGCATAGCAACTTAGGCGATTATTATAAATATCTCCTCACGCAAAGTATCGCCATAACATTCATAGGCTTTGCATGAGTAGATGCATTAAGTGGCGAATTTATCCGAATTGCCAATTTCATCACATCCTCTTTAAAGACGTTTTTTGTAATTATTATACAAGGAACAAGAAAAAAATCGAATGGAAAACCCAAGTTTTTTTCCACTCGATTATCATATTAACAGCATTTTAATTTAGCAATTTTTATAATACTTACTTCCATTCCATTCCTGAACCCTTAATTTTAAAATCTACTTTTATTTGGATATCCATATCTTTGTAGATTTCTGACCATTTTTCATCTGTTTTCACTTCGTCATTCCAATATTTTGGGTATTGGGCTCTTATTCTTGCACCTATAGCATAAATATCAGACTGATTCTGCTGCAACTTTTCTTTAAATTCATTAAAAACCTTATCAGACAATTCACAAAGTTTTTGTTCTATTTCATAAAGTTTTTCTTCTGATAAATTATTCGACTGTGTTTCTTCTTCAATCATGCCGTTTATTTCCACATTTATAAAAGCAGATGGTTTTCCATTGGTTACTTTGACCTTGAATTTAGAGTTCCTCTCATACGATTCAACCATATAGTTGGCACCGTCTTCTGTCGCTATTGCAACGGAATAACCACCTGGATTTTGACCTTTTACCGCCAAATATTGGCCGATTTGCAATGGATTGGTTCTACCAACCATTTTATCACCTTTAAAATATGCTAGGCCACTAACCATAATTCGGTCATTATCGATATTTTTTACTATAGGCAAAACTGCATCAACACCTATATCAGAAAGGTCTACCCAAAATTTTCCGAAGAATTCTCTTGGTAATTTCCCCAATCGCACTGAATTATCCAATGTATTTGATAAGTACAATGAAGGTACAGTTTCAAGCGGTGGTGCAGCTTGTATTATATTTGATGCTGCTTCTTCACTTACAACCATCCAAGCGGTTCGTCTTACTTCATACTCGCGTTTTAAGAAATCATTTATATCTGTAATGTCTTCTTCAACAATTTTTTTATTTACAACAATAATTTGCAAGTGCCCATAATAGATTTTCTCTGCAAGTTGTTGTTGTAAATTTGCCATAGCATCCTTCATTGTATATCCATATGATTCCAATACCCAAGCTGTTTTCTGAGATTCTTCTCCTCCCTTTTCAGGACCTAATTTAATTTTCCCAGGGATAGCTAATTGTGCAGTTACTTTATAAAGAGTATCTTTATCATTGCCTGGGTATCCACCTTCTTCGTGTGTGACATTGGGAACAGAATTTCCTTCCTCCTCTTCTGCTATATCTACAGCTAATCCTAAAATATTTGCTCTCTCTTCTAATTCATATCGATCCCAGCATCCGGTTAGAAAAAGTGACGATATACAAAAAAAGATAATGATAAATAGTTTTTTCATATAGTATCTCCCTTTTTCTTTCTTAGCTTTGCAATCATTAGTATTAGCAGTGGATAAGGAATAATAAGGAGAACACCTACCGTAGTTATCTTAAGTATATAATCATACATTTCATAAATATTTTGCGGAATCAATGCTATACAAAACACTGCTAAAAATCCAATTATCTTAATTACTCTATGCTTCTCCGTATTTAACATCTCTGCTATCCCTCTAACTGAAAAGAAGAAATAGGAAAGTAATGAAGTAAAAACTGCAAATATCCATGAAATGATAAGAATAGCATCTATACGTGCCAAAACTTCCCCGGGAACTTGAACCATTCGACCAAGCACCAGGGCCGGCCAAAACATCTCCAAAATTGTTACTTCACCAAAAACGCCAAGTGTTATTGTAATTAATGAAAAAACTATAAGACCGCCTAATAGAAACCCCCAAACTCCACTTTTAACAGATTTATTTGGATTTTTCATATATGGGATTATCATAGCAATTACTAGGAAATTGGAGATGGCCTGTCCTATTCTTAATGATCCATTTAAGAAATCATTAATTGACACATTATGGCCAAAAATCGGCAATAGATGATATATCTCTATATCTCTAAAGGAAGGAATCAATACTAAAAATAATGGTATGATACTTAGTGGTAAATAGAAAAAATGGATAAAAGCAAAAGACGAAACATTTTGGAAACTAATTACTGAACAGAGAAAAATAATTAAAAAAATTGATACTTGTATAGGGGTGCTAGGTAAGAGTGCACCTACCATAACTTCTGCAAACTGCCTAGTTTCAAGACCCATTAACAAAAGAAAAAAAACAATCAATATAATATTAAAAAAATTGCCTAGAAACTTCCCTAAAACTATCTTGTTATAGCTGATAATTGTTTGTTTTGGAAATTTCTTACCCAACATTGTAACCACCACTACTCCAACAAGTGAACACAAAATCCCAAATAAACTTGCAATAGGAGCTGCATTTCCCACTTCCTGCACTACAAATCTTGGTAGGCCTAATAATGATATTCCTACCATTGTACCAGTAACAATAGAAGCGAATTGTATGGAGGAAATTGAATCACTATGTTTCATCAAAATCTCCTCCGTTATTATCAAGAAAATTATTTTTCGTTGTGTCTTTTACCTTTTTGCCTATACGCTGAGCATCTCTTACATGATTTTCAGCTGGCCGTTCTTTTAGCCAATAAAAAGGAGCACGAAATATTGAATCTTTTAATGATTTAATGTTCCCTGGAGAGAATGGTGTCATATAAGGTATTCCAAAGGAACGAAGGGAAAGCATATGGTTCAAAACTAACATAATTCCTACTGCCAACCCTAAGAGGCCAAATGTACCTGCCAAAATAATAAGTAAAAATCTTAGCATACGAAATGCAGTTGCTGCATTGTATGAAGGAGTTGCAAAAGAACCGATTGTTGACAGAGCAATAATAACTACTGTGATCGGACTTACAAACCCTGCTTGTACCGCTGCTTGACCGACTACAAGAACTCCTACTATCGATAACGCGCCCCCTACTTGCTGGGGCATCCTTACCGTTGCTTCTCGTAATATTTCCATTGCAAATTCCATAACTAGTACCTCAAAAATAACAGGGAATGGGACACCTTGCCTCCCACTCGCAGCGGCAACAACAAAATTTGCAGGAATAAGCTCAGGATGGAAGGATAGAACCGTTATATAAAAGGATGAAAAGGTTAATGAAAAAATTAAAGCTGCCATACGAACAATTCGAACAAAAGAAGAAATTATCCATCTTTCATAATAATCTTCACTGGTTTGATAAAATTGGTTAAATGTTGCAGGCACAATCAATGCAAAAGGGCTTCCATCTATTAATATCGCAACTCTTCCTTCTAAAATGTTCCCTATGACTTTATCCGGTCTTTCGGTATTTTGGACTTGAGGAAAAGGTGAGTTAGGACGGTCTTGTATAAATTGTTCGATATAACCAGCATCTAAAATACTGTCTATATTTATTGCATCAATTCTCATCTTCACTTCTTTTAATAAATCTTCACTTACAATATCGTCCATATAACAAATTGCAACCTTTGTTCTCGTTCTTTTTCCCACCTCTGTTTCCTCAATTTGAAACTCAGGAACTGGGAGGCGATAGCGTAATAGTGAAATATTTGTCATAATTTGCTCAATGAAACCATCTCTTGGACCGCGGACAACTCTTTCAGTAGCGGGTTCTTCAATCGATCTTTTTTCCTTTTCTACTACATCCAGTTCAATTCCATATTCTTCGCCTTCAATTAAAATAAGAGCTTTTCCAGATGAAATAGCTTTAATAAAAGATGATAGTTCTGATACTTCCTTTACGTCTGAAAAATAAAGTATGTTATTTATAATATATTGAGTTACTTGCTGTGATGGATCACTTAAAGGCTCGCCCTCTTGAAGAAGTTTAATGATATCACGGTCAATTTTTTCAGTGCTCACTAATGACTTCAAACATATAAGTACTGCAGGAGTCTTACCGAATAAATTAAACTTTCGAATTAAGAAATCCATGTTCTTCTGAAAAATTTTATTAATTTCATATATGTTATCTTCTAGCTTTGGGGAGATTATTTTTGTGGAATTTTCTAGGATTTTGCTTTCAGGTATAGTTGGTACTTTATTTTTTTTCGTTCTTTTTTTAAAGAACGGGGACATATTCATACCTTCCTTCCATGCTATCGTTTTAGAAATAGCATGAGTAGTATGTGATAAATAACCATAATCATACACAATTTCCACTAGTAACTTAATTTAAAAACTCAACTAAAAAACCGTCCATAAAATTTAATTGGACGGCTTTATTGCGGGGATGATGCAACTGTAACTAAATTAAGTGATGTAAGATAATCAGAAATTAATTACTAGATATTAAAATTTAGCTACTTTTCTTTATACATATTTATTTGTTTTGTTAATTCATTGAATCTTTGATCGAGTTCCTGATATTGTTTATCTTTTGAAGTCATGAAACTAAGTTTTCCTAAAATTTCTTGTCTTTCAGTTTCCAGCCTCAATAGGACTTCTTCTTTTGTGTCCTTTTTTTCTGTGACTTCATTTAATTTTTTGTAAATATGGCCATTCTTAATTTCAAGTTTACCAGTAGTAGTTTTGTTAATAAAATATCTGTCGTGAGAGACAATTATCAATGTACCATTATAATTGAACAAGGTTTCTTCCAATTGCTCGCGTGTAGGTAAATCTAAATGATTCGTTGGCTCATCTAAAATGAGCACATCCTTTTCTTCCAATATATAGATCATTAATTTAAATTTAATACGTTCCCCCATACTCATATATTGAATTTGCTCTTTCCATGCAGCTTTACAAAATCCTAAGTGCTTCATGAAATTTTGAACCTTGCCTCTTTCTTCAAAAGTGTCACGGTGGAATAACTCTTCAGGTGTTTTCGTAAGGGGTAAATCAAATACATCTTGCGTTAAATATCCGATACTTGCAGAAGGTGAAATCCAAACATCCCCTTCTGCCTTCGTTTGACCCATAATAACTTTTAATAGTGTAGTCTTGCCGCTGCCATTTGGACCTACTAATGCAATCTTTTCCCCATGCTGAATTGTGAAATTTACATTTTTAAATAAAGTTTTATTTCCAAAAGTCTTCTTTAAATTTTTTACTTCTAAAAATCGTTTGCCATGTTTTTCTTTTGCTTTCAATGTAAAGTTCACTTCATATTCAGGTTCAACCTGCACTACTTTTGCTTTTTCTAGTTCTTTTTCAAGCCTTTTCCTTTTGGATTTAACTTGTGTATCCATACGTTTTGCTTTAACACGGTAAAATTCTTTAAAACCTTCCTGCTTTGTTGATTGTGCATGGGCTTTTTGAGACCAAGAAGTTAATTCCTTTAATTGGCCTTCAATTCGTTGCACCATCTGCTGCTGCTTTTCATACTGCCGTTGTTGGGAGAGTCTTTTGTGCTCCCGCATCTTCATGTAGCTTGAATAATTTCCTTTGTGCTCGATTAGTCTTTTATTTTCAATTGACCATATTTTCGTTGTAACTTCATCTAAAAAATAACGATCATGAGAAACAAGTATAATTGTCCCTTTATAATGTTTGATTTGTTCTACGAGTAATTGTACACTTTGTTCATCTAAATGATTCGTTGGCTCATCTAACAATAAAATTTGCGCATTCTCTGAAAACCCTTTAGCAAGTCTTGCTTTCAGCTTTTCTCCACCACTTAATTCCTTAAATTCATTGGCAGGAACATGCCACTGTGATAATAATAAAGCCTCCTCAGCTGTAACTCCTGCTGATTTATAAGCTTCGATTTCTTGTTCAACGCTCTCAACCGAAATATTTTGTTGAAGCCAACGTAAGCTTCCGCTAGTTGCTTGTATAGTTCCAGAAATAATTTGAAGCAGCGTGGATTTCCCAGCACCATTTTTACCGATAATGCCTATAACATCTTCTTGATGAACTGTTGCATGTATCTGTTCAAAAATAACGGACTCCATTATTTCATAATGTATATTTTGCAATTTTAATATTTCCCGCATATATATCTTCCCTTCTTTTAGTTAGTAGGGAGGATTCAAAAACACATCTTGCACTAAAATAGTGCAGGTGTGTCTTTCCTTATGTGGATTACTGTAAAATAAAAACTTATACTTTCTAATCCACTAAAAAAATCCTCCCAAATTACATTGGAAGGATTAGTCGCTTTTAAGCAATACAAATAAGCTATTACCGTTAAAAATAGCTTTCTTATACTTATAGAAAATGGGCAGACTAATCCTATTTTTGTTTCTGAAATCTTTTTAGATTACATCAAAAATAAGATTATTTGCGCATTGGCCACCCATCTTCCCTTCTGTTCATAGTTTTTTCATTATATCACAAGATTTAATTTAACTTAAATCAAAATCCTAAAGTTAATGATTTCTTTTTTCTAATGCATTTTTTATATGTGCTAAATGATGATTTACATGCCACACACAAAATCCCATTGTCTTCTCAACTGTTTGAATGCCAGTATCAGGGTGAATAAATGTCTTTTTTAATTGTTCTTCACTTAAGTTTGCTAATAAATAGCTTAAACGAGCGTGTAAACCTTGAATAATACTTAAAGATGAAGCAAGTTCTATATTTAAATCTGCTAACGCTGCCCAGCCATTTTCTTCAAACGGTTTAATTGTTGGATTCTCTTCTGTTAAAGCTAATTTAATTCGAGTATAAACATTTATTTGGGCATCAGCAATGTGATGAACGAGCTGTCGGATAGACCATGCACCTTCACGATATGTCAGATGTTGATCTTCCTCATTTATCGACTCTACTATTTCTTTTAATCTCGTTGGAAATGTGGAGATATCTTCAATCCAATTATCTCGAATTTCTTGTGTAATGCTTTCAGGAGCCTCATATTGTCCTATTGGGTATCGTTCATTAATCATTTTTGACTTCTCTCACTTTCCTTAAGTTTTATAGCCTCTACTACTCTATGTTCGAGAGGAAAGCTGAAATTCCTTCTTGAAGGGAATTTTAAACATAACGTAGTGTAGTAATAATTTTATATGCAAGCGCGATAAACCAGTAAATACAAAATATCCCGTAAACTGTTCTGATTGACCTTTTATCATATACGTAACTAAAAAAGCAGAGGGCCGCTCAGTAAACTGGACGGCCCCTTGTTTTTTCTATTATTGGATATTTTCTTTCTTTCGCTTCACATTTTTTAATATGATTTTACTCTGGGGGATGCTTGGTATATCTTCCATGCTGAAGCTTAAATCTTGCTCTGGTACATCATAATCCATTTTATTTACTAGGTAATCAATGCTTATTTTCATTATATCAATTGTAATCTGTTCACCAGCACAGCGATGTCCTAAATAGTAGTCTCCACCACCCTGTGGTATGAAACTAAAAGGACTTCCTTGCCATTGTGCAAAACGTTCTGGATAAAACATATTCGGATGTTCCCACAGTTTCGGGTCATGATTAGTCCCGTAAAGGTCTAAAAGAGTTAATGTTCCTTCGGTAAATTGATATCCATTCCATGTGAAGTCCTGCTTCACCCGTGCCGCAACAAACGGGAAGAATGGATAAAACCTTCTTACTTCTTGTACAAACATTTTTTGATAATCGTTATACGTTTTTAATTTTTCCTTTTGTTCCGGATACTGATACAATGCCAGCACTGTAAAGTTTATATAAATTGCAATTGCAACAATTGGCCTTAACAAATTTAGTATTTCCACCGATGTTGTTTCGATATCTAATAAATGTCCATCTTTATCTTGATAAAATGAAAACTGATGCAAGGGTGTATTTTGAGGAAATTGTACTTTTTTCTCCCGGGCAGCTTGAATTAGTTCCTGTATTGTCTTCTCCGCTTGATTTCGAAAACCTCTACCTAACCAATGAGCAGGTCCAATTGCTGCCGGAGTTTCAAACATCGCTCCTAAATCTCTTGTCATTCTTTTCACATCATCTTCATGCAATGGCGAGCCAACCCATTTAAAAGCCGCTTTACATAATAATTCCTTCATTTCTTCATAAAGAACAACCTGATCCATTTGACTCCACTTATCAAGTGATTGCTCCCATTGAAGCTTTGTAATATCCAATAGTCTATTTATCTCATCCTTTGTCATTATTGACATAAGCATATCTTTTCGTTGTCTATGTTCTTCATCATCTAATGTTTGAACACTATTTTTTCCGAATAACGTTTGCACAATACGGTTGGGTGCAGCACCATTCCTTTGAAATTTTTTTGGATCATAGAAGATTTGAGCTGCCTCTTCTCCAATCATACAGATTGCTTTTTTACCTAAAATTCTTGTTTCAAAAATATCGGATTGTAAGCTTTGTCGCCTATTTAATATAAAATTGTATCCTTCCTTTAATAGTCCTAAACTATGATCAATTCCTTCTTCACGCGGCATCTGATTTTCCAAATCTGTCACCTCTTTTATTATTCTTTTTTTATTCTTTCTAAATGATTTTTACTTTATGCTATTTTTCATTAAATACATGCATAATAAAACACCCTTAAAATAATAAATTTAAGGGTGTATATGCCTCTATAAAATTTTAGGAAACAATTGGATACATTGTCGGAGCATCACTTTCAAGTAAATCCGCTAATTGACCTTCAAACTCTAATTCAATCGTTTTAATACTCTGTAAGTCATGTGGAGAAACAAGAGACAAAGGCTTTTGAAATTCAATGATTTTTCCTTCATTTAAAACTCTTGCAACAAATTCGGAACAAAAATATGCACGCTTTCTTTGATAAGGTTTGTTTAAAATAAAAGTAATTAATCCTAAAAGATTATACCTGTAAAGATGTTTTTCATTGTCAATCTTATTAATAAAATATTTCATACTGGAAATTTGCTCATCTGTTACTTCAAAACTATAAATAGCACATCTGGCATTTTTAAATAATCCCTTTCTAACATCTTCATTAACAAATCCACCAATAAACGGGTTACGAGGCTTTTTGCGGCCGAAGCTATAAACTTCCGTAAACTTATTATCAAAAGCTATAGAAGCATGATTATATGGTTTTTTTGTATATAGCTTTATCATCCGTGTAAATATTGTTCCTGTGTCAGTTAACAATAAGTAGACTTTTTTCCTGCCCATAAACTTTCCCCTTTATTTATTCTTGCTTTTATAATAGGGGTTTTCTTTTAGTTAGGTAACCGACTTTAGAAATAAATTGGTATAAGACTAGAGACGTATTTGCACAAAAATCATACTTAAAAGTATAAAAATGGAAAACAAAATAATAAACCAAGAGATATACTAAAGTAAATTCGTAGTTTTTTATCAAATTTATGTAATAACGATTATACAAACAGAACTTTTTTCATGGTATAATCCTTTAGAAAATGTTACTTTTATTCTATTTCAGGGAGGTGATATATATGAAAATAGACCGCGATGTTTTATTGTTAGAAAGGGCCATAAGTAAAAGCGACTATCCTCAAGCACGTAAAATTATCGAATTAAACTTTGATAAATTTAAAAATACATATATCCGTACAAAATTAAGTATCGAAGCTTTAACTTTAGTAAATTGTGTTGTCGATTTTAATGATGACAATAATGAGCTTTATTCTAGAGAAACACAGTTAATTATTCAACATATTAATTCTTTAGCACGTGATTTCAGATTCGCGGAAATTAAGCGATTTTCATTTCTACAAAAGGAATTGCTTTCAAATCCTAAAATATATAATGCATTAAATGCTGATGCTAAGGCTCTAATTGCACCTCCTAAAAATTAACTTGCAGAGTCATAAAAAAACCCGGAAAAATTTCCGGGCTGATTTCACTAATTCTCATGATTAAAACTGTCAGGCTTAGGCTTAATCTCAATATTCGATTATAACGAAAATTTAGAGATAGATGCTTTTCCAAACAAGTTTTGAGGCGGATTTTCAGACTCTGAATTGTCTTCTGCGTTAATCATCGCAAATCCCTCCTAATGGATCATTTCGAATTGTTAAGTGAAATCATTTATAGTATTGCTTCAATAATAGCATTTATACTCGGCATAGAATCCATTTTATTTTTTGGTGTTTTTTTGCTGATTTTCACGTTCTATATGTTCGCGCATTTTTTTTAGGCGCTTAATTTCATTTTTCTTTATTGGAATCACTTCTTTGATTAACATTCTCCATAATGTTACTCCCAGCATCAATAATATTACCGTAAATGGCAGTGCTGCAATTAATGAGGCAGTCTGTAGAGCATCTAATCCACCAGCATATAATAAAACTGCTGAAATAGCTGCCATTAATACTCCCCAATTTAATTTTGTAATAACTGCGGGATTCATAGAGCCTTTAGATGTCATGCTTGCCATTATAAATGTAGCTGAGTCCGCAGATGTAATTAAAAAAGTAAAGATTAATATTATACCGATTATAGAAGCAATTAATGATAAGGGTAAGTTGTTTAACGTTTCAAATAACGCTACTGTAATATCTTCATTAACTAAAGTTGCAATATTTGTTCCTTTGTGTAAATCAAACCATAGTGCAGTTCCACCAAAGGTTGCAATCCAAAAGCAAGATATCACCGGAGGGATAATAAGCACACCTACAATAAATTCACGGATTGTTCTTCCCCTTGAAACTCTGGCAATAAATGTACCAACAAATGGTGACCAGGAGATTGCCCAAGCCCAGTAAAAGATCGTCCAATGCTTCACCCATTCTCCTTCTTGATACGGCTGCAAACGTAAACTATATTCCACAAAATGAGTAATATAATCACCAATAGCCAACGTAAATGTTTCTAAAATAAATACAGTCGGTCCCATTATAAAAACAAAGCCAAGCAACAAAATTGCTAATCCCATGTTTAGGTTACTTAAATACTTAATTCCTTTTTGTATACCTGTAGTAGAAGACAACATGTAGCCAATAAACATAACACCAATTATCACAAGCTGTAATGCAAAATTTACCGGCCAATCGAAGACCGCATTTAATCCACCGTTTGTTTGCAATACTCCTAAACCAACAGATGTAGCAACACCCATTACCGTTGCAATAACAGCTAAAATATCAATTAAATTTTTCAAACTCTTTTTTGTCCCTATAAGAGGTTCCAATGATGTTGAAATTAATAAGTCTTTCTTTTTATTAAATTGAATATAGCACATCACAAGTCCCATTAATGCATATACAGACCATTGACTAATTCCCCAGTGGAAGAACGAATACCCCATTGCCAACCTTGCCGCTTCTGTTGTAAGAGGTTCTGTATCAGCAGACGGGGTAGTATAAAAATGGCTCATTGGCTCAGCAACACCCCAAAATACTAATCCTACACCCAACCCGGCGGAGAACAGCATTGAGATCCATGTCAAAAATGAAAATTCAGGTTTTGCCTCGTTTCCACCAAGGCGAATAGAGCCATATTTACTTACTGCTAAAAATATTAGAAATATAACAATAGCGAAGACTGAAAGCAAATAAAACCAAGAAAAGTTTTGAGTAGTCATATTAAAAATTTTATTTGCTACATCACCAAACTGTTTCGGAAATAAAGCTCCTATTACAACTAAAATCGTAATAATTATTGCGGCTATAGTAAATACTGGATTCTTTAAAATATCTTTCACAAAAATACAACTCCTCATAAGGACTTAACTTTATAATTCTCCATTTCAATCTGAACTAATCATTATAATTTTTTATCTAGGGGATAAAATAAAAAAGCCCAGAAAAATTTTCTGGGCTTGAGATTTTTCATTTAATTATTAATTTCCTTTTCTAAGTTGCTTCACTTTTTGTATTGCGGTTTTTTTGAATACGACCCAAGCAAAACATACAGATTGGTGCGGTTATTGTTACTATTCCTATTACTGAAAACGCCATTCCCCAATTAAACCACTCCAAAACTATCCCAAAAATAAGCGGTGAAAAAATCGTTGTTGAAAAACCTAATACTGATTGTACACCTAATGCTAGACCAATCACTTCAGGATCAGATACTTCAGAAATTGCTACATTATAAATAGGTGAGTCTGCTACAATTGTAAATCCATAAATAACTACAAGGAAAAGCATGACTAATAACGGAATTTCTAAGAGCCAACCTATACATAATGAACATGTAATACTAATTATTAAAAAAACATTTACCATTTTTATTCTTCCAAATGAATCAGATAATTTACCTCCGATATATGTAGCTACTCCACCAATCATAATAACAATCGCACCTAATAAATTACCAAATTGTATAGACTGCGATTGAGAATAACCATGTATAGAAAAGTAATAAACTAAAAATGGACCAATCCATGCCCACATAGAGTAAAGCTCCCAAGTATGCCCTGCATAGCCTCCATTTATAAGGAGGTTTTCTTTGCGAAATACTCGTTTGAAAATATCTTTTTTTAATGTTATCGACGTATTATTTTTTATAGACGGAATCTTTAAAAGATACATTAATACAGCTGCAGCTAAACTGAAGCTCGAAGTAACAAATATCACGCCCTCCCAGCCGATAATATCAATGAGTAGACCTGAAATAAACAGCGAAAAACCCGAACCAACTACTAAAGACCCTACATAGACGCCTAATGCTGAGCCTCTCTCATTAGGTTCAAATAGATTTGTTAGCATTCTCATCCCCGGTACATAGACTCCTGCGATTCCTATTCCAGAGATCATGCGTAATAGTAAAATTGACCAAAAACTTTGCGCAAACATAGCAAAAATTAGACCAGAAATTCCAGCAGCTAATGCACCATATACAAAAAAATATTTGGGATTATATTTATCAATCAAAATACTATATAAAATTATCGCCGCCACATAACCAATATGAAAAAAAGTTATAATAACTCCGGATTGTGTAGAGGTTAAATCCCATTCTTTCTCTATAACTGGCATTACAGCCGAAAAGTTAAACCATACTTGCATTGCTAAAAATTGAGCGATGGACATTATCCATAATATTCTTTTATTACTCAAAGCAAAGTCCCCCTCTTTACTTTGTAATATTATATGTTTCAAAAAGTTTTATATTATATTTCATATAGATTAGCAGAACATGGAAGAATATAAAATAAAAAAACCCGGAATAAATTCCGGGCCATGATTCACTTAAATCTTACATGATGTTCTAAAACTGTCTAGCTTTCGCTTCTGATCTCAATATTTGGTTGTGGAGTGAAATCTCCGTTTGACCATTCATTTGAGACTTCTGAATCTTCGGCTTTTCCCAGTTTTGGTATGTCTTCTTTGAACCAGGATTCATAAAACCCTTTCTGTCCACTCGTCACACCCCTATTCATCATGTTAGATTTCTTATGTGAAATCTTTATTAGTATGAATGAAATTGGTCATTTTATGCGCTTTATTTAAAATCATATTCCCCAATAGGTGATAGCATCAAAAAAGCCAATTATAAGAAGAATCGCCCCGGTCAATTTTTGAATTAGGTTTCCGATAATTTTGCTCTTCTTCATTATCAAACGTTTTGCATTAAATACTTCAATTAAAGCAAAAATAATAAGCAGTGGCATTGATGTTGCAACTCCAAAAACAGCAGGCAAGAAAAAACCATATGAACTCGAAATAACTGTCGGCATTAGCCATACAAAGAACAACACAAACATTGTTGGGCAAAAAGCCAGCGAAAAAGTAGCTCCTAATAAAAAAGAGCCAATTTTCCCTTCTTTCATAATTACTGGTATATGTATTGTTAGACGGTTTATAAATTTAAGTTTTAACATCCCAATAAGCACTAATCCAGTAATTATTAATAATGGTCCGATTAATTTACGGAAAATAGGAAAGTATTTTGTCATTTCTGATTCAAAGGATTGACCAAAGATCCAAGCGAACCAACCGATTAAACTAAAAATAACAACCTTCCCAAAAATGAAAGAAGTTATCTCAATCCATATTGTTTCCTTTTGTATTGTCCGGTTGCCATAAAAAGATATCGCACTAATATTTCCTGTTATTTGGCAAGGAGCAAATGCACTAATACAACCTAACAAGATTGCGATTATTATTGGAGAATGATTATAAGAGTTTAAAAAAACAGTGATGGGATAACTAATAATTTGGCTTAATTCAGATAAAACACTATACATATGCTTACACCCTCTTTATAAAAGAATACTATGGTCCAATCATATTGTAAAAATGGTTTTATTTTTAGTTAAATCGTATTTAGATAGAAATACTACGAACACTTTTTTCCCATCCCCATATTTTATAGAGGGAGGGGGCGATCAATATGGTTTCAATAGAACCAATCGAATTACATGGTCATATGTTTACCGCTGTCACTGTACGTTTACCTAAAACAACATTGTTAACAGTATCAAATGAGAATGGCTATATTATGTGTGGCGCATTAGACGTTGGTCTGTTAAACAGTAAATTGGCAGATCGTAAAATTATTGCAGGCAGAGCGGTTGGGGTAAGAACAATTGATGAATTATTAAAAGCTCCGCTTGAATCTGTTACGTACGAAGCAGAAAAACTCGGCATTATAAAAGGTACAATCGGCGAAGAGGCATTATTAAAAATGATTTAATGTGAAAAACCAGAGATGCACTGCTCTCTGGTTTTTTATGTTAATCGATAATTTTAGTGACCAATAGCATCACTATATTTACCTGTTATCTTTTCAATTTCTACTTCAAATAATTCTGTTTTAGGTAAAGCTGGATAGCCATCTTTTTCGAAAGTCCAATTTGGGTCTCCATACTTTCTCCATAAACAATCATAAAACCATTCTTTTCGCGGGATTTCCTCATTATGTTTAACCGTTCCGAATAATACTACACTTGTGTACCCCAATGCGGACTGACAAGCGTATTTTCTCCCAGGAACGATATCGCCCATTTCACACACTTCAATACTCACCCTTGGATTATTTTTAATATTTGACCAAAAATGACTTTCACGTAAATTTCCTATATGAAGATAAAGTTTTGTTCCCCCCTCATATACAAATACAAAAGGAATTACGTATGGATAGCCGTCCTCTCCCACTGTAGCAACATGAGCAACTTGTGCATGTTTTAAAAAATGATATGCGTTTTCTTCAGATATTTCTCGTTTTTTGTTATTAATTGTTCCTCTCATTATTTTCTCTCTCCCTTCTATTAAATATATATTCTAAATACTACTTTTAAATCCCTTTAAATTTAATAGATTTTTTCAGAAAAACGATGAGAAAAACTATATTAATATCATTTTATCGCCGTTATTTATTAAACTTAAATATTATGCTAAAATGGTTTTTAGTAAATACTAGGGGGTAAAACAATGGGCAGTAAATCATTAAAATTAGATGCAAAAATTACACCAGAACGCGTTGATGAAGCTTTAACAATCCGCGACCGATTAATTATCGAATTATTAGTTGGTGTACTAGATGAGCAATTAGTTATTGAACGTCCAATTTTACGTGAACGTTTAGCAAACCTTGTTGAACTAGCTGACTACGATGCAGAGTTGAAAGAAACTTTACACGGTGTAATTAATAAACTTTAATTTTATTATCAAAAGGAGGTGCTCCTAGTCTTGGAGCACCTCCTTTTTTATACTAAACTTTCTTGGACAAACATACACTTTCATATAAGTAATGCTAAATGGAGGGTGAATGTTGGAAAGTGCACTAATTTATATGGTCTTATTGCGAATCTTATCTGGAAGTCTTGAAATAACAGCAGCAGGATTAATGTTTAAATTTAATGATCTTGAAAAAGCTTTAGCTATTAACTCTTTACTAGCTTTAGTAGGGCCTACTGTTTTAATTATTACGACAGGGATTGGCATCGCTGGCATAAGCGAAAAAATATCTTATTTAAAAATGGTTTGCTTATTTAGCGGGGTATTGCTTATTCTATTGAGTTTAAAAATGAAATGAATAATGTTTTTACAAAACCTATTTAAACCAGCCTTTCTTTTTAAACCAAAGAAGCATTGTGACGCCAATTAGAGCCATTAATCCGAGTGATAGAAAATATCCATACTTCCATGATAGTTCAGGAATATTTTCAAAATTCATGCCATAAATTCCTGCAATAAAAGTTAAAGGTGCAAAAATAGAAGTTATAATAGTTAACAATTTCATGACGTTATTCGTTTGTTGCGAACTTAAAGATAAATAACTATCTCTTATGTCCGCAGTGACTTCTCGATTTGTCATTACCATTTCAGAAAGCTTTAGAAGATGATCATAAATATCTGAAAAATACTCTCTTCTTTCACTAATCCTATTTAAATTTAAATGATGTGAATTTAACATTCGATAAAGTAAATCCCGCATTGGATTTATCGTATGCAAAAGGTTTAGGAGCATATTTCTCGTTTCAAACAACTCGTTCATTAGAAAATTCATTGAATGACTTTGGTTATTTTCAACCATCTTTTCTAATTCGTCCTCAATTCGATAGACAAGCGGAAAATAATTATCGACGATTTTATCCAGTATTTCATAAAAGATATAGTATGGATCCCAATTTTCTATAGATTCTTGTGATAAAAAACGAGTCCAAACTTTTGTTACTTCTATTGAAGGAACCTTATGAAATGTTACAATACAGCTTTCTCCTACAAAAAAATCTAATTCTTCTTTAATAATTTCGTTACGCTCTTCTCGAACAATATGCGTTACATAAAAAGTATAATTATTGTAGTAATCTAACTTTGGCCGCTGAAATTCTTGAACGCAATCTTCTATTGCAAGGGGATGAAAATGAAACGTATTAGATAAGTGTTTTAGTTCTTCATCTGTTGGCTCACTAAAATCTACCCAAAACCATTTATAGTTAGATAATATGGCGTTATCAATCGTTACATTTTCAAAGTTGTTATCATGTGTTATTCCTATAAAATTAATCATTTTTTAAAACCCTTCTTTTTACTCAATACGTTAAACCATAAATGGGTTTTCCCTTATGTACGATTGAATAAACCTTTGCATTACATCATGTAATTTTTGAGGTGCTTTCGTTGGAATTTGATGATGTTCATTTTCTAATAACACTAGCTCATTTTCCGGAAGTTTTTCTTGAAGAATGTAGGCATATTTATGAAATACCTTATCTTTTGCTCCATATACGAGCAATATAGGCACCGATATTTTATGGAGCTGATTCGTACAGTTATATTTTAAACTAAATTGATAATATTGTTTAATATTACGTATGTCTCCTTTTGATGATGCTTGCTGCATCCTTTTAAAACATTGTTGTGTGTTGGCGTTCCCCCTCGTAATAGCATATGTTAAAAGGGGAAATGTTTTTTTAGTTGAAAGGCCGGCTGCTGTTAGAATTCTTAACTTTAAATAATAATCGTTTACTTCAGACATTCCACTAATCACTATTCCTCCAAAAGCCCGTTCAGAATGCATTTGCAAAAATTCTAGAACAATTGATCCTCCTGTTGAATAACCACAAAGAAATGCCTTCTTTATTTTTAACTCATTTAAAAGTAAAATTATATCTTCAACAATAAGAGAATAGTCGATTACCCGGCTTGAGTATCCACTTTGCCCATGACCGCGTATATCAAATGTAATGATTTTATACTTATTCGATAAATGCTCAAATTGATACATAAAATTTATACCAGTTAGTAACGGAGGGTGAATAAAAACAATAGGAATTCCCTCTCCCCTTGTTTCATAATACAAATTACCCCCGTTGATTTTTATATGCGGCAATGTACTACACCTCTCATATTCTATACTTTTAGGATAATTAGTTCTTTTTTAATATTAGGTTCGCAGCCTTCAATCCTGACACAACAGCACCTTCCATCGTTGCATAATAAGGCTGCCGCGTATAATCTCCAGCTAAGGTTAAACCTTTAATTTCCGTTTTCTGATTTGGCCTTAAATGATCAAGGTTTGGTTCCAAACTATAAAAGTCATCCGAGCGGCTGACGATCCGGTAGTCTATCAAATTTGTCTCTAAATCCAGCCCTAACTCTCTTGCTTCCTTTTGTACATGCTTTAAAATATCCTTGCTCTCCATATTTAAAAATGCTTCTGGGGGAGTTAAAATGATAGAGAGCCTTCCTTGAACATGTGTAAACGTTGAGCGGGATTGTTCCGCAAAACTTGCAAGTGAAGTTAATGGTCCAAATGTCGTACGATCATAAGGAAGTACAGGTTTTGTAAATTCCATTTGTATTGTTACAGCTGGCATAGTAGGCAACTTAAACAGATTTTCCAATGAAGGATGATCAATAAAATGTTTTTTTAATATTTCCTTCGTTCCCCCTAAATGAGTGGCTAATATTATATCCTTCGCATAAATTTTGGAGCCTTCTTCTAAAATCACTCCTATTACAGCCTCGTTTTCAAATACTAGGCTTAGTACCTTCGTACCTGTTTTAATAACACCATTCTGGAATTCAACAAATTGAGCAATCGGTCTTGCTAAAAGCTCAGTCATTCCCCCTAAGTAAGCGCCAACTCTCATTCGATAAAAACGTGGTATAGCTGGAAAGAATAAACCGAAAAATACTTTTGCAGAGTATCTTTCAGGTGGTAAAAAGAAAATACCCGCGCTTAATGGAATAACAGCATAATGTAATGCATTTTCACTAACATTATGTTTAGTTGCATAGTCTCTTATATTAAATTGATCTAATGCATCTGGATTCTTTAGATATTGCAAAAAACCACTTGTAAAAAACCTCAATAATGACAATTTGTCTTTCCATGAAAGAATATCATTATTCCCTAGAATTCCTTTAATCATGTCCAACGGTCCAAAGATAGGAGATACCCCAAACGTTATAGCATCCTTTTTCCCTTTAATACGAACATCAATATTCTCCTCCCATTGAACAATAGCATCTATATTTACCCCTACCTTTTTTAAGACTTGTGGCAACGCTTTATAATACCCGATGTGACGATGAAATCCCGATTCAACTACCATTCCATCTTCATCCCACGAAGATGTTCTTCCTCCAATTACTTTTTCCTTTTCAAGTATAAGCACCTTCTTTCCATTAGTGGTTAACTCTAAAGCCGCAGTTAAACCCGCTAATCCTGAGCCTACTATGATTACATCGTAATGTTCCATCCTGTACCATTCCCAACCTTCAAATGTTTTCATACACTACATAAAGTTTTATCATTTCTCTTCTTTTTTAAGCGACAATCGATAAAGTCATGTTTCTAGTCGATTAAAAAGTTTTAATACTCCTGTATGTGAATAAAAAAATTGTACAAACCCATACTTTCATCGAAAACATACTTAAAAGGGAGGAAAATCTATGTATTTTTATAAAGAAGATTTAATTAACATGATTGTTCCGGATAAACCAGATCCAGCAGCAGCAAAGGTACTGCAAGAAACTCTTGGTGGGCGCTTCGGGGAAATGCGAACAATGATGCAGTTTTCGTTTCAAAGTGCCAATTTTCGTGGTAATGCAAAGCAATATCGAGATCTAATCCGCGGTATTTTTTTAGAAGAACTTAGTCATGTTGAGCTAGTCCAAACAACTATTAACCAATTATTAAACGGTGCTGGAGAATCCGGAGTTGGTAATGCAGGAGTCGATCAAGCACCGTTAGATGAAGCGATTAAACACGCTAATCCTCACCACTTTATCATGGGTGCGCAAAGCTCCTTGCCTGTAGATGCAGCAGGAAATCCTTGGATGGGTAATTATGTTTACTCCCATGGGAATTTAATAGCAGATTTACTTGACAACCTCGTACTTGAATCCACTGGTGTGCTTCAAAAAACAAGAATTTATGAAATGAGTTCCAACAAAACTTTACGGGAAACATTGGCTTTTTTAATTGTTCGAGATAATGCCCATCAAAACGCATTTGCTAAAGCGCTCGAAACCCTTGGAGTAGAATGGGGAAAATTATTGCCAATTCCGAACTACGACATTACGAAATATCCTGAATGTCGAAAATATATTGATATGGGCTTTCATAATGCATTCTTTAATTTCAGGTTAGATGATCACAGAGTTGGTGAAATATTTAAAGGGGAAACACCGAGTCGAAATAACAGTGAACTGCAAATTGTCGATCCGCCCACACCGCACCCTGTTCCAGATTTACCCGAAATGCCAAATGAACATAGCCCTGGCCTTAAAGATTTAATGAACTAAAATAAGTGCTAGCCTCTATCGATGAGACTAGCACTTATTTCTTTATCCTCGATTAAATCGTTTGAATGGTTTTCTTTTGCTGTCGTTTTACTGGATCTAATCTTCTTTCAATCATTCCCAATATAATATCAGATAGGATTGCCATTAACGCCGTTGGCAATGCACCTGCTAAAATAATTGCAGTTCCATCTGTTGCGTTAGTACCACGTATAATAATATCTCCTAGACCACCGGCACCGATAAATGCACCGATAGCAGTAACACCGATGGCTACGACTAGCGCAATCCGAATTCCTGTAATAATTACCGAAAGTGATAACGGCAGTTCAACCATATATAATACTTGAGCCTTTGTCATGCCCATGCCTCGACCTGCATCGGTGACACTTTTATTAATCGTAGTAATACCAACATAAGTATTTTTAATAATTGGTAATAATGAATAGAAAAACACCGTAACAATAACCGTTGTTTTTCCCAATCCGAGAACAAGCATGAGAATTGCCATTAAGGCAAGTGCCGGGATTGTTTGAATAATATTTGCCAGTGTAATAACGACACTTGATACTTTCGCATACTTTGCAATAAGAATTCCAAGCGGGATGCCGATGACTGCTGCAAGTAATACTCCATATATTGAAATTAAAAAATGATCAATAAATTGACTAAACACGTAAAAGCCATTTTCCTGCATATAAAAGAAAAATTGCTCTACTTTAGACATCTGGGTCATATCTTGCATTACTCATCACCCCCTGAAAAGTAGTTATGTTCAATTAAAAATTGTTCTGCTACAACTGCTGGTTCTATTAAATTATTATCTGCTAAGTAGTTTAATTCTTGCATCGTTTCCGTAGAAATTTTACCAATTAATCGTTCAATTGCTTTTTTCACTTCAGGTTTTTCCTCTAATAAAGCCGTATCAGCGAATGGACTTGCATCATATGGGGGGAAGAAATTCAAATCATCCTCTAAAACTACTAAATCGTAAGAAGCAATGCGCCCATCAGTTGTATAACCAAGAACAACATCGAGCTCACCAGAATCAACTGCATCATAGACTAACCCTATTTGCATTGGGTATGTTCTTGCAAAATCAAAGCCATATGCTTCAACAAACGCTTTATAGCCATCCCCCTCACGATTCATCCATGATGTATCAACTCCTGCCTCCAGTTCACCGGCAACATTAGCTAAATCACTCACTTTTTGTAAATTATATTTTTCTGCTGTTTCTTTAGTCACCATAAAGGCATACGTATTTTCAAATCCATAGGAATCAAAGAATGTTTGGTTAAAACGTTCATCAAATGTTTTTTGAACATAGGCCAAAGCCTCTTCGGGATCTTTTATCGGCTCTGATTGCAGAGCCCCTGTTAAATCCGTCCCCGTATACCGAACTGCTGATATATTTGCATCGCCATTCAGCATCGCTTGATGTAGAACAGTACTTGAACCTAGATTATTAATAAGCTCCACTTTTTCATCCGTATAATGTTCAATCATATCTTTCATCATATAGGCTAAAATTTGCCCTTCTGTTGTAACGACCGATGCAATCTTGATAGAGTCATTTTGTCGATTCATTGTTAACGAAAAGAAGCTTATTATTAAGATTGCTGCAACTGACACAATTAGAAGCAGGAGTTTGTTTTTCATGATGTACGCCCTCCTTCAATTTTCAGTCCTTTTGGTGTTACCCATTTTTCGAGCTTCGATAATAGAAAATCTGCCAGTAGCGCAAGCAATGTTACAATAATTGCCCCACCTACAATCAACTCAGTTTGGTATAAGTTTAATCCGTTAAAAATGAAGTCTCCTAAACCACCCGCTCCAATATAGGATGCAAGAGTTGCCCATGAGATCACATATACCGCTGAAAGTCGTATACCTGACATAATTACCGGTATTGCTAGTGGCAGTTCTACAAGTAAAATAGACTGGAAACTTGTCATCCCCATCGCTATGCCCGCACCTTTTGTATTTTCATTAACCGATTGCATTCCTATAAAAGTATTGTTCAATATCGGCAGTAAAGAATAAATACACAGCGCTATTATGGCAGGTACTTTTCCAACACCCAAAAAAGGAATCATGACTGCGAGTAATGCTAGTGAAGGAACGGTTTGCAATACGCTTGTTATACTTAAAACAATTTTTGCTGTATATTTTGATTTCGATAAAAGAATGCCAACAGGAACTGCAACAACAACTCCAAGAAATAGAGCTATCATCGAAATATAAAAATGTTCCCATGTCTTTAATAAAATTTCAGAGCTGTTTTCAGTGAAAAAGGAAATCATTCACGAATCAACTCCTTCTTTTCTTCCACTTCTGTTTCTGCATCTCCCCAAATAGTGTCATAAACGATATCAACAATGTTCGCACGAGTAACTAAACCGACTAATCGGTGCTCCTCATCGACGACAGGGATATTTTTTAAGTTACGCTTTAAAATTCTGCGGACAGAATCCTGTAATTTAGAACCGGTTTTTACGTAAAAGACTTCTTTTTCATAAACTTCTGAAACACTTTTCTTTGTCTTACGTGCACCCGTAAAGCTTTCTACATCTAAATAGCCTTGTAGTCGATTGTCGCCATCTGTTACAAATAACGTGTCTACTCGCTTTTCCACCATTAAACGAATGGCCTCATCGAGACTTTTTTCAATTGTAATTGATATAGGTTTAATCATAACTTCATCAACTGTTTTAATATTGGGTTTTTGTTGAATAAGTCGGTGTGAACCGATAAATTCTTTAACAAAATCATTAGCCGGATTTGCTAAAATATTATCTGGTGTATCAAATTGAATTAGTTTTCCATCATGCATTATTGCAATGCGGTCAGCAAGTTTAATCGCTTCATCCATATCATGCGTAACGAAAATAATCGTTTTATTTAAACGTTGCTGAATATCTTTGATGAGATCTTGAAGTGTATCGCGTGTAATGGGGTCAAGTGCACCGAATGGTTCATCCATTAAGATAATATCTTGATTTGCAGCAAGTGCGCGTAAAACACCAATACGCTGCTGTTGACCACCTGAAAGTTGTGTTGGGTAGTAGTCTAAATAGGATGGGGGTAAATTTACAAGTTCAATTAAACGGCGAGCTGTTGCATCTTTCTTTTCCTGTGGCCATTTTAATAAGTGTGGGACGAGTGTAATATTATCCCTTATTGTCATATGCGGCATTAAACCAATTTGTTGAATAACGTAGCCTATACTCCTTCGTAATGTTACGGCGTTCATTTTAGTAATATCTTTTCCATTAAGTGTAAGCTTGCCACTTGTAGGCTCTACCATTCTATTAATCATCCGAAGTGCTGTTGTTTTCCCACTCCCACTAGTTCCTATAAATGCAATAAATTCTCCTTGTTCTATCGTAAGGTTTAGTTTATCTACAGCAACCTTACCTCCACGATATACTTTTGTTAAATTTTCAATCTGTAACATCAATAAAATTCCTCCTTTCACTACTATTATGTTACATGGGTTTCCCCCTTGATATAAAGAAAAAACCATTTTGCAATATATAAATGTTACAAATTTGTGAACTTTTTATATATTTTATGTGACTATTTCTACTTTTAATTAAAGCAAAAAAAGACTGTATAGAATACTGGTATAATAAACTTTAGGAGAGTTTTGGAAAAAGTTAATATTAGAAAGTTATTGTTTTATTTTCAGAATATTTGAACTTATAATGGGTTGACAGATAAAACTGCCATTTTCGCTAAAAAATCTTAACGAAACGAGAAAGCAGCACAAACTACAACTTAAGTCTGTGCTACTGAAAGTCTGTTATTCAACACCTAATTTAACACCCTGTTGTTTTAAATATTTACGATACGCAATACTTAAACGATCGAATTTTAATGATAATTCTACCTGTAAATCCAAGGGCAATTCTTCAGGTTTTTGATTTTCTACTATAGGTTTATCTTGAGCAAAAATTATATTTTGAAATTCAATTACTTCTTCATCGGTTTGTGCAATGTCATAGTTAAATGACTCAACACCGAATACAATGCAATCACGTTCTCCAACTGGAAGAACTGTCATAAACATCGAAAATCGATTGTTTGTTATTGGATCACATTTCGTAAATCGAGCAGTTAAAGGATTTAATACTTCATATGTATAAAGCACATCCTTTGCAATGCCTGTCCCATCGGAATCTGGTTGATATACGATTATTTCATCTGTAAATATCCGATTATCTACTGTATGCACTTTGTAATCATTAATAAGAGGTTTATCTTGAATACCTAGAAATCCTTCGTGGACAAATGCTAAGTGGCTAACATCTAAAAAGTTTTCTATGATGCGAGGCGGGTTTGCTTTTACATTTTGTGGACCCCAAATAACATTTCGGTGATGTAAGTCTATGTATTCAGGGTAATTGAATAATTCAGGTTCATTATTGTTTAAGTTCACCCAAATAAAACCATATGCAACTTTACAACCGTAAGGAATTGCTTTTGCCTTTGAGGTAATAGGGGCTCCTTCTGGCAATTGGGGGATTTTTACACATTGCCCATTTGAATTATATATCCAGCCATGATATGGACAAACTAAACAGCCGTCCTTTACTTGTCCAAGCGACAATGCTGCACCTCGATGAATACATAAATCTTTAAATGCATAGGTACCTTCGTCATTTTTGAAAATAACAACTCTTTCTCCTAGTATTGTGACTTGAATTGGCTCTTCTCCCAAATCGACTTCCCTGCATGCAACAATCCATTGATTTCGTAAAATTCTATCTTCAATTAACAACTCAGTCACTTCCTTCCCTATTTTTTCAATATAGTTTTCATATAATTCTTAGTTTATGTACTAACCAATCTAAAGTCAATATATTCTGAATATTCAAACCATAATTACAGATATTTTAGAACATTCTTATGAATCTGGCCTGACATCAAAATTAAAATAGATAAACTTAGAGTTGATTTAGAGGAAAAATAAGTATGTTGTCAAAATAAATTAATAAAAGAAAGGAGGAAATAAATGAAGCAACGTCATAAAGTGTTATTTCAGCAATTAGAGAGCTATCGCGGAAATATAATCAATGTTCTCGAAAATATAACTGAAGAACAGTCGGAAATAGTGCCTAAGGGATTTAATAATAATATTCGATGGAATATGGGGCATATTTTGCTAGATCAATACTTATGGATTGAAGCACTAACAAAGGAAAAAAGCGAGGTACCTGAGCAGTTTAATTATTGGTTTGGATTTGGCACTTCACCAGCTAATTTCAATGCTGATACTCCATCTTTCCATGAACTAAAGGAATTATTAAAAATACAGCCTGCAAAAATAAGAGAGGCCTATAGTAATCGATTAGAAGAAGAATTTCCAACAGTTGAAATGGGAATGTACACGATAGAACAAGTTTTAATTCGAACCATTTTCCATGAGGGGATGCATTTACAAGCAATTTTGGATATAAAAAAGTTTATATAAATATTTTATTTAATCGATGGATTCCTTTTTTAATACTACAATGGGAATCTTAATGAATTTTGATGGTGCACATACGACCTATATAAAAGGGAGAAGGCAATATTTAAATCCAAAAGTTCAAACAGCCTTTGCTATTTTAGGACACTATTTATCCACTTAACAGATGATTATTCTCATTGGCTTTTGTACATGTGAAAGATTTGTATAAACTCTCCCTTTTCCTCTAATTATGATGGTTTAAAATCAGACCCCTGGATAATTTTTTCTGAAGAAATTCGATAAAACACGCTAGATTCTACAGAACCAACATTTTTTACGTAGGATTCGATAATTCGGTATCCTATACAATAGCCTATCCAACTCGGTAAACCTAAACTTTCATCTCCATATAAAAACGAGTAATGATTTTCTACACCAAGTAAATACATATTCGGAGCATAGTACTTTTGCCATTGTTCTTTTAGTTCTTCAAAAGAAGATTGTTTCGTCCATGGAGATAGCCCTGCCTCCCCATACAATTTCTCAACTTCCCACTCTGCCATTCCCTCTATAATTAATGACTCTATTAATTCTATTTCCTGGGGTGCTTTTTTTATATGAGAAAGTCTACAAATATGATGATACTCATGGGCAAGCAAAGCTTTTAATTCAATTTCTACTAGTTCTTTTGAAATAAATAAAAATATTGCATCATTATATGCTACGCCATTCTTTTTTACTTCCATCCCATCAATCATCGGTCTATGTTTTGTTAGGGGAAAAATGTAAATAGGTATATCAGGCCCCCTCCATAAGCTTCGCAGTTTCTCAAATTCTTTTTGAACTATACCCCATACATTTTGCTGTTCCAATTCTTTTATAGTGGCAGCTATATCTAATCCTTCATACGGATCAAACAGCCCATTCCTTAAAAGCTCGAAATGAATTTCTTCAATTGTCCTTTTTGGAAAAATAGTTTTAAGAGGGTTGCATAGCAATTCTCGGTGAACTTTTATTAAATTATCTTTTGCGCTTTGACTAGACTTTTCACACAATTTATAAAGTTGTGGCAGATTATATACTACTGGCATCTATTTCCTCCTTTTTATTTAAGATATGTTTTAGACTCCTAACTCGTGTCGACTAAAAATAGGAACATATATTAATTAACAGTAATATTAAAAGGGGGGAAAACTATGCATCCTCATAAAGTATACAATCTATGCTGCCGCTATTTAGGTAAAAGAGTTTGTATTACTGAAAAAAATGGCAGAAAACATGTTGGAAGAATTACTAGAGTAGATCGACATATGGTATGGATTATGCCTGATGGCGGCTTTGGTGGATATGGAATTGGCTACTGGGGCTTTGGCGGAAGCGGATTCGGAATTGGTATTGCAATTGGGGCAATCGCTGGTATTGCTCTTGCCAACGCTTTCTGGTGGTAGATTGCGAACACTTTTATTCTATAAAAATCCGCTTAAGGTAGTATAGTCCAAAATAGTTCTTAAAAGGGGGCAGTCCAGAAGCAATTTTCTGAACTGCCCTTCAGTTTGTGTTTATGCAGTCCTCTGCAAGCGGCGTTGAGTTAACCATCTATGTCCTTTTCGGAAGTCTATTTCACCGATTTTTTAATGTATCATTTTCCACTACAAACTTAAATTTTGTTAATTTATTATTCCAAAACTGTTCGTAATATTTAAGCCAACCGCTTAATTCTTCAAAAGGCTCTGGCTGTAAAAAATATATTTTTTCACGGCCGCTTTTTTCTCCTCGAACCAGACCTGCTTCAGATAATATATTTAAATGCTTGACCACTGCAGTTCTACTTATATCAAAATGCGAAGAAATTTCAGCTATAGATTGATTATTTTCGGAAAGTAAATGAAGAACTCTTCTTCTTGTTGGATCAGCAATTGCTTGAAAAACATCATACTTTTGTGTGGCAGCGCACATTAAACTTCCACCACTTTTTTAAACTTAAGAACAATTCCTGCCCAACCTTGATTCATCGTATTTCGAATTTCAGTATTTGGTCTTTGAGCTTTCGGTACGATTGCACCTTCGTCTTTCCACCCACCGTGAATAACTGTGAATTCTGTTTCATTGTCAATTTCTTTTAATAAAAACGTCACAATCCAGCCATCTGTATCCCATTCGAAAGATATTTTATATGGTTTATCAACTTCTATTACCTTACAAGGAGATGGTCCGAATGGAGATTGGATTGTAAATGCAAACCCTTCCTCCGGTTGAAAATCGCTTGGCATAAACCATTCTGCAATCCCTTCAGCAGTGGATATATAATCCCATACTTTTTGTATTGGTGCTTGTACAGTTACTGTTTGAATAATGTCAGGTAATTTCTTTTGATCATTTGTCATTTTCAATTGCTCCTTTACTGCAACATCTATACATAACCATTCGGTGTTACTTTCAAAGTATATATAACTTAAAGGTGTTATGTCAAAATAGAATTAGAAAATATAAATAAATATTGCAAAAATAAAGGGCAATATAGTTAATAAAAAGCCATATTTTGCAAGTTTTTTATTAAATAATAAAAATACCCCTATAATCCAAAGTACAATAAATAAAGCCTCATCTATAAACTTTCTTTCCATGCTGCCTTGTTCTAGTATTGGTATAGAAATGTAAAAGGCAAATATCCCTGTCCATACAAGATGAATAATCCTATAAATTTTTAATATCATGTGTACCTCCCTTTATTATGACGTATTTAATTCAAGACGCACTCATTTCCCAAAAGATTCTTTCCCCTTAGTTTCAACGAAAATATATCTTTATATCCAAACCATAAAAAGTGAACTTGCTTTATAATCGATATGAAATTCCAACTTATAAGAAAAATAAAAAAGTGTCGACTCCTTTTTTAGGAGCAGACACTCATACTTTTCCAACCATTTATCGCTGCTTTTTCGTACATCGCTTTATATATGGCAGTTACATTTTTATGCGTTATCCAGATTATTGCGTTTCGTTAATGCATTTTTGTAAAACACAATACTTAATAACATGAATATTGCTATAACAAAATAAACTTCTCCCTGAAAATGAATTAGTAACCAGCCTCCTAAGATCGGTCCAATGAATCCTCCAGCATTTTTCAATTGAGAGGCTCCTAAATATGTAGCTTTTTTTGTTTCTGGAGCAATCTCTTCAATCATTGCATTCATCATTGGGAATGCAAAAATCTCACCAATGGTAAATACAACCATTGCCCCAATAAAAACAATCCAGCTTGTTGCTAGGTTGAAAAGAACAAATCCTGCTGCAAAAAAACAAATTCCAATCACTAAGCTCTTCAAGGTAGAAATACGCTCACTATAAATGCTAATCGGCAGTTGTAAAAGCAGTACTACAACAGCATTTGTTACAAGTAATATTGAATACAATTTCACGCCATTCTCTACAGTTAAATTAATAAACTGTGGCAATGTTGAATCATATTGGGAATAACCAAGATTAATTAGCATACCCCCTGCTAATAACAGAAGCAGCTTAGTATCTGAACCAACAACCTTGAACATTTGAAGAAGAGTTTGTCTCTCTTTATTAATCTGCTGGCGCATTTCAACATTGTTTAAAGCGATTACTAAGACTACGCCATATAATGCATACATCCCTCCTGTAATGAGAAATGGCAATGTTGGGCTTGATAGACTTAAAAGCCAAACCCCACAAATAGGTCCAATAACTGCGGCGATGTTGATTGCTGTATACCGTACAGAAAAAAGTCTTCTTCGTTTTTCCTGTTCGGTAAAATCAATCATTAATGCTTGTGTCGAAGGCTCAAAAAATGAACGACATAGTCCATTCAAAGCGCTTAAAAATACGAAAAGCATTACACTATGAACCGTTGCAAACCCAACAAAGACAGCACTCCATATGAAAATAGTAAATAGTATAATAAGTTTTCTTCCTAGTTTATCTGTAAGAAAACCTCCGAATATTCCTCCAATAGTAGCAAAAAGCTGTGCAGCACCAAGCGTTATTCCAATGATTAATGGAGATGCACCTAATTCCCTTTGCAAATACAGTGCAAGGAACGGGATCGTCATAAAACTAGCGACTCGAGTAAAAATTGTACCAAACAATATATTCCAAACGAGTGGATGAAAATAATTAATTATACCCAAAACAACACCTCTATATTTATCCCACTACTTTATAATACTTAAATGAAAAAATTACATAAAAATATGCATAAGGGGCGTCAAAGGATCTTCAGCCCTACTACTTACTTGACCTTACTGATCATTATGACGATTCCTTTAAATTGAAAGCATACTTCACCTTATATTTTTCCATAATTCTATTAAATTGTGATGCCAGTACTTGTTGGAATAACATACCGAAAACTACAGGCATAACTACTTTTGCTGGGAAGTAGGTGCTTGCGATTACAACGCCCACTGCGATATTGCGCATACCTCCAGTAAAAACAACTGCCGTGATAACACTCGGATCTTTAAATAGGTAATGACCAAGTATTAAACAAATTACATAGCCCGAAATTGATAAAAGCAAGACGACAATAATAATACCAATCGTCTCCCACGTAATGTTTCTTATATAAGGTCCAATAACACTACTATTAATCATCACAATCAAAAATAAACTAATTTTCTGAAATGGTGCAAGTGTCTTCCCAACAGTCTCTACAACATTTCCTTTTGTCCATTCATTCAGTAATACCCCTGCAACAGATGGCAGCAAGATCATCCATAATAAATCAAGCATAATAGACATTGTATCAATTTCAATATTTTGCCCAACAACAACATGCACTAATAATGGCAAGATAATAGGCGATAACATTGTATCTATTAAAATAATTGATAAGCAAAGGGCAAGATGGCCTCTACAAATGCTAACCCAGATAAAGCTTGTAACCCCAGTTGGTACTGCAACAGACAATACGAAGCCAATTGTAAGTAGATGATCATTAAATATTACTGTTGCTACGAAATACGCCCAAATCGGCATCAAGATATGTAAAAACGCAATGGTTATTAGAATGACAACTGGATATTTTGTAAAGCTGCGCAGTCCTTGAAAATTCATGCTTAAGCTACCTATAAATGTCATTAGGGCAAATAACCAAGGAACTAAAAATAACAAATATCCCCCAATATCATCCAGCAACACACCGATTATTAAGCTAAGAGGTGTTAAGATTGGCATTAATTTTTGGAGATTCTTGTTTAGAGTGGCTAACATAGAAGCCCCCCTTCCTTAATAAAATCCTAAACTCACTATACACCTTATTTTTTAGGTTGTTAATGAACCTTTCGTCTGAACATTCAACATTCATTGAAACCTTATATACTTTTTAGTTACATAAAAAGGCGCCACCCCTGCGAAAGAAGAGTGACACTTACAATTAAAGTTAATCAATCCCGAACTATGAATATAGGGCGATACAGCCGTAGCGCAAAAAAATTACCAACTGTTGGTGAAATCGCAGGCTATATATTACTCTTTTCGAGAGAAAAGCGAAAAAGGGGCTAGGACATAAGTGGATTTTTTGTAAGAATTCGCTTTTATCATTAATAATAATTTGATATTTTTTGAAAATTGATTGGAGTGAAGGGGCGACTCCTGCGGGAACAGCCCGTGACTCGAGACCCCGCAGGAGCGTAGCGACGAGGAGGCTCGAGCCGGGCCCGCGGAAAGCGTCCCCGGAACGGAAATCAGTTTTCCACTTAGCAAAAAAACGTCATTTTTCTCTTCAAGAAAAATGGCGTCTTTTAGTTTTGTCCCAGCCTCTTTATTGACAAGAACAAAATTGATTTCCGTTCCAAGGAAGCTCATCCAGAGCGGGCCCAGAACCTCTTCGTCCTCCGCTTTCCTTTACCAGCATAGAATGTAATTATTTAAAAAAATCAGGATTATTATTCAAAAAGTTATGCCAAGCTTTTTTCATTCCTTGATCCAGCTCATCCCTTGAAGCAGTAAGCCGTTTTTCCGTTCCCCCATAACCAATTTCAATTTGCCCATTCTTTAACCCTTCAAATATCGCATGGATAAAGTCATTTAATGGTGCACCAAATGTATGGACTCCAACACCTCCCAAATCCGTGTTAACAGCTGGAGGTAAAACCTCTATCACTTCAACATTTGTGTTTTCTAGTTGTTGGCGTAAAGTTACTGTGAATGAGTGCATAGCAGCTTTTGTTGCACTATAGATAGGCACCCAAACCCCAGGCTGGATTGCCAAGCCGGATGTTACATTAAGAATAGTTGCTTGTTTTTGTTTTCTTAGGTGAGGAATAAATAACATGGATAAATGGATTGGGCCCTCTACATTAATAGCAATTTCATTTTGATAATAGTGCCACTCATTTTTTGCATCGAGTAAATTAACTCTTTGTTGAATGCCCGCATTATTTACTAAGACGTTTAAATCCGGGAAGCTTTTTGTCACCCACTCATAAAGCTGAATACGTTCTTCTTCCTTGGATACATCACAAACTCTTGTATGTAATTCAGGAAATTTTTCTTTTGCCGCAGCTAACTTGTTTTCCTGACGTCCTACAACAATGACCTTATTTCCTGACTTTAAGAAGTTCTCAGCAAAGGCTAGACCTATTCCAGACGCTCCGCCTGTTATTAATATTGTGTTTCCTGATAATTTCATTATTTTCACTCCAAGTTAAATTAGTAAGCATATACTTAAATAGTTTTTACCATCATAGCAAATCCAAGTAATTTTAAACAAAAGAATGGATTTATAATTTATCGTATTGTCAAATTACTAATCACAAAAGTATTGCGTTTCTTTTTTGCTTCATACAAAGCATCATCAGAATGCTTTAAAAGTGTTAAATAATCTTTACCATTTGTCGGATAAATAGCAATCCCAATACTGGTCGTAATATGGAAATACTGCCCTCCTATACTAATAGGCTTCTTAAAGGCATGAAGAATACGGTTCGCTATATCAACAACCTTTTCTTCACTTATATCTTTAAGAAGAACTGTAAATTCATCTCCTCCTTGCCTCCCAATAACATCTGTATTACGAATACATCTTTCAATCCTTTTTGAAAATGCTATTAATACCATATCTCCAATATCATGTCCAAAGTTATCATTTATATATTTAAACTTATCCATATCCATATACATCAAAGCAAATTTTCCATCCGATCCTTCTATTTCATTTATCACTTGTTGCTGAAACATTCTTCTATTCGCTATTCCAGTCAGTTCATCATGATAAGCTAAAAATTCTAACCGCTTCTTTAAAGCTAGAGATTCTTTGATTACTTTTTGCAAATAAAAGAAAGCAAAAATAAAACTTAAAACAGATAGAATAAGCATTATAATTCCATCAAGTATCAGTCTTTCAAAATTTCTATTTTGATTATTTAGTATCTTTGAAAATGAATTGTAATAATCATCTTCCAGGGGTTGTAAGTAATGTAAATTTAAATCCTCAAATTCGCTATTTGCTCTCATTAACCAATTCTGTGATTCAATATCATTGTTTTCCCTGCTTAGCTGCATGGCCCTATTAAAAATAATCCAATAACTTTTCCATTTTTCAATGAACGCATCCCGTTCTCCCTTTTCCAAATTTAAAGAGATGTCATTAATTAAATTATCAAGGGCTAAATGTGTGGACTCTATTTCTTTATTGAAATAATCCATTTCGTTATAATTATTTGTCAAAATATGCTTGTGCCCTAAGAAATTTAATTTAAAGGTTAAAGTCTCTAATTGGTATACTGTATTAACAATTTTTACAGATTTAGATTGTAAGTTTCGGTTATTTTCATATGTTTGAAAAATGTTGTATACCTCAAAAGACGAAATAAGTAATATAAGGAAAAATAAAATCGAAAATGTTACATTTATTTTAGACTTTATCTGTTTCATCGATTTCTCCTTACTTATGTAAAGGCTGCTAATCTGAAATTTACCAATAGATTTATTTTGCTATTACCCATGCTTCCCATTTTCAGCAATAGTAAAAACAAAATTCTTTGTTGTTTTTCGAAAATAAATATTTACTACATTAAAAACAGAAAGTCCGTCTCAACCTGAGACAGACTTTCTCATACAGCTATTTTCTTTCCTTTAATATATCTTGAATAATTTCAATATGAAAATCAGCCCAAGCCTTTTCTCTAAAATGAAGAATTAAGCCTATAGTTAAAAAAACTAAATATATACAACAAAAAAAGATCCACTTCAAACTTCCGTTTGCAAATAGAAAATGTTCTAATTGGCTGGAAAATAAAAAGAGCAGCCATGGAACGGCAGCGACATAAACAGGAATCATACCAGTACCGCTTTTCTCTTTAATCATTCGGTAGTAAATTAACTTTAATAAATCGCTGTCAACTGATTGATAGAAATCACGAATTTCTTGAATTTCATTTAAGAACTTGATGTCTCTAATTTTTTTAGGCTCTTTTTTTAAACGACGATATATTTTATGTGCGTCTCCACGAAAAATAGTCATGAACAACATCCTTTTAATATTCTAAAGCTTATTTTCTAATTCTTATTATTGTGTACATTAACGAAAAAATTAAGAATCCTATTTATAATTTTTCAAGTTATTTTCCTATTATTTTCACAATTACACAATTGCTGTAAACGTCAACCCCAAATGAACATTTTTTGCTCATTTACGATGAACACTTTTGATTAGTTGAAAATCTTTTGTTGATGTTTTAATCGGTGACTTTCGTTGTTCATATGAATAACCTCAA
>NZ_RXNR01000029.1 GCF_003966145.1 Lysinibacillus telephonicus
AATTCATAGACGGAGTCCTCCTGTGTGATGATGGGTCAATGGCTGTTGACACTCATGCATCATACTAGAGGGCTTTTTTTATTTCAAGACCCTGAAAATCCTTCTAACAGGAATGCTCCTTGTTAAAAGTTTTAGCGGGAGTAAAGAAACTTATACATGATTAAATAAATTACAAATCTATGCTATTTATTTGAATAGAAAATATTAATACCTTTTGTGAAACAATTCCACTTAATATTTATGACCACGCCTTTTTCAAAAACTTCACACCTAGCTCGATTTCTTCATTAGAAAGATTGCCAAATCCAAGTTTAATAATCGGCTGATCAAAATAATTATTTATAAAGTAAATAGATGTAGGATAAACTTTAACACCATGTAAGAAAGCGCGGTCTATTAACCATTCTTCTGTACGGTTTAAATGTACCTTAACCAATATGTACAACCCGGATTGCTCTCCAATTATTGATATATTTTGTTTGAATTGTTTTCTTAACTCTGAAACTAAGCACTGCATTTTACGCTTGTAAACAAGCCGCATTCGCTTAATATGGCGATTCCATTCTCCATCTTCCATAAATTTCGCCATTGTAAGCTGGCTAAAAAGGGAAGCTGTACATTCGAAATAAAGAAATTGTTTTTTATAACGGTTTAATATTGGCTCCGGCAGCACCATATAGCTTAGGCGAATTCCTGGAAGAAACGATTTTGAGAAATTCCCTAAATAAATGACTCTATTGGAATCGAGAGAAGCAAGTGCTGGAAACGGCCGCTGTGTATAACGAAATTCGCTATCATAATCGTCTTCTATAATAAACCCCTTCTTGTTGTTAGCCCAATGGATAAGCATTAATCGTTCAGGAATAGAAATGCTCACTCCAATCGGACTTTGGTGAGAAGGAGTTACATATATTAAACTTGACATCATTTGCTCTAACTTAGAAAAATCTACACCCGTTTCATAAACAGGGAGAGTTTCAAGAGATAAATCATGGAATTTAAATGCCTCTCTAGCACCATCATATCCTGGGTCTTCTACAATAACACTATGAAAGTCATTCTTTAAAATTTGTCCAAGATTAATTAACATTTGTTGGGTACTGCTACCGATAATAATAGCACTTGATTCTGTTTTCACACCTCGTGATTGAAATAAATATTCTGCAATTCGGTCACGTAAACACTCTTCGCCGAAAGGATCTCCATAACGATAACTCTCCTGCAATGCTAAAACTTGATTTGCTATTCTTCTCCAAATTTTTAATGGAAAATGGGATTGATCTACAGCTCCTGCTTTGAAATCAATAACTACTTGTTGAATTGAGTCTAGTTTCTTTTTGTTCGTAGGTATTTGAATGTTTTGATATAAAAGTGGGTCTAATTCATTAACAAAATAACCTTTTCTCCCCTCACTGCGGATATAGCCTTCTGCCACAAGCTGCTCATAAGCATTGAGTGTCGTATTGCGGCTTACTTGAAGAGAATCTGCTAGTTGACGTATAGAAGGCAATTGTTCGTTGACAGGGATGGTGCCCTTTTCAATAAATAATTTAAATTGCTCGTAAATTTGCTTATATTTGGGAATGTCATCCTTAAAAGCAAAAATAATATTTTTCATTCACAACCTCCTTTGACATCTTTATTTGTTTATAATTGTACCTTTTTAAATGTCAAACCGCATTATAGAATATTGAAAAAATTATCCAATTTAAAGGGGTGTTAGATCATGTATATACCTAAGTATTTTAAAGTTACTGATTTTAATGAAATTACAGAGTTCGTCAGCGAAAACTCATTCGGGACAATTGTTACTACAAATAATGGGAAGCCAATTGCCACCCATATTCCTTTAGAGTTTAGTAAAGAAGGAGAAGATTACTTTATTACTGGCCATATGGCATATGGAAATCCTCAATGGAGAACTTTTGATACATGCGAAGAGGCACTTGTAATATATCAAGGACCCCACGCTTACATCTCTTCTTCTTGGTATGAACATGAAAATGTCTCGACATGGAACTATCAAGCTGTTCACGTATATGGCAAAGCGACTAGGATGGAGGCAGACAAATTAAAACAAGACCTGTCCAAGCTGCAAGAAAAATACGAAAAGCATCGGAAAAATGCAATTTTGTGGGAAAACCTTTCACCTGAGTTTTTAGAAAATCAACTTAAAGGTGTAGTAGGATTTAAGATTAAAGTGAGGGAAATTCAAGCTGCTTATAAATTAAGTCAAAATCGTAATGAAGAGGATTATCTAAACATTATTGATGAGCTGCAAAAAGAAGAAAATATTAATTCTAAGCGAATGGCGGAGATAATGAAAAAGAGAGTGAACGATAAGTAATAATGCAGTGCTGTTACTTGTAGAAGCTTCAGAAAGCTGCTTCTGCAAGTCTATCTGAAGGGGGCAATATTTTTTCTAGCTATTTTTATAAACGATAATAGTAGTCTCTCTACATATAAGGATATGGAAATATACCAAGCAACAATTGAAGATTTAGAAGAAGTTTCATAATTACTTAACTTATATCATATTTTTTGTTTTAAACATAGAGAGAGTACACAAATTTCTCGGAAAGTTACAACGTTAATCCAGGAGATTAACGTTCTAGATTAAGAATGAGGGTAAATATGGTAAAATGGTATATAAAGGTAAAAATCAACTTGCTGGTTTTTCAAATTAGTTTTGGGAGAGATTGATATGTTTAATGGTATCGTTTTGGCAATTATTGCATCCTTAGTACCGTTGTTATTTTATAATGAAGAGGAATATGTAATAATTTCATTTTTAATAACATCATTCTTATTCAATATTTATTTAGTGTGGCAATTAAACAAACTTAAAAGAAAAGGCGACTATAAATAATAGTCCCAATATATTGCCATGCCAAACACAAGTAAAATTTACTTTAATACAAAAATAACGCTTAAACGTGTTTACACAACGTTTAAACGTTAATCCTCGGCCTAAAAAAGGATTTCATAATTTTAAAATAATTAGCTTAAGCTCATACATATGATCTTATTTCATTTACTTAAGCATGATTAAGTGTTAGATGATGAAGCGTGATTTCTGGACGACTGCCCAAACGAATATTAACGCCTGTTTGTCCTAATCCTTCACTTATATAAAACAATTTCCCTTCAAATTCATGCAGCCCTTTGATCATATTTAACCGTACAATTTTCCCCATCTTCACAAGATGATATGGTTTTGGCCAGTGAATTTGCCCACCGTGGAGATGCCCTGAAAGTAAATAATCGTATGGAACATCCTTCAAATTTAGAACGATATTCGGATCATGAGTTAATACAAGGTTATAACCATTTGAAAGTCCATCGTAAGATTTTTTTACGTTACTTCTTTTTGTACTGAAATCATCGATTCCGATTATATTTATCTTTTTTCCGTTATTCCAAACTACATCATTTTCATTAATTAGAGTCTTACATCCATTTTCATCTAAAATCTGCTTCAATTTCATGAAATCTGGATCGCGTAAAACGTAATCATGGTTTCCGAACACTGCATAAATTCCATGCTTAGGATCTAATTTATTAAAAACTTTTAAATAGGGTAATAGTTTAGGGATAGTACGTTTTCGATCTAAATAATCGCCTGTTAAAGCAATTAAATCTATAGGTTGATCTTTCAATAGGGAGTATAGGCGTGAAGGTGAAATTGATATATTTTCTAAATGCATATCTGAAATTTGTAATACACGAAACGAATCGTCATTTATTTGTGTATCGTCATTTGAATTTATAAAAACATTGTTGACTAAAACCTGCTGAGTATTTCTATATCCTTTATAGAATATAATGGACAGGATAGTTACAATGAAAATAGTAAATAATATTAACAAGTAAATCCCCTCCTCTATTAAATAATAAAACAGAAGAGAGTATTTTGTTAGAAGTAATTTATGGGTATACATGAAGAAATTAATACAAAATAAAAAACTATAGGCGGTACCCAAGTAATTAAGGGGTATGCCTATAGTTTTATGATTTTTTAAGCAACTTTTTTTACAAATAAACCATACTTCTTACATAAAGCATTTTTTGACATAAATAAATATTGAGGGGTAGGAATCTTTTTCTTCTTTTTTGAAGAATTCTCAGATCGTGAAAGGAAATGAATAGGATAAAGTGCAATTCGTTTAAACCATATATATGTAAGACTAGAGCATGGAAAAGACTCGAATCCAAAACGTTTATAACCTCGATCAATAAATGAAATGCCAATTATTCCTTTTATTTTCTTATGATTTTTATGGTGAGTTATATAAAATGCTAAATCTGGTAAAGACTCTTGTACTTTCTTATAAAGGAATACTGATTTTTTAAACTCGTCAAAGGACTGCATCTCTTTTAAAATTCGGACGTTATGTAGATGTATTTTGACAAGAGTATCATTTTTTCTAATTAACGTTCCGTCTGAAAGTTGAATTTCACGGCCTTTATAACGAGTTAAACGGACTCGAAAAATATTGGGATGTCCCGTAATTTGTTCTAGACACTGTAAACGAGTACAGGAAAAATATATTGGATCAATAATACTCCATAATTTAAGAATTCGCCGCTTCACCTCTAACTTCTCCTTTCTTAAGATTTCACTACGTAGCTTAACCACTTCCCATTAAAATATTTATTAATTTAAACGGTCTAATTGGAAGAATTTATAGTGGGTGAAATAATAAAAGTGGAAACATACTACGGAAAAAGATTGGTGGATAGAAATGAAACGGATTTTATTTATGCCTTTTCTGCAAATACCATCTGGTCATCATCAAGTAGCAAATGGAGTTATTGAATCACTTCAAACAAATGACTTATTTGAATGTGAAAAGATAGACATTTTATCGTATAGTTACGGAAAAGTGGAAGTCTTCGTTTCGAAATTTTATATAAAATGGATACATCTTCTTCCGGCTTTCTATAGCTGGTTATACAAAAAAACTGTGTATAAAAATAATGAGAGAAGTCGTTTCTATTTATACGAATGGCTATTACTAAATCAGGTCGAAAAGTTAATAAAAGAAAAAAATCCTCAGTTAATCATTTGCACCCATGCATTACCTTCTTATTTGTTAAATCTTTTAAAAGAAAAAAATAAATTATCCGTTCCAGTAATTAATATCTATACCGACTATTTCATTAACCACCTATGGGGAATAAAGTACATCGATTACCATTTTGTACCTACGAAAGAAATAAAAAATGAATTAATTGAACGAGGGGTAATACCGGAAAATATACTTGTGACAGGAATTCCGATTCATCCACATTTTAAGGACAATATTGATAGAAATAAGTCTAACGAAATATTTTCAGTATTAATATGTGGGGGTAACCTTGGAGCAGGTTTAATGAAAACTTTTGTAAAAAAGCTTCAGCCCTCAGGGAAAATTCGTTATACAGTCCTGTGTGGTAAAAACCAAAAGTTGTTAAATTGGATTCAGCAGCAGAACTATCCACTAATTCAAGCATTACCCTATATTTCCTCAAAGGAAAAGATGAACAAGTTATACAACAGTGTGGATGCAATCATTACAAAGCCTGGCGGAGTAACGATTAGCGAGTGTTTATATAAGAAAATCCCAATTTTTATTTATCATGAGTTGCCTGGACAAGAGGAAATTAACTTGAGGAATCTAAAAAAATGGGGTCTAGTTTATCACTTGGACAACTGGAAAAAAACCCGAGATTTTGAGCAGAATATATTACAAATTTTAAGCTGTGAAAATCATCAAAAACAGTTTAAACAACATTTGGATAATTATCATCAACATTTATACAGCGAACAACATATTTCTGTTTTTATCAATAAGTTATTGTCTAGAGAAATGATAGTGAATTAAAAAGAAATGACTAGTAGCTTCTAGGAGAAAACAATGGTTCAACCAGAGCTTTCTGGTTGTTTTTTTATATACTTTAGCAAAGAATCAATAATTACAAAATTCATATAAGGTAAAGATCTTTTATTCTCTGCTAGTCTAAAGTAGACACGACATACTTAGGAAAGCACCTTTTTCTAGTTTCTTTCCAAAATACATAAACTTCTTTCCGATGCTCATAATAAATAGGAATTGAAGGGGGGAGTTTTTAATGGAGATACCAGCACGCACAGGAGAGAAAAAAGATAAAAACGATGAAAGTAAGTTGAAATGGTGGCAACTTTCCCTTATTGGTGTTGGCTGTACCATTGGGACAGGTTATTTTCTCGGTTCAGGTATTGGTATATTAAAAACTGGTCCTTCTTTCATGATAGCTTTTATCCTTGCTGGAATAACAGCAATGATAGTTTCGGAAGCTTTGGGGAAAATGTTTATACAAGACCCACAAAAAGGATCGTTTCGTACTTATGCAAAAAAAGCATATGGACGTTGGGCTGGATTTAGCAGCGGTTGGGTGTATTGGTTTTCGGAAATGCTTATCTCTGGTAGTCAGTTAACCGCTTTATCTATACTAACCCGTTTCTGGTTTCCAAATGTACCGCTCTGGGTATTAGCATCAATATATGCGGCGCTTGGGATTATTGTTATCTTAATCGGAACAAAAGGTTTTGAACGAGCTGAAAACTTATTTGCAGTCATGAAAGTGGCTGCTATCTTTATGTTTATCGTGCTTGCAGTCTTAGTGCTCTTTGGTTTTTTTGGAGGTAGTATTAAAGATTTTAATTTACCTAACACAACGAATGATTTTTTCGCAAAGGGTATGATTGGCTTATGGTCGTCCCTGATTTTTGGCTTTTATGCTTTTGGTGGCATTGAAATTATGGGTATTTTATCAATGAGACTTCAGCATAAAAAAGAGGTAACTAAATCGACTACTGTTATGTTAATAATGTTAACTGCTATCTATTTAATATCTATCCTTTTAGCGGCAGGTTTGGTTGCCTACGATCAGTTTAATTCAAAAGAAAGTCCATTTGTGATTGCCCTTGCGGAGTATAATTTAGCATTTTTTCCTCACGTATTTAATGCAGGAATTATTATTGCAGGTTTTTCCACAATGGCGGCTTCCTTATTTGCAGTCACAAGCATGCTCGTGACGATGGCAGAGGAAGGTGATGCACCTAAACTTTTCACTAAAAAAAGTAAACTTAAAGTACCTCCATTTGCCCTGGCATTAACAATTTCAGTATTGGTTATATCAATTATTATTTCAAGGTTAGTACCTGATCGAGTGTATGAGTATATTACAACAGCTGCTGGATTAATGCTCATTTACAATTGGTTTTTCATTTTAATTTCATTCCCTAAACTAATAAAAGCAACCAAGTTTGATCATATAAAGCGAATTTTTGCAATGCTGCTCATACTACTTGCAATAAGTGGCACCATTCTAGATAAAACTAATCGCATGGGCTTTTTTGTAAGCATACTATTTATGGCAATAGTTATTATAGTGATTCTTTTTATGAGAAAAGGAAATAAAAAGAATAAGAAAAAAAACGAATTACCACGTGGTATTTAACTTTATGTATTTAGAAAAATAATAATTTAATGGCTTGTACGCCAAAATATCCACCAAAGCCAATAAGCGATATTCCAGATAAGATTGAAATTGCACCGAGTAATTTCGACGTTAATATTTTTCTAAAGCTGCTTGCGATAAACGCCATCGTTATATCCCATATGAATAGACCGACGAAAATAGCAAAAGTATATAAAATAATATGGTCGATATCATAAGTTGAAACGGTTTTGGCAAGTACTGATCCAAAAATACCTAGCCAAAACAGCATAGATAGTGGATTAGAAATAGATAATAAAAAACCATATAAAAAAGACTTTTTATGTGAATTTCCTTTTATTCTTTTCATACTTACTTCTTTACCTGCACTTATCATACTATCAACGCCGGTATAAATTAGTACAAAACAACCGAATGACCATAATAAGGTTTGCATAAACTCTGTTTCAAGAAAGCGGAAAATACCCAAATATACAATTAGCATAAAAATAGCATCAGCTAGCATTGCTCCTAAACCTACGAGCCAGGCATGCCAGAAACCGCCATATATCCCTTTTGTTAATTGTGCAGCGTTTACTGGACCAATTGGAGCGGCAAGGGAAATTCCTAGAAAAACGTATCCAAAGAATGAACTCATTTTGTAAACTCCTTTTACAACAAAGAATGGTTTGTACCATCCTATTCAATCTGAAACCTAGATAGGACAAATTATTAAATTTCGTTGAAAGCTAAATAATTTTAAGGAGTAGAACTATGACCGTTTATGTGTATCAAACCTTTGAGATTAAACAAGAAAAATTTAAAGAAGCTATTGAAAATTTGCAAGAGATAAAAAAATATCGAAACGAACAATATAGCCATACCATTGAAGTGTTAATTCCTATCACTGGTCACGATTACACGTACGCCATTCTTGCAACATATGAAGGATTAGCGGAAATGGAAATACAAAATAGACGAATGTATGATGATGATGAATATTTAAAGTTAATTGGTGATTTTTTCTTAGAGCATGTTGTTCAAGGGACGCTGTATACACAAATATACAGAGGTATTAATAAGAAGATTTCTAGTAAAGATGAAAAATAAAAAAACAAAAAGCCTTCCTAAAATAACTTTTAGGAGGGCTCTTCACTAGTTCCTTTTTAAAAAAGGATATGATAATACTAAACCTAACAAATATAAAGCTACTAAAAAGTAGACGGGAAGTAAGTGTATAAAGGTTGTATATCCAATATATAGATGTGTTCCAATCCCAGCTATAAACGCAGGTAATGCACCTAAGCATAAGGTATTCCATATCCAACGTTCCCCTTTTCTAAACCCCCATAGGGAAAGCATCAGAACAAGCAAACCAACACTAACAAGGGCACTGCCGAATCCCGCACGATCATGTGCGATAACAGGAATCAAATTATTGCTAATACGTTCTAACATTTGAGGTGTCATACATATAAAACTTAAGTCTGTAGACACAAAAACTTTGGAAACACCTATAGTGGAAATAACAATTCCGCCAATTAAAATGGAAAACCCAAGTATAATAAACATGAGCTGTCCATAAAGTCCAAGTTGCCACGTTCTGTCATTTTTTTCATGACTCGAATAGGGTGCACCTATAACTTTTTTTCCTTCTATATAGCTTAAATAAAAAATCGGCAATAAGATAAGCCAAAATAGGCCGTGCAGCCAATCAAAGTAACCGAAGCCAATAAAAAGGAAAATACCAAGAAATCCTACAATTGCAGCTGTATGAAAAGCAATTTTTGACCAATGCAGTCCATTTTTTATACCGTGTCGTGCCAGCTGCATATACAATATTCCCCCAGATATCATTGTTCCAGCTAACGCCATTCTATCATGTGACATAAAGGATAGGATGAGCGGATTTACTTGTAATATTTCATCTTTTGTCAGTCCAATAAATGATTCATCGTAGGGGAGGATAATACTTGTAAATGCAAAATATAAGGCAATAATCCCTCCGATTAAGATGGAGAGGCCGAACATAAATGACCAAAGCCATTGTTGCTTTTTACTAGGTTGGACTTTTTCGAATAGTAGTCGTTCATGGATTCGTTTTGGCAACCCTGGCCCAGCTCTTACATAGCCATCTGTTAGCATTAATAAATCTGCACCTGCATGAACTAGCGAACAAGCTTCTTCTGGTGTTTCCACACCCCCAGAGGTTATAACTATTAACTCTGGGTGTAAATTTTTTACCTGTTTCACCACTTTAACTAAAAGTTCATTTGCATTATCAACTTCACGCCAATAATTATCCTCAGTGTGATAAGGTGCATTTACTAATATACCAGCAACATATGGCTGTTGTATTAATTTCCATAGTTCTTTATTGTAAATTTCATCCTCTGAAAATGAAGCATAAAATGGACGTCCAAAAGAAATTTCACTTTTATTTATGTATAGGTTAATTTGTTCACTTGTTCCGATAAAACCATCTACAAAAGGTGTTAAATGTTGCACAATTAGATTCCATTCATTTCTAGTCGCTTGTTCATCTATTTTTGCAAAAATAGGGATTTGCATATTAAGATTAGTTAATTTTTTTATTGCTAATTTAAGGGGAATTTTCTCTTGATGATTAGAAAATAGAATATGATCATTTTTCCGTCTTGGTTCTTCTTGCTCTCTAGGTTCGTTTATTACGATGGGCCCAATTTCTATAAATCCAAAGCCTAACTCTTGAAAGGCATTAATACCTGACAAATTAGGGTCAATTTGACCACTTAACCCAATAGGAGAAGAAAATCTAGTATGATTAATTTCCTTATGTAAATCCCGGGAAGGTTTCATATGCCCTAAAAATCCAATAAGACTTCGCCCACCCGGAATGGAAGCGATTGTACTCATAGATTTATGAATAAACTCTCGACCTGTTTTTGGATTTATATTATCTAATAAAAATTTTTTTAATGGATGATAAGACCAGTCTGGCATAAACAACACCTTCTGAACTTTATTTAAGGCACTTTTAGTTTTGGCAAGTAACCTTTTGTCATATTTTAGCATGTATAGCTATAATTATAAATTGACCTTTTTATTCATAAAGAAACTGTTTAAAGGATAGATGATTTTTTAATACCTCTTTAAATTAGAAAGAGGATTTTTACAATCCTAAACAGAATTCATTTACTATAAAGAAATTACTGTATTCCAAGTAAAAATAGGGAGTAGTTTATGAGAATAATATCTATTTGTCCAAGTAATACAGAATTAGCAGCTTATTTGAAGTTAACTTCTTCGCTAGTAGGGGTAGATAATTACTCAGATTGGCCGGAGGAAATTCGTTCATTACCAAGATTAGGTCCTGATTTAAACATCGATATGGATAAAGTTGAAGCATTGCAGCCTGACTTGGTATTAGCATCCCTTTCTGTTCCAGGTATGGAACGAAATATCGAAGAGTTAGAAAAACGTAAAATTCCATATGTCATAGTCCCTAATCCGAAAACATTAACAGAGGTAGGGGAGTGTTTATTATTTGTAGGGGAAGTTACAAATACTTCCGACAAAGCGCAGCAACTATTTGAAAAATACATCTCTATACTTGAAAACTATGAACGATTAAGTAAACAAGTACAAACACCAAAAACTCTTTATTGGGAATGGTGGGCTAAACCTATTTTTACACCAGGAGAAGAAAATTGGTTAACAGAAATAAGTAAACTTGCAGGCGGAAGAAATGTATTTGAAGATATCCCCCAAGCTAGTATTAAAACCAATTGGGAAGAGATTAGAAAAAGAAATCCCGATGTTATTTGCGTAATTTGGGTGGGGGTACAGAAAGAAAAAGTAAATCCAAAGGTCATAATGAAACGAGCTGACGTACATCAGATGGATGCGATTAAAAACAAGCAACTATACATATTAGAGGAGCCACTTTTTTGTAGACCTTCACCTAGACTACTTTTAGGTTTAAATAAGATTGCAAGTATTCTACATCCTCACATATACCCGCCATTTAACGAACATATAGACTGTCTATTGGATAGTTAATTTGTTAAAGCGTTTCTACTAATAAGTAGAGGCGTTTTTTCTATCGAAATGTCTCTAGATAGAATAATGAGAATCCCGACATACTCGATAATTATTCCAACTACAATAGACTATAAAATATGGCACTGAAAGAAGGGCTTTAATCATGGAATTAATTTTAGTCATCTTGCCTGCATTCCTAATATTTGGAACAGGTTATATTGGACAAAAAATATTTAATTTAGATGTAAAATCAATCTCAACAATGTCACTTTATTTAATGATTCCTTTTTTAACATTTGATACATTTTATACGAATGAATTGAGCATCGAATATTTATATATCTTTTTATTCAACCTTATACTTGTCACTGTGCTAATTTCGATTACTATTGTCGCTGGAAAAATTATTAAAATTGATAAATCCCTTATATCAGCTATGCTATTAGGAACTGTTTTTCCTAACAGCGGTAATTATGGGGCTCCTGTAGCATTATTTGCATTTGGAGCTGCTGCTTTCGATTATGCAGTAGTCATTATGGTGATTCACGGACTATTTATTAATTCAGTCGGTATTTTTATCGCATCATATGGTAGTGAAAAATCAACGACGATAAAGGAAGCACTCAAGAATGTAATAAAAATGCCAATTTTATACGGAGTGATTATTGGTATTTTATTCCAACTTTTACATATTGAACTGCCATCTACAATTGTTGATGGCATCGGTTTATTAGGGTCAGCAGCAATCCCAACTGTTATGTTAATTTTAGGTATGCAGTTAGCACAAATTAAACCTCAAAAATTTGATCTAAAAATTATTAACATAGTTACAGTGATAAGAATGGTAATTTCTCCTTTAGTTGCTGTTTTAATAGTGAGCTTTATGCCTTTAAATGATACGCTTAAAAATGTCATTATTTTATTAGCAGCAATGCCAATTGCGGCAAATACGACTATATTAGCTATTAGATTTGACACAAGATCCAACTTAGTTTCTTTCATGACATTAGTAACGACACTCACTAGTTTGGTGACCATTCCGATCATACTTCATTTTTTAGGATAATTAGTTGGGGAAGGGTTTCAAATTGCATAACAGAGCTTATCATGGGTGTTTTTTGACCAGTATTATCATACTCCTACAATCTAATTTCTTTGTCGAATCGAAACAACAAAAAGCCTCTCATCATTAAAATTATGAGAGGCTTTTGTTATCGAATTATTTCTTTACAGCATGGATAAAATGAATTGTCTCGAATGCAGACAAATAATCGGTTCTATTTCTAAAGAAAAGTTCGTTTATCATAGTTGGGGATAAATGTTCATAAATAAGTAAACCGGACTTTTCCAACATATTCTCCATTTCATCGTAAGTGAAACAGGACTTCATTGTTTCTCCACTTGCTGAAGCCATTTTTACCATATTTTCAACTCTATTAGAAAATCCTATTTCCTCAAAAAGTTTTTCGTCAGCATAATCAAAAACAATCGAACTGCCAGATGGGACGTTAGCGAATAAATCATTGATCAAGCTCGCATTCTCCTCTGCAGTTAAATAATATGAAACACCTAAAAGACTAAAGAAAGTTTTTTTGTTATCAAACCCTTCATCTAATAAATCCTGATGGCAAAACTTAGTAGTAAAGTCCATAGTAATAAAATGAAGATTATTTGGGAGGTCAAATTTAGCGTCATCTATTCTTTTCTTTTTAAAATCTTGTGTAGCCGGATAATCAATTTCAAATATCTCTAAACTGTTTTTCAATTCTGGATGTCTAAAAGCAAATGTATCTAATCCAGCCCCAAGTATGACATATTGTTCTACCCCTAGCATAACTTCATTAAGCAACACTTTTTCGCAATAGGCAGAGCGGGCTAAAGGTGTTGGGGAAAGCTGTACTTGTGTAATCCATTTTAAAATTTCTCCTGGATTATTTTTAAAACTTTGTCCAATATCTTTATTGAAAAACTGTATTCCGTTAATCATATTATTGCTTATAGCTGAAAACTCTTCTTCAGTAATTAAATCTTTTATAATAAAATCATCAAAAATTTTTGGTGTGTCATATATACTGTGATATGCTCGACCAAAAGCCGAGACTAAGGAAGTTAAACTAGACTCATTTTGTTTCATTTAAATTTCCTCCTATAAAAATATAATAAGATTCCCCTGGCCAGGAGAATCTTATTATACATAAAGAGAAAATAATTGTAAATTATAGCATAAATAGATTTTTTTGTCAAGAAAACAATCTATTAAATGAGGTTTTTTACAATTTCAAGTAAGGAGGAGTTTTCGACTAACAACATGGAATTCCTTCATTTTGTAATGAACAAATTGACATAGGTACATATGTTTGGTACCATGTGATTAACTTTGATTCTCACATTTAATCATTTACTGAAAGCATTGATTGATAGCTTTCTTCATTTATTATCCTTTCAGCTTAATGCTGTTAGGATTTTTTTCTGTAAAGATAAATATAGTCTAAATAATTAAGGTAAAACCTAGTAGGGGGTGTCTTCCTATGAAAAAAGCTCTGCTAATTGCAGAAAAACCGTCTCTTATGCGTGATATTCAAAAAGTATATAAAACAATGAAATTGCCTTATGAAATTCATTTTGCATCTTTTGTCGGGCATGTTGTTGAATTAAAAGAGCCTCATGAGTATAAGGCAGAATGGAAAAAATGGGATTTAAATATTTTACCAATGATTCCTGAACGGTATGAATTTCGAGTGAAAAAGTCTGCCTATAAAGTTTATAAAGAAATTGAACAGCAATTAAAAGCGAATCAGTATGAATTCATCATCAATGCATGTGATGCTGGTATGGAAGGAGAAAATATATTTTACTCTTTTTATAAACGTGTAGGTTGCAAACTTCCTGTAAAACGTTTTTGGACATCTCAAACGACAGACAGTGCAATTCGCGATGCACTTTCTAATTTAATAGATGAGAATGACTTGTTAATTCGAAATTTACGAAATGCTGCTATGTATCGCTCAGTTTTTGACTGGCTCATTGGGTTGAATCTTACAAGGGCTGCAACAGTTAAAGGTGGAAGAATTATTAAAATTGGTCGTGTGATGACTCCGACTTTAGCAATTGTTGTAAAAAGAGAACTGGAAATCCAACAATTTAAACCTGAACCTTATTTTCAATTTGAAATTGATCTTGGACACTTTAAAGCACTTTGGTTCGATTTAAAAACAAATGACAATAAAATAAAGACACTTCAAATTGCACAACAAATTCAGTCACAGATTGGAAATACAGCTATTGTACATGATGTAAAAACAGAACGAAAAATAATGCACGCACCATCACTTCACTCATTATTGGAGCTTCAAAAGGAAGCGAATAAATTCTTTGGTTTTACATCATCTGAAACATTAAAAATTGCTCAAAGTTTATATGAAAAGAAGCTGATAACTTATCCTAGGACTGAATCTAAGCATTTACCTACAAGCCTTGCAAAAAATATTGATGCAAATATACAGTCACTTGGAACATTGTCAGAGTACCAAGATGTTGTTCAAAATATTCTCAACAATAAAAAACAAATAGCAAACGTTATACATTCAAAAAAATATGTAGACGATAAAAAATTAACTGATCACCATGCTATTACTATTACAGAAGTTCCTCTTGGAAACAAAAAGCTGTCGCCAGGAGAATTTAAAATATACCACCTTATTGCTAGAAGGCTTTTATCAATCTTTATGCCGCCTTATGTTATAGATAAAACTGCAGTAGTCTTGAAAGCAGCTAGTCATTTCTTTAAAGCAAATGGTCATGTTGTTGCTGATAAAGGCTATACAGTTCTATATGAATTATTTAAAAAGAAACAGGAGCAGCCACTTCCTCCTCTTCAAGTAAATATGGAATTACCGATACATACAACTCAAGTGCTATCAAAAAAGACCGAGCCGCCCATTCGTTATACCGATAGTACATTGTTAGATGCGATGTTTCATGCAGGACGTTTTGTAGAAGACAAAGAGCTGCAAAGAATATTAAAAGATGCTGAAGGGATTGGCACTTCAGCAACTAGAGCGGAAATTATTGAAAAGCTTATTTCGATCGGTATGATAACGAGAGAAGGGAAGTCTTTTAAAGCTACTCAATTTGGTATAGATGTCATTATAAGTCTTAAAAACCATGATATCGTTTCACCTGTATTAACTGCGGTTTGGAGTAAAAAATTAAAGGATATTGTGGACGGGCATATAAGCTCCAGTCAATTTTATTCTGAGATGCTGCAATATGTAAAAGAGTCAACTGGTCGTTTTATTGCCTTAGATATGGAAGTAGCAGAAAAACAAGAGGTTATAGTAGGGAAATGTATAGTTTGCGGCCATGTAGTTGTGGAAGGTTTTAAAGGATATACTTGCTCCAATAAGGCATGTAAATTTTTTATCAGTAAATCCATTATGAAGGGGAAAATTACTACAACAGATGCAAAGAAGTTATTAAGTGGTAGAGAAACAAGAGAAATTCGCTTTACATGGAAAAGTGGAAAAAAGGGGAAAGCCAAATTAAAGCTTGTAGGTGAAAACATAGAATTTGTATTCTCTAATAAAAGCAAAACTTGAAGCAACTATGCTACTGCCTTTCTTTATAATTAAATAGTGCATATATTAGCTGTAATCTATCTAAAATGATGAGGGGAGGCTACTTATGTATAGTGAAGATAGAAACAAACGACATAATAACCGTCCATGTAATTGTCAAAGGCATCATCATCATGTCTCTTGCTGTGATTGTAGTAACTTTTTTGATTTGAATGTTGCAGGATTAACAAATAATTTGAATGCAAAATTATTAAAAAATCGATGTCGTTATATGGAGATAACAACATCGGGTGGATATGAATTAATAGGTAGAACCGACAATGTTGGAATCGATTATGTTGATATAAAAAGTTTAAATGGCACAGTCGTAACGGTTTTGAAGGACAAAATTGATCATATAAAATGGTTAAAGACTGAATATCATTATTAACCATTTTTTAAGTTTTTTATTAAACACTATCCAATTTTATAAGCAATGAATAAGCTAAATAGTAACGAATAGGGAAAGGAGTATTAAAATTAAAACCTACAAGTTACTTATTTATTTATTATTCATTGCTTTTTTATTTATATTTACAGGTTCAACGGCATATAGTCATTCTTTCGTAGTTGATGAATCACCTTCAGCAAATAGCGAACTAGACATTTCACCGACCGAGATCAGGATATTTTTTAATAGCGAAGTAGAGAAAAACTTTATGATAAAAGTCTTCAATGAACAGCAGCAGGAGATATTAAGCGAGTCGGGACAAATAAGTGAAAACCGCAAAGAAATTTCAATACAAATTCCAAACTTAGAGAATGGCAAGTATAAGGTGGAATACTATGTAATTTCTTCGAATGACGGCCATCCAATTCAAGGATCCTATTACTTTAAAGTAAATGTCATCACCACTTCTACAACCGAACCAGTAAAAGGTGCAGAAGAACTACAAACAGAACTTCCAGAAATGGAGCAAATAGAACCAAATCAATCAACATCAAATATTGTTGAAGACAATCAACCTGTTAACGCTGATGAATCAAGTAAAGAAGAATCTCAGAAACAAACAATAATAGAAAAATTTAATCCTTCTGAACTCTTAATATACATCATGAAAACAATTTATTTTTTTGGTTTATTGTTATTGATAGGATGGGTGTTAATTTGGCAAATAGTACGAAGCAATTCATTGGAATTAAAGAAGAAGTATTTACTTTATGGGATTGTTTTTCAAATAATCCATTTAGCGGGTCTAACTTCTGTTATCTTAATACAGCTAAATATTTTTACCATTCATGGTGTATCGCTTTCATTTAACTTCCCAATTGATTCGAGCTTTGGTTTTCTATGGTTTACTTCACTTTTTATTTCCCTTCTGGGGTTAATGATACTTTACAAAAATAGATGGTTCGATTTGTTTTTCATTTTCGCTATCGTTGTTAGTAAAAGCTTAAACAGTCATGCTGCTGAATTTGATCCTGTTCCTTTATTAGTTATTGCTGATTGTATTCATCTACTTGCAGCTTCTTTTTGGGCGGCAGGATTAGTTTATATTTTATTATTCTGGAGAAAACAACGACTTTACGTAAAATCGTTTCTACCCATTTTTTCAACTTATGCATTAATAAGTTTTGTATTATTAACAGTTACAGGCAGTGTAATGGCAATGAACTTTTTACCAAATATAGAAGCCTTAAGAACGCCTTGGGGAATTCTTTTACTTGTAAAAATTATACTAGTTTGTATTGTCATTTTTATCGGCAGCAAGGTTCGATTGAAAATGAAAAATAATCAGACAGTGGATTTAGGAAGATGGATTACGTTTGATTTTTTATTAATGTGTTTTATTGTGATTGTTGTAGCTATATTAACTTATCTAAACCCGCTGCCTTAGGATTTATGACCTTACAGAAAAACAAAGTAAGGCAAACATAGCATAAACAAGAATTGTACAAAAAGTTATAAGGGGAAGATCTGCCACAACCCCGATCATTGGTCCCATAATGCCAGCCATCAAGCCGCTTGAGACACCTGAAAGTAAAGTCTGATAATCTACTAACGCACCAAAAATTGCTCCAATTAGTATCGCAATTAAGGTAGTTGCAATTGTTATCGTTGTATAATGTGCTGGAAATGCATACCCTAATAAAGTTCCAATGGCTATCCCCATAACACCGCTGCTTGTCATAGCAATATTCATTCCAAGATGGTAACTAATTAGATACTTTAATTTTTTTAAGAAAGTATAAGAAATTGAACACACTAGAAAATAGCTAATTAAAATGATTAGTATTAAAATACTCATTTCATCCGCTCCTTTCCCATAGTGTATGAACAATTCTATATGGCTGGTACTAGTCGAATAGTTGAAAGGATGTTAGAGATGTATGAAAAAGATTATCCCGAATTAAAAAAAGAAGAGGGGTACACTTCACCTGCAAGCTCATTGCCATTACATGAATTAAAAATGCTGCAAGAATATATCCATAGTGCCAATTTACAAAATCTTGGGCAAAAACTTCCAAATTATAAACAACAAATGATTCTTCTTAAATTTTTTAAAGCGAAAAAGAATCAATTAGTTGAAATTTATTCCCGTAATAGGGAAGAAGTAATCCATACGATTGGAAAGGTAACAGTTGTCGGTAGAAATTTTGTTATGTTAAGAACACTTTTTACTCGAATATGGATTCCATATACCGCAATCCATTCTGCTAAGACCCCATTTGGAATAGCGGATGTACCTGCCTCACACCAAAATGTAGTTATTGATGAAGAATTGCGGCGCAAATTGTTAACAAACTTCGGTGCGACAGTTGCAGAGAAAGAAACATTGCGACAGCAGTTTTTTGAAGAATTGCTTGAGACGAATTTGAAAAATATGAAGGGGACAAAACTTACCATAACTGCTGGTAAACAACATAGTGGGAAGGTTCGTGAAGTACAACTAGGCAAGATTATTTTAAAAAATAATGAAGAACTAATGATAAATAAAATAAACTATATAAAACAAGCTCGATTTATTTCATTTTTTCAACGATACCTTTCAAAATGGACTTTCAAAGTCTAAAAGAGTTTTCCACTTATGGAAGACTCTCTTTTTTTAGTAATTTATTTAATCTTGTGCTTTTGTATATCCCATTCCCTCAAAATTTCCATAATATAAGTTTACAAGATTTTAAGGGGGTGTAATTCAATGAGGGAACCGATTATACCTGAAAATGAGGTATTTTTAGAAATGTTGGGCAAAACAATATTACTCGTAACAGAAAGTAAACAGTTAAATATTTTGGGGCAAACATTTCGTCCAATATTTTCAGGGAAAGTAGTGGAAGTGACGAATGGGTATATTACACTAGATCCAGCAATAATCAAAATGCATAATGCACCGTTTTATAAATTTCCGACACCATTAAGTTTTCCAATGGAAGCTATTTCAGTCTTTACAGAGTTTGATCCAGATAGAAGAATTCCGCTAATCTAGTTGCTAATTAAAATCTTAATTGATAGAAAGGATGAAATAGGTGATTGACGATTCTTTAATTTCCTTAGGAAACGATCAACCTGATATTAACGCAATAAGACAAAGTGTTGTGACTCAGGAATTTGAAGACAATATAGGGAAAAGGGCATTTATTCTTATTTTTCCTTACCCATTTATGATTATCGGAGAAATTATAGATGTAATGAGCGATTATTTAATAATAAAAGCTGAAGTAACGAATGTAACAGAGCTGGATGGTGAAGAATTTCGTGTGCATATAGACGATATCGAAGTGTTTTATATTGAAAAGAATCTTAGTCGACCTATTCCTGACATTAGGAATGGTCATCATGATTAGAAAATATCATATTGTCGCAATACCTATCCGCATCGTAGTAAATCGCTTTGGTGATCATGACCCAAATGGCATGATGTATGTATTAAAAGAAAATGAGGATATTGTAAAAAAGAAGGTGGAGCTAAATCCCTTTTCGACGGTTGATTTAGTAGAACCTTTAGTAATACGGGCAAACGTAGGCGATACGATTGAAATATTATTTGAAAATCAGCTTCCTTTTAATACTGGGATTCATATTCAAAATGCAGAGTATGATGTAATGACTTCTGATGGTGCTTTTGTTGGATTGAATCGGAATACAACCGTTCAACCGGGAAAATCCATTATTTATAAATGGAGCGTTGACTTTGAAGGAATTAACTTCTTTTCGGATTTAGGAAATCCTTTATCAAGTGAATTAGGAAGCAACGTTCATGGTTTATTTGGAGCATTATTTGTAGAACCGCGCGGATCTTGGTGGACGGACCCTGTAACGGGCAAACCGATAAATAGTGGAGTGTTTGCTGATGTTCACAATCCTTTATTACCGTCATACAGGGAGTTTGGCTGGTTCTTCCACGATGAAATGGAAGTCGATGATTTAACTGGACAAAAGCCTATTAGTCCACACACATTGCAGCCAGAAGCAACACATTTAATAAACTATCGTTCAGAGCCGATGCGCAACCGACTAAGGTTGATACAAGAAGGCGTTGTATGCCCGGACTGTGAAGGGGAAGAAGTACACCATGATTCATGGGTTTTTGGGGATCCTGATACGCCAATATTACGTGCATACGTTGGAGATCCGATTAAAATTCGCTTAGTCCATGGCGGAACTAAAGAAACCCATTCTTTCCATTACCATTTACATCAATGGCTATTTGAAATGAATGACTCTGATTCAGAGATTGTGGACGTCCAGGCAATTTCGCCTCAAAATCAATATACTGTATCTCCAGCCTATGGTGCAGGCAGTCTGCAGGGGGCTTTTGGTGATGCGATTATTCACTGTCACCTTTATCCTCACTTTGGCGAAGGAATGTGGGGAATGCAAAGGACATTTAATACTTTGCAAGATGGTAGCATGTGCTACCCGAATGGGGTTCAAATTAAGGCGTTGCAGCCATTGCCAGATAGGCCTCTTCCACCTAAACCAACTTTAGAAAAGCCAGGGTTCCCTAACTTTATACCAGGTATACCAGGATTTAAAGCACCCCGCCCACCTCTAGGAATTATTGGTGGAAGAAAGCCTACAGAAATTGAAAAAAATCAATTCGCCCCAAATGCTGTTCCAGGAGCTGTTTTTGTAAATCCTACTACGGATGAAACGCCAATAAGAGAGTTCCATGTCGTATTAATTCAAATGCCAATTGTTTACAATAATGAAGGATGGTATGATCCTGAAGGACGTTTATACGTACTAGCAGAGGATGAGGAAGCAGTTCGGTCTGGAAAGAAGAAGCCGGAGCCGCTTGTCATTCGTGCCAATGCCGGTGAGGCAATTCGATTTAAATTTACGAATAAACTACCAGAGACAATCGGAGGCAATGCTTTTCAATTAGTAACTCGAACGTACGAGGCAGGAATGCACGTACACTTTGTTAAGTTTGATGTTTTAGTTTCAGATGGCGCGAATGTTGGATGGAACTATGACTCCTCTGTGCTTTCTGGAGAAACAATAGAATATCAATGGTTTGCTGATGTAGAACTGAAGTCAACATTTTGGCATGACCACCTATTCGCCAATGAACATCAACTACACGGAGTCTTTTCAAGTATTAATATTGAACCAAGAGGATCCTATTATTTAAACCCTTATACTGGAGAAGAAATGAACTCTGGTACACAAGCAATGATAATAAATCCACTTATTCCAGACTTCCGCGAAATTAATTTGTTTGTTCATGATTTTGCACTGCTATTTGATAAAGACGACAAACCACTAAATCCACCACCATTTCCAAGTTCCCCGGATGACCCAGGTGTAATGGCTGTTAATTACCGTAATGAACCAATTCAGTTTCGCTTAAAAGAACCGCATTGTGATCCAGCTTATGTATTTAGTTCATGGGTGCATGGCGATCCAGTAACACCGTTGTTAGAAACATATAATGGAGATCCTGTGCGTGTTCGATTAATACAAGGGGCACAAGAAGAATCCCATAGTTTTAATCTTCACCGTCAGCGTTGGCATCGTGAAAGAGGAGACTTGGACTCAGAGCTTGATCAACAACAGCATATAGTAATAGCTGAAACCTTCACTCTAGAATTCAACATGGAAGGTGAAGGAGATTTTGATATGCTCTATCATTTTGGTTCAGTAGACGATATTTGGCTGGGAAATTGGGGGATATTCCGTTCATTTGGAAAAAGAGTACCACATTTAAAACCACTGCCAGATCGAGAGCAACTTCCATTAAGAGAGAAGCCATTGCCTAAAAAAACAGGAAAAGTACCACCACTTGTTTCTCAATCTGAATTTGAATACCCTAAAAATGCAAAAGTTCGAAAATACGACGTAGTAGCACTTAATACAAAAATCGAATATAACGATTATGGAGATCATGACCCATTCGGCATTGTGTTTGCTTTAGAAAAAGACGTTGATGCAATACTTTCAGGTAAATTAAATCCTGAACCCCTTATTATAAGAGCCAATGTTGGAGAATTCGTAGAAATTAAGTTAATGAATTGCTTGAAAGATATTGATCATCATAATGGTAGACATGGATATCCAGAAGTGCCAGTTGAAGCATTCTTCCCTCCATCAAATCGAATTTCTATGCATGCACAGCTATTAGTATATGATGTACGACATTCTGATGGTGCAACAGTAGGGTTTAATTGCGACCAAACAATCGGCCCTGGCGAATGCATAACATACAGCTGGTATATTGATCAGCCGATTGGAAGTGTAAATCTTTGGGATATGGCAGATATCCGGAACCATCGACACCATGGTGCATTTGGCATGTTAATTACAGAACCACGAGGCTCACAATATTTAAATCATAAAACGAGAAAAGAAGTTGAAACTGGGAGCCAAGTAATTATCTCAACACCATTATTACCTGAATTTAGAGAGTTTTCACTTTTGATGCATGATGGTGTAAGGCTAGTTGATAAAAATGGCAAATTGATTATAGATCCACAACCTCTCTTTGTAATAGATGAAGAATTCCCAGACTTTGAGGATCAAGGTTCAAGAGGGTTTAATTACCGAAATGAGCGGTTTAGCAATCGTATAAAAAAGTTTAACGAAGTCTATAAAGTGTTCAGTTCAAGAGTATTTGGAGATCCAAGCACACCATTATTTTTAGCTTATCCGGGTGATCCAGTAGTAATTCGATTTACATTCCCAGCAGATAAACCTAGAGCACATTCATTTGCTGTTCACGGACATATATTCCATAGAAGTAAAGATGATATTAATTCATCTTTGATTTCTGTTGAGGGCCAAAATACTGTTGGTTCGAATGATAATTTCCATTTATTATACGGAGCCGGCGGGTTATTTAGTAAGCCAGGCGACTACATGTACCGCTCAGGAAATATTCGATGGGATATAGAATTAGGATTGTGGGGAATCATGCGGGTTCTTAGAAATAGAAAAAATTTATTAGCTCCTTTGAAAATGAATAAATGGAAGCAAAATAATACTCTAAATTATCAATTAGATAGGAAGAATCTAAATTCAAAGAAGTTTCAAAAGAAGGGCAGAGTAAAGATTACTTCTCGCCGTTCTTATAAAAGGAAAATAATAAAACAGAACCGGGCTACTTCTACACCAAAACATCAAAATAGAGATGAGGGTGTTCAATCATGATACATTGTGAAAATTGCCATAGTATTTCATGCAGTTGTGGTAAATTAAACGGTGGCTTGTTTGGCTCACCATTTTTATGCAAAAAGCAAAAAAGAACCCGTCGCTTTGCATCTCCTACGAGCGGACTGCCTCAGGAAGAACTGGATGAATTACAGGAATGTATTGAGTTAGCGAATGATTTATTACGTTCTTTAGGTTCAGAAAGAGACGAGGGAAATAAAAGGCAATTACAACTACATTTTTTAAATATGAAAGGAATGGTTGTAAAAGCAAATATACTTCCTTTTCCTCTTGCAGATAGCCAAGAATTGATAAACAATCATAAAAAAAGTATCTATAAAATAGGAAGAATAGCAACAGCTGGACGGGATTTTATACAAATAAATTCAGTTGGATCAGCAATATTTATTTTATATGATCAACTGTTATCAATAGCTAGGGCAGATAATTATGAAGAAGAATATCCAGAGGATGATTTACTGGATGTAGATTTTTATACAAGAAGGGAATTAGCATTTAATTTTGGGGAGTATGTTTCAAAAAATCCAAACCTCATTAATCTATTTTTCGGTCTCTCATTATTTTTAAAGCTAAAACAATTTCTTGGCAAAGATGTGAAAGTTAAAACATTTGAAAAATTCTATAGTGGAACACTAACTTGTGTAGAAGAAGGAACAATTACAATAAAAAATAAGAGTGAGGAAAAAAAGATTAATTTAAATGAAGTTTGTTATATAGAAGTAATCAATTTAAAATGAAGTTGTTAATTACTTTTAATTCTATATTGCTAAAAAGAAAACTTGTTATATAATAAATTGACGATAAAATTGCAAAGTAATATTTTTAATATTTATGCATATCTATAGAAATCGTGTGCATCTTTTAAGTAGATGTACACGGTTTTATTTGATTATTAATATTCCGCAAAAATAAGAAAACATGCTACCTAACAATCAGGAGTTACATATAATAAACTGACCTGTATAAACTTATGCGGAGTTGTTAATTAAGTGGTGGATATTAACAGTAAATTTATATGTTACTTGATAAGTCTTTTTGGTAAAATTATTGTGTTTTCTATAAATAGACTTGACGTAAGTAGATAAAATTTGTACACTGTGAACAATCAAATGTTTTTTCGGAAAATACAATTTTGAATAGTAAGGATCTGATGAAATGATAGTATGTAAATTTGGTGGTACATCCGTTGCTAACGCAGAACAAATTAAAAAAGTGGCGAATATTGTAAAATCAAATCCTAAGAGAAAGATTATTGCAGTATCAGCTCCTGGTAAACGTTTCGGCGATGATATTAAAGTAACGGATTTACTTATTGAATTAGCTGATGCGGCATTAAATAACGGTGATGCAGCAGGAAAATTACAAATTGTAGTAAATCGATTTAAGGAAATTACACATGAACTTGGATTAGACGATGCAATTTGTGATGTTATTAAAAACGATTTACAAGAGCGTGTTGCTTCCGATAAATCAAATAAAACTTTATTTATAGATAATATTAAAGCGAGTGGAGAAGATAATAATGCAAAACTAATTGCTGAATATTTCAACTCCATCGGTTTACGTGCAAAATATGTATCTCCAAAAGAAAAGCTAATTTTAAATGATTTTCCTGAGCGTACATTAGCATTGCCAGAAGCATATGAAAACCTAAAGGATTTAGGAAAAGACAATGAAATTGTTGTCTTCCCAGGATTTTTCGGATATACAAAAAACGGAACTTTACGTACATTTGACCGTGGTGGTTCAGATATTACTGGCTCTATATTAGCAGCGGCTGTGAAAGCAGATCTTTATGAAAACTTTACCGATGTTGATTTTGTATTTTCTGCAAATCCAAAAGTCGTAAATAACCCAGTAGGTATTTCAGAAATTACGTATCGCGAAATGCGTGAACTTTCTTATTCAGGATTTTCAGTTTTCCATGATGAGGCATTAATGCCTGTATACAAATTAGGTATTCCTGTCACAGTTAAGAATACAAACAATCCCACTGCACCAGGAACAAAAATTGTTCCAACTCGCCCTTTAACAGGCCGTCCTGTAACAGGCATTTCAGCAGATAGTGGATTTTCAATATTATATGTATCAAAATATTTAATGAATCGTGAAATTGGATTTGGTCGTAAACTGCTTCAAATTATAGAAGAAGAGCATATTTCTTACGAGCATACTCCTTCAGGATTAGACGATATTTCAGTTGTTATCCGTTCAAACCAATTAACAAATGAAGTTGAAGAACGGATCGTAAATCGTGTAAAAGAAGAATTACATGCAGATGATGTATACTTCCGTCACGGTTTATCGTTAATTGTAATTGTTGGTGAAGGGATGCGTAATAATACGGGTCTAGCTGCACGTGCGGCTTCAGCAATTTCTAGAACAGGTGCAAATATCGAAATGATTAATCAAGGTTCTTCTGAAGTAAGCTTAGTATTTGGTGTATTGCAACCTGCTGAAAACCAAATTTTACGTGCGTTATACGATGAATTTTTTGCTCCCATAACAGTATAAGAGCTAAACGATTTTTAGGTTCTACAGATTAAATCTGTAGGACCTTTTTATTTGACGATTTTATTTCGAATTAGTGAAAACTTTTAGAAATTCATTCCATTACTCACAAATAATATAGAATTTGTTAATAGTCGAAATTTATAATATTTGTAGGGAGTGATCTTATGGAAAAGAATAATTATATTTATATGAAAGAAAATCCATTTTCCCGGTTTTTGCTGAATGATTCTCGATCAGCTGGTTTATGGCTAATAATTAGACTATATGTAGGATTCATATGGCTTAAAGCAGGTTGGGGAAAAATACATAATGATGCATGGATTGGGGAAAATGGCGGAGCGGCAGTAACAGGATTCGTAAAAGGTGCTCTTGAAAAATCTGCACAGTCTAATGATGTAGCTGGGTGGTATGCTATGTTTCTAGAAAATGTAGTACTGCCAAATGGAAAGATATTTGCTTTTATAGTTGCCTATGGGGAATTGCTTGTAGGGCTTGGTTTAATTTTAGGGTTGCTAACTGGAATTGCAGCTTTTTTCGGGTCTTTTATGAATGTTAGTTTTTTATTTGCAGGAACACTTAGCACCAACCCATTACTATTTATACTTGCAACTTGGTTAGTTCTAGCATGGAAAGTAGCGGGTTGGTACGGGCTTGATCGATGGGTTCTGCCAAAGTTGGGAACTCCTTGGAGTAAATTTGATTATGAGTAAAGAACGAATATTATGAATTAACTAGGTAATTAGAAAGGTGACGTCTATTTTTTAAGGACGTCGCCTTTTTATTTAATGATTAGAAGGAATTTGTAGTATGATTATCTAAAAGATATTTGCATTCGCAACATTTGGGAGAATATATGAAAATTTATACATATACACATCCGAGGGAAATTGAATCAGTAATAGAGGTTCCCATTTTTGATGACAACGGGCAAATTGCAGCGATTTCAAAAAGAATATATGATAATCGTCTAAAAAAGGCATTAGATCAATTTTTCGACTATCGATATTTTTTAAAATATGAAGTCTCCAATAAATCTGGTGAAAAGTCTTTCACTATAAAAAAAGTCATTAGAAGGGGCAAGTTGTGGTACGAGGGATTCGATCATAAAATCGGTAAAAAATATATTATTACTTACGAAAATTGGAAAATGGCCATTCCTGAACTAACAATTACCGATGGGGTTATTAAAATTCAAGTCAATAAACAAATGGAAGATTGGTCTGAGTTTCTATTTGAAGAAACTTTAGCAGCTCGATGGAAAGCTGAATTTTTAAATGATCAATTTTATATGACATTACAAATAGATGAAAATAGCCCAATACAAAACGTTGAGTTTTATATTGCCATAAGCCAGGCTGCTTTGTTTGTTGGAGCATAGTTTAGGAGGAGTTCAAATGAATGTAATATTTGTATTAACAGCAACAGGTGAAGAAGTATTAGAGATGGTTTCAAATGATGTAGCAGGACTCCTTGCTGCAGTAAAGGGAGAAAATGTCACATTTCCCTTTGGAAGTTTCAAGTATGATTTCCACACATTAGACCATTATTTAGAAAATGATGTGTATAGACAAGAATTAGTTATCTATTTAAAAGAAGATTTACAGCAATTAACATCTCTATAGTATTATCCATAGCAGCGCTGCATCCTGTTCCTGAAAGTCCAATGTGATTTTTAATTTTTTGTTGGAATAGGATGCAAGACGCTGATGTTCAATAAGTAATACATTTAAAAGTTAGAGTTAGATTCTCGCTAGGCAACCCTCTTCAATTTCATAGTCATTCCTTGATAAACAAGCATGTTATTTCGAAAACATTAGTTAATTCAGCGAATTTATACCTCTTCATTTCCAACTTTACCATCCAGATTCTGTTCAATATTATTTCCTTAAGCAGCAACTAAAAATATAAAAATATATTTTTATTTAAGTATGTAATTCAATGTATTAATTGCTCAAATTGTACATAAATAATTACAAATTCACTAATCAATGGAGTAGCTCACATCACCATACTAATAGAAAATTAATTTTAAACTAATAGTCAAAAAATTTTAATACTTACTTTTACAAACATATAAAGGTTTTAAAAAAATGAAGTAGGTGTTGGTTATGAAGGTCGGGTACATTGCAGATGATTTAACAGGTTCAAATGCAACAGCTGTTCTGTTAAAGAAATTAGGTTTACAAACAGCAACTGTCATGAATGGAGCAACTATCCCTCAAACGCTTCACTTTGATGTAATTGGTATGGACTTGGATTGTCGTTATATGCATGAGGATATTGTAGAAAAAAGAGTAAGGGAAGCAATAACCGAGCTGCAGTATTGGGGAACAGAACTTATTGCAAATCGGATTGATAGTACTATGAGAGGCAGAATAGGATTCATTACAGACTTGCTGTTAGATGCAGCAGGAAAGAATGGCATTGCCGTAATATCTCCAGCATTTCCAGACTCCGGCAGGAAAGTAATCGGTGGTTATTTATTGCTGCATGATGAATTACTTGAAAATACAAGTCTTAATAGAGACCCGATGAACCCTGTAAATCAATCATATGTTCCAAATATTGTTCAAAGTCAATCTAAAAATTTAGTTGCACATATTGGATTACACGAAATTCGACTAGGAGAAGAGAACGTAAAAAAAATATTTCAAGAGAAGATTGAGAATGGTTGCAAAATAATCATAGTAGATGCGATTACGAATGAAGATATTCAAATAGTTGCAAGAGGTATGGCAACTATGAATTACAATTGTTTTCCAGTAGATCCTGGTCCACTAACTTTTGAATTTATACGAGCAAAATATTTTAACCATAATCCAAAAATAAATTATATTTTTTCAATTGGTAGTGTTTCAGATTTAACAAAAAAACAGCTTGCCTATGTATTAGAGAAGGAACAGAATTGCGAATATATCTATTTAGATCCAATAAAATTACTTAATCCAAGTAAAGCACAAAGCATTATAGAAAATGCAATTAATAAAGCTATTAAACAATTTGCAAGAAAAAATATTTTTATCATATCGACTACACATCCATCAGAAGCTAACGTTGACTTAAGAGAAATTGCACAGGAACAAAATGTATCACAAGAATTAATAGCAAAAAAATTAACAACTGCGATTGCAAATGTGACAACACAATTAATTTTACTAGACCCATCTTCAGTTGGTGGGGTCATATGTTGTGGCGGGGATGTAACTGCATCATTATGTAACTTTGTTAGTGCAGATGCTATTAAATTAATAGAAGAGGTCGAAAGTTTAATAGCCTATGGAGAATTAGTAAATGGCAAACTAGATCGGTTGCCAATCATAACAAAGGGGGGGCTGATTGGCAATAAAACGACATTGCATCAATGTTTAAGGTATTTGCAATCAATAAATACAAAGGGGATTATCGCAAATGAATCATAACAATATAGTTGCCATTACGATGGGTGATGCAGCAGGGATAGGACCAGAAATTACAGTAAAATCTTTAGCAAACAAAACAGTCTATGAAATTTGCCAACCAGTAGTAATAGGAAGTGCTTCAGTTTTAGCTAAAGCAATTGAAGTAACAAATACTCCATTAAAAATAAATGAAATCATCTCTCCACAGGAAGGAAAATATTCTTTTGGAACAATTGATGTAATCAATTTGGATAATATCGACATTAAAACACTTCAGCAAGGAAAGGTGCAAGCACAATGTGGCAGGGCTGCCTATGAATATGTAAAACAAGCGGTTGAACTTGCATTGAATAAAAAAGTAAAATCTATTGCTACCACACCGATAAATAAGGAATCTTTAAAGGCAGCCGGAGTAGAATATATTGGACATACCGAGATGTTGGAAGGATTAACTCGTTCAAATGATCCATTAACGATGTTCCAAGTTAATAATTTACGAATTTTTTTCTTAACTCGGCACCTATCATTAAAAGATGCCATTAATCTAATGACAAAAAAACGGATATATGATTATATTATTCGCTGTACTAAGGCTTTGCAAAGATTGGGGGTTTCATCACCGAAAATTGCAGTTGCCGGTTTAAATCCACATAGTGGAGAAGGTGGATTATTTGGAAATGAAGAAATAGATGAGATTTCCCCAGGCATTCAATTAGCCCAAAGCAAGGGCTATGATGCTTATGGTCCTGTACCAGCAGATTCTGTATTTTATCAAGCTTTGCAAGGAAAGTATGATGCGGTTTTATCGTTATATCATGATCAAGGGCATATTGCCGCAAAAATGACGGATTTCCATAAAACAGTATCCATAACAAATGGATTGCCATTTTTAAGAACTTCTGTTGATCACGGTACGGCTTTTGATATTGCATGGAAAAACATTGCTTCAAGTGTTTCAATGGAGGAATGTATTAAGCTTGCTGCTGAATATGGAAATAAGTTTGAAGAAGATGAAAAGCTATTTGAATAGAAAAAGAAAGCAGGGGAAAAAACTAATTAAACGCCATTTTTCTGACAAGAGAAATGACGTTTTTTTACATGAACAAAATTGATTTCAAAAATCCACTTTTAAATTATTACACGATGTGTACCATAAAAAATTAATAAAAGAAGGATATTAAACTACAACTCCAAACTTTTAGAAGTTTTTATCAACCAATCAGCAAAAAGTCTTTCTTCTTCGAATTGAGGATAATGTGCAGAATACTCAAAGATAATAAAATCCTTAATTGGAGCATCCAAGTTATCATAATACTTTTTTGCTGCATTTGTAGATGTCATATAATCATATTTTCCCATGACGAAATATAAAGGAATATCTATTTTATTTACAATTGTTGTAATATCTTTGTCTTTTTCTTCATCTAATAATATTTCTTGTGTAGCTGAAATTCCCTTAAAATAACGAATAACATCAAGTAAGTTATATTCTGGACTAGTTAGAAACCCTAGAAGATAGTCCATATTTTCATCAATTAACCTTGCTGCCCCTCCGTATTTACGGACCATATTTCTGGGTGTATGCGCCTCACCGTTTTCAATAGAATCTCTAAGTGATTCTATTTGCTCTACATCCTTTTGATTTCCTGCTTGTTGTGCCTGGTGTATTATATATTCTAGGCTATCCATTTCACTTTCTGTAGTATTTGAAACTTGACCAATACCAATATAAGCTGCATAGTTTTCAGGATATTTACTAGCTGCTTGCAGTCCTATATATGTTCCATAAGAATGACTAATTAATATGACCTTTTCTTGAGAAAACTCTTCTTTAACATATTCAGTCAGTGCCAATAAATCATCCACATGTTGTTCTGAGGTTATATTCGAGTAATCTTCAAAGAAGTGAAATGACTTCCCACTTCCTCTCTGGTCATAATGAACAATTGTAAAATGTTCCTCAAGAAGATCTTGATACTTCCTGACATAAGGTATCTCTGAACTGCCTGGTCCACCATGCACAAAGATAGCAATCGGATTACTTTTATCGGCACCTCTAATCATCACTTCAAGTTTAGTACCATTTATTTCAATTGATTTTAATTCGGCAACGCTGTTTACTCCTTCAATTTTAGGTGTCCAAGTAGGAAATAAAAGAGCAGTTATTATGATCAATGTTATTGTTATAAATAAAATGGGGAACTTTCTTTTCCTTTTCAAATGCAAACTCCTTATCTAATTTTCATCTTAATAATCTCCATACTTAGAAATCATGAATCAATTTCTATAACCTATAATACGAAATTTATTTAAATTTTTGAATAAACACACCCCTATTTAAGTTAAGTTGGTCAATTTTACCGAAGCTTCTATAGATGGAAGTAGTTCTCCATACCTTAGCGCATTCAATTTCACTTTTCTATTCGAAACCAGTATGTAACAGCCTCTTTCTTCTTCGAAAGGCAAAGCCGAAAGTCGCAATTTATCTATACCGAAAGGGAAGTTAAAGTATTTTCATATAAAGAAACTGTACCAGAAGTTTGTATTACCTACTTCTGGTACAGCCCTTTTAATATCTATTTAAGTAGATTTGGAAGCCACATGCTAATAATAGGCACATAACTTAATAGTAATAATACCCCTATCAAGACAAAATAAAATGGAATTAAAGCTCTGGTTATGCTTGTTAATTTTACATTTGCTATTTGACAGCTTATAAATAAATTAACTCCAAGTGGTGGAGTACACATACCTAATGCTAGATTCACAATCATGATAATTCCGAAGTGTACAGGATCAATCCCCATAGAAATCGCTACGGGAGTTAATAATGGTGCAAGAATTATAACAGATGCGCTTGTTTCCATAAACATTCCTACTAAAATTAATAATAGATTTATTAATAGTAAGAAAATAATTGGATTATCCGTAATGTTCGCAAAGAAGTTCGCAACCATTGCAGGTATATTTTCTCTACTTAGAACTAAACCGAAAATACCCGCATTTGCTATTATAAACAATACAATTGCAGAAGTAATGCCTGAGCTTACAAATATTTCAAATAGATTATTCAATTTAATTTCACGATAGACAAATGCTCCAATAATGAATGCGTAAAGTACTGCAACTACTGCTGCTTCAGTTGGAGTAAATATCCCTCCGTAAATGCCGCCTAGTATAATAATAGGCATTAATAGAGCTAAAATGGCATCTTTAAATGCTTTCCACGTTTCTGCTAAGGTTGCTTTCTTTTCTTTTTCATATCCACGTTTTTTTGCAATGACATAAACTAAAATAATTAATGAAATAACGATAACAATACCTGGTGTAATTCCTGCCATGAATAAATCGCCAATAGATGTATTCGTCGTTACACCATATAAAATTAGTGGAACAGAAGGGGGAATAATAATTCCTAGTTCCCCTGATACAGATGACACTGCTCCAGCAAAATTACGGTGATATCCCTTATTTATCATGGATGGGATTAGAATTGAACCGACAGCTGCTACTGTTGCAGCACTAGAACCTGAAATTGCCGCAAAGAACATAGATGTAACAATTGCTACAATTGCTAAACCTCCTGTATGATGTCCTGTTAATGTGTTAGCAAAATTAACTAACCGTTTAGAAATACCGCCATTTTCCATTAACTTACCGGCCAAAATAAAGAAGGGGATAGCCATCAATGAGAATGAGTCAATGGCGGTGAACATGCGCTGTGCAACTAATAATAAAGAAACGTCGCCGCTATATAATAATGCCACGACTGATGCGAATCCTAAAGCGATTGCAATGGGAACACCGATAATGAAAAATCCCATTAATGACCCCATTAATGCTGCTGTCATTTTTTATCCCCTCCTTTTACCAAAACAATGATCGCTGCAATTGCATTAATAATTAGTAATAGAGCACCGAGTGGTATTGAAAAATACGGAATAGACATTGAAATTTGTAATGCAGGGGATTTTTGCATACTTACATTTGAAACGAGCGAAAATCCTTGTACGAGTACTATCGCAAAAAACACAATGCAAATTAGCAAAACAATAATTTTTAAATACTTTCTTCCTTTCTCAGGAAGCAGGTCAGGAACAGCTTCAACTGAAATTAATTCATTATATCTTACTGCCAATGCTGCTCCGAAAAATACTGCATATATACCTAAATAACGAGTTGCTTCTTCTGACCAATTCAATGGCAAATTTAAAATAAATCGAGAAAATACTTGTAAAATCATAATGATGGTCATACTAATAAGAGAAATTGCAAGTAAAATTTTTACAAACTTATTAATGCCATCAATACATTTCAATATTGTATTCATAGCGTTCCTCCTAAAACAACTCTTCTATTTATTAGTTTGCAGCAGCTTTAATTTTGTCATATAGCTCTGAATATTCGCCTTTATATTTATCAATAACAGGCTGAGCAGCATCTTGGAAAGCTTTTAAATCGATTTCATTAATCTCCATGCCTAATTGTTTTAATTCTTCAAGTTGAGCCTCGGTATTTTGATCAATAAAATCATAATTTGCTTGTTGTGCTACTTTGGCAGCATCTAGAAGGACCTGCTGTAAATCACCGGAGAAAGATTCAAATAACTCATTGTTAAAAATAAATACAGCTGGTGAATAAACATGACCAGACATTGATACATATTTTTGAACTTCGTTTAATTTGGAAGAATAGATGATTGCAATTGGGTTTTCTTGAGCATCTATCACTCCCTGTTGTAAAGAGGTGAATACTTCACTCCAAGCCATTGGTGTCGGACTAGCACCGAACTCAGCAAATACCTCCTGATGAATTGGTACTTCCATTGTACGGATTTTAATACCCTCTAAATCTTTTGGAGTTACAATTGGTCGTTCGTTGTTAGTAATATTACGGAAACCGTTTTCACCAAATCCTAAATTCTTAATGCCGACTTCTAGTAAACTTGCATTAAATTCTTCACCAATATCACTATTTAATACTGAACGTGCGTGCTCAGTGTTTTCAAATAGGAATGGAAAGTCCAGTACATTGAATTCATCTACAAAGTTGCTTATTACACCTGATGAAATAAATGCACCATCTAAAGTCCCCATTTGAACAGATTCAACATTATCGCGCTCATTTCCCAATTCGCTATTATAGTGAAGCGATACTTCAATAGCACCATTGGAATTTTTTTCAACTTCTTCTTTAAAGGTATTTAAATATGCACCATAGTGAGAATCTTCTGTTTGTGTTGTTGCAATTGAAATTCTTTTAGCTTCGTCATTTGATTCCCCAGAAGATTCACCTTGTTTTTCTCCACCACCACAGGCGCCCAATAAAATTAGTGACAAAATAGTTGTAAGCAGTAATAATCGTTTTTTCATTTTATTTCCTCCTTGTAAAAATAAAATATGATTTAAAGATAACGCTTACATTTTTTGTTAAATTTCCTCCTCCGCCCCCCTAAACATTTCCTTTAAGCCAAATATAAAAGGAAAGAAAATGCATTTGATTTCTGAATATTCTAATTTTTATGTCCGCTAATGATTTCTAATAACTTGTTTTTCGTTTGTTAGTGAATTTTTCTTTTAAATAAAAGGAAATAAAAAGTAAAATAATTCATATTTTCGTTTTCTAGCGATATTATTTAAATAATCGAAAAATTTAATTTTCTCAATGTATATGTTTGAGTAGAAAGAATTATATGTAATTTTATTTATAATTGTTCAGTGAGGGATAGCCGATGAGTAAAATGTTTGCAGAAGAACGTAGAAAGCAAATTTTAGAAATATTGTTCGAGAAGAAAAGAGTGACAATACAAGAATTAGCAAATGCAATCGAAGTGTCGGATGCTACATTAAGAAATGATTTAACTACATTAGAAAAAATGAACCTTTTAAAAAGAACTCATGGAGGAGCGATTCTTGAGGAAGAGGTTGAAAAGGAATATCATTTCTCCATTAGACAATTAAAAAACAAAGATGAAAAGTATAAAATTGCCAAAAAGGCTTTGGAACTAGTTACAGACAATCAATGTATTATGTTAGATGCTAGTTCAACGGCATTAGAGTTAGCAAGATTATTAGCTAATATGAAAAAAAGATTAACAATTGTTACTAATGGTATAAATACAGCGATGGAATTAAATAATAATCCAGATTTAACTGTAATTTTAATAGGGGGAATTATACAAAAATCTTCGATGGCTTTAGAAGGGAATTTGGGGGTCGGTATTTTAGAAAAAATTAATATTGATAGTTTCTTTGTATCTGCAAACGGTTTTACAACAGCGAATGGACTTCAAGATTTTAGTGTATATGAAGTTGAGCTAAAAAAACAAATGATTAAGCATGCATCAAAAGTGATTGCATTACTAGATCATTCAAAAATGAATAAAAATTCTATTGCCACATTTGCTTCTGTACAAGATATAGATGTCATTATTACGAATAAAGAGCTGGAAAGAAATCAAACTCAAGAACTCAATTTATATAATAAAAAACTAACAATCCTCTATCCTGATAACTAGATTAGTAATCATTAAGCATAAGTTTGTATATGTTAACAATATACTTTACTCATAAGTTTTTCATTTACTTTTAATTTTTAAGAAATAAAACAAAATGAAAGTAATTTGTAATATTTTACAAATAATAAAGGGAATAGGGGGATGTTTGTGAAAAAGGTTATGAATAATCCTGAAAATGTTGTGAATGAAATGGTAGAAGGATTTATTGCAACTTTTGGAAACGGTTACAAGAAGGTTTTAAATTCAAATGGAGTTATAGTGAAAAATAAACCGGATCGTGTAGCAATTATAACAGGCGGAGGAAGCGGCCATGAACCATTATTCATAGGGATGGTTGGAGAAGGTTTAGCGGATGGTGCTGCAATTGGAAATGTTTTTTCGGCCCCTACACCAGATACAATTATAGAAGTAACAAAAGAATTAGATAGTGGTCATGGGGTTTTATATGTATACGGCAATTACTCAGGAGATGTATTGAATTTTGATATGGCAGCTGAAATGCTGGATTTTGAGAACATTAAGACCAAAACAGTTCTAGTAAATGATGATGTTGCATCTGCTGCTAAAGAAAATGCTAAAGATCGCCGAGGGATTGCTGGAGATATTTTTGCAATCAAGATTGCAGGTGCAGCTGCAAATGATAACCTATCATTGGAACAAGTTGCAGCTATAACTCAAAAAGCAGTTGATAATATCCGTTCTATTGGCGTTGCTCTGTCACCAAGTTCTATCCCAAGCACAGGCAAGTATACATTTGAGCTTGCAGAGGATGAAATTGAATTTGGTATGGGTATTCATGGAGAACCCGGTATACAAAAGACAAAGCTATTAAGTGCAGATGAATTAACTCAAATTATGGTGGATTATATTTTAAAGGATATTGAACTAGAAAAAGGTGATGAGGTTTGCATTCTTGTGAATGGCCTAGGCTCTACTACTTTAATGGAACTGTTTATTGTGAGCCGCAAACTTACAAATATATTAGAAGATAAAGGCATTATCATATATGATGCAGATGTAAATAGCTATTGTACAACGTTAGAAATGGCTGGCGTTTCTATTACAGTTATGAAATTGGATGAAGAATTAAAAAAATACTACGACAAACCAGCCTACTCTCCTTATTATTTCAAGAAGGGAAGATAACGATGATGGTATCTAATGGGGATAGCTTAAAAACGTATTTAACGATTGATCAAGTAAAAGAACTATTCCTCTATATGGGTCAAAAAGTAATAGAATCTAAACCCTTATTAACAAGTATTGATAGTGCTATCGGGGATGGAGATCATGGCATCGGCATGGAAGTAGGATTTAAAAAGGCAGCCGAAATATTGCAAAACAACAACCTAACAACTGTTAATTCTATTTTTTTGGAAACAGGAAAAGCAATGATTAGCAATATGGGTGGCGCATCAGGCATTTTATTTGGAACGTTATTTGTTGCCAGTGTAAAAGATAAACCAATCATCCATAAGTTGAATTTAGAACTACTTGCTTCCTTTATTCAAAGTGGGCTGGAAGGAGTAAAAGCAAGGGGAAAAGCAGAGCTTGGAGATAAAACAATGATCGATGCTTTAGAACCTGCCGTTAAAGCATTACATCAAGCTTTAGAAGAAAATGAAGATTTAATAAATGCTTTAAAAAAAGCAAGCGAAAAAGCACAAGATGGAATGGAAAATACAAAAAATTTAATTGCTAAATTTGGCCGCGCAAAATCGTTGGGCGAACGTGCCATTGGGCATCAGGATGCCGGTGCAACGACGATTTCAATTATGTTTGAAGCTATATATACTTTTGTAAACGAATTGCAAAATAAAGGCGAGCTTCAATATGAATAAAATTTATATCGGAACGAATTGGAAAATGCATAAAAGCTTGAAGGAAGCTAGGGAATATACTACAGCTTTGAAGTCATTTTTTATAAACTTTCCTTATCATATTGAACTTTTTATTATTCCCCCATTTACAGCATTAACAGAAATGAAAGAAATATTAAAAGATTCGCCAATATTACTAGGTGCGCAAAATATGCACTGGGAAGATGAAGGACCTTTTACAGGTGAAATTTCTCCAATTCATTTAAGTGAAATTGGTGTACAACTAGTTGAATTAGGACATTCAGAACGACGTGAATACTTCAACGAAAATGATTCAAGTATAAATAAAAAAGTAAAAGCCGCACTAAAACATCAAATACAGCCATTGATTTGCATCGGAGAAAATAGAGAGCAAAAAGATATTGGGATAACAAATGAAATTTTATCTATTCAACTTAAAACAATCCTCCACAAAATTGAATTGTTATCCTCCAATGATGTAATGATTGCTTATGAGCCGAGATGGGCAATAGGTGAAAAAGGTCAATGTGCAGATCCTCAATATATTCAAAATACACATCAATTTATTCGACAACTTTTAAATGAACTGTATCCATCAATAGGCTATTCGATTCCCATTATCTATGGTGGCAGTGTGAATACTGAAAATGCATTGCCCATACTTGGGCTAAATCATGTAAATGGATTATTTATTGGTCGTTCAGCGTGGAATTTAACTTCATTTAAAGAAATTTTAAATCAAGTTAAACAATTACAAAACTAAATGCGAGGTTCAAAGATGAAGATTGGATTAAGCACATACTCATTTTACTGGCATAGTCTTTCTAACGATTTTAATTTCCAAAATATTTTCACTTTGTTGGAGGAAACAAATCGTTACGGAATACATTTATTTCAAATTTGCGATTATGTACCACTTGAAAGTTATACAGATAATGAGCTGGAGCAAATTGCTGTAAAAGCAGAGGAGCTAAATATCGAATTAGAGGTTGGAACAAAAGGGATAGAAAAAAATAGGCTCGAAAAATTCTTATATATTTGTGAAAAGTTAAATAGTAAAACATTAAGAACCATGTTAAATTCCGCAGATTTTGTTCCAACAATTGAGGAAGCAATCGTTCTTTTACAAGAAGTGATGCCAATGTATGAGGAAAAGGGAATTACGATTGCCCTTGAAACTTATGAGCAAAGAAAAACAGCAGATTTGGTTCATATCGCAGAGACAGTATCAAGTTCAAATTTAGGTATATGTCTAGATCCCGCTAATTGTATTGCAAATTTAGAATACCCAAATGAAGTGCTCCTTTTAGCAGCACCTTTTATAAAAAATCTACATTTAAAAGATTTTAAATTTGAAAGAAAAGAAGGCTGGGTAGGGTTTTCTTTAATCGGAACACCATTTGGTAAAGGATTATTGGATACAAAGCATTTAGTAAGGACTTTAAGACAACACCATGTGAACACAAATGCAATAGTCGAGTTTTGGCTGCCATTTTCTAACTCGATAGAAGAAACAGTTAGCCTCGAAAAACAATGGATTCGAGAAAGCTTAGATTTTATTAAGGAAAATCTTATAGAGCAATGGAGGAACTACGATGAGCAGTTTAACTAACTGTACTGTATCTATCATCGGCGCCGGTGGAAAAATGGGTACTCGAATTTCTAATAATCTAATAGGTAAAGAGTTTTCATTGAATTTATGTGAGAAATCAGAAGAAAAGATCAAAGCGATGACTGACAGAAACTTAACAATTACAGTGATGGAGGAAGTTGTTCCACTTAGTGATTTTGTTATTTTAGCTGTACCTGATATATATATTCATAAAGTTTCAAAGGAAGTATCGCCTCTTATGAAGGATGGTGCTGTATTAATAACATTAGATCCAGCTGCTGCTTATGCAGATCAGTTAGTCGTTAATGATCATTGCACATCTATTGTTGCACATCCATGCCACCCATCAATATTTTTAGAAAAGTATACAAAAGAAGAATATGAAGATGCCTTCGGTGGGGTAGCAGCGAGACAAGAAGTTGTCGTTGCAGTTCATAAAGGGGATGAATCAAAATTAGAAGGCGCTATTGAATTGATTTCCTTAATGTATGCACCGGTTGAAAAATGCCATGTCATTACAGTTGAGCAAATGGCGATATTAGAACCAACTTTAGTAGAAACGATTACTTGTATGGTTGGCACCTTATTAAAAGAAAGTCTTGAGGAAACAAAAAAATTAGGTGTTCCAGAAGAAGCAGCAAAGGCAATGCTTTATGGACATATTCAAATTGCATTATCAGTCGCCTTAAAAGGAACAAATCCATTCTCTGATGCTTGTATGATCGCTATTGAATTAGGTAAGGAAGCGATTATAAAACCCGATTGGAAAAAGGTATTTGAAAAGGAAAATTTGGATTATACAATTCATAAAATGCTGAAATTAAGCTGACGGGAGGAATTTCATGAAAATTGGAATTGGGTCAGATCATAATGCATTTGAATTGCAAAAAGAAATAAAAGCTTTCGTGGAATCGTTAGGACATGAGGTGATGGAGTATGGAGGGGATGCTTCATGTCAGGAAATAGATTATCCAGGAGTCGCTTTTCAAGTAGGGGAAGCCATCATTTCAAAGGAAATTGATAGAGGAATATTGTTATGCGGTACTGGATTAGGAATGGCAATTGCTGCAAGCAAAGTTCCAGGCATTCGTGCCGCAACTTGCCATGATACGTATTCTGCAGAAAGGGCACAAAAAAGTAATAATGCACAAATTATAACGTTGGGTGCCAAGGTAATAGGAATTGAATTAGCTAAGCAAGTGATTCAAAAGTACTTAGAGTCAACTTTTCCAGGAGGGAATTCGGCTAGAAAAGTTCAGCAAATAATAGATAAGGAAAAGGAATATTTAAAAAGCAAGGAGGATGGACATGATTCAACAAAATGAGGTTGTTGAGCTAGGTCATATTATCGCTGGAAAACGGATATATGAAGGGGATGTAATACCGGTCTTCAATAAGTACACAAATGAACATATTGCAAATGTTTACAGTGCTACTGAAGAAATTGTAAAAGAAGCTGTTGCTAATTCAGTTGAAACGTTTCGAAGCATTAAGCTAAGTGCAAAAAATCGATATGACATTTTAATGAAAGCCGCATCAATTATTGATGATTTAAAAAATGAATTAGCCATATCGATTACACGTGAAGTTGGTAAATCATTAAAGGATTCTTATGTTGAGATTGACCGTGCAATTGAAACACTTACAATTGCCGCTGAAGAAGCAAAACGTATTTTTGGTGAAGGAATTCCAATGCCAAGTAGAACTAGTTCTGAAAAGAAAATAGCCTATACCGTAAGAGTGCCTGTAGGAGTTATAGCAGCTATAACTCCATTCAACTTGCCATTTACACTAGCTATTCATAAAATTGCTCCTGCTATTGCAGCTGGAAACGTTGTTGTTTTAAAGCCGGCTGAATTGGCTCCAATTACAGTAATGCGTTTAGTAGAAATTCTTGAGGAAGCTGGACTTCCTAAAGGATTTATAAATGTCGTAAACGGTTACGGACATCAAGCTGGAGAATTTTTACTTCATGATGAGCGAATCAATATGTACACGTTCACAGGAAGTGTAGGTGTTGGAAAGCATATTAAAAATTCTGTAGGGATAAGAAAGGTAACTTTAGAGCTTGGCAGCAACGCACCAAATATAGTTCATAAAGATGCCCAAAATTTAAAGGAAATCGCTCAATTATGTGCTACGCGCGGTTTAGCAACAATTAATGGGCAGGCGTGTATTTCAGTGCAGCGACTATATGTTCATAAAGAGATATTTGAAGAATTTAAACAATATCTAATCGAAGCTGCGAGAGGTTTGGTAGTTGGAGATCCAGAAGATCCTGCCACTGATATTGGACCGCTAATTTCTGAGCGGCAAGCAGAAAGAGTTGAAGCATGGGTAAAAGAAGCAGCTGATGATGGAGCTGAAATTTTATTAGGCGGCATTAGAGAAGGGGCTTTCTGGCATCCTACTATATTAGCAAACTTAAAACCGAAAATGAAAGTAATGTGTGAGGAAGTATTTGGACCAGTTATTAATCTAATAGAGTATTCAGATGTCGATGAAGTGATCAAAGAGGCAAATGATACAAAATTTGGTCTTCAAGTTGGTTTATTTACTTCAGATTTAAATCTAGTCATGCGGGCATCGATGGAACTAGAGTACGGGGGCGTCATCATTAATGATGTTTCAACATATCGTTCTGACTGGCAGCCATATGGGGGCATAAAAGATAGCGGATTAGGAAAAGAAGGTCCAATTTACGCAATCCGTGAAATGACAGATGAAAAAGCAATTATTATTAACTATCAGTAAAAATTAAAACAAGGGGAGACGAAAAAATGGCCAGATTCAAAGGGAAAGTAGCAATTATTACAGGGGCAGGTTCGGGGATGGGGCGTGCAACTGCAATTGAATTTGCTAAAGATGGAGCTACTATCGTAATTGTAGATTTGAATGAACAAGGGGCAAGGGAAACGGAAAAAATTGTTCAGGAGTATAACGTACCAACGAAAGTAATAATCGGCGATATTTCACAAAAAGAAGCTGTACAAAATATTATCAACAGTACAGTTGAGGAATTCAAAACAATTGATATTTTAGCAAATATCGCTGGAATTCCAATGACCTTTACACCACTTGAAGAAGTAGAAGAGGAATTTTGGGATAAACAAATGGCGATTAATGTGAAATCTGCATTTTTATTAGCTAAATATGCACTACCTTACTTGAAAAACAATGATAGTAAGGGAAGTATCGTAAATATTGCATCAATCGCATCGGTTCGGCCTCGACCTGGAATAACAGCTTACTGTGCTGCAAAAGGAGCTCTTGTTCAATTATCTCGTTCTTTAGCCTTAGAGGTTGCTCATACTGGAGTACGTGTAAATGTAATAAACCCTGGTCCAGCTGAAACACCTATGCTTGAAAAATTCTATGGCAATATGGATCCTGTAGAAGGACGGAAGCTATATGAGGATTCTGTTCCAATTGGGAGACTTTGTCAACCAGAAGATATCGCAAAAATGGTCGCGTATTTAAGCTCGGATGACGCATCCTTCATTACAGGAGCAGTATATAACGTTGACGGTGGAAGAGGTTTATAACATCTTATTAAAGGGGAAGCAGTATGAGAAAAATTGATATCGCAGTAATTCCAGGGGATGGCATTGGAAGAGAAGTAGTTCCAGAAAGTTTAAGAATTTTAGATTTATTAAGCGAAATCCATGGTGGATTTAAATTTGAAAAGAAACTATATCCATATAGCTGCGATTATTACGAAGAACATGGCAAGATGATGCCAGATGACGGCTTTCAGCAGCTAAGTCAACATGATGCTATTTTTTTAGGAGCGATTGGTGATCCGAAACGAGTTCCTGATCATATCGCGTTATGGCAAACGGTTATTGGCTTAAGAAGAGAATTTCAACAGGTTATTAATTTGCGGCCAGTAAAAAGTTTAAAAGGCATCACCTCTCCTCTAAGAGGAGATAAAAATTTTGACTTTATCGTTGTTCGGGAAAATAGTGAAGGTGAATACAGTCAAGTCGGTGGCACAATACATCAGGATAATGATGAAATAGCTATCCAAACAAATGTATTTACACGGAAAGCGACAGAAGGTGTAATAGATTTTGCATTTCAATTAGCAAATGACCGTAATCATAAACTGACAAGTGCAACTAAATCGAATGGTTTATATCATAGTATGCCTTTTTGGAATAGAGTTTTTACAGAAACTGAAGCTAAATATGAGGATATTGAAACAGAGCTTATACACATTGATGCTTTAAGTGCATTTTTTGTAACGAAGCCAGAATCGTTTGACGTGATTGTTGCGAGTAATTTGTTTGGTGATATCTTATCAGATTTAGGTGGAGCAATTATGGGAAGCATCGGTATTGCACCCTCCGCCAATATTAATCTAAATGGAAAATACCCTTCTATGTTTGAACCGGTTCATGGCTCTGCTCCTGATATTTATGGGAAAAATATCGCGAATCCTATCGGTCAATTATGGACTGCGAAATTAATGTTAGAACATTTTGGGTATGAAGAAATTGGAAACCTATTACTAAATACTATAGAAGAATTATTAGTTGATAATGTTAAAACACCAGATTTAGGTGGTAATTATGGAACAACAGAGTTTATTGATGCATTATTTGAAAAATTAAAAAAACAATAATGTTGATATAAATTTTTTGAAAAGAGTATAATTGTTGCAAGGAGAAATAGCCTGCTGCCAAGAAGGGAATCAAACCTTCCTGTAAGTGGGCTTTCATTATTTATAATATGGGAGAAATGATACATGAAAATTTTAATAACACGTAAAATTGAAACAGAGGTAATGGAAATAATTCCGGAAAGTTTTGATGTTGTAATGTGGGAGCAAGAAAATAGTGTAATGCCGCGAGATTTATTATTAAAAGAAGCCGCAGATGCCGATGCAATTTTTACAAACGTGACAGATCGAATTGATGAAGAGCTTTTTTCTTGTGCAAAAAACTTGAAGGTTGTTAGTACAATGGGAGTTGGATTTGACAACATCGATATAAAAGCAGCGACGAAAAGAAACATTCCTGTAGGACATACACCAGATGTACTATCAGAAGCGGTAGCAGAGCTTGCGCTAACTTTAATGTTTGCATGTGCTCGAAGGGTTGTCGAATCTATGAATTTTATAAAGGCTGATGAGTGGAAAAGCTGGGGTCCATATTTATTTGCAGGGCAAAAAATTTCTGGTGCAAAATTAGGAATAATTGGTATGGGTCGAATTGGCAAAGAATTAGCTAAAATGGCTCGAGGTTTAAATATGGACGTTTCCTACTTTAACCGAAACCGAGTTCTTGATACGGAGGAAACATTGCAAGTCCAATATAAGGATTTAGAAACTCTTTTAAAAGATAGCGATTACGTTGTAATGTTAGCTCCAGCTACAAAGGAAACCTACCATATGTTGAAATATGAACAGTTTGCGCTAATGAAGCCAACAAGTATTTTCGTCAATGCCTCCCGTGGTACAACAATAGATGAAAATGATTTGTACAAAATTTTAAAGGAAAAGAAAATTTTCGCTGCTGGTCTAGATGTTTTTGAAAAAGAACCTATTAATCAAAGTCATCCACTTCTGACATTAGATAATGTAATCGCTGTACCGCATATTGGAAGCGCAAACGTTGAAACGAGAGATAAAATGGTAGAAATAACATTGAGAAATATATTAAACGGACTTAGTGGGGAACAGCTGCTTTATACAGTAAATCCAGAAGTTTTCGTGAAAAATTAATAAAATATATTTTTATTTTTGAAGTTTACAAATTTCATATCAAGGAGTACAATATCCCAGTAAATAAATAACACAGGCCAAATCTCATTAATTTGAGAACGGAGGACCCACTTTTTTTGGGGTTAATTCTGTAGTTACAGAAGGGATGTAAGACTCTTTCGCCATCCTACCCGTCAGCTAACTTCGTCGGCTAAAGCGGAGGAGGTCATATGTTAGACCGCCTTGATTAAACGGTATTTAATTCAAATACCGTTTAATTAAATCGGTCTTTTTATATTTCTAAAAAATTGATGAATACTACTTAATAAAAACTAAATATTATATTTCGGCATTAAGGAGAAAATATGAAAAAATTTAAAGATAGCCTTGATCCTGCAAAATTGCTTGTACTAGGCTTTGCTTCTTTAATTTTAGTTGGAGCTTTTTTATTGAGCATGCCTATTGCAACGGAAAATTATACTACATTGCCATTTTTGGATGCATTATTTACAGCAACTTCAGCTGTTTGTGTTACAGGTCTTGTTGTTGTGGATACTGGAAATACTTTTTCCTTTTTCGGTGAAGTTGTCATTTTAATACTAATTCAAATTGGTGGATTAGGGTTTATGACGCTTGCTACATTTTTGTTTGCCCTTTTAGGAAAAAGAATTAGTTTTAAAGAGCAGCTATTATTAAAAGAAGCCTACAATGCCGCTTCTCCAGGAGGAATGATTCGATTAGCTAAAAGAATATTAATTTTTACTGCCATAACGGAGACGATTGGCGGAATTATTTTAGCGATTCGATTTTCATTTGAAATGCCAATTGCTCAAGCCATTTTTTTCGGCTTTTTCCATTCAATTTCAGTATTTAATAATGCCGGATTTGATTTAATGGGAGATTACAGTAGTCTTGTTGATTATGTGGATGATCCAACTGTCGTGTTGACAGTATGCTCCTTAATTATCATAGGTGGACTCGGGTTTCTTGTAATCAACGAACTTTATGACTATCGACACACACGCGTTCTTTCTTTACATTCAAAGGTTGTATTAAGTATGTCAATTATTCTAACAGTTAGTGCTGTCGTTTTAGTTTTCATATTTGAATATGGCAATGCTAATACCTTAGGTTCTTTATCGCCAATGGGAAAGGTGTTGGGCGCATTGTTTCATGGTGTAACACCTAGAACAGCAGGCGCGAACACATTACCTATTGCAGATTTAACTCATGCTACATTATTTTTAACAATTTTTCTTATGTTTATCGGTGGAGGTTCTGGGTCAACAGCCGGTGGTATAAAAGTTTCTACATTTGCTGTTTTAGTCACAACAGTAAAATCACAACTTAGTGGAAAAGAAGATGTTGTTATTTTTAAACGTCGAATCGAAATTGAAACAGTATTAAAGGCATTTACTGTTGCAATGAGCGGTCTTTTCATTGTTGTCGTCGTTACATTTTTACTTAGTATTACGGATAGAGGCCACGCCTTTATTATGTATTTGTTTGAGGCAACCTCTGCTTTTGGGACTGTAGGACTTTCGATGGGGTTAACTCCAGAGCTTTCACCTATTGGACGAATCCTTATTATTATAACGATGTTTATTGGAAGGTTAGGTCCATTAACACTAGGGTTTGCTATTACGAAGAGACGAAAACAAGAAGCTTACCGTCATCCTAAAGGGAAAATTATGATTGGTTAAGTACTTTAGCGGGGAGAAGATAGAGATGGCAAAAAAACAATATGCTGTTATTGGTCTAGGAAGGTTTGGAACTAGTATAGCTAGAAGATTACATGAAGCAGGTCAAGAGGTATTGGGAATTGATATAGACGAAGAAAGTGTTGAAAATGCTGAGCCCTTTGTGACACATGCAGTAGTAGCAGATTCTACCGAAGAGAAAGCCATCACTTCTTTAGGAATTGACAATTTTGATTGTGTAATTGTCGCGATTGGCGATGATATCCAATCCAGCATTTTAACAGCTATGTTATTAAAAAATCTTGGTATAAAAAAAATAATTGCAAAGGCAATTGGTAAACGGCATGGCCAGGTTTTAGAAGCAATCGGTATCCACTGGATTATATATCCTGAAAGAGATATGGGAGAACGGGTAGCCAATCAGCTACTTTCACCAAATATGCTTAACTATATTGAACTCTCAAAAGATTATAATATAGAAGAAATTATTCTGCCGCCGAAAATGGAGGGAAAAAACCTTAGGGAACTTAATATTCGTGCCAAATTTAACGTTAGTGTCATTGCAATTTTAAGAAATGGAGAAATTATTATTTCACCCTCACCAGAAGAGCTGCTGCAAAAAGATGATATTTTAGTAACGATTGGAAATAGAAATGATTTAGCTAAATTCTCAAGAATAGAATAATGGAAAAATTTAAAAGCATCCTAAAGGGCATTCAGGGAAGCACTCTATCTTTCTGAGCTGTGGTGTTAACATGACTGTAAAAAGAGAGAGGCTTTTAGACATAGAGAGAGGCTGTTCAGTAAATTTACTTTCTGAATGGCCTCTCTATTTATATTTTGCCAGCTTTCAAAAGAAAGCTGATTTTTTGTTCAAGAGGATGGAACTTCTTGAAGAAATATAATGGCTAATTAAAAGAAGAAATTGCGTAATTTTATGGCTTTGGAGAAGAATGCAGCATCCCTTCCCATTTTGCTATTAGGGTTCATATATGGTTTCAAGCAATTTTGAAATAGTTGGTCACAATATGCTGATGGGCCATAAGTTAAATAACATTCATCATGCATTTTGCAACATGAATCAACGGGGTTGATGGGTTCACCAGGACCAGTACACCATGGTCCACAATATCGATACCCAGGATAACATAAGCCTAGTCTGCGACGTCTATTTCTTTTCATTTTCTCCCTCTTTTCTTATATACACTAGATACTATATAGTATGAAGTTTTAGTTATTTGGAAAAGGCTTATATAATAAGAGGATTCATGTGTAATAAAAAAAGTAGATAGAGATTAAATTAATATTTTAAGCTTAAGAATCTTTTAAAAAGACAATAGGAAGGCGAAAATTGGATAATTAATATAAAAATATGTTGTTATAGTATATTATAATGCGAGAGAAACTGTACAATATGTAAATATAATAAATGTAAATTTTATAATAGAAATAAAATAGTTGAATGAACGTATTATAAAATCTTCTACTAGAATTATGGTTGTTTAAATTATAAATGGAATACGATGTGGGGTTAAAGTTTCGAAGAGTTAATTATCTGCCAAGCGTCTTTCTTAGTTGCCTTACTTCTTTTGTTAAATTATCAATTTGCTTTTGCAAATTTTTTAATTCATTTTTTAGTTCCGTACTTTGTCTTTCAATAGCAATATCTTCTTCTTCTATTGCTAGAGCTTCAGCAATAGTTGATAATCCTTCACCAAGTGTAGCAAATGCACCTGCAATCAGGGCAAGTTTAGCTGAGTTCATTTCATTATTTAACAATCGATTGTTTTTGCTTTCCAAAGTTGTAACCTCCAGATTGTTAACATCAATCAATTATATGTTTAATAGGAGGAATCGGTTAAAATTTTAATATCCGCCAATTTACATATTTATCCTTTGATCTATTGCAATTTAAGCAAAGCTATATAGGGGAGTCAAGGAAGACTCGAATGGAAGCTGTCTTCATAAATGGATGAAACGAGGCTAGCATCAATAAGTGTAGTGGTATATACAATGTAAATATGAAATATTTTGAACAGCATTAGCGCCTTTTATTAAGGCGTTTTTTTTCTTTGTTTTCCACTTTTGTACAATCCACTTTTAAAAAAATGCATAAGTTATGTTAATTAAGGAGGTGATAGTATGTCATACGAAAACGTAGGCGGAAGTTATGATAAAAAACGTGATAATAACGTAGGAGGAGCTTTTGATCGAAAAGACAACAAAAACGATTTTGCGTTAATTGTTGTTTTGTTTATTTTATTAATTATCGTTGGTACAGCCTTCTTCAACAATAAAGGCTATTATTAATTACTAAATAGCTTTTATCAATGTTCACCCCCGAACAAGATTTAACTAAGAAAGGGACTGTCCAGAAGTATGAACTGCTCCCCGTCAAGTAGACAGTATAAATAATAAAAAGATTTTAAGCGGCTTGAGCTCGGAATTCTAAAGGGCTTAAGCCGTTTAATTTTTTTGTGTAACGATAATGATTATAAA